>JAAUZI010000021.1 GCA_014804645.1 Lachnospiraceae bacterium | reverse complement strand
CCTAATGAAATTGAGAAAAGAGTGGTGATGGAAATGCCAAATCCCTTTTTACCATTGGATACTTACATTGCAGATGGCGAACCCCATGTGTTTGGCGACCGGGTTTATCTTTTCGGTTCCCATGACAGGGAGGGCGGCAGCACCTACTGTATGTTGGACTATGTGTTCTGGTCGGCGCCCATTGATGATTTGGAGAATTGGAGTTCAAAAGGAATCTCCTATTCTGCCAGACAGGATCCCCTGTACAGCGATAAGCTGAAGTATATGTATGCACCGGATGTGGTGCAGGGAAATGACGGCAGATTCTATCTCTATTACTGTATGTCCGGCGAGAAGGGGGCAGGCGGTTACGGGCAGCCTGTCAGCGTGGCTGTCTGTGATACACCGGACGGGAAGTATGAATATTACGGGTTTGTCAGAAATCCTGACGGCAGTCCTATGCTGAAGTATGTAACCTTTGACCCGGCTGTCATCAATGACGATGGGGTGATCCGCCTTTACTATGGTACATGGTATCCTTTTCATGAGCATGGAAAACTGCTGGATGGTATTTTCCATAAGGTGGAAAGCAGGATGTTTGGCAGGACAGTCTCAGAAATCCGGTCATACAAAGACAATATCATGGGGGCGAACCATGTGGAACTTGCAGATGATATGCTTACCGTCAAGTCGGAACCTATCCATATCATGCCGACTTGTGTGAAAGGAACATCCTTTGAAAAGCATCCCTTTTTTGAAGCCGCCTCCATCCGGAAAATTGAAAACACTTATTATTTTCTGTATTCTTCCCGTCGGGGACATGAACTCTGCTATGCCGTCAGCCGCTTTCCGGACAGGGATTTTACCTATGGCGGCATTGTCCTTTCCAACGGGGATGTGGGCTATCAGGGCAGGGCAGAGAAAGACCGGCTGAATGCCACGGGCACTAATCATGGAAGCCTGGTGTGCCTTAAGGGAAAGTGGCATGTCTTTTATCACAGAAATACTAACAAAACAGCCTACTCCCGTCAGGCCTGCGCCGAACCTGTTGAAATTCTGCCGGACGGTACAATCCCCCAGGTAGAAATCAGCAGCCAGGGCCTGTGTGGGAAACCGCTGGAGGCAGAAGGAACTTATCCTGCGGCCCTTTGCTGCAATCTGACCAATGGAAGGATGCCTCATCAGGGAAACGGGATGATTAAGAAGAAGATTCCCTATATCACCTGCGAGGACGGCGATCGGATCGTGGTTGCCACGGACAGGACACAGATAGTCTATAAATACTTTAATTTTACCGGGGGGAAAATAAAACTGACTTTTAGGTATAAGGCAGCCGGAAAAGGAAAACTTTCTATCATGGTGTCCGGGCAAAGCGGGCCGGTTGGGGAGATAATCGTGGATCAAACCGAAGGCTGGGAAAAGGCTGATGTTGTATGTGATATCCTGGCAGGTATCAGATCTCTTATATTCGCCTGGCAAAGCAAATCTGATTTAAGATTATTAGAGTTTACGATGAAACTGATTTGATTGAAAGTGATGGGACATTGACCGCACCCTGCAGACCGAAGAAATGGAGCAGATGGGCGAGCCGGGCAGGACGCTTTCTCCGAAGAATCATGTTAGAATCTTGAAATATACTGAAAAATGATGTAGCATATTCAGTAAAGGATAAAATTGCCAACTGTTTCCATGTGTGCGTATTTGGGCAGAGAGCGTTAGTCGGTATACATATGGACAGGTTGGCTAGCTGGCAGGAAGGAAAAAATATGGCGGAGAACAAGAATGATTTTACCCAGGGAAGCCTTGTCACTAAGCTGCTGAAATTCATGATTCCGATTTTAGGCGCGCTGGTTCTGCAGGCAATGTATGGGGCAGTGGATATCCTGGTGGTGGGCTGGTTTGGAACGACTGCGGGAATTTCAGGCGTATCCACAGGAAGCAGCATCGTAAACCTGATTACGTTTACGATCACAGGGCTTTCCATGGGAATTACGGTTGTCATAAGCCGATACCTGGGGGAGAAGAAGGAAGAACGTGTCGGAAAAGTCGTGGGAGGGGCAATCTGGCTGTTTCTGATCCTGGCGGTTATCATCGCTGCCCTAATGCTGCTATTTGCAAGGCCGCTTGCCCTTCTGATGCAGGCACCGGAGGAAGCGGTCGATTTGACGGTATTGTATGTCCGCATCTGCGGTGGCGGCATTGTCTTTATCATCGCATATAACGTAATCAGCAGCATTTCCCGGGGAATCGGAGATTCCAAAATGCCGTTGGTCTTTGTGGGCATTGCATGTATCGTGAATATTTTCGGGGATTTGCTGTTTATTGCGGTGTTTCAATGGAATGTAGCGGGCGCCGCGCTTGCTACCGTGATGGCGCAGGCGGTCAGTGTTATACTGTCCATTATCATTATCAGAAAACGGAAACAGCCGTTTACCATGAAATGGGAATATATCCGCTTCAACCCGGAAATCGGAAATTTTGTGCGTGTGGGAACCCCGATTGCATTCCAGGAAGTTTTGACGCAGTTATCCTTTCTGGCATTGTGTGCGTTTATCAACCGTCTCGGCTTGGATGCATCGTCCGGATATGGCGTGGCGAATAAGATCGTAAACTTTATCATGCTCGTGCCGGGCGCGTTGATGCAGTCCATGGCATCCTTTGTCGCCCAGAACGTAGGCGCAGGTCTGGAGAGACGCGCAAGGAGGTCAATGGTTACCGGCATGCTCATCGGAGGCAGTATTGGCATTTTTATCGCCATTTTTTCGTTTTTCCGGGGAGACCTGCTCGCGGGGATTTTCTCAAACGATGCTGCGGTCATTGCCCGTGCGGCGGAATATTTGCGAGGATTTGCGCCGGAGGCAATCGTGACCGCGATCCTGTTCAGCTTTGTGGGCTATTACAACGGACATTCAAGGACATTGTTCGTGATGCTGCAGGGTATCGCCCAGACCTTCATTGTGCGCCTGCCCATGTCCTATATCATGAGCATCCAGCCAGGTGCAAGCCTCACCATGATTGGATTGGCTGCGCCATGTGCGACAGTGTTTGGAATAGCGATCAATGTCATTTATTTTGCCGTGTTGAATTGGGAAAATAGGAAACCGGCCAGAATGTGATTTACTACGGACGGGTATTTTATATTTGACAATTTATCTTTCTTTTGTTATCATTCTGATAGATTACTCGGAGGGTGAGTCATTCGTTGGAAATGATGAGCTGGATAAGGTAACAGGTTGAGACGCCTGTTTTCTTACCGGCTCTTTTTGTTGTGAAGGAGACGAGAAAATGGATATGTTATCTGGAAATGTCAGGCGGATTTATTTCAAGTATCTGGCTGCGGCCTTTGGAAGTGCGCTGATCAGCTCTATTTACGGTATTGTGGATATGGCAATGGTGGGACAGTATCAGGGACCGAGCGGCACGGCGGCGCTTGCTGTTGTAGCTCCAATCTGGAATATTATATACAGTCTGGGACTTTTAACAGGAATTGGCGGTTCTGTATTGTTGGGCAGTGCAAAAGGAAAAGGCGAAACAAAAGCGCAAAATGAATATTTCTCAGCGGCATTGATAGGCACAATAGCGCTTGCAATAGTTTGTTGGGGGGCAGTCCTGTTTTTTGATACAGAAATGCTGACGATTTTTGGCGCAGAGGAAACGTTGCTGCCTCTGGCAAAAGAATATCTTATTCCTGTTAAATTCGTCGTTCCTGCCTTTCTCTTCAATCAAATGCTGGCGGCATTTTTACGGAATGACAATGCTCCTGCTCTGGCAACGGCAGCAGTTTTAAGCGGCGGCATATTTAATATTTTTGGAGATTATTTCTTTGTTTTTACTTTGGACATGGGAATACAGGGGGCGGGCTTGGCCACTGCAATAGGGGCGGTCATTACCTGTGTGGTTATGCTTTCCCACTTTTTCACACATAAAAACAGTCTGCATTTTGTTTTCCCCTCCTCGTTTTGTAAAAAAACGCAGCAGATTCTGGTGACCGGCTTTTCCACCTTTTTCATTGATGTGGCGATGGGCTTTCTGACTATGATATTTAACCGGCAGATTGTAAGGTATTTTGGAACAGATGCCCTATCTGTTTATGGTGTCATCGTGAATGTCAGCACGATTGTACAGTGCTGCGCATATAGCGTAGGGCAGGCGGCGCAGCCCATTTTATCTGTTAATTACGGTGCGGGCAACTGGGCGCGTATAAAGGGGACGCTCCGGTATGCGCTATATACAGTGCTGTTTTTCAGTGTTGTATGGACAATATCTATTTGGGCGATTCCAAATGGATTTATCCGTGTTTTTATGGCGCCGACGGAAGCTGTCTGCCAAATTGCACCGTCCATCATGCGCAGGTACGGTATATCTTTCCTGCTATTGCCGCTGAATATCTTTTCGACTTATTATTTTCAGTCACTGATGAAACCGAGCGCCTCTTTCCTCGTTTCTGTTGCAAGAGGAATGGCCGTCAGTGGGATTTTGATTTATGCCCTGCCTGCTTTGGCAGGAGCAGATTCTATTTGGTTTGCCATGCCGATTACAGAACTGTTAGTGGCAATCATTGTTATTGTTCTGATGATAAGATATACATCAAATAAAAGAGTGTAATGTGTATAGAGTCCTGTAAGAGCGTAAGCGCATTTGTCAGTGGGGATGACTGCGGTTTATAACTTTATACTTTTGTTTTTATGAAGTGAGAATTCACTAATCTGACAAAAAATTAGATTGAGGAAAATATATTTTTGGTATATAATTATTAAAACCGCACAATTTCAAACCTATGACTTTCTTTCAGACAGTCTGATTGATACCGTAGCGAAAGATAGCATTTGGAGGCAATATGTACTACAGGGATGAAATACACTTCAACACTTTTATGACAGCAATGAGAAAGGGAAAGAACGTGACATTGGAGCAGCTCGGATGGGGACTCTGCTCTATCAGTATGATTAATCGGATTGAGAGGGGAGAGCGGCTGCCTGATAAGCTGATGCGTGATCGGCTCATGGACAGGCTGGGAGTGGTGAACGATGGTTTTGAAGATTTCCTGTTCCCTGACGAGTACGCTTTATGGAAAGAACGGCAGAACCTGTTGCGGGCGATAGAAGATAAAGATATTAAAACAGCGGAAGAGAAAATATATCAATACGAGAAAAATAACCCCGGTGACAATTCTATAGAGCATCAGTTTTACCTGGCTATGAAGATACAGCTGATGCAATATCAGGGCAAATCGGACGAGGAACTGCGCGCAGTCATAAAGCAGGCCATAGAGCTTACCATACCGGATTGCTCTGTGGACACATGGAATGACTATCTGCTGGCGGTGCAGGAGTGGAATCTGCTGCTGGAGTATATCCGCTGCGGCGGCGATGTTGGAGCGGCGCGGGAGAGCGGGACAAACGCGGCCGACAAGGTGACTGCATACGAAAAGCTCCTGGCTGCGATACAGCAATCCGCAATGGATATCTATAGCTGTGTAAAAATCTACCCCAAGGCGGTGTACTATTTATGCCTGGAGTGGATGAAACCTCCGGTACAGGACTGGAACTGCCTGCGGATGCTCGCATTAGCTGAAAACGCGCTGGAAATGCTGCGCTCCACCGGGCGGATGTACTATCTATGCGAATTGTTGGAGATAATGGAACGGATATTCTCCGTATGGAACGGGCAATCAGACAGGGCTGCCGACGAGATCGTACATATACAGATCACATTACCGCAGGTGCAGGAGTGGAGACGGGTGCTGTCTGAGATCTTTCTGGATAAGGGCATTTCAGAAAAAATGGAAAGCTGCGCTTATCTGTACTGGCAGATGTACAACTACAGTATTGGCGATGTGGTGCGGAAACGCCGAAAAATGCTGGGCATGACGGCAAAGAAATTATGCGAGGGAATCTGCAGTGAAAAGACTCTGCGGCGGCTGGAGTACAACAGGGCCAGCACCCACATGCAGATCGTGGGAGAGTTGTTTGAACGGATTGGATTATCCCCGGAGTACCAGAGGAAAAAGATCGTCACAGACCGATATGAGGCGATAGCTCTCTATGATACAGCGGTAAAGGCGTTGAACAATCAGGATATGGATACTCTGGGCAGAGTGCTGCCGCAGCTGCGGGAAACTCTGCCGATGGATATTGTGATCAATCGACAGGAGATGGAATTCCTGGAAACGCTGCGCTTATGGCGCTGTGAGCAGATTACCGAACAGGACTGTGCATGCAGATTACGGCAAGTGTTGGAATACACAGTGCCTCTGGAGTGCGTCAAAAGTGCGGCAGACGGCTATTTATCCTGCGGAGAGATGCTCTGCGTCCATAATATTGCAATGAGAACAGACGGAACAGAAAAAGATATCTATATGAATTTATTGCGGCGCGTTTGCGAGTGGTCCGTAGAGGAAAATGATACAAAGATGTACATTATTCTATATGAACTGCTCATGTATAGGGTCGCAAGTCACTTGGGAGATATAGGAGAATATCAGGCATCAAATGAGATTACGGAGGATATTATAGAGAAAGATCTATCGCTGCGGCGGATGAACATGCTCCACATGTGCATATACAACAGGCTGTGGAATCAAATGAAAATTGCCGCCGAGAGTAATTCGGCAAATCAAAAATCCCCCATAAAGGAGGATTTGCGAAAATGTATCCAACTTGCGAAATTATGCAAGGAAACACTATATGAAAAGTTTTATAATGACAAAATAAATAGTCTCTGCGATGAAAAAAACTAGTTATCGGCTATATCTCTTGGAGGGGCATCATTGAACAGGCCATATACAGGTCGGTTTGTGATGTCATCCTTCAGACTATCGGAAAACGATCCGGACTCCCATGCGGACACAATCAAACCGATAAGCAGGATAGAAAGGGTAGTTGCTGTGATTTTTTTAAAAAAATTTTTCATGATAATACCTCCTATAAAAAATTGTCAAATATTTGTGAATTAATTATAGAATAGTCGAACTTGCACGGACAAGGGACAGAGCTGTCAAAATCCCGTCTTTTGCCAGCTCTGTCTCTTGTTTTTGCCCGGGATATAATCTAAGATAAAGAAAACAATATATATCCTTTCGGTACAACATGAATTGAATGGACAATATATAAAATATATCCCTAGGAATTTTATACAATAGTGACTCAAATCCCATTCAATTCATTTGTATATTGCGGAGCAGCGTTAGGCTTATACCTGCGTTGCTCTTTTTTTGACATTCAACATTTTAGACGGACACTTGACAATTTTGGCCCTTGTTCTTGCTTGGGATATAATCTATGATAAAGAAAAACAACACACAACCCTTTTGGTACAAAGTGAATTGAATGGGGAAAAATTATATAGAAGTGTTCTCGGGGATTCATATAAATTTGCGACGATAACCCCATTCGATTCATTTGTATATATCATGGAGCAGCACAGACATATGTCTGGGCTGCTCTACTTTCTGAAGAGAACAAAAGAGGGGCTAGGAAATTCATAATTATCAATGAAGATTAGGCAGAGTGATACAAGTTGAATTGAGTGTATCTTTACAGAAAGGGGAGAATAAAGTTTGAAACACATTATGAGAAGCATTGCTTGTATGTTGGCTTTGATTTTGTTGAGTGGAAATATGATGCCCTATGTAGAAGCCGCCACGCCGATGGAGGAGACTCCTCAGTCTATGACACAGGTAGCATCTGCCACTATACAAAAAGGTCCGATTATAGCCGTTTTCATATTTGACTATGTAGATGGGGGTTCCGCAACATTTGTTGAGTGTAGACTTAATACAGGTAGTTATCGGATTACTAAAAATGTTTTTTCAGGAGACTCGCGAATTGTAGAGGTGGTTGTCACATATAACAACACAGAGACTACTTTGAGGGCATGGTGTGACATATATGGACAGACAGGGGCTTATTAATAACATAGTAGGCCCAACATAACATATTGGATACACGGATATTTTAAACTAGTTTATTCACTCAATTCATTTGTATATTGCAGAGCAGCACATGACTCGTTTCCTGTGCTGCTCTGTTTTGATAGATGACATTGTTAAGGGGATATGTTAAAATTATATCCCAGAGATTTAAAACAGTAGAAGAAGGGATGTTTCACATGAATAAGAGAGCAGCGTCAGCAAAATATTTTTTTATCCTTACTGTAACAGCGCTGTTCGCAGCATTCCTGCCCGCCTGCGGGAAACGTCAGGATTCAGAGGCAGAACAAAAAGTTTACGGTATAGACTTTGTGCAGAATCATGCGATTTCTTATCCGGAGCAGATTGTCTGCGGCCCGAAGTGCGCCTGGGTCATCACGGCGGCCAAGGGCAGTTGTATCTATCAGCTGGATTACGACCCCGCTGTGGCTAGTGAGATTCCATGGCAGCAAGGTGAAGGGGAAAGACTTATCAACATCGCCCAGCGTGACGGGATACTCTATGCAGAGGTTTA
This sequence comes from Lachnospiraceae bacterium, assembly GCA_014804645.1. Classification (GTDB taxonomy): domain Bacteria; phylum Bacillota; class Clostridia; order Lachnospirales; family Lachnospiraceae; genus Acetatifactor. The sequence goes on along the minus strand of JAAUZI010000021.1, from coordinate 41,957 downwards.
TCTGGAAGAGAAAGAGTTCTTTGAAATCCGCAAATACATAGGAGGAATCTGGCTCAAGGTCACTGCGCTGGCGGCGGAGAATGAGGAATGGGCAAATGTGGGCGGTGGTCTCTTTGTGGACAGCGATGAAAACATTTACCTGGTGAGCCGGGGAAAAGTGACCCTGTTTAAGGCAGAGGGGGAGACAAAAAAAGAATATCCATTGGGCGGAGATGCCTGTTTTTTCAGGGAAAATGCGGAGGGCGAAGTAGAGTGCATGGCGGCGGCAGAAAAAGGAATTGTCCTGTACGGTCTGGGGGAGGACGGCGCGGAAAAGAAATGGGAACTTAAGGTTTCTGCTCAGAACCCTGTCGGTGTTGTAAGTGTTGGCGGAGAGAACATATGTCTGTCCACGGGGGAGGAACTTTTGTTCATCGAATCAGGCAGTGGAAGTTTGCTGGCCCGCTCTGATTTGCTGGTGTGTGGAGTTCGCTCCCTTCTGGGAGGAGTCTATGATGCGCAGGAAGAGAGCCTGCGGCTGTATGGGACAGAGAGTGATGGAAATCTGTGCTGCAGTCTGTTGAGTGTGCGGGAGACTTATGCCCAGCAGCGGACAGAACTGGTATACGGAACCATGGGCGCATATAATGGCAGTGTTAGAGATAACGTGAAAGACGCAATTATGGCCTTTAACCGGACTAACGAGAACTATTATATCACGGTCAGGAATTATGACAGCTATGGGGACAATGACTTGCAGCGGCTGCATGCGGATATGGCTGGCGGGAATGGGCCGGATATTATCGAAATGTATGCTCTGGGAAACTATGAAACCTATGTGAAAAATGGTTATCTGGAAGATCTGACACCTTATCTGGAGCGGTCTTTGTACCAGGATGATATTCTCTGGAATGTGTTGAATGCCTATGAGTCAGATGGAGGGATGTATCTCATAATACCTCATTTCTCCGTGGAGGCATTGGCAATCAATCCCGAATACCAGGAGAAAATAGAGGAATGGAATATGGAGACCTTTCTTGAACTGGTGGAAGATAACAGGTGGGAACAGCCTATACTGGGCGGCCTCAACGACGCTCAGACTCTACTGTGGTATCTGCTGTCCGGCAGACAGGAGGAATTCATTGACTGGAACCGGAAAGAGGCGGCATTTGAGACGGAGGAGTTTGAAAAGCTGCTGGCTCTGTGCAAAGAAAATGGGGAACAGGAATGGCCGAATGTGTCAGAGTGGACGTTTGAGGAAATGCAGAGAAATGCCATTTGTGGACTGGTTTTTTTGCCGGATTTTAGTGGTTATTTGACACTTGTTGATGTCTATGGCAGGGAGTATCCGCTCTATGGCTATCCAACCTCGGATGGGCAGGAGTATCGAATCGGCTTGTATGCCGACAGTTGTGCCATATATGCGGGAAGTGAGCACAAGGAAGGGGCATGGGAATATATAGAAAGTCTGTTGGACGAGGAGCGGCAGATAGGAGGCAGAATCGGAGACGGCATCCCCATACGCCGCTCCGTCATGGAGAAATATGGGAAGGAGCAAAAAAAGTTGGAGTGGGGTTCTCAGAATAACATTAAAACGCTTACAGACGCGGAACTTGATATTATAAAAGCCGTTTTATATCAGGGAAACCTGACTCGCGGCCAGTTGAACGAGGATATTTTGAATGTGGTGCGGGAGGAGGCCGCAGCCTATTTCGCCGGGGATAAGAGCGCCGGGGAGACAGCACGCATCATACAGAGCAGAGTGGAGATTATTTTAAGTGAATAAGAGAGAATCTGATGATATATCAATTATTCCATACGATAAATCATTGTCAAAGAAGAATCAACCCTTTATGATATGAAAGTGTAAAACCAGATAAATTCGCAGTTGCAATGCCCCGGGAGACAAAAGTGATTTGCGACGAAGTGATGAAAGGACTGTTGATTCATGAAAAATTTGAAGATGAGCACGGTAATTACGACAATTATCTCTGTGGTGGCTGCGGTGTGTATTCTGTTGCTGTATTTGACAGCCAGCCGCAGTATGATGACGACCATGCGGGACACAGCAGTGGAAAACATGCAGACCTCGCTGGAGGCCAAGACGGCGATCATTGAGGAGTATGTGGACAAGGCGGAGAAACTGTTGATCGCCTACAGCAAGGCTCCCATAGTGGCCGAGCTTTTGAAGGCTCCTCAGGACGCCGACACGGTGCAGGCTGCCCAAGCGTACACAGAGAGCTTTTACGCAGGGCTGGAAGGCTGGGAAGGCATCTATATCGCAGAGTGGAACACCCATGTTCTGACCCACTCCAATCCTGCCGTGGTAGGAATTACCACTCGTGAGGGAGATCCGCTGAAACAGCTGCAGGATGCCATGACGGCTGCAGGCGATATCTATAACACAGGTATCATTGTCTCCCCTGCGTCCCAGCAGCTGACGTTGTCGCTGTACTGCCCGGTATATGATACAGACGGTAAGACGATCCTGGGCTATGTGGGCGGCGCCCAGTTTGCCGCAAGCTTGAAAACTCTGCTGGATGAACTCAATGTCAATGGCATGGAGAGCGTCAGGGATTATATGATCAACACCGCAACCGGCGTACATATCTTTGATGAGGAAGAGGAGCGCATGGCCACGGCGATAGAGGATGAAATGCTGCTGGACGTCATGGCGTCGATAACTGGCGGTTCCCAGAATGGTAATATGGAATTTACATCGGACAAGGGCGTAAAGAGTATTGCGGTCTACCAGGCGATGTCGCATCGCGGCTGGGCAGTGGTACTCAGCGACAGCCAGAGTGAGATTTACAGGGATGCCATTACCAGCAGAAATATTCTGGCATTGCTCTGTGTAGGCGCGTGGGTGCTGATAATTGTTCTGGCCTGGATATCTGTGAAAATTTGTATAAAACCGCTGGATGTGGTGAGAAGATCCATTTTGAGCATGAAGAATCTGGAACTCAGAGCGCCCGCAGAGTTGGGAAGATATATGGGCGGCAAGAGCGAGACCAGTCAGATCGCGTCTGCCATGGGTTCTCTGTATGACACCTTGCAGAGTATTGTAGCCACGCTGCAGGGCTGTACGGAGTCTCTGGAGATATCTACCAATACCATGAACGACGCCACAAGCACCCTGGTCGAGTATGTGGGAGACAATTCCGCCACCACGCAGCAGCTGGCGGCCGGCATTGTCACCACCAACGGAGCTATTGGCAATGTAGTCAGCGAGATAGAAAAGATTTCGGAGCTGGTGGGCTATGTGGTGGATAAGGTGAGAATCGGCGACGAGAAGAGTAGACAGCTGATTGCGTCCGCAGAGAATATGAAGAGCATGGCGGGCAACGCTCTGGAGGAGGCCGAGGTTAAGATTCAGCAGAACCGCAACAACATGGAGGAGGCGATGGTGAATCTGCAGTCTCTCACCCGTGTAAACGAGATGGCAAAGCAGATACTGGATATTGCCAGCCAGACCAATCTGCTGTCCCTGAATGCGTCCATCGAGGCGGCGAGAGCCGGGGAGCAGGGAAGAGGATTTGCGGTGGTGGCCCAGGAGATCGGCAATCTGGCCTCCAACTCCTCTGTTACGGCCAAACAGATATCGGATATCTGCGAGGAGATCAACAGCAACATCGCCAATGTGCAGGAGTGTGTGGATGACATTATAGGCTTTATGGAGGGCGATGTCTCGGGAAGATTCAGGGAGTTTGCGGGTATTGCCAGGGAGTACGAAAAGTCCGTGGCCGACATTCGCAGCGCCATAGGTGAGATAGAGGAGAGTTCGGGTGGATTTGGACTTTCCATCAACAGCATCAGGGATCGTATGAATGTGATTCAATCTGCCTCCAAGGAGAACGGAGAGGGCGTGGATGAGATTATCAGCAAGATTGAGCGTACCAGTTTGACCGCGGAGGAATTGCAGGACGTGAGCAGAACCAACAAGAACAACGCCGCAGAGATCAGCTCCGTGGTGGAACGGTTTACAAGGTAAGGAAACGGCTGCCTGAGTGGAATGATGCAGCGGAAATGAGGTAAGTTTGAAACTTACGTTTCAAATACTGATTAACGCAGTATCGCAAGCACAGCAGTAGTTGGCTTTGCCAACTACAGATATGCAGGAAAGAGGTAAATATGGGAAAAAAACAGGCATGGAATCCATATCTGCCCTCCTGGGAGTATATCCCAGACGCAGAGCCTTATGTGTTCGGAGACCGGGTATATGTGTACGGCTCTCACGATTTTTACAACGGGTATGTGTTTTGCATGGGGGACTATGTGTGCTGGTCAGCTCCGGTGGATGATCTGGGGAACTGGCGGTACGAGGGCGTGATCTATAAGAAGACGGCGGACCCGTTCAACAGGGCGGGAAAAATGTGTCTCTACGCGCCGGATGTGACTGTGGGGCCGGACGGCAGATATTATCTGTACTATGTGCTGGATAAGGTGTCTGTGGTGTCTGTGGCGGTCTGCGACACTCCAGCGGGAGAATATGAGTTTTACGGATATGTGCACTATACGGACGGTACGCTGCTGGGAGAGCGGGCGGGGGACGAACCCCAGTTTGACCCCGGTGTGCTGACCGAGGGGGAGAAGACCTATCTGTACACCGGTTTCTGCGGCAAGGGCGACAAGTCCCGGCACGGGGCCATGGTGACGGTGCTGGGCAGAGATATGCTGACCATAGCGGAGGGCCCCAAAATCGTTGTGCCGGGCTGCGAGTATAGCGCCGGTACGGAGTATGAGGGCCATGCTTTCTTTGAAGCCCCCTCCATCCGGAAAAAAGGAAACATATATTATTTTATTTATTCCTCTCAGGTGATGCACGAGCTGTGCTATGCCACCAGCAAAAAGCCCACGGGAGATTTTCGCTATGGCGGAGTGCTGGTGAGCAACTGCGATCTGCATATCGACAGCTACAAATCGGCGGAGCAGCCGATGGCCTACGGGGCCAACAACCACGGCAGCATAGTGGAGATTCAAGGGCAGCCATATATCTTTTATCATCGCCACACCAACGGTACATGGTACAGCCGCCAGGGCTGTGCGGAGAAACTCGCGGTTCACGCGGACGGCAGCATCGAGCAGGCCCAGCTGACCTCCTGTGGGCTGAACGGCGGCCCGCTGCCGGGCAAGGGATACTATCCCGCATATCTGGCCTGCAATCTGTTTACGGATTCCCCGGCGGCGTATGTGGGCGGCGCGGACCAGCCCAGAGTCATGCAGGACGGACGGGACGGGGACGAGAATGAGGGATACATAGGCAATATACAGGACGGAGCCACGGCGGGCTTTAAGTTTTTCCGGGGTGCGGAGGCGAAACAAATCTATGCGTGGACGAGGGGGTATGCGCAGGGCATATTGGAGGTGAGGACGGAGCCGGGCGGAAAGGTGTTGGCCGAACTTCCGGTGGAATATGCCAATGTGTGGGAGGAGTCCAAGGGCGATATCAGCCTGCCCGAGGGAGAGTACGCTCTCTATCTGACCTTCCGGGGCCAGGGAAACGCCATGCTTAAGGGCTTTGAACTGAGATAAGGGGGAACAGGATGGGATATCTGAGAGTATATACGGGCGAGGTGCGGGAGCCGAACTATCCCCGGGCGCTGGCGGACAGCGTGCATATGACATATGTGGAGGAGAGCGGGAGAGAATTCCCCCTGAATCAGGGCTATGGAATTCTCTACGCACAGGCGCAGATACGTCCCGATAACACCATTGCGCCCCGGGGGATTGCCAATCCCCGGATACTATCCCTGGAGGAGGGGTACGGAATCCTGGCGGAGCCAGTGGACTTGGACGGGAACCCCATGGAGGGGGATCTGATTCTGTGGAAAACACAGGATTTTCTGCGTTTTTGGCAGGAGCCGGCAGAGCGGGAAACCTGGCAGAGGGAGTATGACCGGGCTGGGCAGGAACTGCTCACATCAGAAACCCAGTGGGACGTGATCCGGAAGCGCTGGGCAGTGCGGCCGGAGGACCCGCAGACGCAGAGGGTGGATTTCCCCCTGGCGGTGGGCTGGGCGGACCCGGTGATTTTCAGCAGACAGGGCAGATGGTATTTTCTTGCGACCAATGACAACAATAACAATATCGGCCTTTTTATCAGGGAGGCGGAGTCGGTGGCGGGGCTGTTTGCGCCCGAGACAGAGATACACTGTATTTTGGACTACGATCAGGAGAAGGAGTTTATACAGACCTTTTGGGCCCCGGAGTACCATGTGATCGGCGGAGAGGAATATATTCTGTTTGCGGTGAGCGGCAGCCAGTGGGGGCCCCAATGCCATATGATGCGGCTGAAAAAAGGGGGAAACCTCATCAGACCCGAGGACTGGGAGACGCCGGTGCGGGTGCGCAGGCAGGACGGGAAACCGCTGACGGAAAGCGGCATTTCCCTGGATATGACATATTTCAAAGCCGGGGAAGTTTCCTACATGGTGTGGTCCTATCGCTACGGCATCGGGACAGCTTTGGACACGGGTTCTATGCTGTATATTGCCACTGTGGACGAGGAAAAGCCCTGGGAGTTGACCAGCGAGCCAGTGCTGCTGTCCAGGCCACTGTACGGCTGGGAGAATCAGAAGGGTACTATAAACAACGAGGGTCCCTATGCGCTGCTGCTTGGGGATTGGGTGTATCTGGCCTACTCCGGCGGCGGAGCCTGCGATCCCACCTACGCGGTGGGGTATCTGGTGGCCCGGCAGAAGGACGATCTGCTGGATCTGCGCAGTTGGTACAAGGAACCTGCGGCCATGCTGCACAGAGGTTCGGTGGAGGGCATAGAGGGACCGGGACACAATTCCTTTTTCCGCGATGAAAAGGGAGAGTTAATGATTGCCTATCACGCCCAGGAGAGAGAACGCTTTCACATGCGCTGTACCACTTTTCACCGGGTGCATGTGAGCGGGCAGGGGATGCCCCTTCTGCACATTCCGTTTCTGACGGACGCGGAGAACGGGGACAGATAGAGTCTGAACGGCTGTCGGAAGGTGGCGCAAGGAGGTAAGCACATGGGAAAGATTCGGATTGAGGACAAGAGATTGGTGTTTCAGCGCCGGGACGAGTTGACGGTGATAGAACCCTATGGCCGGGATTGTCTGCGGTGCCGCAGCACAAAAAACGGGCGGATATCGGAGGAGCGGTGGACAGTGTTGGAGCCTGTCACCCGGGACGCCTGTGTGATCACAGGGGACGAGAGCAGGGCCACCATCACCAACGGTATGGTCAGCGCCACCATAGAGGCGGGTAATATCTGGTACGGCGGTATCATCACCTACTACCGCCAGGGAAAGCAGATTCTGCACACGAAGTTCGAGGGGGATTACACCAACCGTAACATGCATGTGGAGGGAGACCACTATCAGGTCAAGGTGATCTTTGACGCCAACGAGGGAGAGCATTTCTATGGCATGGGCCAGGAGCAGGAGGATCTGTTCGACCGCAAGGGCAGCACCAGCCAGATCATCCACTACAACACCAAATCCACTCTGCCTGTGCTGTACTCCTCTCTGGGCTACGGCATATTCTGGAACAATCCGGCGCCGGGGCGCTGTGAGACCACCCGCAATCACACCATGTTTGTGGCGGACAGCGCCTATCAGGCGGATTATTTTATCTATGCGGGGGAGACTCCTGCGGACACCATGAGACGGTACTGCGATCTCACGGGATATGCCCCCAAATTCCCGCGCTGGGCGGCAGGGTTCTGGCAGTGCAAGCTGCGCTATGAGAGCCAGGAGGATCTGCTGGAGGTAGCCAGGGAATATAAGAAAAGAGGAATCCCCATCGATGCCATTGTGATCGACTACTTTCACTGGACGGAGCAGGGCGAGTGGAAGTTTGATCCCCAATATTGGCCGGACCCGGAGGAAATGTGCCGGGAGCTGGAGGAACTTGGAATCCGCCCGGTGGTATCCATCTGGCCCACCATCAATCCTGCCAGCGAAAACTATTCCCACATGAGCGAGGGCAACATGCTGGTGCGCACGGAGAACGGGCAGTACGGAACCTTTGATTTCTACGGGCAGCAGGCGTTTATCGACCCCATGAACCCGGAGACCAGGGACTTTGTGTGGGGTAAGGCCAAAGAAAATTACTACCGCTATGGAATCAGGACATTCTGGCTGGACGAGGCGGAGCCGGAGGTGCATCCCCAGCAGCCGAGGCATCTGAAATACTATCTGGGCAACGGCGCCCAGGTGGCCCAGCTGTACCCCTATTATTACGCGAAAATGTTTTATGAGGGGCTCAAGGCGGAGGGGGAGGAGGAAATCGTGTCCCTGACCCGCGCGGCCTATCCCGGCAGCCAGAAATACGGCGCTATCGTATGGAACGGGGATATTCCATCCAGCTTTCAGAATCTGAAGATGAGTATAGAGAGCGGCCTGTCCATGGGGATGTGCGGCATTCCCTGGTGGAATTCGGACATCGGCGGTTTTCTCTCCGGAGATATTGAGAGCGAGTATTTCAAGGAGTTGATTGTCAGGTGGTTCCAGTTCGGTGTGTTCTGCCCGGTGATGCGGCTGCACGGCTCCAGGCTGCGTCCCTCCTGGCACAAGCAGCGCCATCCCGGCGTCAAGGAGGCCAGCGGCGGAGACAACGAGATATGGAGCTTTGGAGAGCGCAACTATCCGATTTTGAAAAAGCTGATCGAGCTGCGTGAGCGGCTCAAAGACTATACCTGTCGGTACATGGACGAGGCCAGCAGCACCGGCGCGCCGATCATGCGTCCCATGTTCTGGGAATTCCCGGAGGATGAGCAGTGCTATACGCTGGAGGATCAGTATTTCTACGGTCCCGACCTGCTGGTGGCTCCGATCTATGAGCAGGGAGCTGTGGAGCGTCAGGTATATCTGCCCCAGGGCAGCTGGGTATTGACGCGGGACGGCAGCGTGTGGGAGGGAGGCAGATGGATTACCTGCCACGCGGAGTTGGATGAATATATCGTGTTTGCCCGGGAGGGTGCAGAGGTGTTAAAGTGCTTTGACGACGGAGAGTGAGCGCCCGCTGTGGGCAGATTGGAGTGCGGAGTATGGGATGGAAAAAATGGGGAGCAGCTCTGCTGCTGTGCGTGGCGCTGACCGGCTGCGGCGGGCAGGAGGTCTCTGGGGGAGCGGATGAGGAGTGCCAGCCCCAGGAGACACAGGTGCAGGAGGCGGCAGCGGACGCCGAGACCGGGGAACAGTCCGGGGAGAGCGAGACACAGCAACAGGAGCAGCCCGAGGAGAGCGGGCAGGAGGATGACGAAGATATGAGCATGGATTACGCAGCTTATTTTCAGGATATGCAGCTGGCGGAGAGCTATAAGGGGTTGGAGGACGCCAATCCGCTGATGACACAGCGCTTTGGCGCGGACCCGTACGCCATGGAGTACAACGGCAGAGTTTATTTCTACATGACGGCGGACGCCTTTGAGTACGAGGGCGGAGAGATCAAGGACAACACCTACAGTAAGATACACCAGATCAATGTGATCTCCACAGCGGACATGGTGAATTTTACGGACCATGGCGCCATAGAGGTGGGCGGCAGCCAGGGGGCGGCAAAATGGGCCAATAACTCCTGGGCGCCGGCGGCGGCCTGGAAAAATATTGACGGGCAGGACAAATTCTTCCTGTATTTCGCGGACGGGGGCGGCGGCATCGGCGTGCTTGAGGCGGACAGCCCCACGGGACCCTTTACCGATCCTCTGGGTCACGGACTGGTGACGCGGCAGACTCCCACTTGCGCGGAGGTGCTGTGGCTTTTTGACCCGGCGGTGCTGGTGGACGAGGACGGCAGGGCTTACTTGTATTTCGGCGGCGGTGTGCCGGAGGGTAAAGTGGCGGCGCCCGGCACAGCCAGGGTGGTGGAACTTGGGGAGGACATGATAAGCTTAAAGGGCGACCCCAAGCCCATAGACGTGCCCTTCCTGTTTGAGGATTCCGGCATACACAAATATAATAATAAGTATTATTATACATACTGTACCAACTGGCAGGTGGATGCGGAGGGCACGGCGGCCTATGGATTCCACAATGCGGAGATCGCCTGTCTGGAGAGCGACAGTCCCATGGGGCCCTTTACATACAAGGAGACGATTCTGGAGAATCCCGGCAAGCTTAACGGCCTGTACGGCAACAATCACCACTGTGTGTTCTCTTTCCGGGGGAATTGGTACATTGCCTATCACGCCCGCACATTGGAGAAAAAGATGGGGGTGGAAAAGGGGTACCGCTGTACCCATGTGGACGGCTTTGACATGGGGGAGGACGGAACCATAGGTAAGATTTCCATGACTATGAAGGGACGGGAGCAGCTGGAATTTTTGAATCCCTATCAGGAGGTAAACGCCACCACCATGGCCGTGCAGGGGGGACTGGACACCGTGGCGTGGGACTCTGAGGCGCAGGATAATGCAGCGCAGAGTGCTGCGGCACAGGGGGCAGCGGGATGCATGGCTCTGACCTCCATTGACAGCGGGGATTTTCTCAAGGTACAGGGCGTGGATTTTGGGGACGCTGCGCCCCGGCTGCTGCAGATGACCGCCTGGTGCGGCGAGGGGACAAAGGGGCTGGTTCAGGTGCGGCTTGACGGTCTCCAGGGCCAGGTGCTGGGCTATGTGCCTCTGGGCGGAGACGAGAAAGCGGGCGGCTTTGCGGTATACCAGGCCGAGCTGGAGGAAGAGGCCACGGGTGTACACGATTTGTATTTCGTCTTCTACTGTGAGGAGGGCGGATTCTATGAGCTGGGCAGCTGGCAGTTCGTCGGGGATGAGGAGGAGCTTGTCACCGAATGCCCGGCGGAAGTGGCCAGGCGCGCGAATGACAGGGACTATGGCAGTGCGGAGCATATCACCTATCCCTCGAAGACCACAGGGCTGGAGCGGGGGGCCAACGTGCTGCTGCCGGCGGGATACGATCCGGAGAAACAGTACAGAGTGCTGTATTTTCAGCATGGTATCTTCGGGGACGAGTATTCTCTGTTAAACGATCAAAACAATGCCATCCCCGAGATACTGGGCAATCTGAGCGCCCAGGGACTGGCCGCCGAAACCATTGTGGTGTTCCCGAATATGTACGCCACCTCGGACCCCAATCAGCAGCCGGGCTTTACCGATGAGGCGGTGGCGCCCTACGACAACTTTATCAATGAACTGACGGAGGATTTGATCCCCTATATCGAAAGCCATTACTCTGTGTCGACCCGGCGGGAGGACAGAGGAATTCTGGGATTTTCCATGGGCGGCAGAGAGACCTTGTATATCGGGATCAACAGGCCGGACCTGTTCGGCTATATCGGGGCCATTTCACCTGCGCCGGGGCTTACTCCGGCCAAGGACTGGGCTATGACGCACCCGGGACAGCTGCAGGAGGAGGAGCTGCGTTTCGCCCAGGGGGCGGAACTGCCCGAGCTGCTGATGATCTGCTGCGGCACCCGGGACAGTGTGGTGGGACAGTTCCCTGCCAGCTATCACAACATTTTGGAGCAGAATGAGGTGGAGCATCTGTGGTACGAGGTGCCCGGTGCGGACCATGACAGTCAGGCCATTCGCAGCGGACTGTACAATTTTATGATTAGGTGGAATGCGGAGTAAAGGAGAGCGTATGAGCAAACTACTGTGTTATACCAGAAAGCCGATTGACAATATCCTCTATGACCCCAGGCTGGCCTACAGTATGCATCTGGCACTGCAGGAGGGAGAGCTTTTCCGGCCCCTGAACCACAATAGCGGCGTACTGTTTGCTCTGGCCACGGAAAATGCGGACGGTTCTCTCAATCCCATGAGTCTGAAGGCTCCCTGGGTTTTTCGCCTGAAGGACGGCGGCTACGGGGTGGCGGCGGTACGGATATGCGGAGACGGAGAGGATGACGACAGCAGCAGGGGTAGCATACTGTTGTGGACTACACAGGACCTGGTGGTCTATCGGGAACTGGGACTGCTGCGACTGGGAGAACAGTATGTAGACTGGGTAAAAATTTGCTATGACCAAAAGCGGAGCTGCTATGTGCTGTGCTGGGGGGAGAGAAACGGCAGCTGCTATCGGGCCCTGTACCCCCAGACCCTGTTGGAGGGGGATTTGCGGGACTGTGAACCGCTGCTGAACTATATTGTGGACCCGGACAGCGATGAAAGCATGCCAGGCGGATTCCTTCGGACTGAAAACGATGACTTGCTGCGGGAGACGGGCAATATAGAGGGCGTGGTGCCGCACTGTGTGGTGGATATCGAAGAACAGGAGACCTGGTATCTGCGACGCAAGCTGTTGCCCCCCGTCAGCACCGGTGTGGAGGTGCCCAAAGAGGTGGAGGTAAGCCTGGGAGAAAATTTAGGCAGCGAGCAGCGAAGAGAGCTGGCGCGGCAGGCGCTACGCAAACAGAAGGCGATTGTGCGCTACAGCGATGGAACCTTTTGCAAAAAGTCCATAGACTGGGATCTGGAGAGGGTGGATTTGTCTCAAAAGGGAAGTCAGGTGGTCAGCGGAAAGATTTACCGCCCCTCGTTTCCGTTTCCTGTGGCATTCAACCGGGCCGACCCCTGTGTGACCCGCTGGAACGGAAAGTATTATTTTATTGCCACCAATGACGCGGACAACAATCACACCTTGTATATCCGGGAGGCGGATACGCTGGAGGGGCTTACTCAGGCCGAGGAGATTCTGCTCTTGGATTCGAGTACTTATGAAGGAATCGGCGGGCTGCTGTGGGCGCCGGAATTCCATGAGATAGAGGGGCGGCTGTACATTTTCCACGCCGCCACGCCGGAACCCTTCTTCGAGGAGGAGAGTCATATCATGGCGCTGCGCGAGGGCGGGAACCCGGCATGCCGGGAGGACTGGTCCGCGCCCAGAAAAATTGTGAAGATGGACGGGAGCGATTTGTGTGAGGCGGGTAAAACCATATCTCTGGATATGACCTGTTTTTTCTGGGAGGGGGATTACTATGTGATCTGGTCTCAGAGGCAGTTTCTGCCCAAGGATCTGGGGGCTTGGCTGTATATTGCAAAGCTGGACGCCAGGGAACCCTGGAAATTGGCGTCGGAGCCGATAGTGCTGTCCAAGCCGGACTATGGCTGGGGCAATAACCACACTTTTGTGGAAGAGGGCCCCTTTGCGCTGCCAGTGGGAGACAGACTGTATGTGACTTTCTCCGCGGCGGCTGTGGACACCTCCTATGTGGTGAGCTATCTGGTTACGGAGCGGGGCAGTGATCTGCTATGCAGAGACAGTTGGCGCAAAAACAACTATCCGATTCTTACCTCTCGCAGTGTGGAGGGAGAGTATGGAACTGGCCACAATGCCTATGTGGAGGATGAGGATGGAAATATCTGGAACACCTACCACGCCCGGCCCGGAACAGACGGGGTGCGCAGCAGCGGTATTCGCAGGGTGCACTTTGATATTGACAGGGATCCCGTGCTGGATATGACGGAGGAGATGGACCTGAGGGAGGCATTCCGGCAGGTCAAAACTAAACTGGTGATTCGGTAGGCTGCGTCGGCTGTTATTACACGCGGATCAGCGCTGCGGCCCGTGGGGCGGGAGAATGTTCCCGTCGGAATCCATAGCGTCAGATGGTATTTCCGGGCCTGCCACATTATAGTGCGACAAACTGATAAAAGGGGTAGGTTCGGCATATTTTGGATAGGGGACGGTTTCGGAAAACTTTTCCGAAGTCGTCTCTCTTTTTGCTGCGCCCGGCAGAGCCGCATTTCGCAGAAAACTGCGCCGAAAGGCGCCGGGAGTCAGCCCTGTCTGCTGCCGGAACTGGCGGCAGAAATGTTCCACGTTGTGGTATCCGCAGTCGTCGGCGATCTCGGACACGGGTTTCTCCGTGTAGGCCAGCTGTTCCCGGGCCTTGCGTATCCTGCCCGCGATCACGTCATCCATGCAGGATACGCCAAACATTTTTCGGTACAGAATCTGCAGGTAGCCGGCACTCAGATGCATCTCCTGAGCCATGGAGCGGATGTTCCAGGGCAGCTGCGGGTTGTTGTAGATTTTCTTGTGGAGATAGAGTAGCTGCGAGGCGTGGGAGGTGGATTCCCGGCGGAAGGTGTCCTGTCTGAGTCTCAGAAACAGCGCCTGCAGCAGATTGGATATGGTCAGGTCGCTGTCCGCCGAGGAGAGGGAGGTCTCCCAGGTCAGGAGCTTGAACAGGAGGTGGCAGTATTCCGGGTCGGACACAGGAAAAGGGGTGCCCATCAGCGGAAACTGTGTCACCAGCGGATCGTCCGAGGAAAAACGCAGCCAGTCGTTCTGATAAGTTTCCTGGCAGGCGCGGTAACAGATCGGCTGGCCGGGGGCATAGAGCATTGCCGTTCCGGCTGGGTATTCCTGCCACTGTCCGTCCAGCAGGAACTGCACCGGTGTAAACACCAGCAGCAGCAAATACTGGCCGGGGCCGCTAGTCATATCAAACAAAAAATCGGATGGGTGGACGGCGCTGTAGCCGACAAAATGTATGGTGTTCATGGACAGCCTCCCGGAATGGATTTTCTTAAAAGTATAGCGCATCAACTCCTCCGGGTCAATCAGAGATGAAAAATAACGGGTGATACGCATAAAAGAACGCAGGCAAGCGAACAAAGAAATAGCAATAAATGACGAACATATGACAAGTTTTAGAGAGATTTTTTTGGCGGAAAAATGTTATAATTTCCGCAAGACTATATTTTTTACGGAGGACATGGCAATGGGCGGTATATCGGACAAAGTTTATCGCAATATGTTTGCGGAGATCGGGATTTCCCAGGAGGAGATCGACCGAAGGCTGAAGGAGATCGTGCAGACCTTTTTTTATGGCAGCGAAGAGGAGAGAATCTACCATCCCGTGGGGGAGGATATGGGTTATCTGATGGACACTGGGAACTATGACGCCCGCACCGAAGGCATGTCCTACGGCATGATGATGTGTGTACAGCTGGACATGAAGGAGGAGTTTGACCGGATATGGAAGTGGTCAAAGACCTATATGTTCATGACGGAGGGCTGGAGCGAGGGATATTTTGCCTGGTCCTGCGGCATAGACGGAACCAAAAACGCGGACGGCGCAGCTCCGGACGGCGAGGAATTCTATGCCATGGCCCTGTTTTTTGCCTCTCACAGATGGGGGGACGGGGAAGGCATTTTCAATTATTCACAGCAGGCGAGAGAGATTCTGCGGGCCTGTCTGCACAAGGGGGAGAACGGCCGCCAGGGCCATCCCATGTGGAACCGGGAGAACCGCCAGATTCTGTTTGTGCCGGGCGTCGATTACACGGACCCCTCCTATCATCTGCCTCATTTTTATGAGCTTTTTGCGCTGTGGGCGGACGAGGAGGACAGGGCGTTCTGGAAGGAGGCGGCTGCCGCCAGCCGGGAGTATCTGGCAAAAGCCTGCCATCCCGTGACGGGGCTGAATGCGGAGTACGCGGAATTTGACGGCAGCCCCATGAGCAGACCCATTCCCTGGACCAGCGACAGGCACGATTGGTTTTTCAGCGATGCATACA
The DNA here is from genome assembly GCA_014804645.1 of Lachnospiraceae bacterium. GTDB lineage: Bacteria > Bacillota > Clostridia > Lachnospirales > Lachnospiraceae > Acetatifactor. Next base: position 26,512 of record JAAUZI010000021.1, on the reverse strand, counting down.
GGACGGCCGCCAATATCGGTCTGGACTACGAGTGGTTCGGCGTGGACGTGGGACAGCGGGCAGCGGCGGAGCGGATTCAGAAGTTTTTGATAGAGGACTGCAGGAACGACAGTTACCATATCTACGAGCTGGATGGCAGTATCGCGGGGGAGAGCGCGCTGCATCCCTTCGCAATTACAGCCACCACCGCTCAGGCGTCTCTGGCGGTGCTGCCGGAAAACGGCGGCGAGCTGGCCCGGGAGTGGGTGGAGCGTTTCTGGAATATGCCCCTGCGCACCGGAGAGAGAAGATACTATGACAACTGTTTGTACATATTCGCGTTTTTGGCACTGAGCGGCAACTATAGAATCTGGTAAAAAACCAAGGGAACTCAAATAAGGAGACGAAGACAATGGAAGGACCTAAAGCACCCAAAGACCCTACAAAAAAGAGAAAGAGTTTTTATATCATGCGGGGCAAAAGCGTCGCAGGCTCACCTCAGCCGGACGGCCGGGGGATACAATTTCTGTATATGAACGACGGAAGGATGCTCAGCAGCGCCAGGCTGGTGGGCGGGATCGAGGACGAGGAGATGCTGAAACTGATGGAGACCACAGAGGGTTTCCGGCGGCTGGTACATAGCATCGGCGTCACGGTGGAGGCGGACGACAGAGAGCTGATGACGGAGTTCTGTCTGCAGATGTACGGACACCGGGATGTGTACGGCTCGGGAACCACACTGCGGATGCCTGTGCAGGCCAACGGCATGGAGCATATTCTGGAGCTGGAGAGCTGTCGGTGGTCCGACGACGACAATCTTCCCGGACAGATTCGCTTTGAGTTTCCCCAGGCGGGGGCGCTGGCCACGGTGGCGGTGCGTTTCTATCTCCAGGATGGTTTTGATGCCCCGGAGGTGGAGGAGGAGGAACCGGTGGATTTCGATTCTCCGCTCTACCGGCAGATGTTGGAGAAATCCCTGGTGCAGACCGGCAACAACGCCCGGCTGAAACAGGCCATTGACAGGGCGCGCCGGGGAGAGGACGTGACGGTGGCTTTTATCGGCGGTTCCATCACCCAGGGGGCCGGAGCCATTCCCATCAACACCCAGTGCTATGCATACAAGACCTTTTGTGGGTTCTGTGAGCTGGCGGGCAGGGGCCTGGACGACAATGTCCACTTTGTGAAAGCTGGTGTGGGGGGAACTCCCTCGGAGCTGGGCATGATACGGTATGAGAAGGATGTGCTGCGGGAGGGCAGTGTGGTTCCAGACATCGTGGTGGTGGAGTTTGCCGTCAACGATGAGGGGGACGAGACCAAGGGAGAGTGCTATGATTCCCTGGTGCGGAAGATTCTGAGCGCGGAGAACCGCCCGGCGGTGATCCTGCTGTTTGCGGTGTTTGCCAACGATTTCAATCTGCAGGAGCGTCTGGCTCCGGTGGGCAGGGCTTATGATCTGCCCATGGTCAGCACCCGGGACGCAGTGGTGGAGCAGTTCTACCAAAAGCCCGGCAGCGGCAGAGTGGTCAGCAAGAATCAATTTTTCTATGACTCCTACCACCCCACCAACGTGGGACACCGGATCATGGCAGACGGTATTCTTTGTCTGCTGCAGAAGGTGGACGGCCAGGAGGCGGATGAGGATACGCTGGAGCTCGACAAGATTGAACCTCCCATCGGCGGCGCGTTTGAGCGTGTGCGCCTGATGGACCGCAGCCATCCCTTTTCTGAGGCGGCAATCGACTGCGGCAGCTTTGACCGGGTGGACACAGAACTGCAGGCGGTCGAGATGGACCTGAACCTGAAGGGAACCCCGGAGTTTGCGGACAACTGGGTGCACCGGGGGGCAGAGTCCGGTGGAGAATGCAGACCCTTTGCTATGGATATCACCTGTGAGAGTCTGCTGCTGGTATCCAAGGACAGCGCCGCCAACCAGGTGGGCTGTGCCGAGGTCTGGGTGGACGGGGAGAAGGTGCTGTATGCAGACCCCCATGTCAACGGCTGGACCCACTGCAATGCGCAGATATGTTTTAAGAGCACAGAGAGAAAGCGCCGCCATGTGGAAGTGAGAATGGCGCCGGGACATGAGGACAAGGACTTCACGATCCTGGGCTGGGGCGTGGTGTAGCATTTTTTTCAATACCGAATTGTGCACATTGTATATTCCATAAGTAGGCTCTTTCGAGCCGTCGGTACCGGGGTTGCTAGCAACCCCCGATGCCGTGTTTTGGCATCTTATGTACCGCTACGGTGAGAACGAAGCGAGAGCGTGCCTATGTTGGAGTATACAATGCGCACAATGACACTGGTATGACAACTAAGTTTAGCATTTAGCAATTACCTGGTGGAACTTTAATAGGAGGAGCCATATGAGACTGGTATATGATGGACAGGCGGTTTCCCTGATCGTGGAGACGGAAGCCTTTGAGGGTGTAAAGAGGATTGCGGACAAGGTGGCGGAGGATATCCGCAAGGTCACGGGCAGCAGGCCCCAGGTGCTGGAGAAACCCGGCGCGGGTCAGAGCCGGGCGGTGCTGTGCGCCACTCTGGGAAAAAGCGCTTTGGTGGAGGCTCTGGAGAGGGCCGGTCTGCTGGATACGGCCGGTCTGCAGGGCAAGCGGGAGGTTTATCTCATACAGAAATTCACGGCAAAGCAGCTGGGAGCGGTGGAAACTCTGTCCGGCTTAGGCGAGTTGCCGCAGCAAGAATTGCTGCTGATTTGCGGCAGCGACAAGAGAGGCACGATCTACGGCATGTTCACCCTGTCTGAATACATCGGCGTATCGCCCTTGTGTTTCTGGGGGGATGTGGAACCCGCTCAAAAGCCGGATGTGGAGATCGGCGACGATATCCAGACCCTGTCCAAGGAGCCCAGCGTCCGCTACCGGGGATTTTTTATCAACGACGAGTGGCCCTGTTTCGGCAACTGGACCAATGAGCATTTCGGTGGTTTCAACGCAGACGCTTACGAGCATGTGTTTGAACTGCTGCTGCGGCTGAAGGGCAACTATCTGTGGCCCGCCATGTGGAGCGCGTCCTTTCCCATAGACGGCCCCGGCAGCGCCAACGAGGAGCTGGCGGACATATACGGCGTGGTCATGGGATATTCCCACCACGAGCCATGCTTAAGAGCCAGCGAGGAGTGGGATAAGGTCAGAGGGCCGGAGACAAAATATGGCAATGAGTGGAATTTTTATACCAATGAGCAGGGGCTTTTGAACTACTGGGAGGAGGCACTTAAGCGCAGCGGCAAATACGAGAACCTGATTACAATAGGTATGCGGGGCGAGCGCGATACCTCCATGCTGGGGGAGCATTCCACCGTGGAGGAGAACGTGAATCTGCTCAAGGATATCATCCGCAAGCAGAGGGCTTTGATTGCGGAGAATGTCCATCGGGAGGAGGTACCTCAGCTGCTGGCGCTGTACAAGGAGGTGGAGGCCTATTTCTACGGAGACGAGCATGTGGCGGGTCTCAAGGATTGGGAAGAGCTGGACGGCGTGATCTGCATGCTCTGCGAGGACAATTTTGGCCAGATGCGCACTCTGCCCACCCCGGAGGTTAGAAACCGCAAGGGCGGCTGGGGCATGTACTATCATTTCGACTATCACGGCGGTCCCATCTCCTATGAGTGGGTGGACTCCACCCCCATGGTCAAGACCTGGGAACAGATGTGCATGGCCTACGAGTACGGCATCAGGGACGCCTGGATCGTCAACGTGGGAGACCTGAAATTCCACGAGGTGCCGCTGAGCTATTTCCTGGCTCTGGCCTACGACTATGACAAGTGGGGCTACGGCAACCCGGACAGCAGTCGGGAGTACACCCGCCAGTGGGTGAAAAAGACCTTTCCCCAGGCCGACGCCGCTCTGCAGGGGCAGATCGGGGAGGTGCTGACAGAATACATAGATATCAACGCCCTGCGCAGACCCGAGGCGCTGAACGAGAGAATTTATCACCCCTGCCATTACGGGGAGGCGGACCGTATGCTGGAGAGAGCCTGCGCGCTGGAGGAGCAGTCCGCCCGGATTATGGAGACGCTGTGCCAGCGGGAGCGGGATGCTTACTACAGTATGATACATTTTCCGGCCATGGCCAGCATGAATCTGCTGAAAATGCATCTCTATGCCGGTAAAAACAATCACTATGCCGGTCAGGGCAGACCCGTGGCCAACGGCTACGGCGACCTGGCCCAGGAGTGTGAGGACCGGGATATCCGGCTGGCCCAGGAGATGGCGGCCTTTAAGAACGGCAAATGGAAGGGCATGGAGATGGCCCAGCATGTGGGCTTTACCAAGTGGAATGAGGACGGATACCGCTATCCGCTGATCAGCCGGGTGCGCCCGGTACACAGACCCCGGATGAGTGTGTCACGGGCTGATCAGGAGTGGATCGGCGTAAAGAACTACGGCGCGCCCCAGGTGATATCGGTGCCGGATTTTAAGTACGCAGGGGCGGAGCCGGTGAAAATAGAGATTGCCAACGACGGCGTGGGCAGCTTTGACTATCGGATTAAAGTGGAGCGTCCCGGCGATGCGCTGCCCGCATGGCTGCAGGTATCGCCCATGGAGGGAACCTGTCAGGAGCTTGCCGTAGTGATGCTGCGCTGCCAGGAGGAGAAATTGCCCCGGGAGCCGGAGACAGTGCGGCTGTTGATACAGGGAGATGACACCGTGGTGGCAGTGGAGGTCACGGGACAGAGACAGCTTGAGGCTCAGATGCCCCAGGGCACATATCTGGAGCGGCAGGGCATGATCGTCATGGACGCTGCGGGCTATGTGCGGAAAAAGGATACAGAAAAGGGCGCATACCAGTTGATACAGGGCTACGGAAAGTATGGCTCGGGCATGAAAGTGTTCCCTAGCACGGCAGTGTTTACCGAGGAGGAGGAGAAACCCTCCCTGACCTGGCAGTTCTGGGCTCCGGAGGCCGGGGAATACCAGGTGGATCTGCTGGTGGCGCCCACCAATTCCGTGGTGAGCAGACAGGGTATGTATGTGCTGGTGAATAACGGCGCGGGAGAGCAGCGCCGGGCCGAGATTACAGCCCCGGACTTCCGGGCGGGAGAGAGCAGCGATTTCAGATGGGCCCAAGGTGTGTTGAACCAGATTCGGGTGTGCAGCGTAAGCCTCCCGTTCGAGGCCGGGTTGCAGCAGCTGACGGTGGAGGCTCTGGAGGCCGGAGTGGTGCTGGAACAGATCAGGGTACACAGCCCCAAGGTGCAGCCGCAGCCGTCCTATATGGGACCCGGGACGTCTCTGCGGGTGATATGCATGGGTATAGAATGATGTAAAAAGGGATGACCGCTATCATGATGACAGGAAAGAAAAGCAGAAAAAACAGAATAGGGCGGTGGCTGGCGGTGGCCTGCCTGCAGGGCATGGTCCTGGTAATGTCCGGCTGCGGCCAGACGGAGGGTGACGACGAGGGCGTTATCGTGGTGGAGCAGGAGGCGGCCCCAATAGTTTACGACATGGCGGTGGCCATGCGGGGCGATGTGCAGAAGACCCAGAGGATCAAATGCACATACCAGCAGATGAACGATGAGAGCCTGAGCTTTGGAATCAGCGGAATCTCCGTGAAAAAGGTCTATGTGCAGGAGGGCGATGTCGTGGAGAAGGGCCAGGTGCTGGCTGAACTTTCCAGCGGCAGCAGGCAGGATGAAATCGCCCGGCTGGAGTACCAGATCGCCAGAAACCAGCTGCAGATGGACTACAGCCAGATCAATGAGGACTATGAGATATCCTCGCTGTGGTTAAGCTACCTGTATCAGAGCGGTCAGTCCAAGGAGGACAGAGAGCGCTTGGACGAAGGCGTGGCCCAGGTGCAGCAGAATTATGAATATTACAGGGAGGACTGGCAGGACGCTATCAATCTGGATATGCTGCAGCTGGAGCAGCTGCAGCGCGAGGCGGCGGACAGCCGCCTGGTGGCGGGAATGTCCGGCACAGTATCCCATATCAAGGAAAAACTGGAAGGCTCCACCTCCGTGCGGGGCGAGGAAGTGCTGACGATCATTGACGGATCGGAATGTCTGTTTATGACCCAGGTGCCGGAGTATGTCTCCTGTTTTAAAGAGGGCGAGGAGGTCTACATGGAGATCATCTCCGGCTCCGGCGCGGGAAAGTACACTCTTCTGCCCTATGAGATGGAGGAGTGGGGAGAACAGCAGCTGTTCTCGCTGGCCGAGGGCGCGGAGAACGCCACCATCGAGGTGGGAACTATCGGTTCCATCGTGGCTGTGGTGGACCAGCGCAGTCAGGTGCTGTGCGTGCCTACCGCGGCGGTTCACAGCGCCGAGGGTGGGGACTATGTCTATGTGCTGGGGGAGGATCAGATGCGCGAAGTAAAATGGATTGAAACCGGGCTTTACGGGGACAGCACGGTGGAAGTGTTATCCGGACTGACGGAGGGAGAGAGGGTCATACTGCGATGAAGAGAGAGAGGCTATTAGGGCTTGTTTTAATATTTTCTCTGATGTTAGCCATGACTGGATGCGGAGAGACGCCCTCCCAGGAGAGCGCGGTGCGGGAGGTGGCGCTACTGGAGCCGGTGGGAATGACTGGCAGCGGAGAGGCGGCGGTGTATCGGAATCTGTATGACGCGGAGATCTACTCCGCCATGGTGGTGCCCTATGTGGAGGAGTACAGTTTTGACGGGGATGTGGTGCTGGAGCAAATTCTGGCCTTTCCCGGGGAGCGTGTGAGCAGGGGGGAGGCATTGGCGCTTTCGGACACCGAGACTCTAGACAAACAGATCAAGGAGCAGCAGGAGCGGATCGAGGACATGGAGCTGGAGTTTGTGGAGTACGAACTCCAGGTCAAAGAGAATCTGGAAAAACCGCAGGAGGAAGTGAAGGGACTCAAGGGAATCGTCGAAAATCTGGAAAAAAGTAAACCCCGTCAGTATCTGGAGATCACCGAGACTCCAGCGGAGGAGGAGCCGCCCCAGAGTGTCAGCGGCTCGGATGCGGTCTCGCCGGAGGAAGAGGAGCCAGGGGATCAGGAGCCGGAGGAGAGAGAGCCACAGGTCAATCCGGCTTACCAGGAGTGGGAGCAGGAGTATAACTACTGGAACGGCCGTTATCGTATCGCGGATCACAGCGTCAATACAGCGCTGCTGCAGCAGGAACAGCAAGCGGCCCTGTATGAGCTGGACTACGCCTACGCTCAGCAGCAACTGACTTTTTTGCAGGAGAAGAAAAATAATGTGACCATACACTCCGGCATGGCGGGGAACGTGGTGGCCATGCCGGAATATGGCTATGGGGACTGGATTGAGGGGGAAACTCCTATCATAGCGGTGGGTGACCTGGAACGGAAGGTGCTGAAAAGCGACTATATCAACAGAAAGACGGCGTCCACTGCGGAGGAGATATATGCGGTGATTGACGGTGTGCGCTATGAAGTCAGCTATGTGCCCATGGAGAGTGAGGAATATACCCGACTGACGACCCAGGGGGAGACAGTATACTCCACTCTGTATCTTGAGGAGGACATCCAGGACGTCAACATGGGCGACTATGTGGCGATTGTGGTGGTGAAAGAGAAAAAAGAACAAGTGTTATCAATACCTGTGGAGTCCATACACAAGGATGATACAGGCAGTTATGTGTATGTGGTCAAGGGGGAGGAGAATGTTTACACTCCGGTCAGNACAGGCATGAGCGACGGCGTGTACACGGAGATTCTCTCCGGGATATCGGAGGGGGACGTGGTGCTGNTGGACCAGGGCCGNCAGTACAGCGACCAGCATGTGACGGTGGAGANGGGAAGTTTTCACACNGATTTCTCCGCAAACGGCATTTTGATTTATCCCTCCAGTGTGGTAGTCCGAAATCCCATCTCCCATGGAACTGTGTATTTTCAGGAATTTCAGACGGCGATGTACCAGCATGTGGATAAAGGGGATGTGATNGCCACCGTGCGGGTTGCGGCGGACGAGATCGGCCTGCAGAGACTGACTCTGCAGCTGCAGAGACAGATGGAGAGAGTTCAGGACCTCATTGACCAGGGTGAGGAGAAGAACNAAAANGCGATTGAGAATCGGCAGAAAGCCATACTGAAACTGCAGGAGCAGATTGCGGAGCTTACCCAGGACTACCAGACCACCGTTATCCGCGCACAGCAGAGCGGTATCGTCATATGGATGGCGGACCTGGAGCGGGAGGATATTCTGCAGCCGGAGGGGTATCTGTTAGAAATNGCNGATGAAAACACCTGTTATGTTGCCCTGGAAGANGAAGGGAATGTGCTGTCCTACGGCAATGAGGTGAAAGTGACCTACCGTGACAGCGCGGAAATAGAGAGAGAGACTACGGGTATGGTGGCCAATCTGAACCAGCGGGCGGTAAGCCATTCTCTGCAGTCGGAGTACGCCTTTATTNTGCTGCCGCCNGAGGTGATTGGAGACATGTCCATGGGTACAGCAGGCTGGGGCGGCTGGTGGAACATGGCCAGATGCGGTGTGGAGGCAGAATTGCGGGAGATGGACAATGTACTGGTNGTGCCCAGGCGGGCCGTGCGTGAGGTGAATGGACATCCCTATGTGAATGTGGTGGAGGCGGACGGCAGCATTGTGCGCCGCGGTTTCATAGCAGGCGGATTTGACAAGAGCAATTACTGGGTGGTCGAAGGGCTGACGGAAGGAATGGAACTATGCTTGGAGTAATGTTGCAGAAACTTTGGCATAAAAAATGGATGGCAATGTGCATGCTGCTGGGGAGTCTTTTGCTGATCGCAACGGTGGTCAGTTTCCCCCTGTATCGGGCGTCGGCNTTTGACAGGATGCTGCAGGACGAGATGGAGACATGGATGCTGCAGCATGGGAANTGGCCGACCATGAATACCATAACGCTGGTTTCCAAAAAGGACAATGGGGGCAAGACAATCAGCAAAGTGGAGACGCTGATGGCGGAGATATATGAGGAGATGGGAGTGCAGGAGAGAGACACCATCTATTACTACAGCCTCGCCAAGGCGGATTTGAAGTCGCTGATGAACCGCTCCGACAGCAAGGCCATATCCCTGCGCCTCAGCTCCCTGTCAGGTCTGCCGCAGCATGCGTCCATGCTGGCGGGGGAGATGTACTCCGAGGACGGACTGGACGAGGAGGGAAACATAGAGGTGGTGGTCAGCCAGNCGTGCATGGTGGACGCCGGACTGCTGGTGGGAGAGATCCTGGAGTATGACGCTCTGAAAGGCCCGGACGGCCAAAAGCTGCGTCTGAAGGTNACNGGCNTCTATGAGGAGGCCGCAGTGGGGGATTTTTACTGGCAGAACTCCCCGGAGGAGATGAATGTGGTCTGTTTCATGGAGGAGCAGCTGTTCCATGATATGTTTACGGGAGACAACGCCGGAAAATACACGATTACCTGTATTTANTACAGCATGTTTGAATATGAGAACCTGAGGGCGACGGATGTGGAGCGNATCCGGGAGTATACCGATTATCTGACGCAGGACAGTCCATACCGCAGCACGATAAAGGAGCCGGACTACCGGGAGATTTTGGACGATTTTGGCAAGAAACAGAGCAGNATAGAGGCCACGCTGTTTATTTTGCAGGTGCCGGTGCTGATTCTGCTGGCGGCCTTTTTGTTCATGATTTCCGGGCAGATGTACGATATGGAGCGCAACGAGATCTCTGTGATTAAGAGCCGGGGCAGCTCCAGCGGCCAGATTTTTCGGCTNTATCTGTATCAGGGTCTGTTTCTGACTCTTCTGGGNGCGCTGGGAGGNATACCTCTGGGNACTNTNTTCTGCCGCTTTTTGGGATCGGCCNGNAATTTCCTGGAGTTCGCGGTCNGAGGCCGGATGGAGCTTGTCTGGACGAGGGATGCGGTCTATTACNGTCTGANGTCAGTGGGGGCCTGTATACTTATTATGACTCTGCCCGCCTTGAAACANAGCCGTCTGACCATAGTGAAACTGAAACAGCAGAAAGCCATGAAAAAGCGGTCCTGGTGGGAGCTCTGTTTTCTGGATATCATCTGTCTGGCAGTGGCGATGTACGGTTACTACAACTTCTCGCGCAATCGGGGCGCTCTGGTGGAGGATGTGCTGATGGGGAAAGCTCTGGACCCCCTGCTCTATATCAGNTCTTCCCTGTTTATCGTGGGGATGGGACTTTTGTTTCTGCGGCTGCAGCCGCTGCTGGTGCGGGGNATNTATGCGNTGGGAAAGCGTTTNTGGCGTCCGGCCAGCTACGCNTCCTNTATGGAGATNATCAAAAATGGNCGCAAGCAGCAGTTTATNATGNTGTTNATGATACTCACCGTCTCNCTGGGNATGTTTCACGCCACNGTGGCCCGNACCATTCTGCAGAACGCGCAGGCGAATGTGGAGTANTTGGACGGGGCGGACNTNATTNTCCGGGAGGTGTGGAATACCAATGCTACCACCAGNGGGGAGGTCATGGGNGAACTGCGGTATTATGANCCGGACTACAGCAAGTACGCCGNNCTGGATTNNGCCCGCGGCTACACNCGGGTAATCAGGGACGAGCAGGCTTATGTGCCGAAACAGGGTTCCGACAGGCAGCAGATCACNCTGCTGGGCATTCANACCCGGGAGTACGGGGAGAATACATGGCTGGATGAGGAGCTGCTGGGTAAGCATTACTATGAGCTGNTGAANGAGTTGGCGGTGGAGCCGACAGGNGTGNTGGTATCCCGNAATTTNCAGACCCTGNTGGACTACAAGGNGGGGGATACCATACGGTANTACAGCNGCNCTAAGAANGANATNAGNGGCAAAATCGTGGACTTTGTGGACTANTGGCCCGGCTATGAGCCTNCCNCNATGAGTCTGAACGCNGAGGGCGNNGTCACTACCCNGGACAATTTTCTGGTGATAGCCAACTNTGCAACNCTGCAGAAATCTCTGGGAACCGTGCCCTATGAGGTNTGGATTTCCCTGAAGGANGGGCAGGGCTCGGAGGAGCTATACCAGTGGGTNCAGGATAACAATGTACATATTGTAAAGTATGTGGACAGGATCACGGATCTGGAGAAAGTGGTGACAGACCCGCTGATGCAGGGCACCAACGGCATTCTCACCATGGGNTTNATCGTCACGCTGATNNTGTGCGCTGTGGGCTATTTGATTTANTGGATCATGTCCATACGGTCCAGAGAGATGATGTTTGGCGTACTGCGGGCCTGCGGCATGCACAAGGGGGAGATGTTCTACATGCTGATAAACGAGCAGATTTTCTCCGGCGTGTTTGCCATACTGGGTGGCATCGGTATCGGGCACCTCTCCTCGCGGATGTTTGTGCCCATGCTGCAGACGGCCTATGCCGCCAGCAATCAGGTGCTGCCAATGGAACTGATTACCNGGCAGTCGGACATGCTGCGCCTCTACGGCGTGGTGGCGGGCGTGATGGCGCTGTGCCTGGTGGTGCTGATTGTCATCGTGTTTAGAATGAATGTGGTNAAGGCGCTGAAACTGGGCGAGGAGTAAAGACAGATTCGCAGGAAAGAGGAAACTATGGGTGTGGAAGAAAAAAGCGGGGGAAAGGAAGCGGCTATTGTGATAAGCCATGTAAACCGGATATTTCCGGTGGCGGGGGGCGAGTTCCAGGCCCTGACGGATATCTGTGCGGAGATTCCCCGAGGAGTGCTTACTATTTTGAAGGGNCGTTCCGGCTCCGGCAAGACTACGCTGCTGAATATTGTGGGGGCGCTGGATACGCCCACTTCGGGCAGTGTGATGATCGGCGGACAGGATGTGTGTAGGCTGTCGGGGCGGGAGAGAGAGAATCTGCGCAGAACTAAAGTGGGATTCGTGTTCCAGTCGGTGTCTCTGATTCCCACCATGGACGCCTTTCANAATGTGGAGTTCTCNCTGCGTCTGGCGGGAATAAAAAAAGGTCGCCGGGAGCGGGTGGAGGAATGCCTGAAGATGGTGGGACTGGGCAACAGGATGCACCATATGCCGGCGGAGATGTCCGGAGGTGAGCAGCAGAGGGTGGCGATAGCCAGAGCCGTGGCTCACAGGCCGCAGATTCTGTTGGCGGATGAGCCTACCGCCGAGTTGGACAGCGCCATGGCGGCGGAAGTGGCCAGACTGTTTCAGNAGATGACCCAGAGGGAGGGAGTAACCATTGTTATGACCACCCACGACACGGGACTGATGGATGCGGGTGACATGGTGATCGAGCTGGAAAACGGCAGACAGATTGTGGACAGGGAGGATACGGAACGTGGCTGAAGCGATGATACAGGCGGATGGCCTGGTAAAAATCTACAAGACGAAACAGACGGAGGTGCTGGCCCTGCAGGGGCTTGACCTAACCGTGGAGGAGGGAGAGCTGACTGCCCTGATCGGCAACAGCGGCAGCGGTAAATCCACCTTTCTGAACATGATCGGCGGTCTGGACAGACCCAGCGCCGGTTCCCTGGTGGTGGGCGGCAAGAATCTGTTTACGATGACGGAGCGGGAACTGGTGGTCTACAAGCGGGATACGGTGGGCTTTGTCTGGCAGAACAATGCCAGAAATCTGCTTCCTTATCTGTCCGCTCTGGAGAATGTGATGCTCCCCATGTATCTGTCGGACGTGCGCAAAAAGAAGGCCAAGGCCCTGGAGCTGCTGGAGCTGGTGGGCATGTCCTCCAAAAAGCGCAGCCGGCTGAACATGCTCTCCGGCGGCGAGCAGCAGAGAATCGCCATCGCCATCGCCCTGGCCAATTCGCCGAAACTCTTGTTAGCGGACGAGCCTACCGGCAGTGTGGACCCCAAGACGGCTGATTATATTTTTGACGTTTTCACGGAGCTGAACCGCCAGGGACAGACAATCCTGATCGTTACCCACGACGTAGCTCTCTCCAAGAAGGTAAAGCGTGTGGTGGCAATCCGGGACGGCAAGATCAGCAGCGAGCGTATCCTGAAGGAAAAATATGCGGATCGTCTCAAGGAGGCAGCCATCGACTGGCGCAGCGAGGACACCCAGGAGGAGTACGCCATTGTGGATAAGGCGGGCAGAGTGCAGATTCCCAGAGACATTCTCTCCTCCATGAATCTGCAGGACAACAAAGTGAAATTGGAACTGTCGGAGGGAAAAGTTATTATCAGTGGCCCTTCGGACAACTCGGAACACTAAAAACAGTCTCATTTACTTCCCCACAGGGGGCACTGTAGCGGAGAGACGGAACTCTAATCGGAGGGCATATATGAACAGACCAGCTCCCATCATCAAGGCCGACTATCCCGATCCGGATGTCATTCGGGTGGAGGACACATACTATATGATAAGTACCACCATGCATTTCATGCCCGGCGGTGTGATTCTGCGCTCTTTTGACCTGAAAAACTGGGAGATTGCCGATTATGTCTACGACACGCTGGAGGGAACCGCCCAGGAGAGGATGGAGGGAGAGAGCAGCATCTACGGAAAGGGCATGTGGGCTGCATGCCTGCGCTATCATGGGGGACTGTTTTATGTATTATTCGGTGTGCCGGACGGCGGCACCTACCTGTATACCGCAGAGAGGGTGGAGGGTCCCTGGAGCTGCAGAAAATTGGAGAGCGGCTATCTTCATGACCCATCTCTGCTGTTCGATGATGACGGCAGGGTCTATATCGCCCACGGGCATTCGGATATCTGGCTGACGGAGTGGGAGCCGGATCTGTCCGGCGTCCGGGAGGGCGGGCTGAATCGTCTGATTATCCGGGAACATCAGCAGGTCTACCTGGGGCACGAAGGCTCCCACTTGTACAAAATAGACGGAAAATACTACCTGTTTACGATCCATTGGCCCAGAGAGGAGGGACGGGATAAGCGCACACAGGTATGTTTTGTGGCGGATTCTCCGGAGGGGGAATTTGTGGAGTATGAGATGCTGAGCGATGATATGGGCTTTCACAATCAGGGAGTGGCCCAGGGCGGCATTGTGGACACCCCCGACGGCAGATGGTATGCCATGCTGTTCCAGGACCGTGGCGCTGCCGGGCGCATGCCGGTGCTGGTGCCCGTGACCTGGCAGGACGGACTGCCCAGGTTCGGCCGGGACGGCAGGGTGCCTGCCAGCGGAGCAATGAAGAGCAATCGCCCTGGCTATCAGTACCAGCCGCTCTGCATATCGGACAACTTTCCCTGCCTGCGGGACCGGCGGGGGCAATATGAGCTGAAAAAGCAGTGGCAGTGGAATCACGTTCCCCACCAAGACCTGTGGGGTCTGAAGGAGGAGGGCGGTCTGTGGATCCGCACAGACAAGGTCTGCACCAATGTGCTGCAGGCCCGGAATACTCTGACTCAGCGTATGCTCTATCCGCGCTGCAGCGGGGAAGTGACTGTGGACGGTTCCGGGCTGCGGGAGGGCGACTGCGCCGGCCTCTGCGCTCTGCAGGGGTGCTACGGCATGATAGGCATTACTAGGACACTGAACAGCTACTATCTGGTGGTGGTCGCCAGAGTGTTGCAGAACGGCGTGGCAGATGGCGGGACGGCGCAGGACTACATGCCGGGCAGAGTGCTGGATCGGGTCGCGCTGCCCGGGCCGGTGGCCAGGGTGAGAATATCTGCCAATTTTACGGATATGGCGGACACGGTGGAATTCGCCTGGAAAAACGGAAGACACTGGGAAACTATGGGAGAAAAGCACAGACTGTATTTCAGAATGGATCACTTTGTCGGCTGCCGTTTCGCACTGGCGGTGTACGCTACCAGGGAGAGCGGCGGAGAGGCCGTATTTACGGATTTTGTATATCAGGCATAGGGATTGCCACCCAGCAGAGCGCGGTTGTTTCTGGAGCGGTACTCGCTGGGTGTACAGTTTTTGTATTGTTTGAACAGGCGGTTGAAGGTGGAGATGCTGGGGAACCCGGCCTGCAGGGCCACCTCGGTGATGGACAGATCCGGTCTGGCCAGCAGCTCCTCCGCCACCTTGATGCGCCGGTGACAGAGATAATCGCAGAAAGTAAAGCCTGTGTACTGCTTGAACAGCCGGGAAAAATGATACTTGGAAAACCCTGTGGACTCAGCGATATCCTCCAGATTCAGATCCTCCATATAGTGTACGTCGATATACTCCATCAAACTGTTGAATTTCTGAATATATTCCTTCTGTTTGTACAACCGCACATTGGGAAAGAGATTGCTGGCGTTGATATGATTGTAACCGAATTTGGTAAAAATAGTCAGCAGCAGAGAAACAATAGTCAGCTCCGCGTACTCATTCTTGTTGAAATACTCATTCCGTATCTGAAGCAGCAACTGATACACATCCTCGTAGATCTGAGGAAAGCTCTCCTTGGTGACATACAGGGGCTGGGACAGAATGGACTGGATACCTACGAAACTCTTCAGCTTGGTGATCAGGGAGATGTCGAACATGAAGATAAAACGGCTGCCGCTGTCCGGCGCAAGAAGTTCGTGCAAATCCCCCGGCGGAATCACAACGATTTCTCCGGGCAGTACATGATAGAAGGTCTCCCCCACTCGCACGTCATAATAGTTTTCCACCGGCATGATGACCTCCAGAGCGGCATGCCAGTGCTCCTCAAAGTTGTCCGTCTGGGTGTTGTGCCAGATGCGGACTATGGAGTTGTCGCAAAAGGAGACGGTCTCATGAGAATCCTGAACATCCCGAATGCCTGTGAAATCGTGATTTATGCCATAAAAGTCAAGAAAGTTGCCATTTACCTTCAAATCTGCCATCTTCAGCGCCTCCCTCTGAGAGCTTTTCCACAGTGAAACTATTTCGTATATAATAATATTTGTAATAATATCCCGATATGTGCAAATATTGCTAATCCTGCCAGGAATCTCTTATATTTCCCGGTGGCATGGGGGCGGCCGAATGGAGAAAATGCCCAAAATGCCTAAAAACAAAGGATTTTCTATAGACATATTTTAACATCAAAGGGGCCAAAAGTAAATATTGCACAATAAAATTTTTTAAAATTCACAAAAAATTAAGCAATGTGTGAAGATTAAATAGCAAAGATTAAGAAGACAGATTAATTGTTCGTGGCTATAATGGATACATAAAGTGCGTATTTTGCATGTAAAGATTTCTATATTTGTTATTGTACACAGGGAGGCATGTATGAATAAGACTGTCAAAAAATTACTCATACTCATAGGCGTGGTGGCAGCGTTTGCGGTATTCTGCGTGTTGCTGAACCTGAGGGGAGTAGAGACCTTTGAGGATAAGTATGCAGGCCATGATCTGACTGCCGACGCGGAGGGCGCAGTGAGAGAGGGAACCTATACCCGTTATCTCAATGCCCATGCAGACGCCACGCGTCCCCAGGCGGAAGTCGGGCTGGATCTCTTTGACTACACTGCAGAGGGCAGCGTGGAGATTTACAACGATTATGAGGGTGTGGAGAAATCCCTGTTTACAGATACCAAGTCCGTGGTGACCTGGGAGGTGGATGTGCCGGAGGCCGGTTTCTACAATGTGGTACTGGACTATCTGGTACCGGAATCCAGAGGTGTGGCCGCAGAGCGTGCTCTCTATATCAACGGTGAGCTGCCTTTTGACGATGCGTCCAACATGGAGTTCACGCGTATCTGGACCGATGGCAGTGAAGTTCGCGTGGACAATCAGGGCAACGAGATCCGCCCCACTCAGGTGGAAGTGTTCGAGTGGCAGAGGGCATACTGCGAGGACAGCATGGGGTATATTTCTGATCCCTATATGTTCTATATGGAAAAGGGAGTCAATACCGTAAGCCTGGAGGCGGTGAATGAGCCTATGGTATTGAAGGCGGTGAGTATCCTCCCGGTGACGGAGATGGACACCTATACAGAGTACAGAGCCAAGCAGACCGGAAGTGCAGCTTCCGAGTTGGGGCTTTCTTATATACAAGTGGTACAGGGCGAGGATTCTACCGTTCGTTCCGAATCCTCCTTATATGCAAAATACGATAGGTCCTCTCCCTCCACTCAGCCCTACACCGTAATGCGCACCGTGCTGAATTACACGGGCGGTGATGCCTGGAGGAGTGCGGGACAGTGGATACAGTGGAATATCGAGGTTCCGGAGGACGGCTACTATAACATAACGATCAAGGGACGGCAGAATTATTCTCGAGGCAGCGTATCCAGTCGTACCCTGTACATAGATGGCGAGGTTCCCTTTGCGGAGGCCAAGAGCATTTCCTTTGAATATGCCAATGATTGGGAGTGCAAGACTCTGGGCGATAAGGAAGGCAATCCCTATGAGTTCTACTTGACTGCCGGTACGCACACTCTGCGGCTGGAGGCGACTCTGGGAGAGATGGGTCCTATTATGGAGGAACTGGAGGACTGTACCTTCCGCCTGAACCAGATATACAGAACCATTCTGGTGTACACCGGAGCCACTCCTGACCGTTATCGTGATTATCATATTGACTCCAACTATCCCGAGGTTATGGAGGCCATGGATCTGGAGCGCATGAGACTCTACAAGGTCGTGGATGAGGTCGTGGCATACAGCGGACAGAAGGCTGACAAGATTGCCACTGCGCAGACTATAGCCCAGCAGCTGGAGAGGTTCTTAGAGAAACCGGGCAAGATCACCACGGAATTTGTTCCTTTCAAGGATAATATCACTGCTCTGGGCACTGCGATACTGAATATGAGTGAATCCAAGCTGGACATCGACTATATCGTGGTCAGCGGCACGGGGACGAAACCGGAGAAGGATACCTCCAATTTCTTCCAAAAGCTTGCCCATGAGGTTCGTTCCTTTGTAGCATCGTTCATTGTGGACTATGACGCGGTGGGCGACGTGTACGAAGAAGACGGCAGCGGCGTAATCAAGGTATGGGTGCTGACCGGACGCGATCAGGGTACAATTTTAAAATCTATGGTGGATGACACCTTTACCCCTCAGACAGGCATTAAGGTCAATGTGGAGATCGTTGCGGCGGACGCCCTGCTGACGGCAGTGGTGGCGGGCAGAGGCCCGGATGTGGTGTTGTCTATCGGCGCGGATCAGCCTGTAAACTATGCGCTGCGTAACTCTGTGGAGGATATCACCCAGTTTGCGGGGTATGAGGAGGTGCTCGCCAACTACACCCCCAGCTCCTATGAGCAGTATTCTCTGGACGGACATATTTACGCCGTGCCCGAGACCCAGACTTTCAACGTTATGTTCTACCGCAAGGATATTCTGGAGCAGCTGGAACTGGAAGTGCCTGACACATGGCAGGAGCTGATCGAGATGCTGCCCACAATACAGGGAAACAACATGTCCATCGGCATTCCCAGTGCGGGCGGTTCCAGCAGTAATGCGGCGGCCAGCACCCAGGTGGCGTCCAATGCGGCTGATCTCAGCATGTATTTCAGTATGTTGTTCCAGTACGGCGGCGATCTGTACAATGAGAAGGGAACCAAGACCACGGTGGACGAAGAAGCCGGCGTGGAAGCCATGGCGGATTATATCAAGTATTTTAACGATTATGGCATTCCTACCTATTTTGACTTTGTCAGCCGTTTCCGTTCCGGCGAGATGCCCATCGGTGTGGCGAACTATGCAACCTACAACACTCTGATGGTATCCGCACCCGAGATTCGAGGACTTTGGGATTTCACATTGATCCCAGGTACCGAGAAGGTGGATGAGAACGGCGAGACCTACATAGACCGTTCGGATTTCATCACCGGCAGCGCAACCATGATGATTAAGCAGACGGATGAAACCAACAAGCAGAATGCATGGGAGTTCATGAAATGGTGGGCGCAGACAGATACGCAGGTGCGTTTCGGGCGTGAGATCGAGGCTTTGCTGGGTTCCTCCGCCAGATACGCCACAGCCAATATCAACGCTTTCTCCCAGTTGGCGTGGAGTGCGGACGATATAGAGGTGCTGCTGGCACAATGGCAGCAGACGGTAGGTATCCGGGAAGTGCCCGGCGGCTACTACACAGGGCGGCATATCACCAATGCCATCCGTAAGGTTATCAACGACAAGGATGATCCGCGAGAGACTATTATAGATTACGCTATCACCATCAACGAGGAGCTGACCAAGAAACGTATTGAGTTTGGTCTGCCGCTGGAATAGGGGGGAGAGATAAGAATGAAAGAATATTTACAGAAATATGTCACCCTCCGGAAACACAATTTCCGGGTGGCNNTAAAGAANGCGAANCGGNCAAAGATGTGCTATGCATTCCTGGCCCCCTATGCGATCCTGTTTACACTGTTCTACATATTGCCGGTGTGCAGCTCCATCTTTTTNAGCTTTACCTACTACAATATATTGGAGTCCCCCAGATTCATCGGGATACAGAANTATCTCAACCTGATCCTGGCGGATGATATCTTCCTGAAAGGCGTAAANAACACCTTTATGATTGCGGTGATCACCGGNCCGCTNGGTTACATGCTGTCATTTCTGTTTGCGTGGCTGATTAACGAGCTGCCNCGGTGGATCAGAACCATTGCGGTGGTGGTGTTCTACGCACCGTCCATTGCCGGCAACGTGTTTGTTATATTCTCAGTTTTGTTCAGAGGTGATGCCTACGGGCAGGTGAATGCGCTGCTGATTGATATGGGCCTGATAGACGCCCCGATCCTGTGGCTGACCAATCCCACCTATATGCTGCCGATCTGTATGGTAGTCATATTGTGGATGAGCTTGGGTATGGGTTTCNTGTCCTTTGTGGCAGGTCTTCAGGGTGTAGACCGCTCNCAGTATGAGGCNGGGTGTATAGACGGCGTAAAGAACCGCTGGCAGGAATTGTGGTTCATCACACTGCCAAACATGAAACCCATGCTGATGTTCGGTGCGGTTATGGCCATAACCCAATCCTTTGGNGTGTGCGATGTGACCATGGCCCTCTGCGGCTACCCCAGTACGGACTATGCGGCCCGTACCGTTGTAACCCANCTGTTTGACTATGGTTTTTCCAGATTTGAGATGGGTTATGCATCGGCGATTGCAACCATGNTGTTCCTGGTGATGATGCTGTGTAACAAAGCAATTCAAAGTCTGTTGAGAAGAGTAGGAACCTGATATGAGCAAAACGACAAAAGTAGCGACAAAAGAAAAGCAACCGAGACGCAAAATTTTAAAGAGAAGGCAGCCCAACCGTTCAAGGGTAGGAGATTTCTTTGTTTATCTGTTCCTGCTGCTCATGGCTGTGGCTATGGTGTTTCCATTGGTGTATGCGATTGAATCCGCATTGAAACCGCTGGATGAACTGTTCAAGTTCCCCCCCACCGTCTTTGCGAAGAATCCGACGCTGGATAACTTCTCAGACCTGTTCGTGACCATGGGCAAGTCCTGGGTGACTTTTTCCAGGTACATATTCAATACAGTGTTCATTACGGCAGTGGGAACCTTNGGACATTTGATCATAGCATCCATGGGTGCGTTCGTGCTGGCGAAGTACGAGTTCCCCGGCGGGCAGGCTTTCTTCAAGCTGGTCACAGTGGCTCTGATGTTCAGCGGCTATGTGACGTCCATNCCCAACTATTTGATCATCAACTCCCTGGGATGGATTGACACCTACTGGGCNATCATCATTCCGGCGTTTGCATTGCCCACCGGACTGTTCCTGATGAAACAGTTCATGGAGGGGCTGCCCACCTCCCTGATCGAGGCGGCCAAGATAGATGGAGCCAACGAGTGGAGAGTGTTTTCCGGTATCGTAATGCCNAATGTAAAGCCTGCCTGGCTGACGCTGATTATCTTCTCCGTGCAGGGCCTCTGGAACAACAGGGCGGCAACCTTTATCTATTCCGAGGAGAAGAAGACGCTGGTGTACGCGCTGCAGCAGATCCAGAGCGGCGGTATCGCCAGAACCGGCCAGTCTGCGGCGGTGCAGGTGATTGTGATGGCAGTGCCNATCTGTATTTTCATTCTGTCCGAGAGTCAGATTCTGGAGACAATGGCGAGCTCCGGTCTGAAGGATTAGTTGGAAACGGGAATAGAGATAGGAATGAGGTGGCGTATGAGAAAGACAATAAAGAGAGTCGGCGTTCTGCTGGCAAGTGCCATGATGCTGATTGGCTCCTCCATGGCGGTGTGTGCGTCGTCCGANGGCGGCGGCTACACTTACAATTACGACTACTGGGAGGATATACAGAGTTCTCCGGATGTCTATACCGTGTCNGGCGTGTATACCTCNGTTGATTTGGGGCTGGATAAGAATCTGTCCAATCCCCGGGGACTGTTTGTAGACGGCAACATGGTATATATCTGTGATACGGGCAACAACCGCATTGTGGTGGTGGAGCGGGTTGANGCCGAGGGNTTTAAGCTGAGACAGATCATAGACGAGTTCAAGGGNGACGTGGAGATCACAACCCTTTCCGGCCCTACGGATATTGCGGTATCTGAGGANGGATTCCTGTTCATTGCAGACAAGGGGAACAGCCGTATTCTGAAACTGGATGCGGATCTGAACTATATCATGCAGTTTGACAAGCCGGTGGACAATACCCTGGATCCGGAGCTTACTTTCAATCCTGATAAGATAGCCATTGACACAGCGGACCGTGTGTACTGTATCGCCTCGGGTATCAANCAGGGTCTGATTAAATATGAAAGCGACGGTGTGTTTTCCGGTTTNGTGGGGGCCACAAAGGTTACCTACGACTTTGCGGANTATATCTGGAAACGTATTGCCACNGAGGAGCAGAGAGCGCAGATGGTGTCTTTCGTTCCCACGGAGTACGACAATATCTATATGGACCATGANGGNTTTATCTATGCCTGCACNAGCAATGTGACGGACAGNGATCTGGANGATGGGTCGGCGGACCCNATCCGCAAGCTGAACCTGATGGGCAATGACATCCTGATTCGCAACGGCGACTTTCCGGTGTTTGGCGACCTCTACTGGGGCAACAANGGCGGCTATGACGGACCTTCCCGCCTGACAGATGTCACGGTCTTTGAGAACGANGTCTACGTGGCGCTGGATCGGAACAGNGGGCGTTTGTTCGGCTACAATGACCAGGGGCATATGTTGTTTGCCTTTGGAGGCCCCGGCAATATGGATGGCTATTTCCGCTATCCGGCAGCCCTTGAGCATATGGGGTATGATCTGCTGGTGCTGGACAGCCAGGACTGTGCGATCACACTGTTTACCCCCACGGAATTCGGTCGCTTGCTCTATCAGGCCATCGACCAGTTTGACAACGGCGAGTACACTGCGTCCGGCGAGACCTGGCAGGAGGTCATGAATCTGAACGGCAACTATGATCTGGCCTATATCGGCATCGGGCGTTCCCTTCTGCGTCAGGAGCGCTATCACGAGGCTATGGAGTATTTTGAACTGAAATATGACAGGGACAACTACACCAAGGCTTACAAGCAGTACCGTAAGGAATGGGTAGAGGAGCACATAGTGGTTATCTTTATCGTAGTGTTTGCGGTGTTGATTATCCCTCTGGCNATAGGAAAGATTAAGAACATAAAGCACGAGATTGATACTGCTGATATCTTTAGACTGTAAACGGAGGCCGGTATGATAGCTTCATTGAAAAAGAAAGAAACTTATGTACACTATTTTGCAACCCTGAGGTTTGCCCTATACTGCATCACACATCCCCTGGATGGTTTCTGGGATCTGACCCACGAGCGGAGAGGATCCTATGCGGCGGCGAACACAATCTTATTCCTGACCCTGCTGGTTCGGGTGATGAAACTGCGCTACACCAGCTTTCTCTTTATGAAGGTATACTGGGAGACACTGAACATCTTCCTGTATCTGTCCAGTGTNCTNTTCCCNCTGGCTCTGTGGGTGGTGGGCAACTGGGCGCTGACCACNNTGTTTGACGGCAAGGGCAGACTGGGACAGGTGTATATGGCTACCTGCTATGCGCTGACNCCCTACCCGCTGATACAGTTTCCCCTGATGATTTTCAGCAATTTCGTGACGATGGATGAGAAAGAATTCTATGGGGTGCTCGGCGTCTTGTCGCTGGTGTGGGCCATGGCGCTGATNTTTGCGGCCATGATGGAGATTCATGAGTATTCTCTGGGCAAGAATTTCCTGTTTACCATTGCATCCCTGTTTGCAATGCTGGTAATGGTATTTATCCTGCTGTTGTTTTTCAGCATGATCACGCAGGGCNTNTCATACTTTATCTCTCTGGGCAGAGAGATANTGTTCCGAATGTGACNGAGCGCGGCGGCATATATGGAGCCGATNCTGATCGGCGCGATACTGCGGGCANNGCCGGCGGTANGCGGGAATAAGGGATATGCCCAGCATATTGGGCAGATGGGAGAAACCGAACCATGTATAGAGANAAAGAGGCAAGAAAAGCAGAATTAAAGAGGGCGTTGATCCAGTGGCTGAAGGGNCTGATCGCCCCGGGCATTATCGCACTGGTCATTCTGGNCGCNGTGTTGNTTATTNTGAACTATCACAATGCGGAGGANGAGGNAGAGATTATCCGTGTCAACGGCTGGGAGGGCGATATNCAGGAGGTTGTGTTGGAAAATGACGACCTGCGGTTTGTGATGGACCCGGGNACCACNCAGTTTTCCNTGGAGGTGAAGTCCAGCGGNAAGGTGTGGAACTCCAATCCTGAGGGCGGTTCCAGCGACCCGGTGGCGCTGACTGCTGAGAANGGCAGGCTGCAGTCCACTCTGGCGCTGACCTGGAGTACNCAGGCAGGCGTGGANGCCCCNTATAACAATTACAATTACAGNATTGAGAAGAGCGTGTATGATATCGAGTTGGGGGAGGACTATGTGAAGGTCTATTACTCCATCGGCGATACNGAGAAAGAGTATATCATTCCNCCGGTAATNACGGATGAGNATTTCAACAAGTGGCTGGGNNTGATGNNCCAGCAGGANGCCGGCANGGTCAAGGAGTACTACAAGAAGTACGACATCAACAATCTGGGCAAAAGGGANGACAANGANNNGCTNNTNGCNNNCTATCCNATTCTGGNGGANGANGTNATCTGGGTNCTGCGCGACACNACCAAGGATCATCTGAANAAGAGATTTGAGGAATATTTNGAGGCNGTCGGCTACACTCTGGAGGACTATCAGGCGGACAAGGAANTGAATTTTGCNGAGTCCACCTTCGACAANCCNATTTTNAANGTGAATGTGATCTACCGTCTGGACGGAGACGATNTGCTGGTGGAGATTCCNCTGANTGAGATNGAGTACANATCAGANTATCCGCTNTACNATCTGTCNGTNCTGCCGTTNTTTGGNGCNGGCNGNNAGGAGGATCAGGGCTTTATGCTGGTGCCGGAGGGCGGCGGCGCGCTGATNAATTTCAACAANGGCAAGAACATGCAGAATAGCTATTATGCCAATATGTANGGCTGGGATATGGCGCTGAACAGAGANGCNCTGGTACACAGCACCAGAAACTATTTNAATGTGTACGGCATCAGCCAGGGGGATGATTCCTTTATCTGNATCCTGGAGGACGGNGCCTCNTATGCCTCTATCAGTGCGGATATTTCCGGCAGAAACAACAGCTACAATTATGTCTATGCGGTGTACAGNATCGCCCTGAGAGAGAAATATAATGTGGGNGCGATTGCNNACAGCAGNATNTATGTATATCTTCCGGANCTTCCNGACGGCAGTCTGGTGCAGCGCTACAGCTTTATCGACAGCGGCAGTTACACGGATATGGCCAAGGACTATCAGGANTATCTGTTGAACAAATATGAGGGNTATATGACNCTGAACGACGACACAGANGCTCCNGTNGCAGTGGAGATCATGGGCGCGGTGGATAAGGTNANGCAGGTGCTGGGTATNCCNATGTCNAGACCNCTCAAGCTGACCACNTTCAAGGAGGCGCAGGANATCATAGCGCAGCTCAAGGGAGACGGTCTGAANAATATGGCAGTCAAGCTCACGGGATGGGCNAACGGCGGNGTNCAGCAGAANNTGCTGAGCCGNGTGAAGACAGTNTCCGCNCTGGGCAGTAAGAAGGATCTGAAGAANATGATTGACTCNGCCACGGAGCTTGGCGTGGACGTCTATCTGGACGGTGTGACNCANTATGCCTATGACAGCNNNATTTTCAACGGTTTCTTNGTATTTACCGATNCCGCCCGGTTTATCAGCAAGGAGAAGGCGGAGCTGTACGAGTACAATCCGGTATCCTTCGGTAAGTCNGAGTGGAAGGGNAGTTTCTATCTGGTGCATCCGGANATAGNGGCGGAGATGACCCAGAANCTGAATGAGACNGCTCTGAAGTACGGAGCGGGTATATCCTTNAGGGAGAACGGCATGGATCTGTCCGCCGACTATTACCGCAAGGATATGCGCNGCAGGCAGGATGTNCTGGANCAGCAGGTNGGCGAGTTCAAAGAGCTGGCTGACAGCGGCCAGAAGATNATGATTAATATGGGCAACGACTATGCNGCNCCCTACTGTGANNTGATNACCAACATGGANCTGCAGGGCAGNGAGTACACGATNATTGACACNTATGTGCCTTTCTATCAGATGGCNNTGCANGGCTATGTNAACTATACCGGCGAGCCTCTGAACCTGGCNGGNGAGNNGGAAGANGAGNTGCTGCGCAGCGCNGAGTANGGNGCGGGNTTACAGTTCAATTTGATGCAGGAGACNGCNTTTATTCTCCAGAAGACCCTTTATACGGAATACTACGGTTCTGATTATGCCGCATGGCATGACAGGCTGGTNGANATATATACCAGATACAATNCAGAACTGGGACACACCTTTAATCAGAGGATGACGNGACATGAGCAGATCACANCGGATCTNTCCTGNACCATGTACGAGGACGGCACCAAGGTCTATGTCAACTATGGCTATNTGGATCTGACGGCNCAGGACGGCACGGTGGTTCCTGCCAGAGACTATAAGGTGGTTCGATAACAGGCNAATCAAAAATTATAGAAAGGGTTGTTGGAAATGAAGAAACAGAAGAATAAATTGGCAGGTCTTCAGAGACGTAAGGCAATAGCGGGATATATCTTCATATCGCCTTTCATTATCGGATTCCTGGTGTTTATGGTNAAACCNTTCTTCCAGTCGCTGTACATGAGTTTCTGTAATGTGGAAGTGGGTGCAGGNAGTTTCAATCCTGTATTNCAGGGGATTGACAACTTTNAGAGAGCCTTTACCATNGATCCCGAGTTCTCGAGATTGCTGGTGGAGGAAATCTCCCGTATGNTGGTGGATTCCNTAGCGATTATGGTGTTCAGTTTCTTTGTGGCGCTGATCCTGAATCAGAAGTTCANNGGGAGNGCNCTNGTGNGAGCCATATTTTTCCTGCCCGTTATCCTCTCCTCAGGTGTTATACTGGGATTGGAGACAGACAACGCTCTGATGGCTCAGCTGCAGGTGGCCATNGAGGAGACNACCAGCGGNNTCAGTATCACNGNGGCTGTGGAGAGTATCCTGCGCACCGCCGGTGTGGGNGTGAGNGCTTTTGAAACCGTGTTTGAGATTATAGACAANATCTATGATATTGCNATCTCCTCGGGTATTCAGATTATTATTTTCCTCTCAGGTCTGCAGACCATCTCCGCAAGCATGTACGAGGCGGCAGACATCGAGGGCTGTACAAAATGGGAGAGTCTGTGGAAGATCACTTTCCCGATGCGAAACCATAATCGATCT
>JAAUZI010000020.1 GCA_014804645.1 Lachnospiraceae bacterium | reverse complement strand
TCATTTGTCAATAGTTCAATAAGTTTTTTTTGTATTCCATTATCAATATTTGATGCCACAATAGATTTTTCTTCTTTTTCTGAAATCACAAATGCATCTCTATCTTCAACTCCTATGTTTACCTCAGCTTCTTCTAGTACCTCTTGCATTTTTTCTGCCCTTGATTCTATAAATTCCAAATAATACTCCAAAGACTCCTTATATTGTCTTTGTAATCTCTGATCTAAATTAACAAAATCATTACTACTCAAAAATTTACTAATAATCAGCTTGAGTGTAACTAGGCTTTCTACAGCGTACAATTCTTTGTCTGTATAATCTGCATTAATAGCCATTTTACTTATTCTGGACATATCAATACGAATTACCATAATGTCCGAATGTTTCATTCCCCTACTTTCCAACCATGTCAAGAACCCTTTTTTCTTTTCTACCGATTCTATTAATTCATCAGGAGCTATATCTATTGTTGAAATTTGTTTTCTATTCTTAGTCTTATCCCCTGGCACACCTAAAATACTATCTTCATCTGTCTCTATTCCGTTTGCTTCTGCCTTATGCAGCGAATATTCATTTTGCAAAAGCCACTTATAATAGAAATTTACTGCTCTACAATATTTACTTATTTTCATTCTATGTGCGCTTCGAAAAATCTTATTTGTAATAAGTTCATTCATCAATTTCTTAACCACATCCAATTCAGTAATTTCAAACAACGATATTTCTAATAAGCCTGCTGCTTGCAAGTAATTATCCAAATCATAATATGTAATATATATTTCTGACATCTGTGTCGGAGGCAAGAAAGAAAAAAGCCACGCAGAAAATTTTTCTTGTATTGTTTTACTCTGAATACCTACTTCTCGTGCCTCTTTCAATATCTTTTTAAATTTACAATTATCATTTTTATATAAATAAACCATGTCAGCAAAAAGTTTTGAAGCATTTTTAAGTCCTGAATTCTTTTCAAGAATAAGACCATTGATAATTTTGAATTGCATACTAATTCCATTTTCATTTCTGAAAATATCATCAATTTTAATACCCTTTTTCTGCGCTCTAGTTCTCAATTCATTTGAAACAACTTTTACCGCCTCTTTCTCAGAAACCAAACCATCATTATATTTTTCGCATGCTTCAATCAAAATTGCTGTTTCATATTTATCCCATGGAATTCTCACTGCCATACCAATCTCCATACTACTAAGGAAAATAAATTCACCTATTTCTTACGTTTATCGTAGCTAATAATATCCCCAAAATCACAATCCAACTGTTCACAAATTTTCTCAAGAATGGTCAACGACACAGGTTCACCCTTTGTCATCTTTGCGATAGTGCTACTACTAATACCTAGATTATTGATTAAATCCACTTTTTTCATCTCTTTGTCAATCAAAATCTTCCATAATCCATTGTATGATACTGCCATTTTTCTTCCTCTTTTTTATTTTTAAAAAATTAAACAACTATCCATAGATACATTTTCCTACATTGTTTTACATTATCATACATTACCTTTTTTTTCAAGATAATGTTTTATATAGCTTAAAATATTTCTTCGAGAAATCAAACTATTTGTTTTCTATTATACATTTTTAATATATATATCTACTAATCTACTGATACTCACATTCTAAAATCAGTTGCTATATACAACTTCCTATTTTTCTAATAGTAATATTTTTCAAATTTAAATATTATTTTATTAGCTTCACATTAAGTTATATCACACATTTATTTTTCACTTATTACCTTTTTTAAAAGGCGTTGCACACAACGCCGCAAGATACGCATTTCGTGGGCACGAAATGCTAAATCTTGTCGGGGAGTACCCCGAACCCCCTTTTTTCCGCTAAATCTATGGTATTAGCGCCAAATATCCTTATTCTGACGCCAGTTCACTTTCTCGTGACGCCAATCCGGTTATTTTTTACGCCAATTTATTTTTTGTGACGCCAATCTGCTACAAATTTACGCCGGTGAAATTTCACCATTTTTTCAGTGACAGCATTTGACTGTCAATTTTCACATCTGTTACGCCAAAATGACCGTTTTTTACGCCAGTTGGTTCTAAATTTTCCATTTTTGACGCCACCCTGACGCTTTTCTCCCTTCCCCAAATACTCCGCTGCCGGCGAGTGTACCGGGGAGTGCGTACGGTGTCAAGTATTTTAGTCCTAGACGAAAATTCTTGACACCGCCCACCCTCCCCGGTGGGTTACAGCCAAGCGGAAGTATTTGGAGTTGTCGGCTGCCCGCCGCACTTCTCCACGAATTTACCTTGCGACTGCTTTCTGATAACGGGTACTCTGGTCAGTCACTATCGTATATTCTTTCGTTGGAAAATGGTACATCTGGGTCAATTTCTCCTTTTCCTCTGCTGAAAGGAAATCGGACAGTTCCCTTTTCATTGCATTTTCTTTTTGTAAATGCGAAAGGTTATGATTCTATACTGCTTCCAGAAAGCAGGTCAGCCTTCTTGCTAAAAAAATTGCTTTCTAACTGCTAAATATTCCGTTTCACCTCACATTTCTTAAAATCCACAAGATGGCCTCATCAGTGATAGGTATTTCTGACTTCTTTGATGTAGGTTTTCGATTTTGTCCAGCGCTGCCCTGAAACTCCACCAAAATGAGCTTTAATAAATAGGACTAAACTAGTGCAACCCTTGATTTATGGGCTTCTCTTGATTTAGTCCTATTATACCACCAGCATACTTCGCCCCTGAAATGATATTGGAGAGAACAGCCTGTGTTAAGTATTTTAGNNCTAGNCGAAAATNCTTGACACAGGCTGCNCTCTCCAATGAAATNTAATCAAGCGAAGTATCCAANAATATCNGCTACCCACCGCACAGTCTACCCATTTATTCAGACGCTTTAATAATCATATCCGTATTGCTTCTCACAAACTCCNTNCTTACCATCCACCAGCTTTCCGAAATCTCACTTCTGCTCCCATGTCAACCACATTATTCTGCATTTCTCCTGTNGCTTCCGCATTCANCATATCTGCCAACTGCCTTTGTTTATCCGGATACAGGTGTCCATATATATTCATGGTAGTNGTTACNGAATCGTGACCAACACGCTTTGAGATAATAAGAGGNTGTGTTCCTTTTTCAATAAGGAAAGCAATATGCGAATGCCGCAGATCATGCACACGAATATGTTTTAAATTCAGTTTATCTGCTTTCCGCTTCATCTTCTTCTGCACTGCTCTGTCCGTTACCATAAAAATCCTTTCTTCTGCTTTCAATCCATAGATCTTATCTGTGTATGCCTTTAGCTCTTCCACAAGGAAATCAGGCATAGTCACAATACGGTTTGAACTTTCTGTTTTTGGTGCTGTAATATAGTCCGTTTTGTTCCTCCGGTAATATGTCTTCGTAATAGATACCGTTTTTTCTTTAAAGCTAATATCTCCATAACAAATTGCAAGTAGTTCACCAACCCGGCAGCCTAACCAGAACAACATCTGGTACATAAGACGATACATTTCTTCCTTCTCGTCAAAACTTTGAATAAACCTGTCATATTCTTCTTTTGTCCAAAAATTAAGTTCCTTCGCATTTGCTTTTCCCATCTTATCAATCTTCTTACAAGGATTCTCTTTTAATCCATAGAAACGCTCTGCATGATTGAAAACTGCTGTCACTTGGTTTTGCAGCATCCTTAGATAAGTTGGTTTATAGCCCTGATCCATCATATCATTCTGCCATTTCATGATATCCGCTGGCTTAATCGCATTCATCCGGAGTTTCCCAAAATACGGGATAATTCTTGTATCCAACATAATCCGCTTCGTCTCTATGGTTCGCTCTTTCAGTCTGGGTGCCTTATCCGTAAAATAAACATCTACAAACTTTGAAAACTCCATATCCATGTCAGTCTGCTGTACCTGAAGAAATTCTCTTTCCCATTCCTGTGCTTCCTTTTTCGTCCGAAATCCTCTCTTCAATTTGGTTTTCGTTTCACCTCTCCAGTCTTTATAATTAAACTTGCAGAACCATGTATCCCTTTCCTTATCCTTATATACCGGCATACCTCTTCCTCCTTCAAATCTATCCTTTATTTTCCGCCTGAATTTTTTACTTACATATTTCTGACACTAAATGTATGTGTATCTATTGCTCATTTGTATATCCATAATACTTCTTTGCAAAATATGCTTCCGGTACAGAACCTGCTTTTACGAAATATCCCATCTCCTCTAATTCCTTATTCCATCTTCGGATAACTGCATAAGCTGTAGATTCCGCTACATGAAGCTGTATCGCAACTTCTCTTGCAGTCAAAAATCTTTGTGCCATAGTCGTTTACCCCCTTACACTGATACTGATAAATAAAACCTGCATTTCCTCCTTTCTCTTATAGTAACTTTTATGTTACTCCCGTATATCAAATTATATAGTAACATTATTGTTTCTGTCAATACATATATATAAATGGCTAAACTATTCTTTTTAATGTTTCATTTACCCTCTTATAAATATAATCGAACTATTATTTATCTCATCAATACAGATAAACAAGCCATTATAAAAAATGTCCAGTACAAATCATTATATGAACAGGATTTCATTGCCCTACAGAAATAAATATGTTACTGTATTATTAGAAACTAAATCGTTACTGTAAAGGTGGTATAAAACTATGGCCATTGGTGAACGAATAAAAAGAATCCGCATATTTCGCAAAATGACACAATCCCAGCTTGGCGAAGCAGTCGGGCTTTCTGATGTCCGCATCCGACAATACGAACTTGGCAACAGGACTCCCAAATCCGATATGATCCGGCAGATGGCAGATGCCTTGGACTGTAACTACCGTTCCATTGATGAACCAGCACTATATGCAGCAGAAGATGTTATGTTTGCGTTGTTTGAATTAGACGAGCATTATGATATGCCCTTGTATGAAGTTGCAGATAAAAAGAAAAAAGGCGAGAAACATATCTGCATTGGTTTCAATTATTCATTATTGGATGAATTTCTGTCCGAATGGATGAAGAAAAAAGAAGAACTTGCTTCCGGTAAAATTACCCGAGATGAATACTTTGAGTGGAAAATTCAGTGGCCTCATAAAGATAAGAACGCATAAGCAGTACATTATTCTAATTTGGTTTTATCTCAATCAGTACAATATTATAAAAACTGCTCATATGTATCAAATCTGTATCACAGAACCTTTTTCCGATTCTCAAGATTGAAAGAGGTTCTTTTTGTTCGCTGTTCTTTTCAGAACATAAGGAAACCGCAACCCCTCATAACAAGGGATTGCGGCACTCATTTTACTTTAAGTCTGATACAAATCTATCAATTATTCGATGATAGTAGCC
>JAAUZI010000019.1 GCA_014804645.1 Lachnospiraceae bacterium | reverse complement strand
TCTATGACGCAGGGAGCGAAGGCACTGTATTTGCGTTTGAGCCGGACGGCAGTCTCGCGCGGGTCTGTACACCGGGACTGGATGTGCTGGAAGGGATCGCGGAGGGGCAGGATAAACAGGTATATGGGTATTGTGTCACCGGAGACGAGCCGGTCTTTGTGAACGTGAAGGAGCCGGAGAAAAGTTTCGTATGTCCTATCAGGCCCCTGCAGGTATATGGGGGCGGCGAGGACGGGATTTATCTGTGCACCGGGGAAGGGCTGTGGCAGTATACCCCGGAGACCGGAGAGCCTCAGATGCTGTGGCTGTGGGACGACGAATATGTGCAGATAGATATTTCCCAGTTGGACTATATGTTCAGAGGAAAGGAAGAGGTCTGCCTGGTATGTCGTGAGACCGTTATAGGCAGTCTGGAAACGAAAGCGCTTGTCTTTGCCTCCGTGGGCATCAGAGACCGCCGGGATTATCCGGAAAAAGAGGTAGTGACCATAAGCAGATCCTCTTTTCATCGATACTATGAGTATGAGAGTAACATGGAGGAACTGGTGCGGCGATACAACAGGCAGAGCAGGAAGTACAGAGTGGTGGTGCTCTCACCGGACAAAGAGATCTCAACGACGCAGGAATCAGACGAGCTTTTGGGCGTGATGGAACTGCAGCTCATGCGCGGAGAAGGGCCGGATATCATTGAAGTGAAGGGATTGGATGTCAGCAATCTGGCGGCCAAAGGGGCCTTTGAGGATCTGACAGACTATTATAAAGCAAGTGAGAAGGTGAAAGCGGAAGATATTCTGGAATCTGTCAGAGAGGCTAATACAGTGATGGGGAAAAATGTACTGGTGTTCCCCTGCTTTACAATGGACACCATGTATAGCAGAGAGGATATAGACGCAAAGGAGTGGACGCCCCTGCATTTTCTGGAGCTGATGCAGGGGGATGGGAGAAACATGTCAGGTAGTGGGGCAAGCAGAATGTTTGCATTTGTGTACTACTGCATGGGCGTGAAAACAGCAGATTATTTCATAGACTATGAGAGAAAGGAGTGCCGCTTTGACAGCGATGAGTTTCGGCAGATTTTGGAGGGACTCGACGATTGGATAGATCCGGAGCCGTTTTTCGCGCCGCCTAACTTGAAGGTTGGGGATGTTGTTCCGCAAAGCGTTGTGGAATCATTGCAATCAAACGAGGAATGGATATTTGAGAGTAATCGTGTATGCAATACGGCTGACGTCATAAATTCCCGTGAGGAGGGACTGGTTCTGGTCGGGTATCCGGGCTGGAATGGTGCGGAAAACGTGATGCAGACAAATGATGCGTTTGCCATAAACAGCGCGTCAGAGCACAAAGAGGGGGCATGGGATTTCCTGGAGTTTTTGCTGTCAGAGGAGATGCAGAACCGCATAAGCTGGGAATTTCCGGTCAGGACGGACAGTTTTGAACGCTATATGGCGGATTCCTATCGAAGCGCCGAGCATGAGTGCAAGGAGTTTAATTACTCCTATGGGGAGTTTCTTCAGCAGGCTACGCAGGAGGATTTTGACACAATCAGGGAAATGTTGGAAAGTGCCCTGTATCGGTATCCCGGCAGCGGTTACAGCAGCAATCCGCTGCGCATCATTCTGGAGGAAGAGGTGCAGATGTATTACGCGGGGGACGCCACCCTGGAGGAGACCGTGAAAAAGATCCAGAGCAGAGCGACATTATGGTTGAATGAATTGTGACTTTGCGGGAATAAAACAAAGCATTTTGATAATATTTTACATTGACGTATATATGCATGCATGGTATAATTTTAATTAAAACAAATACCTGCTGAATTGCAGAGAAAGAGGAGGTAATCTAACAATGAAAGGAAAGATGAAAAAGATTCTGTTGGCGGTCGGACTGTGTCTGATGATCGGTCTGCAGAGTGTAGGGGCGGCGCAGGCGGCAGTAAATTATGAGGCATGCCCGTTCTGCGGAACCAGGGTGATAAGGGAAGATAAGAAACAATTGATGAGTCTTACCTTTATCGAGGCTTGTGAAACACATAGAAATTGCGATATTTTTAGCGCATATTATGAGTACTATAAAAGAGTCACATGCCAAACCATTGGATGCCCAAACTTTGAGAGAGTTTCTTACGAGGGAAGTAGCCGGGAGTTAGTACATGAGTCTGCTCGATAAAATTATTGTGCATATAAAAAATAGAAATAAGCAGTATATTTGCTGGCTGGTGCTGTTATTATCTGTCATGCTATATTCATGTGGACTCCGGGAAAACCCGGAGTCCACTCCGACTGCAGAGGAGAGTGGTTCGGTGCCGGTGGCGGAATTCCGGTATATGGAGTTACCATGTCCGTTAAGGGCAATCAGAATATATACCTCCAATGAAAACTGGTTTTATGCCGCCAGTCCCCATAATTACAGCATGGAAAAACAGTGTGCCGAATGGCATGTGTACAGGGGGGAGATAGCGAATGAATATGAACCGCGGCCATATGTCGTACATGAGGGGAATAATCTGGTCACGCTTCTGGCTGACAGGGAAGATAACTGTTATTTGTTTTTCGCAGACATGAGTAAGAAAGGAACGCTGGTAAAATATAATGCGGACGGAGAGCTGGTGTGGGAGAAGGAATACACGACGGCGGAACTGTTCGGCAAAGAATCGAGACTGGATGACGGCCTGGTCACGGAGGACGGTTGCGTGTATCTCTATGACGCAGGGAGCGAAGGCACTGTATTTGCGTTTGAGCCGGACGGCAGTCTCGCGCGGGTCTGTACACCGGGACTGGATGTGCTGGAAGGGATCGCGGAGGGGCAGGATAAACAGATATATGGGTATTGTGTCACCGGGGACGAGCCGGTCTTTGTGAATGTGAGGGAGCCGGAGAAAAGTTTCGTATGTCCCATCAGGCCCCTGCAGGTATATGGGGGCTGCGAGGACGGGATTTATCTGTGTACCGGAGAAGGGCTGTGGCAGTATACTCCGGAGACCGGAGAGTCTCAGATGCTGTGGCTGTGGGACGATGAATATGTGCAGATAGAGATTTCCCAGCTGGACTATATGTTCAGAGGAAAAGAAGAGGTCTGCCTGGTATGCCGGGATACCGTTATAGACAGTCTGAAAACGAAAGCGCTTGTCTTTGCCTCCGTGGGCATCAGAGACCGCCGGGATTATCCGGAGAAAGAGGTCGTGACCATAAGCAGATCCTCTTTTCATCGATATTATGAGTATGGAAGTGATATGGAAGAACTGGTGCGGCGATACAATCGCCAGAGCAGGAAGTACAGAATAGTGGTGCTCTCACCGGACAAAGAGATCTCAACATCGCAGGAAGCACAAGAGCTGCTGGGCGCGATGGAACTGCAGCTCATACGCGGAGAAGGGCCGGATATCATTGAAGTGAAGGGGTTGGATGTGAGCAATCTGGCGGCCAAAGGGGCGTTTGAGGATCTGACGGACTACTATAAATCAAGTGAGAAGGTGAAAGCGGAAGATATTCTGGAACCTGTCAGAGAGGCTAATACAGTGATGGGAAAAAATGTACTGGTGTTCCCCTGCTTTGAAATGGACACCATGTATGGCAGAGAGGACATAGACGCAAAGGAGTGGACGCCCCTGCGTTTTCTGGAGCTGATGCAGGGGGACGGGAGAAACATGTCAGGTGGCGGGGCAAGCAGGCTGTATACATTTCTGTACTACTGCATGGGGGTGAAAACGGCAGATTATTTCATAGACTATGAGAGAAAGGAGTGCTACTTTGACAGCGATGAGTTTCGGCAGATTTTGGAGGGATTCGATGATTGGGTGGACCCGGAGCCGATTTATCTGCCGCCCAACGTGGCGGTTGGGGATATAGTTCAGCCGTCTGCCGTTGAGGAACCGATATTACAGGACAGTATTGTAAATGCCACGCTCGAAGTGATAAACCTGCGTGAGGATGGATGGTTTATGATCGGGTATCCGGGCTGGAATGGCGCGGAAAACATGATGCAGACAAAGGATGCGTTTGCCATAAACAGCGCGTCAGAGCATAAGGAGGGCGCTTGGGATTTCCTGGAGTTTTTGCTGTCAGAGGAGATGCAGAACCGCATAAGCTGGGAATTCCCAGTTAGAAAGGACAGTTTTGAACGCTATATGGCGGATTCCTATCGGAGCGCCGAGAGTGAGTGCAAGGAATTTAATTACTTTCATGGGGAGTATCTTCAGCAGGCCACGCAGGAGGATTTTGATACAATCAGAGAAATGCTGGATAGTGCTGTGTATCAGTATCCCGGCAGCAGTTACAGTAGCAATCCGCTGCGCATCATTCTGGAGGAAGAGGTGCAGATGTATTACGCGGGGGACGCCACTTTAGAGGAGACCGTGAAAAAGATTCAGAGCAGAGCGACATTGTGGCTGAACGAATTATAATATTTTCAAATATTGGGCAAAAGCAAGGCTGCAGCACATTGACAAATGAATAGATATTGTATATAATTTAGTACAATCCATGTATACAAAGTGCAAGCTAAATACAAAGTGTGGGGAATATGCGGAACAGAGGATTGGATGATCCTCAAAACAGCATATTACCGGACGGCGCACTGATGGATGTCAGGACGCTCTAAAGCGGCCGGACATTCATCACTGGCTTGTGTGCCGGTAGGGAATATGCGGAACTCTAATAGGAGATATTTAATGAATCATCATACAGACACATTGACCCGAAAGGCATACGCGAAAATCAATCTGGGGCTGGACGTGGTGCGTCGTCTGGAGAACGGCTACCACGAGGTGAGGATGATCATGCAGACCGTGGGGATATATGATGTGCTGACTTTTACGGCGGCGCAGAGCGGTATCCGGATCACCACCGACAGCGGGGAACTGCCTGTGGGGGAGGACAATCTGATCTACAGGGCCGCCCGGCTGCTGCTGGAGGAGGGTAATGTGAGTGTGGGCGTGGATATTCACCTGGAGAAACATATCCCCATTGCCGCCGGTATGGCGGGGGGCAGCAGCGATGCCGCTGCCACGCTGCTGGGGCTGAACGAGCTGTTCGCTCTGGGGATGCCCGAGGAGCGTCTGCGGCAGCTGGGAGTGCGTATCGGCGCGGACGTGCCCTACTGTATTATGGGTGGGACGGCGCTGGCGGAGGGAATCGGAGAGCTGTTGACGCCGCTGCGCCCGGCCCCCCAGTGTGTTCTGCTGATCGCCAAGCCGGATATTCAGGTGTCCACAAAGTATGTCTATGAACACTTGGACGCCGGGAATGCATGGCAGCACCCGGATATCGATGGAATGCGCTGCGCCATTGAGAACGGCGACCTGTCCGGTGTAGTCGCCCGTCTTGGCAATGTGCTTGAGACGGTTACGATAGAGGCGTACCCGGTGATCGACAGGATCAAGCGTGAGATGGTTTCCGGCGGAGCCAGGGGCAGTCTGATGAGCGGGAGTGGTCCCACGGTGTTCGGTATCTATGACAGCAGAGAGCAGGCCCGGGCTGTCCGTGACAATCTGGAGAGACAGGGACTGGCCAGGGAGCTTTTTGTGACGGAGATGCAGCACGCTGTCTCCTGATTTTAGTCGCAGCAAAGCGGCGACACGGAGGGTATTATGCAGGATAATTTTAGCATGCAGATGAATGAATTTTTGCCGCTGCGGGATGTGGTGTTCAACACCCTGCGGCAGGCGATCCTGACCGGGGAACTAAAGCCTGGTGAGAGGTTGATGGAGATTCACCTGGCAAACAAGCTTGGGGTCAGCCGTACCCCCATTCGGGAGGCCATCCGCAAATTGGAGCTGGAGGGTCTGGTGACCATGATTCCCAGAAGGGGAGCGGAGGTGGCTCAGATTACGGAAAAGAGTATGAACGATGTACTGGAGGTCCGAAGAGCCCTGGATGCCCTGTGCGTGGAATTGGCCTGCGAGAGAATCACGCCGGAGGACACAGAGCGGTTGAAACTGGCCTGTGAAACCTTTGAGGCGGCAGTCAGAACGAGAGATATCAAAAAGGTGGCCCAGGCAGATGTGGAGCTGCATGACATCATTGCGCAGGCCACGGGCAATCAGCGCCTGGTACAGCTGATTAACAATCTGTCGGAGCAGATGTATCGGTATCGTTTTGAGTACATTAAAGATATCAGTCAGCACCAGAGGCTGATAGACGAACACCGCATGATTTATGAAAGCATTGTAAAAAAAGATAAAGAGGCGGCAAGTCAGGCGGCTCATGTGCATATAGATAATCAGAAGAAAGCAATCATTGCACAGATCCGCAGTGAGAAGAAAAAACACTGACAAGCGGTTTGTGTATAAGCGGGCGGTAAAACGGCAATAACTCTATTGTAACGATGTCTACGCAAAGGAGAGGCATCGGGAATGGAGCGTTGTCATGAAAAGACCTTATATCGCAAAATTTGCCCTGTGCATATGGCTGTATGCAGGCTGGTGGGGACTGGTGTATCCCCAGCTGGTGATAACTTCGGACACCTGCAGCGTCGTCTGCGAGGATGAGACGGAGGAGGAGCAGCTTAAACGAGCCGAGCAGATGACTGCGGAGCAGTTGTACCGGGCATTGCAGGAGGCGGAGCCGGGGCAGGTGCGTTATCGCAGCAAGCTTCTGGAGCTGTTGGAAAAGCTTTGGAAATAGGAATATGTGAAACTCTAAATAGGATGAGGGTTAGTGAGATGGTGGATTGGAAACACACAGACAAAAATGCGCCGATAGGGGTCTTCGACTCGGGGGTGGGAGGTCTGACGGTGGTTCGGGAGATCATGCGTCAGATTCCCAATGAAAAAATCATTTATTTTGGCGATACGGCCAGAGTGCCCTACGGTAGTAAGTCTAAGGAGACGGTGACCCGGTTTTCCAAACAGATTGTCCGTTTTCTGAACACCTTTCAGGTCAAAACCATTGTGGTGGCCTGCAATACGGCCAGCGCCTATGCGTTGGATGAGCTGGAGCGGGAGAGCGACATTCCCATAATCGGGGTGGTGAAACCCGGCACCAGGGCTGCCAGCGAAGTTACCCGCAACGGTCGGGTCGGGGTGATCGCCACGGAGGCCACTATCGGCAGCGGGATATACAGTCAGTACATAGCAGAGCTTAACAGGGATGTGACTGTCTACGGAAAGGCTTGCCCGCTGTTCGTTCCTCTGGTGGAAGAGGGGCTGTGGGTGGACCCGGTGACAGATGAGATTGCGAAGCGATATCTGACGGAGTTGATTGACCTGAATATAGATACGCTGATTCTGGGATGCACCCATTACCCGCTGATACGCTCTACTCTTGCGCGGATCATGGGGGAGGGTGTGACGCTGGTCAATCCCGCCTATGAGACAGCCATGGAACTGAGGAAACTGCTGAGCGAGAGGGGACTTTTGGGCGATCATGCCCCGGCTTTGGGCGAAAATCAGTACCAGTTCTATGTCAGCGACATGGCCGATAAATTCAAGAACTTTGCCAATTCCATCATTAAGTACGGCATATTGTCGGCCAAGACCATACATATTGAGGAATACTAACATGATAACCGAAAAAGTGGAGATTCTTTTCAGAAGTATTTTCAGGTCTGTTGCGCTGGAGGGAGAAGAGGCGATGTCTTGGGAAGATTCCCGGTGTCAGCGAATGGAGTATACGGTGTCCGGAGAACACTTTCAAAAAGGGGATACCCATTACTGTCTGTATGAAGAGCAGCCGGAGGGATGGGAAGAGCCGTACAAGGCCATGCTGAAATGGAAGAGCGCGGTTCTGGAGCAGCATAAAAAAGGAAAAGCGGCATCCCGTATCGTGTTTGAACCGGGGAAATGCCGCCGTGACTTTTATCGTACTCCCTATGGAGAACTGCTGTTGGAAATTCAAACGCACAGACTGGATATCCGTGAAGAGAAAGAAAAGTTCTTCCTGCTCCTGGAGTATGACATAAGGCAGGAAGAACGGACAATATCTGAAAATCGAATGGAGATTCAGATAAAAAGGTTACTTTAACGGCTTTGCTCCCGCCTTCTCCTGAGCTGTCTCCCAGAGTTTCTTGAAGAATCCTTTCTTTTTCTCAGGCTTTTTCTCGCTCTTTCCGTGCAGACCCCTCACGTCCAGCACATAGATTCCGCTGACCACAGCCTTTACTTCCTTCTTCACCGGCACGTTCTCAAATATCTTTTCGTCGCAGATCAGGGACATGATCTGGGGACCGACCTTAGCCTTGATAATGGGCATTTTGGAGTTGCGCATCAGCTTGGGGGTCTGGTCAATGACCATCTGTGGCAGCCCTGAATCCTTGATTTTCATGCGTTTTTTGTCAATAATCAGCATGGACAGAGTCTGCTTGTTCTGCTCCAGCATCTCCTGCTGCTCTTGCTGTTTTTTCTGCGCCTTTTTTCCGAGAAAATACAAAAGCACCACCAGAGCTATAAGTACCAAAAGTACAACTAAAATGACGATCTGATATGGTCTCACGGATGAATCCTCCTATCTTGAGTTCCGTAAGCACCCGCGCAGTACCCATATCCTGCAAGATAATCCCCGTCCCTAAATGCGACCGGCGATTATTTTGGGGCACTGTACAGGTGCTTACTGTTTTGAGTTCCGCATCTGCCCGGGCAGATGCGGATTTAAGTCCTAACCTCCCAGATATTGTACCATCCTTTCAAAACTAAATCAACCGGGATTTCTTCATCTTTATGATTATTTAAGAGATTTTCTTAAAAAAATATGTTATACTGTGTGTATGGCTGCCTATGGAAAAGGGCATAGACATGGGGGATATTATGGAAGTGTTTTGGAACAATCTGCAGACGGTGTGCAGTTTTTTGGTGGGGC
Organism: Lachnospiraceae bacterium; assembly: GCA_014804645.1. Lineage (GTDB taxonomy): Bacteria > Bacillota > Clostridia > Lachnospirales > Lachnospiraceae > Acetatifactor. The sequence continues at coordinate 31,094 of JAAUZI010000019.1, read as the reverse complement.
ACCTGATTCTGTGGAATATGTTGTTTGCAATCATCATTGTCTTTTTTGAGCGGAAGGAGCCAAGGAGCGTGTGGGCCTGGCTTCTGTTGCTGTACTTTATTCCCTTTTTAGGGTTTCTGTTCTACCTGCTGCTGGGAACGGATATGCACAAGCGGAAAATGTTTCGGATGAAAGAGGTGGAGGACCGGCTGAATGAGGAAGTGCGGGGGCAGGAATACCGTCTGCAGAACCGCCACCCCGGAGAAAAGGACGAGGAGATTGACAGGTATACGGATCTGATTATGTACAATCTGGAGAGCTCCGGGGCAGTGTTGACGGATGACAACGATGTCGAGATATATACCGATGGCAATGCCAAGTTCGATGCGCTGATCGAGGACATGCGCCAAGCCAAAAAGTTTATTCATATGGAATACTATATCATTAAGAATGATGTGCTGTTCCAGCGGATCATAGAGGTGCTCAGGGAAAAGGCGGCGGAGGGCGTGGAGGTGCGCATTCTGTTTGACAGCATGGGCTGTCGTACCGTGAAGAACCGATTCTGGAAACAGCTGAACAGCTGGGGCATCCAGACAGCGGAGTTCTTCCCAGCTCTTCTGGGCAGGCTGCAGCTGCGTGTCAACTACCGCAACCACCGCAAGATCGTGGTGATCGACAATAAAGTGGGATATGTGGGCGGTTTCAATGTGGGCAGAGAGTATCTGGGGCTGGATAAGAGATTCGGCTACTGGAGGGATACCCACCTTCGGATATCGGGTGGCGCCATATTCGGTTTGCAGCTGCGTTTTATCCTGGATTGGAACTATGCCTCCGGGCAGAATCTGTTCACCGCCGGACAATATCTGGAGGAGACGCTGCCGGGCGGCGGGAAGGGCTGTAAAGTGCAGATCATCAGCAGCGGCCCGGACAACACTCTGAAACAGATACGGGACAATTATCTGCAGCTGATCCACGGGGCGAAACACAGAATCAGCATACAGACGCCCTATTTTATTCCGGACGAATCTATGATGAGCGCTCTGCTTATCGCAATTCGCTCCGGTGTGGAGGTGCGGGTCATGATTCCCTGCAAGCCGGACCACCCCTTTGTATATTGGGCGACATACTCCTACGTGGGGGATCTGGTGATGGCGGGGGCCCACTGCTATACCTACGACAACGGATTTTTGCACAGCAAGGGCCTGGTGGTGGACGACGAGGTGCTGTGCTACGGAACCGCCAACATGGACATACGCAGTTTTTCCCTGAATTTTGAGGTGAATGCCGTGGTATACAACGCGGGCAAAGCCAGAGAGATGGCGGCGCTGTTTGAGCGGGATCTGGAGCATTGTTCCCAGATCACCAGGGAGGCGTATGCCAGCCGGAACCTGAAAATCCGCCTGAAAGAACAGGTCTGCCGACTGCTGTCTCCACTGTTGTAGGATAAGTATGAAACTTCGTTTCATATACGTATTTGTGCAGTATCACAGGTGGAACATGTGATATGCATGTAGAGGAAAGATTAAAAATAAGGCTTTTACTGAATGCGGAATTTTGGTATAATAAGCGGTATATGAATAAAAAATAATTTATTTGCGAAAAGAGGAGATTATGAAAAAGAAAATTACAGTTATTTTGGCCGCTTTGCTGGCAGTAAGCATGCTGGGGGGCTGTGGCAAGGAGTCGGGCGCGGGCGCCTTGAAGGATATGAAGGTGGAGAAGTACGTGACGCTGGGAGAATATATGGGACTTCCCGTGCAGTTGGAAGCGGCCGTTGTGGACGAGGCCCAGGAGGAAGAGATGATGCGGTCGCTGTACATGGATTACGTCACGGCGCAGCTGGGCGGTATCCTGGATCGGGAGGTGGCTCTCGGGGACACTGTCAACATCGACTATGAGGGAAAAAAGGACGGCGTGGCCTTTGCGGGCGGTACGGCCAGCGGCGCGCTGCTGGAGATTGGCTCGGGGCAGTTTATTGAGGGCTTTGAGGAAGGATTGATTGGCGCCATGCCTGGCGAAACCAGGGACTTGGAGCTGAGTTTTCCCGAGAATTACAGAAATACGGAGCTGGCCGGACAGGCTGTTGTTTTTACTGTAACCGTGAACTTCATTTTGCCTACTGAATATAGTGACGAGGTTGTTGCGGCGATTGGCGTTCCTGATATCACTACGGTGGAGGAGATGCGGCAGTTTATACATGATTACCTGGACGCCGATGCCCAGAGTGTCTATCAAGCTACGCTGGAAAATGCGGTGGTGGACAGCCTGATGTCCAGCTGCGTGTTTCAGGAGATCCCGGAGGCAATTGTGGAGAAGTATCGAAACAACGTACAGGCAGGCCTGGAGGCAGACTGTGCTGCCTATGGAATAGATATCAACACCTATTGCATGTACAATTACAGCATGGATGCGGAGACGTTCCTGAGCCAGTACGCAGAGGAGGCGGCCAAGCAGAGCCTGGTGTTCCAGGCGGTGGCCAATGCGGAAAATCTGAATATAACGGACGAGGAACTGCAGGAGACTCTGGAGCAGTATGCGAACCAGGGGGGCCATGCAACGGTGGAAGACCTTTTGGGGGATTTGGACAGAGAGGAATACAGAGAATACTTTATGTTTGAAAGAGTGCTGGAATTTCTGACCCAGAATGCCCAGATCACAGAATATTAATTTTGTAGGGAATATGCGGGACAGAGGATTGGATGATCCTCAAAACAGCATATTCCCGGAAAGTACACTGAATTATGTCGGGACGCTAAAGCGGCCTGATATAATTCACCGGACCTGTGTACTTGTAGGGAATATGCGGAACTTTAATTAGGAGGACAAAAAAATGGAACTTACGGACATTAAGGAGCTTTATCGCAACACAGCGGACTATGCGGACAGGGAGATCACCGTGGGCGGTTGGGTGAGGAACAACCGCGACTCCAAAAATTTTGGTTTTCTTGTCATTAATGATGGAACTTTCTTTGAACCGCTGCAGGTGGTGTACAGCGACAAGCTGGACAATTTCGCTGAGCTTTGCAAGATAAACGTGGGCGCGGCGCTGATTATCCGGGGCACTATTGTGATGACGCCGGAAGCCAAGCAGCCGTTTGAGATGCAGGCGGCCCAGGTGCTGGTGGAAGGACCCTCGGGAGCGGATTATCCCCTGCAGAAAAAGCGCCACAGCTTTGAGTATCTGCGCACTATTTCTCATCTGCGGCCCCGGACCAACACCTTTCAGGCGGTGTTTCGCGTTCGTTCCCTGATTGCGTATGCGATTCACAATTTCTTTCAGGAGAGAGGTTTTGTGTATGTGCACACTCCGCTGATTACCGGCAGCGACTGTGAGGGAGCGGGAGAGATGTTCCAGGTGACGACTCTGGACCTCAAGAATGTGCCCATGACCGAGGAGGGAGCGATTGATTTCGGTCAAGATTTCTTTGGCAAGCCCACTAACCTGACAGTGAGCGGCCAGCTCAACGGCGAGACCTTTGCTATGGCTTTTAAGAATATTTATACCTTTGGCCCCACCTTCCGGGCGGAAAATTCCAACACCACCCGGCATGCGGCGGAATTCTGGATGATTGAGCCGGAGATGGCCTTTGCCGATCTGAAGGACGATATGCTGCTGGCGGAGAGTATGCTGAAATATATTATTCGCTATGTGCTGGAGAATGCCCCGGAGGAGATGGCGTTCTTTAACCAGTTTGTGGACAAGGGGCTGATTGAGCGGCTCAATCACGTGGTAAATTCCGATTTTGGCCATGTGACCTACACGGAGGCTATTGAGATTCTGGAGAAACACAATGACCAGTTTGACTACAAGGTATTCTGGGGCTGCGATTTGCAGACGGAGCATGAGAGATATCTGACGGAACAGGAATTCAAACGCCCGGTGTTTGTGACGGATTATCCCAAGGAGATCAAGGCCTTTTATATGAAACTGAACGAGGATGGCAAGACCGTGGCGGCCATGGACTGTCTGGTGCCCGGCATAGGCGAGATTATCGGCGGCAGCCAGCGTGAGGACCAGCTGGAGGTGCTGGAGAAACGCATGGAGGAGATGGGTCTTGCGAAGGAGGATTATGGCTTTTACCTGGATCTGCGCCGCTATGGCTCTGCCCGGCATGCGGGTTTCGGACTGGGCTTTGAGAGATGTGTCATGTATCTGACAGGTATGGGCAATATCCGCGACGTGATCCCGTTCCCCAGAACAGTGAACAACTGTGAACTGTGATTGAATCATGTTTTCTGGGAGATTTTGTTTCCACAGGATGAATGTTGAGAGGAGCCTTTGATGACGAAAAGATCCGGTGCGAAAAAGTGCATAATAGCTTTGGCGGTGGTTGCTCTGCTGCTTGACACTCTGTCGGGAGCCACTATGGAGACCTGGGCTACCACTATCAAGGAGGTGGAGGAGGCCATTGAGACCACCCAGAATGAGCTGAATGAGATCAATGAGAATATTTCAGAGATGGAGGATGAGCAGGATCTGCTGGACGAGCAGATGGAGGATCTGAATGCGGAGATTATCAATATCCTCACAAGCATTGATATTCTAAATGAGGACATTGAGCAGAAGAAGGCAGATATTGCGCTGACCGAGCAGGCCTATGAGGAGGCATTGCAGCGGGAGCAGGATCAGGCGGACGCCATGGCGCTGCAGATCCAGTTTATGTATGAGGTTGGCGAGGACACTTGGATAACCATGCTGCTCAACAATTCCAGTTTCAGCGACATGCTGAACAGAGTCACCTATGCTGAGAGTGTGAATGACTACAATCAGCAGATGCTGGATCAGTATGAGGCAACCCGGAAAGAGGTTCGCGCCCTGTGGGATCAGCTGGAGACCGATAAGGCCACTCTGGAGGCTGACAAGGCGGAAATGGAGACACAGAAGGATTACTGCGATCAGCTGCTGGCACAGCTCCAGGAGAAATCTGAAAACTTTGCGGCTCAAATTGCCAGGGCAAAGCAGGAGGCTGCGGCGGCCAAAGCCCTGCTGCAGCAGGAGAAGAACCAGCTGAAAAAGCTGAAGGAGGAGGAGCGGAGAAAAGAGGAGGAGAGGCGCCGCCTGGCGGCATTGGCGGCAGCGGCAGCGAATCCGCCCCAGGTCACAAACAACACCAACTACAGTTCCATTGTGGACAATGCTACGGGCAGCGACAAGGGCAAGCAGATAGCCAAATACGCCCTGCAGTTTGTGGGCAACCCCTATGTGGCGGGTGGCACCAGCTTGACGAAAGGTGCGGACTGCTCAGGGTTTACCTATCGCGTATATATGGACTATGGCTATGACATTTCCAGAACTTCTTACTCTCAGAGGAGCGCCGGACGAGCTGTGGACTACAGCGAGGCCCAGCCCGGAGATCTGATTTGTTATGATGGCCATGTAGCTCTGTACATAGGCGGCGGCAAGATCGTGCATGCCAGCACCCAGAAGACAGGTATCAAGGTCGGCAACGCCAACTACCGGACCATCGTGGCGGTGCGGCGGATCATATAGTTTTTTCGGCTGTCGTCCGGTATCGGAAGACGATAAAAAACGTATACAGGAGGTGTGGATTATCCCCGGATGATTCGCACCTCTCGCCCATTGTGCAATTTGTATACAGCATATACCCGGACAAGGCACTGAGGAATGTCTGGACGCCTCAAGCGGGCAGACATTTCTCACCTGACCTGTGTGTTGGAAGGGGATATAAGAAATGGAGGTTTGGCATTTAACAAATGCCTAAAAGAACCTCAAAACAAGGAGGACAAAAATGAGATATGAAGAGAACAGAGTCACAGATATTCAGATAGCCTACATAGGCGGCGGTTCCAGGGGATGGGCATGGACGTTCATGACGGATCTGGCCATGGAATCCCAAATCAGCGGCACTATTCGTCTGTACGATATTGACAGGGAGGCGGCCAGGTCCAATGAGATTATCGGCAATCGGCTGAAACAGCGAGGGGACGTTCCCGGCAAATGGGACTATGTGGTGAAGGACACGCTGCAGGATGCGCTGAAAGAAGCGGACTTTGTGGTGATTTCCATTCTTCCGAAAACCTTTGACGAGATGGAGACGGATGTACACATGCCGGAGCGGCTGGGCATCTACCAGTCCGTGGGGGACACTGCCGGACCGGGAGGCATGATCCGGGCTTTGCGGACGCTGCCCATGTTTCTGGAATTCGGGGAGGCCATAAAAAAATACTGTCCACGGGCGTGGGTCATCAATTATACCAATCCCATGACGCTATGTGTGAGAGCGCTGTATCAGGCATTCCCTGAGATCAAGGCATTTGGCTGCTGCCACGAGGTGTTTGGAACGCAGAAGGTACTGGCCGCCATTGCGGAGAGGGAGTTGGGCTGCGGTTCCATAGATCGGCGGGAAATACATGTCAATGTGCTGGGAATCAATCATTTTACCTGGTTTGACTATGCCAGCTACAGGGGGATGGATCTGTTCCCCATCTACAGGCGGTATGTGGACGCTCACTATGAGGAGGGCTTTGAGGAGAAGGACAACCATTGGATGAACTCTACCTTTGCCTGTGCACATCGGGTCAAAATGGATCTGTTCAGGCGCTACGGTCTGATTGCCGCGGCGGGGGACCGGCATCTGGCGGAGTTCATGCCGGGTGAGGAGTATCTGAAAGATCCGCAGACAGTGGCGAGCTGGAAGTTTGGCCTGACCACGGTGGCGTGGAGAAAAGAGGATTTGCAGAAACGTCTGGAGCGCAGTCACCGACTGGTGAGTGGTCAGGAGGAGATAAAGCTGGAACCCACGGGAGAGGAGGGCATTCTGCTGATCAAGGCGCTCTGCGGCCTGGAGCGGGTGGTGAGCAACGTGAATATTCCCAACACCGGACGGCAGATTGCCAACTTGCCTGTGAGTGCGGTGGTGGAGACCAATGCTGTGTTTGAGCGGGATGCCATACGCCCGGTGCTTGCCGGTGAAGTCCCGGAGCAGGTGCGCCAGCTGATTTTGCCGCATCTGGAGAATCATGACCGTATTATGCAGGTAGTGCTGGGAGACAATAGGGATGTGGATCTGGTGGTTGAGGCGTTTATGAACGACCCGCTGGTCAAGGGCAGGGCTGCAAGAGAACAGATTCAGGCTTTGGTGCAAGATATGATGGCGGCCACTTTGGGGTAGAGAGAACAGGAGGAATGCGGTTGTGAATATAATCGTTGCGGGAAACGGCAAAATGGGGGCCACTTTGACCAGGCAGCTCGCCATGGAGGGACATGACCTGACGCTGATAGACGCCAATTCCAAGGTGTTGGAGAACACACAGGACCGCTATGACGTCATGGTGATACAAGGGAACTGCGCCACCATGGACGTGTTGAAACAGGCGGGAGTCAAGGAGGCGGATCTGCTCATTGCCATGACGGGGGCAGACGAGATCAATCTGCTGTGCTGCATGACGGCTCACGCCATGAATCCACGGCTCCATACCATTGCCCGGGTGCGTAATCCGGAGTACACACAGCAGATATATAAGATGCGGGATATGTTTGGGTTGTCAATGGTGGTCAACCCGGAGCGGCAGGCGGCGATAGAGATCAGCAGGCTGCTGAAATACCCGGGTTTCCTGAAAAGGGATACCTTTGCCCGAGGCAGGGTGGAGATCGTAGAACTAAAACTGAACGAGCAGAGCAAGCTCTGCGATGTGGCGCTGAATGATATGAACAGCATTGTTAAATGCAAAATTCTGGTGTGTACTGTTTTGCGTGGAGGCAAGGCGGTGGCTCCGGACGGTAATTTCGTGCTGCGGGAGGGCGACCGGATATTTGTGACAGCCCCCAGCAACGAACTGGCTGTTCTGCTGCGCAATTTGGGGATTATCACCCACAAGGTCAAGCGCGTGCTGGTGTGCGGCGGCGGACGTGTCACTATCTATCTGGCAAAACAGCTGGAGAAAAGCGGAATTGCGGTACAGATCGTGGAGCAGGATCCTCAGCGCTGCGTGGAATTGGCCAGTATGCTGCCCGGCGCCAACATCATCCAGGGAGACGCCAGCAGCGAACTATTACTGGAGAGCGAGGGGATTTCAACCTGTGACGCGCTGGCTACGCTGACCGGCATAGACGAATTAAATATGATTATCTCTCTCTATGGCAGCAGCTGCGGCGTGCCACAGATCATCACCAAGCTGGGGCGCATGAGTAATAAGAATATTCTGGAAAATCTGTCTCTGGGCAGTATCATCAGTCCCAAGGAGCTGTGCTGTAACATCATTGTCCGCTATGTGCGGGCCATGCAGAATCAGACCGGTGCGGCCAAGACCGTCTACTCTATAGCTGACGGCCAGGCGGAAGCCATGGAATTTCTGGTGGATGAGAACACGCAGCACTGCGGAGAGCCATTGAAAAAATTAAAGATCAAGAAAAATGTGCTGGTGGCCTGCATTACCAAGGGCGTTCAACAGGAGATTCCCAACGGTGATTCTTCTTTTAACCAGGGGGATACGGTGATTATTGTGACCAACGGTGACCGGGTGATCTATCAGCTGAATGATATCTTTGAGTAACGGAGATTGGAAACGACAATGAACTACAAGATGATGGGTAAATTTATCGGGCTGCTTCTGATAGTGGAGAGCGTATTCATGGTGCCGGCGTTGATTATCAGCCTGTGCAGAAAGGAACACAGCTCCATTATGGGGTTTGCCGTTGCGATTGTGATCCTGTGGGGGCTGGGAATGCTGCTTAGGCTGCTGTGCCGCAGGGCAAAAAAGAGTTTCTTTGCCAAGGAAGGGCTGGTGTGCGTGGGGCTGGGCTGGCTGATCATGAGTCTGCTGGGCTGTCTGCCCTTCTTTTTGACGGGTGCAATCCCGAACTATGTGGATGCTCTGTTTGAGATGGTTTCCGGCTTTACCACCACCGGGGCGTCGATTCTGGAACAGATAGAGGGGATGCCCTATGGACTCCTGTACTGGCGCAGTTTCAGCCACTGGCTGGGCGGCATGGGCGTGCTGGTGTTCCTGCTGGCTATCCCCATGGGCGGCGAGGGCGGCAGCGGTTTTACCATGCATCTGCTGCGGGCGGAAAGCCCCGGACCCAATGTGGGCAAGCTGGTGCCCAAAATGAAACAGACAGCACAGATTTTATATATCCTCTACATTGTATTGACCGTGTTGAATGTGTTCTTCCTGCTCATAGGCGGTATGCCGGTATTCGACGCAGTGTGCACGGCGATGGGCACGGCAGGCACAGGCGGATTCGGCATCAAGGCGGACAGCATTGCCGGGTACAGTCCCTATATCCAGAATGTCTGTACCGTATTTATGCTGCTGTTCGGCGTGAATTTCAGCTGCTTTTATCTGCTGCTCCTGCGGCAGATCAAAAGCGTGTTTAAGGACGAAGAATTGCGGATGTATCTGGGAGTCATACTGGCCAGCATCCTGCTGATCGTCTGGAATCTGAGAGGATTTTATGATACGCTGGAGGAGACGGTGAGACATGCGGCATTCCAGGTGGTCAGCGTTATTACGACCACGGGATATGCCACCACGGATTTTGACCTGTGGCCCGGGTTTTCCAAGGCGATTCTGCTGGTTCTGATGATTATCGGCGCCTGCGCGGGCAGCACTGGCGGCGGATTCAAATGTGGCAGAGCGCTGTTGGTGGTGAAGAATATGCTGCGCAGCGTTCGTCAGCTTATCCGTCCCCAACGGGTACAGGTGGTACGGATGAACGGGCAGACAGTGGACGAGAAAGTGCTGGCCAACACCAACACCTACGTGGCGGCGTATTTTATCATTATCATTGTCAGCTTTCTGTTGATCTCTGTGGACGGCTTTTCCATAACTACCAATCTCTCCGCCGTTCTGGCGTGTTTTAACAATATCGGTCCGGGATTTGAGGCGGTGGGCCCCACCTGTAATTTTGCCTCCTACAGCATCTTTTCCAAGCTGGTGCTGATATGGGATATGCTGGCGGGCAGACTGGAGATCTTTCCGATTCTGATCCTGTCCTCCCGGAGTACATGGAGGCAGAGATAGACTGGGACGCATCAAGGGGGCGGTTGCTTATTTCATTTGGATTCTGAAATCATTAAAGTCCTCCGCCCTTGCGGCAGCCTTATGCCTCCCCGAAAGTCTGCTGATTTCGCAAACGCTTGTTTTCCTGCAGCAATTGTTCAATTTGTCTTGCCTGCTGGGCTAACTGTTGGTTAATCTCGTCTTTCTCCCGGACAGTGTCGTTCAATTTTTGAACAGTGTCGTTTAATTTTTGAACAGCCTTGTCTTTCTCCTGAACGGCCTTGTCTTTCTCCTGAACAGCCCAATTTTTTTCATGGACTGCTATTTCACGTTCTCTTAGTATTGTATTCATCTCCCGTATATGTTTCTCCCTTGCTTTGCACTGCTCACGGATGGATTCATCAGCGGTGAGCTCGTATATGGTTTCAACTGCGTCTTGTAGTATTGGACTCTGCTTTGCTAGCATCTTAAGTTCCTCCCATGTGGTAGCCTTGAAGAGAGAGGCCCAGTAATCAGTTTTCCACTCCCGATCTTCTGGCGTAGCCAGTTCTATATGTTTTAAGTTTACCACACTTAGGGCGATCTTGTCAGTAAAAATATGGTGGTTTTTCACATTCATCATCTTATAAGTAGCATAGAATTCAGGATGTTCTGGGAATAGTGTAAAATCCAGAAATCCGATATGTATGGTTGGCCTGACCTTGATATAGTCTTCTCCTCTGGACAACTGGTCAAAATTGCGGCACAGGTATGTCATGGCTCTCTCCGGCCAGTTTTCATAGTCTATAACCTGCATCTCCAGATTGAGAAGAGTCTGATTGTTCAGCAGCACATTGATATCCAGCACCAATATTTTGCTGTCATAGTTTTCTGTGAGTGCCTCACCCAGCACAATGGGGTTTCTGATCTCAACGCTTTCTATCTCTTCCGAGTGTAGGTGCAGCAGGGAACAGATTAGGTGTTTCAGCACATTCGCGTTTTTTTGTAACAGGGCTTTGAACATGTAGTCATTGGTAAGGGGGTGCGGCAGTTGTCCGGTGGCCCGCAGGTATTGCGGCTCCTTACCCGGTGTTTTGGTTGCAGAATGATTCATAGGCAAGTCTCCTCGTATAAAGTCCGCATATTCTCTGTCCATACACGGGGCGGGAATATGCTGTCTGACAGTCTCGGCAGATTACCGGGCGGTCTGCGAACCACATGGGCAAAAAGGGTACAAAAATACACCTGAAAACATACAAAACAGTCCGGAAAATCAGCGGCAAAACGCCAGAAAATGAATAGTGTCCGTATCGACTGATACGAACACAGTATAGCAGATATGAAACCATAATGCAAGCATTTTATAGTAAACGACATAACAAATTTCTGTTTCCGGTCTTGCCAAAGCCATATACGAAAGCTTTTGCAAGACCAAAAACGAAATTTCTAATGCCGTTAACTATAGAAAGACTCAAAAATTCGTATCTGTAACCTTGAAGGTATGCTTACACCTCCGCAATCAACTCCACCTCACACAGCACATTCTTGGGCAAAGTTTTCACAGCCACGCAGGAGCGGGCGGGCTTGCCGGTGAAATACTGGCCATAGACCTCGTTAAACGCGGCGAAATCATCCATGTTCGCCAGAAAACAGGTGGTCTTCACAGTCTTCTCATAGGAAGAGCCTGCCGCCTCCAGCAGAGCCCCTAGATTTTTCATGACCTGATGGGCCTGTTCGGCAATGGCGGTGCCCACCACGTCCCCGGTGGCGGGGTCAAGGGCAATCTGACCGGAAGTATAGAGCAGTCCGTTTACAACAAAGCCCTGAGAATAAGGGCCGATGGCTGCCGGAGCGTTTGGTGTGGAAATCTGTTTCATAGGTTAATCCTCCTGATTTTAAGTTTCGCATATTCCAGAATCCCCTCTATAGGGAACCCTTTCCAGTATAACACAGTGGAGCAAAAAAAAACATCTTTACTACAATTTTTTACATTTACTATAAGTGCCTCCGGGACTAGAATAGCTATGATTAGTGCAGGAGATGCAGAGCACGACCTGCCAAGGAGGAGATTACTGTGAAAAAGAAACGGAATCCCAAGCTTACATGGCTTTGGGAAAACATGAAAGGGTATCGGGCGATGTATGCGGCCAGCCTGGTGGGAACAGTGATTTACAGTGTGATGCAGCTGACAGTGCCCTATGTGTCACAGAGTATTATCGATTTGTTCCTGAGTGGGGAACAGGCTGCGGAGAACCTCGCCACGAAAAGAGATTTGTTCTGGGAGCTGCTCATTGCCATGGTGGTGTTGACTTTTGTGAGGACGACCATCGTGTACCTGTCCTGTATGGGCGGCGAGGTGGTTTCCCAGAAGACGCTCTACAGGATTCGTACATACCTGTTTGACAAGATCGAGCGGCAGGATATGCATTTTTATGCCACCTACCGCACCGGCGATCTGATGACCAGGATGACCGGGGACCTGGATGCGGTGCGGCATATGATCGCCTGGGTCATCCGCACCATTGTGGAGTCCCTGGCCTTGATGGGCGCCACGGCGGTGTACTTTTTCTACATGGACTGGCGGCTGGCCCTGTGCATGTTTGCCATTGCGCCTTTTATTTTTCTCATCATCATCTTATTTAAAAATAAGGTGGCGCCACGGCACAAGGCGCTGCGGGATAAGCTGGCGGAGATGAACACCATCGCACAGGAGAATATCTCCGGCAACCGGGTGGTGAAAGCTTTTGCAAGGGAGAATTACGAGATAGAAAAGTTTGGCGACTGCAATACCTCTTACTCCCAGACGAACCAGAAGACGGCGCTGACCTGGCTGACCTATTACCCCTATGTGGAATCCTTTGCCAATCTGATGCCGGTGGTACTGCTTTTGGTGGGTGGTATTTTCCTGATTCGGGAGCAGATTTCCATGGGACAATATGTGGCCTTTTCCAGCCTGATCTGGGCCATTGCCAACCCTATGCGTCAGCTGGGCAATATTATGAACGAATTTCAGCGATTTTCCGCCGCCTCCGAGAAGGTCATGGAGATATACTACTCCGAGCCGGAGATTGTGGATAAGCCGGACGCCATAGACAGGCCGGAGCGGTTTGAGGGCAAAATTGAGTTTAGAGATGTGAGTTTTCAATATGCGGACGGCAAACTGCCTATTCTGCACAATGTGAGTTTTACGGCCCAGCCGGGGGAGACTGTAGCTATCATGGGGGAGACCGGCTGCGGCAAGACTTCCCTGATTCAGCTGATCCCCAGATTCTATGAACCCACGGAGGGAGAGGTGCTGGTGGATGGTATTCCGGTGCAGGATATGAAACTGCACCAGCTGAGGAGGAATATCGGTCTGGCCACCCAGGATGTGCTGCTGTACTCCGATTCTATAGACGGCAATATAGCCTTCGGCGACAGCCATATCACGCAGGATCAGGTGGTTAAATTTGCCAGATATTCGGCGGCCTCCGACTTTATTGCCCGCATGCCCGAGGGATACGACACCATTGTGGGCGAGAGAGGGGTGGGTCTCTCCGGCGGACAAAAACAGCGCATTTCCCTGGCCAGGGCCTTGGCGGTGCGCCCGGCGATTCTGATTCTGGATGACACCACTTCCGCTGTGGATATGGAGACGGAAAAGCAGATTCAGCACAGCCTGAATGAACTGGACTTCCCCTGCACCAAGATCATAATTGCCCAGAGGATTTCCACCACGAAATATGCGGATAAGATCCTGGTGCTCCAGGACGGCCGGATTACAGAATCCGGCACTCATGAGGAGCTGATTGCGAAAAAGGGCTACTATTATCAGGTCGTGCAGCTGCAGACCGGAGAGGGGGTGTAGAGATGGCAAGGAGAAATACTTACCGGGAGGACGAGGTGCTGGAAACACCCTTTGACTTCCACCATCTGATGCGGGCATCCGTCTACATTAAGAAATATCTGGGAAAAATGATACTGGCCCTGAGCCTCAGTGCCATCGGCGGCGTTACGGCGTTGTTTGGACCGATGCTGACCCAGAAGGCGTTGGATGAGGCGATTCCGGACAAGGATATGCGCATGCTGGTGACCTTGGTGCTGGTGCTGCTGGGCACCTATGCGGTCAGCGTCCTCTTTACCACCGTCCGCTCCCGGATTATGGTACGGGTGGGACAGGGCATTATCTTTGATATTCGCAGGGACCTGTTTGCGCATTTGCAGAAACTTCCCTTTCAGTACTACGACGACAGACCTCACGGCAAGATTCTGATACGTGTGGTAAACTATGTAAACTCCGTGTCCGACATGCTCTCCAACGGACTGATCAATGTGGTGCTAGAGATATTGAATCTGATCTTTATTGTGATTTTCATGTTTCTGGTGGACGTGAAACTGTCTCTGGTGGTGCTGGCGGGCGTGCCGGTGCTGGCTGTATTTCTGCTATATATCAAGAAACGCCAGAGAAAGGCGTGGCAGCAGGTATCCAACAAGAATTCCAACCTGAATGCCTACTTGCAGGAAAACATTGTAGGGGCCAGAATCACTCAGATTTTTGTCAGAGAGGACGAGAACGCCGAGACTTTTGGTATTCTGTCCGACCGCTGCCGAAGCGCATGGATGCAGGCGGCAAAGTTCAGCAATCTGGTGTGGCCCGGCATCGACAATATCTCCGTGTGGGTCAGAGCGGCGGTGTTTATTGTGGGTCTGCTGGTCATGGGACCGGAAAATGTGAAACTGGGCGTAATCGTAGCCATCACCTCCTACGCAGCCAGATTCTGGCAGCCCATTATGAACCTGGGAAATATTTTTAACAATTTTATCAACAATATCGCGTATCTGGAGCGTATCTTTGAGACCATGGATGAGCCGGTGACGGTGGCGGATGCGGAGGATGCGGTGCAGATGCCGCCCATCAGGGGCCAGGTGACTTTTGATCATGTGACCTTTGCCTACGAGGAGGGCAAGAATGTGCTGGAGGATCTGTCCTTTACCGTGGAGCTGGGCGAGAGTGTGGCGCTGGTGGGGCCTACAGGCGCCGGAAAGAGTACCATTGTGAATCTGGTTTCCCGGTTTTACAATGTGAACAGTGGGCGGGTTCTGATCGATGGGCAGGATATCTCCCAGGTGACGCTGGAGTCTTTGCGCTCCCAGATGGGTATTATGCTGCAGGACAGCTTTATCTTCTCCGGCACCATCGAGGACAATATCCGCTATGGCAAGCTGGACGCCACCATGGAGGAGATAAGGCGGGCCAGCCAGACGGTGTGTGCGGACGCTTTTATCAGCCGCATGCAGGATGGCTATCAGACGGAGGTAAAGGAGCGCGGTTCTCTGCTTTCTCAAGGGCAGAAACAGTTGATTTCCTTTGCCCGGACTCTGCTGTCGGACCCCTCTATCCTGGTGTTGGACGAGGCGACTTCCAGCATTGACGTACAGACTGAGCGGGCGCTGCAGCAGGGGCTGAACGCCATGCTCCAGGGCAGGACTTCCTTTATCATCGCTCACCGGTTGTCCACTATCAAGAACTGCGACAAGATCATGTATATCGACCAGGGCGGTATCATGGAGTGCGGCACCCACGAGGAACTGATGGCAAAGAAGGGGTATTATTACAGGCTGTATACGGCGCAGATGGAGGATATCGCCTGAGAGTTTATAGAGTAAAATAGATTCCCCCTTGGGCGGGCGGTATGTCTGCTCAAGGGGGAGAGTAACTGCGTGTTCAATAGGGAATTTCTAAGTTTAAGCGCTCTTTTATTTCTTCTTTCAGAAGGGGGAGAAAGCGCTCAGCCTTGATGGATTTGAGAAGGTAGTAAGCCTGATAATAAAATGCAGTGCTTTGATCCCTGTTTCCTTTTAGGTAGTGGCATGAAGCGAGAGTTGTCAAAAGGGCCGGAAGAAACAGATAGTGTTCATGTTCTATACAGGCATTCCATCCCAATTCTGCGATTTCAATCGCTTCTTCATATCTCTTTTCTGCGCTTAATGTTTTTGCGTAAAGACTGGCAATCCGACAAAAAAGTCTGATACAGGATTGCGATTGCAGACCATTCTTTTTCATATACTGGAACAATTGATGATAAATAGAAATTGCTGTCCTGTTTTGCCCCAGTTCTAAATAGGAATAAGCCAATAGGCCAATTATGTTTAGCTCGTCGTCACTAAAGTGAAAACTATGTATAGCATCCAGTTCAAAACGGGGGACGGTTAGCCGGATTGCCTTTATCAGAATTGTAATTTGTTCGGCAGGTTCATAGGGTTTAATGGGACAATCTACGGAGACTCTGTTGTATAATATATATTGGCGGGTAATTTGGATTAGACAGATGAAAGAGTACTTCTAATTTACGGATATCGTTTCGTAACATTTCAGACATCTCTTCATTTTTGCTGAGAAATGCAAAATACCGATTTCCGGGCAACCCCAGACGCTGGAGCAATGCTTTGACCCGATTGTGCGTCGGCGTCTGTGTTCCTTTTTCAAAACGGCAGATCGTTGCCTGTTCACAGATTCCCTCGCCAAGCTGTTCCTGGGTCAGCCCTAAATCCAACCTTCGTTGTCGTATCATATTTTTATTGACATGTATTTAGATATCCATTATACTTTTGAAACACAAGTCTTATACGCATTTATAATGTGAAAGAAGTATGAAAAAATTGTCGAGAATATTTCGTAATAGCACAGGAATTTTAATAACGGTAAAGATAACTAGTTGGTACTTTATACGATTGGGGTGAGGAGATTCCGTTGCATATTTTTTATTGAGATCATGCGCAAGTAGAAAATTTATGCGGAATTATAGATGATTTCGTTATTAAATATAGTAAACAACCCTCTATGCAGAAGGGAGAAACAAATGAAAAGAATTGCATTAGTTGTACTGATTGTATGTTTTACTTTTGGGGGAACAATGTCTGCAAATGCTGCTTAAACTCAATCGGCCGCCTGTGCTGTTCCGAATTGTCCGGGGTTTTTAAGAACCAGAACCGAATATGAACCGCAAGCAGATTTTACGATACCATGCCAATCGCATGCGGGATGCACGATCACGTGTAAAGATGTAGTGGCGCGCATAGTTGTCACCTATTGTTCGGTGTGCAATAAGGAGTGGGATAGAGGAATCCAAGCGATAACAAGTACAGAGATCCACTCAAAGCCGGGAGTGATCCTGCCAGAATCCTGAATCAATAACTTGTGTCATATGTTATTTAAGCCGGTCTGACTTTCCTGCCAGAGAGTCAGATCGGACAGTTGGATAAGGCAATACATATTGAGTTAATTAAGGGGAGCCATTCATGAAAAAAATTTTTCTTATCATATCTCTGCTGGCAGCATTGGGACTGTCTGCCTGCGGTGAGCAAGGGGAAACAACAGGGATCGAAACATTGCAGGAAACAGGCCAGGTCGCAGTGGCAAGTTTTCAGCAGATGAAACTCCCCATTCAGTTGGATGGTTTGGAACATTATGTTACCGATGGAAAATGGTTCTACATATCGAGGCAAAGCAACGGCATGTACCAGATCCTGCGGGGCGAGATCAGCAGGGATTACGAGGGGGAAGTCTTTCTGTCCAAGGAAAACGCCATTTGCCTGGCATTGGCAGTGGACAGGGAAAGCCATTGCTTTGCGCTGTGGAAGGAGACGGGCTCTGTTTTCCTGGAAAAATATGACGAAACCGGGAATCTGCTGTGGCGTGCAGATCAGGATGCCTCGCAGTGGGCAGATATAGAACGCCACAATTCCGTCACCGAGCTGTCCATAGAGGGAGGCATAGCCACGACAGACGGCAGACTGGCCCTCTATACCCATGGCACGGCCAGCCTTGTGATACTGTTTGACGAAAATGGAAATATGCTACAGATGGATGCCTGTGAGCTGGAGCGCCTTGACGGCATTGCAGCGGGAAAAAACGGCCGGGTCTACAGCTATTGCATCACCGGTGAGGGAGAGCCCATTCTGGCAAACATTGAGGAAACCTCCCAATGCTATGTTCTTCCCTTCAGGCCGTTGGGCGTGTATAGCGGACATGATGAAGGCATTTATCTGAGTACAGATGAGGGACTGTGGGTCTATGACCCCGAGACAGGGCATACGGAGATCAAGTGGAGATGGAATGATGAATATATGAATGTGGACTATCGCCGTCTGTGGGACATCTTTTGCGGTGACGGGGAATGGTATCTTATGTGCCCTGTTCCCGGAACACTTCTGGGGCACGGGTCAACCGAAGTCACCATGGTTTCCGTCAAAGACGAAGACCGCCGGGAATACGGCAAAAAGGAGGTTGTTACCCTGGGATATGTGGGCACAGACCAGTATCTGGAAATGCTTGTGAACCTGTACAACAGACAGAGTAAAGAGTACCGCATTGAGCTTATTCCCTATGGTGATGGGCAGGAGGATGTGACGGAGAGTCTTAGCGCGTTTGAGTTAGAGCTGCTCCGGGGAGACGGCCCGGACATAATCGAGGTTGGCGGCATCTATGTGCGGAGCCTTGCGGACAAGGGAACTTTCTGTGATCTGTCAGATTACTATACCACAAGCCGGAAAGTCGCCGGGGAATCCATTCTGGATGAAGTCTGGAACGGTATGCAGCCTATGGGGAAAAAGGTGTTGGTGATCCCCTCTTTTACCCTGTACGCGCAGGCTTGTGAAGAGCCTATTGCGGCGGAGGAATGGACGCCGCAAAAACTTATCCAACTGGCAGAGCAGCAGGAGGAACTGTGGTATTTTGGCACGCCGAGCACATCGCTGCTCCGCTACTGCACGATGGCGCGGTATGGCGAATATGAGCGCTATGTGGACTATGAAGAAAAAACGAGTCATTTTGACTGCTCTGAATTTCGCTGGATACTGGAAAATTGCGCCGAGGCAGGGAGGGAAGCCCATTATCCGGAAGCCCTTGCCCGTAACAGTAATGAATCCCCGGCTTTTTTGTACGACTACTATATAAACAATATGGCTCAGTACCTGTGGATGTGCCAAAATCTGAAAACCATGGGCTGCTATTGGGTAGGGAACCCTGGCTGGGACGGCGCCTTTTATGAGATGACTCCCACCAATATGTTTGCCATGAACCAGAAATCTCAAAACAAAGAAGGAGCCTGGGATTTTCTGGAATATATCTTATCGGAGGATTGTCAGAATCAGATTGATTGGGCATTTCCCGTGAGAAAAGAGAGCTTTGACCGCTATTTGAAAACCTCTTATCCCAGCAGGGAGGACAACCAAAAGATGGCCGCGGAATTCGGTATCTCCTTCACCAGTTATGCGCCTACCGAGGAAGATTTTGAAAACCTGAGATATATGGTGACACACTCCAAGATCTGTATAACTTTCAGCCCCATAACAAATATAATATCTGAGGAGGCAGGCATGTATTTCACGGGAGACGCAACTCTTGAGGAAACCGTACGCAAAATTGACAATCGGGTGACATTGTATTTAAATGAGTAAGTTTACAGGATAAAGCAGGGCGTTGGATTTGACGAAACAGTGCAGATCGGGGATAAATATATCGACAAGGTTTAAAACTTGGACACCGTGAATGCCATTTAAAAATTGGTTGACAGAACGGGCTTTGAATGTTATAGTTTTTTCATTAAATAGAAAAGGCTTTGACGAGGAGTAGTACGTGTCGGGAATTTTACAGAGAGAAGATGGTTGGTGCGAATCTTCATTGAACCGGTGCAGAAGCAGCCTCTGAGCCGTGGACCGAAAGGACGGACAGATGTCTGAGTAGGCTTCAACGGAGTTCCCCCGTTATCGCAGGAAACAGTATCGGAGCAGTCCCGTACTGACAGAGTGCAGAGAAATCTGAAATTAGGTGGTAACACGGATGTTAAATTCGCCCTAAGCTGATAATATATCGGCTTGGGGCTTTTTTTGTCGGTAGGGATATGCGGCACGGAGGTTCTAAAGGAAGCCAGAGGTTCCAGAGGAACCCAGAGGTTCTAAAGAACCTCAAAAACAGTAAGTGCCCGAACAGTGCCGCGGATAATCGCTGGCCGCATTTAAGGACAGGGATTATTCCGCAGAGAGAGGGTACTGGAAGGGCACTTACGGAACTCTAAAACAGTAAGCGCCCGAACAGTGCCGCGGATAATCGCTGGCCGCATTTAAGGACAGGGATTATTCCGCAGAGAGAGGGTACTGGAAGGGCACTTACGGAACTCTAATAGGAGGAAGAGCGTATGACAGCAAAGGAACTGAGAACCATGTATGTGAATTTTTTCAAGGAGAGAGGGCATGCGGAGATTCCGTCGGCGTCGCTTTTGCCGGAAAATGATCCCACGGTGTTGTTCACCATCGCCGGAATGCATCCGCTGATGCCGTATCTGCTGGGGGAAAAGCACCCTGCGGGCAAGCGTCTGACCGATGTGCAGAAATGCGTCAGAACAGTGGATATCGACGAGGTGGGAGACGACATGCATCTGACTTTTTTTGAGATGCTGGGAAATTGGTCGCTGGGAGATTATTTCAAGGAGGAATCCATAGCCATGAGCTATGACTTTCTGACCAATTATCTCCATATCCCGCCGGAGAGACTGGCTGTGACGGTGTTTGAGGGAGATGAAACGGAGCCTGCTGACCTGGAGGCCGAGCGGATCTGGATGGCACAAGGGCTGAAACAGGAGCAGGTATATCGCTACGGGAGGGAGGAAAACTGGTGGGGCCCGGCGGGACAGACAGGACCCTGCGGGCCGGATACGGAAATCTTTTATGACATGGGAAAGCCCAAGTGTGGTCCCGGCTGCGGCCCCGCCTGTAAGTGTGGGAAATATGTGGAAATATGGAACAACGTATTTATGCAGTATAACAAGACTGCGGACGGCAAGTTTGAGGTGCTGAAACAGAAAAATGTGGACACCGGCATGGGGATGGAGCGCGTACTCACGATTTTCAACGGAAAGACCAATGTGTATGACACAGAGTTGTTTCTCCCTGTGATGACAAGGCTGAATGAATTTTTGGAGGAGGCGGGGAGACAGATGCCCATTAGGGAGCGGCGGATTGTGTGCGAGCATATCAGGGCAATCTCCTTTATCCTCGTAGACCCCAGAAAGATCACGCCCTCAAATACGGAGCAGGGCTATATTGTGAGGAGGCTGATCCGCCGGGTTATCCGTCTGCTGAAACAGGCGGAGCTTGGCAGCGCCCATCTGTGCCAGCTGGCGGAGATCACTATTGGGCAGTATGAGGAGACCTATCCCGAGCTGGGTGAAAGCCATGGCTTTATCCTGGAACAGCTGCAAAAGGAGTATGTATTGTTTTCCAAGACGCTGGACGAGGGGCTGAAAAAGGCGGGCAGATATCTGGAAAATGTGGGAAAAAGCGGCGTGTTGGACGGGGAGCTGGCGTTTAAACTGTATGACACCTACGGTTTTCCCATTGAATTTACGGTGGAACTTGCCCAGGAGAGAGGGGTAGAGGTGGATATGGAGGGATTTCATGCCAGATTCCGGGAGCATCAGGAAAAGTCCCGGCAGGGCGCAGCGGGAAAATTTGCCGGAGGACTGGCGGATCACAGCGAGCAGACGGCCAGACTCCACACAGCTACGCATCTTTTAAACGGCGCCCTGCGGGCAGTGCTGGGGGAGGAGGTGTCCCAGCGCGGCAGCAATATCACCGCTCAGCGGCTGCGGTTCGATTTCTCCTTTGGCCGGAAAGTGACAGGGGAAGAGCTGGCACAGGTGGAAAAGATCGTGAATGAGGCCATTGAAAAGAAGATAGATGTTGTCCTGGAGGAGATGACGCCCCGGGAGGCTTACGCTGCCGGGGCAATAGGCGTCTTTTCCGAAAAATATGGGGAGAGGGTGAAGGTGTATACCATCCCCGGATATTCCAAGGAAATCTGCGGCGGCCCTCATGCACAGAACACAGGGGAATTAGGCTCCTTTCGGATATTGAAGGAGGAGGCGTCCTCGGCGGGGGTCAGACGGATCAAGGCAGTCATCGGAAATTGAGGTATGCTCCGCTCTACTGTGCCACGGTGAACAGGGCGTAGAAATATTCTTTTCTTGCCATCAGTTCGTCAAAGCTGCCGGTTTCCACAATATGGCCGTTTTTCAGAACAACGATGCCGTCGTATCGGCGCAGCAGGTTTTCCTCCAGAGTGTGTGTCACGACAATGCGTGTGATGCCGCTCAGGTCAAGGATATCGCTCGAGACCTGGTATGCCGTCTGCGCATCCAAAGCCGCTGTCACTTCGTCGGCCAATAGCACGGAGGATTTTTTCAAAAGACTCCGTGCTATGGATATCCGCTGTTTTTCGCCGCCGGATAGTCCGTTTCCGTTCTCCCCGCAGAGGTAGTTTTCGCCGCACTCTGCCAACAGCCCGCTTAAATGGGCATGGGCGATGGCCTGGTCGATTTCTCCCTGCGGGAAACTGCGGAACATGGTGACGTTATCCTTTATGGATGCATTGAACACGAAAACATTTTGCTGTATGACGGAGAGCAGCTCGTACAGAGTTTCCGGGGCGATATTTTGCAGTTCCGTATCGTCAAACAGAATCTTTCCATCGTAATTGAGGCTGGCTGCCATAAGCAGATTGAGCAGCGTGGATTTTCCACTGCCGCTGCCGCCGACGACAGCATACGCCTTGCCGGACTCGAATGCCACGGAAATGTCATGCAGAACGATTTTGTCCTCGTCATAGCCAAAGGACACATTTTCAAGGCGGATACCGCTTGCAAGCCGGGAGATTTCCGTGTTCCCCGCAGGGGTGGGATTCTTTTCCAGCGCGGCCGCCAGCTTGTCGATGAGACCGAGAGCTGCCTTGCGGCTTGCCAGCAGCCCCGGCAGTTCGGCGATGGGCTGTATCATAAAATTCATCAGGTTCACGAACATGATTACAACGCCGGGGGTCAGCCCATAGCCGGACAATACGAGATACGCACCGACCAGAAATACGCCCAGCTGTGCGAGGATGCCAGTCACAGCGCCAATCATGCCCACGATGGTCTTGATGCGCCTTCTGCTGAACTTTTCTCCCTCAAGCGCCCTGTTGTTGGCGGCAAACAGCCGAAAAATTTCCTTTTCCGCCTTGAAACTCTTGACCACAGCAAATCCGCTGAGGCAGTCGCCCAAGGCAGACGTAAAGTTCCTGTTTTGGTCTGAAACCCTGCGCTCTGCGTTTTCCATTTTGTTTCCCGTCAGCAAGGACGCAATAAAGGGCAAAATCGTTATGCCCGCGGCGATGAGAGTCATCAGCGGGGAATACCAGAGCATCAGGCCCAGCGCGCCGACGAAGGTTACGGTCTTGGAAATAAGGGAAAGCTGCTGGGCGAGATAGTCTGATTCAATGCTCGCCGCATCGTTGGTCAGCGCCGAAAGGTAGGTCGCTGTGCTTTCATCGCGAAAGGACGAAATACTTTTTTCTGTCAGTTTTTGAAATGCAAGGTCCTTGTATTGCCTCATGGCGCGCTCTATAAAACGCGGCTGTGAGATGTAGTCCAGCAGAAAAGCCACGATGCAAAGCAGCACAAAGCCGCCGCTGATCCATGCAAGTATATTAAGGGGCAAAGCATTCAGGCCGCCCGATGCCGTGTCAATGAGCTGCTGCACAATCCATGACAAAATCAAGTTGAGAGAACCGGCAACCAATGCGCCGAAAACGGCAACGCAGAGGACAGGAATGTTTTTGTGATAGAATTTTGCCACAAGCTTATTTTTAAGTGTCCTATTTTTCATGTTCGGTCATCTCCTTCCACAGAGCGGACAGCGTCTCGTCCGCAAAAGAGGCAATGGTTTTCTGTATGCCGTCTGCCGCCGTCGTCCCGAGATCGTCGTGGACGCTCGCCTCTTCCCCGTGGGTCACAAATCGAACTGCGTTTGCCTCATAGTCGGGAGCGGCGTCAAAGCGCTGTGCAATCTCCCTTGCATTATGGAGAGAGCGATATGCGGCGGCGCTGTCGCCCGCCTTGCTCTGTGAGTAGGCGAGACAGACAAAGAACATGCTGCTTATCTTGTCAAGGAAGTTGGGCTTGTCTGCATCCTTAAGACCCGAGAGAACATTTATTCCCCAGAGCAGGATGTCCTGAGCGGAAGAGTAGCCGCCCTGCTCACAGAACACATTCACATAGCCGATAACAACATGGATGAGGGAGGCAATGTCTTCCAGCAGAGCCCGCTCTAGAAACGGCATTGCCTCGTCAGGGCGGCCGCAGTCCGACGCCAGCGACAGGCCGATCAGATCATTGTAGATGCCTCCCGCATTGTGCTGTTTCAAAAGTTCGACAGCTTGGTCGCTCTCGCCAAGCGCAAGATATATCCTCGCCATGCTGCCATAGATGGTAAGCTCGCTGATCTCCGGGTCCGTATTCTGAGGCAACAGCAGCCGGGAATTTTCCAACAGCTCAAGTGCGCGATATAACAGCTTTTCATCCTGATTTTCCAGTCCGAACACCTTGTATAAAATGGCGCTGTTATAGACGATGTCAAAGGCATTGGGATATTTTTTCAACGCTTTTTCCGCCTCGGAAAGTCCCGCGTGGTCCTTGTTGTGGCGGTACTCCTTCAATCTCTGCACGGTGGTCCGCAGCCGGTTGTCCTTCATCTCATAGCCCAGCAGAACATCCACCGACGTGTCAAAAAAGTCCGCAATTTCCATAATCAGATTCAATTCCGGGATAGACAACCCGGCCTCCCACTTGTACACGGCGCCAACGGTCACGCCCAGCACCTCGGCGAGCTGTTCCTGGGTAAGCGACCGCTGTTTTCGGAATGACCGTATATTCTCCGCAAGTTTCAAATTCATATGTTCGTCTCCTTTCGCCTTCGGTGTTTTTATTATAGCAGAAAGGGGGAGGAAATGAACGTACTGTTCGTACTGATTGGATTTGAGTTATTATACTGGCGGTATGGGTTGGGGGGATTGCCTAAATTGTCAAAGCAGTTCTTTCGTTTTTCTGGCAAGGTACAAGGGAAGATTTGTAATATATCCATCCTTCCGATAGCCGCGCTTCGAGAAACGAAGCGCATGTTCGGGATGGTGATTGGCAATGTATTTTTTGAAGGAGGGGGCGGACTTGTCTTCGCCGCCCTTTGTTTCAATGGGAATAATCTCAGTGCCGTATTGCAGCACAAAATCAATCTCACTATTTTTATCGGAGAAGTAGCGAGGCTCAACTGTGAACTGTCCGTGAAACTGTTGTAAAATATAATTTTCGGTCAAAGGCCCTTTGAATTGGTAGTCAGTCTTTAAAAGAATTGCGCTGTTGTCAATACCGGCCATATGTTTGAGAAGCCCGGTGTCAAATACAAAAAGTTTAAACTGATCCAGCTTGTCAAAAGCCGAAAGGGGATGCTCCATTTTGGAAACGTTATAAACACGGTTGAGCATACCGGCTGAGACAAGCCATTCGATGGCCTCTTCAAAGTCGCGCGCTCTGCCGCCTTCGCGGACAGCTCCGTACATGAACTTTTCATTCGGTTTGCCAAGCTGCGCAACGATACTGCGGAAGACCATAAGTATGCGTCCACTGTTTACCTTTCCGTTGTGTTTAGAGAAATCATTCTCGTAGACCTCAATCAGTTCATGCTGTATCTGAGATATTTTTGTCGGATCTTTGTACTTTATCCATGAAACAACACATTCCGGCATACCACCGATGATGAGATAGTAGTTATACGCCTCAAGCAGGCGATTGTGGAAAATTTCTTCAATCGCCTGGTTTTTTTGAATGCATTCATAATAGGCATAAAGAGCCGGGTCGGTTGCATTAAGAAACTCATCAAAAGTCAGTGGAAAGATGTCAAGAAGATTTATCATACCAACCGGATAGGATTTCGGTTTTGCAAGAAGCATTCCGAGCAAACTACCGGCAGCAATGACATGATAGTCATTCGCTTTTTCTTTGAAATATTTAAGCGTGTTCAGTGCCTCCGGACATTCCTGAATCTCATCAAAAATGATAAGCGTTTCACTTGGATGTATTTTTTTACCGGCAATCATGGAAAGCAGGTCGATAATTCGGTGAGGATTCTTGTTAGTTTCAAAAATGGATTTTAGTTCATCTTCCTCATCAAAGTTGAAGTAGACAAAGCTACCATAGTAGTTTTGCCCAAATTCCTTCATGAGCCATGTTTTGCCGACCTGTCGCGCGCCTTTTAGCACCATCGGTTTTCGTTCCTCGCTGGATTTCCAATTTATTAATTCTTGAATTGCATTACGTTTCAAGTGTATTGTCCTCCTTCTAAGTGGATAATGTTATTGTTACACATTTTTCTGGAAATTTCAATGGATAGAATACACATTTTTCTGAAAAAATCAGACTATAAAGAACACATTTTTCTGAAAGGGCGGTTTTCGTTGGGAAGTGAAAGAACTTTCAAATATTCTATACTCTAGAATAGGTAAAGAGTGGGTATGACTATATAATACGAGGAGGGCGACCTAGCATACGGATTTTTTCTGAGGACAATATCAATTTTGCCAAGAGAAGAGTTAGGTAACTAAT
Source organism: Lachnospiraceae bacterium (assembly GCA_014804645.1). GTDB lineage: Bacteria > Bacillota > Clostridia > Lachnospirales > Lachnospiraceae > Acetatifactor. The sequence continues at coordinate 4,725 of JAAUZI010000019.1, read as the reverse complement.
TAATTTGCAGATGTAAGTCTTTTGAATGTTACAACAATGACCACACGCAAGCGCTGCATTTCCCATATCCGGAGCGCATAACTCTCTCAAACTCCTCATATACTGTATAAAAGTGTTCTGAGGGGATCATCTTTGAAGGATTATATGGCAGTAATAAAATGGAACGGATAATATGGACGATCAAGTAAGAGATTGGCAAAGGGCAGAGCAGCCTGGTCTCTGTCTTTGCTGAACTTCCCTAGTTCGTTAAATCCAGCTGCCTCAAAATTTCATCCATATTTCGTTTGCCAAAGATAATCCTCAATATATAGATTGTTTCCTTTGCATAGTCAGGCAGAAAATACATAATATAATTTCCTACAAGTTTCTTTCGTACTTCTTTATCAACCAAAAATTCATTTACAACCGATAAACCACTTTGAGGAAACGATCTTGCCTCCTCAATGGCATCCTGCAGTTTGTCAACAAAATCTGATGCTGCTTTCGGGTTGGACAATTCCACGGCAATGTATGAGACGATTCCATCTAAATCGGCATCTGCTGCTTGGGTTAATTGATATCTGAATTTAGATCCCATATCTGCTCCTTATACTGCTAATTGCCGTATCACCGTCTAAGGTTTGGCCAGCTTTTACATCTTCTAATCCTTCCATGATTGACTTAGCTTCAAACATTTTCTGCATAGTGCGCTCATAATACTCAATATCCATAACTACTAGGCGCCCATATCCGTTTTTGGTTACATACACGGGGCCGTTCTCTTCGGCACAGCGGCGCTCTACTTCGACTGTATTTTTTAAATCACGCATAGGGATGATCTGCATATAATTACCTCCGATTCAAGTTTTGCATATCCATAAATAATAACCGTGACTATATTATACCCAAAATTCAGCCACGGGTCAACAACTATACATTATTAGAAACACAGTACACTATACTGCACTGAGAAAGAAGGAAAATCGGCTTTAAAACGATTACAGTCAGTTTGGCCTCTCATACTCAATAATATCTGACACGGTACACTCCAATATATTACAGAGCGTGTCAAGGGTGGTAGTGGTAATTGGCTTGTCCTGTTTCATGCGGTACAGAGTATTAGCTGATATGCCGTGGTGGAATATGAGGGAATACTTGTACATGGGCGGCATTCTTCCAGAAGCCTATGTCCTGATGGAAAATTGATATTGATACCTTTTATGATATGGACAGGTATTTAATGCATAATAGTTTTTTCGCAAAAGAGTTATTATACCGGCGGTATGGGTTGGGGGTATTGCCTTCACACGCAAGGGCTATATTTCCCATATCCGGAGCGCATAACTCTCTCAAACTCCTCATACACTGTATAAAAGTGTTCTGAGGGGATTACCTTTGAAGGATTATATTGAAGAGCGTGCGATCAGCATTGCCAATTATATTGTTGACCACAATGCCACGGTCAGACAGACAGCCAGAGAGTTTGGCGTGAGCAAAAGCACAGTACATAAGGATGTGACCGACCGGCTCATGCAGATCAACCCCACTCTGGCCAAAGAGGCAAGGAAAGTGCTGGACGTGAACAAATCAGAGCGCCATATCCGGGGGGGACTGGCAACCAAAGAGAAATATTTGCACCAACATGTGGGATGAAATCGAATAGTGCATAACAAAACCACTGCAGAGGAATCTGTGGTGGTTTTTGCGGCATATTTTTTCTGGCATAAAATATGTGTAATTTCCTTTGACTTTGCGGAGTGATAAAAGTATAATGGTATATATTTGAAAATAGCAGAAAGTTGATATGCAAACACTGATTGGCGCAATATCATGGATAAAGCCGTAGTTGGCTCTGCCAACTACAGGTATGCCGGGAAGAGGTAAGTTTGAAAATGAATTTTCAAATATTGATTGGTATGTGCGCTAAAGCGCACAGGGGGGTATAAATATGAACAAGGAACTGGTAGTTGTCATCGACTTTGGCGGCCAGTATAACCAGCTGGTGGCAAGACGAGTCAGAGAATGCAATGTATACTGTGAGATTTATTCCTATAAGACTGATTTGGATAAAATCAAGGCCATGAATCCCAAGGGAATTATTTTGACAGGAGGTCCAAACAGCTGTTACGAGGAAAATGCAGCCACCTGTTCACCGGAACTGTTTCGGCTGGGCATTCCCGTTCTGGGACTGTGCTATGGCGCACAGCTGATGTCGATGGTACTGGGCGGACGAGTTGAGCGGGCCGCTGTGAAAGAGTACGGAAAAACAGAGGTTCATGTGGACAATGCCTCCCCGCTGTTTGCGGGTGTGGCGGAGAACACAATCTGCTGGATGAGTCACAACGACTATATCGCTCAGATGGCGCCCGGTTTCAGGGCGATTGCGACCACTGCCGACTGCCCGGTGGCGGCGGCAGAATGCGCGGAGCAGAGACTATATGCCATTCAGTTCCACCCGGAGGTGCTGCACACGGTGGAAGGCTCCAAGATGTTGTACAATTTTGTGAGAGGCATCTGCAGCTGCAGCGGAGACTGGCGCATGGATTCTTTTGTGGAGGAATCTATTAAATCAATTCGGGAAAAAGTCGGGAATGGCAGAGTGCTGCTGGCCCTTTCCGGCGGTGTGGATAGTTCTGTGGCGGCGGGTCTGCTCTCCAGAGCCATCGGCAGGCAGCTGACCTGCGTGTTTGTGGATCACGGTCTGTTGAGAAAAAATGAGGGCGATGAGGTAGAGGCCATTTTTGGCGAGAACGGCCAGTTTGATCTGCAGTTTATCCGAGTCAATGCTCAGGAGCGGTATTACAGCAAGCTGGCGGGAGTGACAGAACCGGAGAAAAAGCGTAAGATCATCGGGGAAGAATTCATCCGTGTATTTGAGGAGGAGGCCCAGAAGATCGGCGCAGTAGATTTCCTGGCTCAGGGTACGATTTACCCGGATGTGGTGGAAAGCGGCCTGGGAGGCGAAAGCGCCGTGATCAAATCCCACCACAATGTGGGCGGACTGCCTGACTATGTGGATTTCAAAGAGATTATTGAGCCTCTGCGGAATCTGTTCAAGGACGAGGTGCGCAAGGCGGGCCTGGAATTGGGTATTCCCAAAAATCTGGTGTTCCGTCAGCCTTTCCCCGGCCCCGGCTTGGGAGTTCGTATCGTGGGCGAGGTGACGGCGGAAAAGGTCAAAATCGTACAGGATGCCGATGCCATCTATCGGGAGGAGATTGCAAACGCTGGCTTGGACCGTGAACTGAACCAGTATTTTGCCGCACTGACAAACATGAGGAGCGTAGGCGTCATGGGGGACGAGAGGACCTATGACTATGCAGTTGCCCTGCGGGCCGTGAAAACCGTGGATTTCATGACGGCCGAGGCGGCAGAGATTCCCTTTGAGGTGCTGCAGAGGGTTATGAGCAGGATTATCAATGAGGTCAAGGGCGTGAACAGGGTATTTTACGATTTGACCAGCAAGCCCCCCGGAACTATAGAGATGGAGTAATGTCACTGTTTTTGCAGAACAAATTTTTCCTGTCTGCAAAAATAAAATTTTCCTGAGCAGGAATGAAAAATGCCATTTTAGAGCCTTACTGGGGTCTTCCCCCCAGCGAGGCTCTTTTATTATTTCAGGCTTCCTCCCCGCACCTATTAGAAAGCCCTGAAATGCAGTGTTTTCGGGTATCTTTCTCTTTTTCTTTAAGGGAGTGAGGAGGGGTGGAGGTTGTGGCGAGAGTGGAGGAGGAAGCCTTTTCTGTATTTTTTCGGGGATTCTTCTGGGATTGCAGAGGAGTTGAGGGGGAGGAAACCGTGTTCTCTGCATTTTCGATAAGCTTTTGATTTTAAATCGATAAGCTTTTGATTTTAAATAGAGTGTGGAAATCTCTGGAGAATTGTGGTAGAATGGGAGGAGGAAGCAGAACGGGAGAGGAAAAACAAAAATCTGCAGAGAGGAAAAACTACTCTCTGCGATCACAGTCACTGTTCTTGCAGAACCAATTTTTCCTGTCTGCAAAAGTTATTTTTTCCTGAACAGGAATCAAAAAGCTATTTTAGAGCCTTACTGGGGGTTTCCCCCCAGTGAGGCTCTTTTTAATATTTCGGGCTTCCTCCCCGCACCTCTTAGAAAGCCCAGAAATACAGTGGTTTCGGGTATTTCTTCCTTGTTCTTTCTGGAATTGTAGAGTGGGCGAAGGTGGCGAGAGTGGGGGAGGGGAAGCCTTTTCTGTATTCTTTTCGGGGGATTCTTCTGGGATTGTAGAGGGATGGGAGAGGAAGCCGTGTTCTCTGTATTTTCGATAAGCTTTTGATTTTAAATAGAGTGTGGAAGTCTCTGGAGAGTTGTGATAGAATGGGGGAGGAAGAGGAAAAAATAAAATCTGCATACGGGAAAAATGAGTTTTGCGATCACAACAAGTGTTTATGCAGAACTTATTTTTCTTGTCTGCAAAAGTTATTTTTTCCTGAACAGGAATAAAAACGCTGTTTTAGAGCCTTACTGGGTCTTCCCCCCAGCGAGGCTCTTTTAACATTTTAGGTTTCCTCCCCCGCACCTCTTAGAGTGCTCTGAAATGCAGTGTTTTCGGGTATTTTTCTCTCTTTCTTTCGGGGATTTTAAAGGGAGGAGGTGGTGGTGAGAGTGGAGGAGGGGATGCCTTTTCTGTAATTTTTTCGGGGGCTCCTTCTGGAATTGTAGAGGAGTTGAGGGGGAGGAAACCGTGTTCTCTGCATTTTCGATAAGCTTTTGGTTTTAAATAG
>JAAUZI010000018.1 GCA_014804645.1 Lachnospiraceae bacterium | reverse complement strand
GCTCTCCATAAACACCCTGTGCAGTTGTAATATGTATAATATCTGTTACTAAAATAAAATTCCATATTACATGAAACAAGCTGCTGTTACTTATAGAGTCTCCTTTATACGCAATAAGAGAAAACATGACACCTACCAACGTCCCACTGATAACTAATAGTAAGACGCCTGCAACACTAAATACTTCCATTGATGGAATATGTAATAAACTGAACAGGAAAGACGGCAGTAAAATTGCAAGAGATCTGTTCCATCTTTTTTCAAGCAACTTCATAATATATCCACGAAACAGCATCTCTTCTAAAATGCCTGCTTTCAAAGCCGTAACGACAGAGTATATGACGGCCACAGTTATCTCACCAACATTTAACCCTGTTACTGTCAATCTTCCTATTACTAAATAACAAATAATAACAAAAGCAGGGAGGATAACAGCATATAAAACAGCCCACTTTTTAATTGAACAGGTAATTCTAAAATCCCTCATTTTCAGATGGAGAATCTTTGTCGTGTAAAACCAAAACAAAAAATACGTAAATATGAAACAGCCCGATGTTCGCAAAATAGAATATAGTCCTCGTATGGGCAACTTAACCACCATATAAAGCAAGTCAAACACCACAGTGCTAAGTAAATCACCTGCGAAAAACAGCAAAACATAGATGACGATATGTCTTATTACTTTTGCTCTCGAAAACTGTGTTTCCATTTGAATATCCCCCTTGATTAAATCCCGATTTTACAGCTTGGTAAACTGGCATTTAGAGTGTTTTCTCATGATAAGAGCGGAGAACTGGCTCCAGCTCCCGCCATTTGATTTCGTACCGCTGACGTTGTTCCTCCACCGACATGGGCTGGATAATATGTTCCTTTCCCCGATACTTGACCGTAAGAGGTTTCAGTTTCTCCGGGTCCAGGCCATGAAAACCGTCAAACAGCTCCCGGCCCTCCTCCAGATTGCGTATAAGGAGGGAAGTGGTAGCCCTGCGCTCCTCGGTCAATTCGTAATCGTGGATGTCCACCCCGTGAGCCAGCAGCTCGTCCAGCACCGCCTTGAGCATCTCCCTCAGCTGGCGGTTGTGACTCTTGTCCCCCTCCGTATTGTAGCTCGTATAGGACGAGCGGGCGAAATTGTCATACTAGTCCAATGCATACTGCCAGGCGTTGCGGGACCCCAAAATCAGATGTCGCCTTCTGATTGGGATCCATACCCATATCCAACAGGCGGCGCAGCAGCAGGAAAAATTCCTTTGACCGATTCTTCATGGCCTGGGACACATGGTCTCCCGCCCGCATAAAGCACTGGCCCACGGCAAGATACCAGATGGGACAAGATTCGTTGTGGGGCTGGCTGGGTTCATCCTGAAAATTCACGTCCGCCCCTCGATCCAGCAGCAGATGGGCCACCGCCGGATTGTCGCTCTTGATGGCCACCATCAGCGGGGACTGACCGTGATCCTTTTTGGGCGGGGCCACGGCAAGGCAGGAAATCAGGTCCGGGTTGTTGTCCAGAATGCGAATCACCTCGTCCAACTTACCCTGACGAATGACAGTGAACAGCTTTTTCATAAAGGTCCCTCCTTAGATATTTTTGCACGAGATACTTTAGCGCCCCGTTCCTCTTCCGATAAACAGAAATTTATGTGTGTCATCATTTTAGTGTCATCTTTCCCTTAAATAGATGCTTACATAAAAGAAATATTTATTGCTTTCTTTCTTGTTTTCAAATTTGTAATATGTTTCAGGATTTTACCATTCAAGATTTTTAATTGTCTGTCCATATCCTCAAACAAATTTCTCAGTTCATTGTTTGTAACATTTTTTATATCTAATAGCATGATTTGTTCTCTTAGTTTATCATTATTTTTAGAACAATTTATAGCATCATATTCAAACTTATTTTTCATGTATTTATACGGATCAAAAGGTAATGAATAATCAAACTTTCCTTGACTTATTGCCACATTTATATCATTTCCACAACATAATGTTCCATATATATGGTTGTATAATGTTTCATCGCTGTCAAAATCTTTCTGACTCCGAAAAACCATTTTTTTATACATACTTATATATTTCAATATGTCTTTATGCAATGAATCAAGCCATTCAATTATACACTCTGTTCTATATAATGTTATTGATTTTATTGTAGAAATCAAACTAATAACTATCCCTGTTATTAACCCTGCAAAAATATTTGCAAACACAGATGATAGAAATGGATTGAGTTTCATACACGCTACTGAAATCGCACATGTAATTATTGAAAGAACTAAAATAGTTCCCAATATCCAAAAATGTGGTAAACTAGCATATATCTTAATATTTCTCCACATTTGCTTTAATTTATATTTCATATAATATTTATTCCTTTCTTGACCAAAAAGAAAATTCGCCAGACTTCTCATTAAACTTCGATTTACCAGTTCTACAAACGGGAAGTTATCAAGCGGCCAGCTTGCATACCATAATGTAATAATATCTTATTTCTTATAGATATATATGAACGGATGTTGATTACCTTTTTTGAAAAAACCGCTCACATTTTTTCCGACATATTTCTCTCGTAGATTATCGGCTACGCGGCCTACAAATTCCCATCTTCCTTCCTGCTTGTCCCGCTTTTTTATTTCGTCAGACACAGGAATGCTGTTGTAGGTAGAGTGCCCTGGAACCCACTTAGCAATTCTATAAACTTCAAGTACAAGTCCTTTATGGACAGCAAACGCCAAAACTGCCTTTTTCGCTTTTTCCACATTTACCTTCCAGCATGTCCTGGTAAGGTCATAAATCTCTGTTGCAGGCATTCCCGGTTGATATTTGGTAATCCTAAAAATAATAATGTTTTCATCAATACTTTCAACTGTTAATTTTTCGTTCATATTCTCGCTCACCTTCCTCACAAACAGCCAAATCCCCTTTTTGCACTAATCATATTCTGTTGAAATAATTTTCCCTGCGCCAGCTCGATTAGTGTTTTCTATGATTTTAAGTAACTAGTTTAGTGTTATTTCTTGATAATGGAAATCTTAAAAAGCGAATTTCATAATTGCAGGTATTGAAACATCAAACCTTTCAATTGATAATTCAATAAAAGTAATCCCCCAATGATCTCTGGATTTATTAAATACCGCATCTTGACGATACCTATTACAGACAACTGTTTTCGTTGTCCAGAACAAAAAATAACCTCTACGAATAAATATACTAGATACCCCTCTATTCCCTATAATTATGAATTTATTGTTCTACCCGATAAATGGTTTCTTTCCTACATTCATTTTGTGAATGAACATTAAAAAGCCGTTATAAAAATAAAATTATAGGTGGCTCTTACTCAAAAAATCTTTAATGTCTGCATCAACAAAATTTTTACATGTACGTAGTGCTGATTTTTTGCAATTTACCTTCGTTTCAATATGTCTACTGGTATATAAAACCTCTCCATTTTCATCCGAAAATTCGTAAATGAAGTTTCTACTACCCAACTTTATTATCTTCACAAGCTCATTTTCTTCTGTAGGTCTACAATTTATCAGATACTTTTTGAATTTTTCAACCCCTTCTTCACATTCTTTATATGTGCTATATGCTCGTGAATAACCCATTTCTTGTTTTGCAACATACCAAAGCTGAAAAATATATTTTCCTGCATCCTCAACAACTTTTATGAAATATCCTTTTCCAACCCCCATCAAATTATCTTCCTTTCTACTCTATATGTTACCGTAAAATCCCGATTTGCCAAGCCCGATTTTTTCAAGTCGTTTTTCCATATGACGAGATTTCCATTCCAAATTAACCCAAAGAAAATATGAAATTCTGCCTGTTTTTTATCTGCGGGGTCTATGCAGAAAAAATATCATTTTGTATCCACTGCAGGCACCAATTTCAGAGCAAAAATGTCTCTTGGAAGAGCGGTGAGGGTCTATACAGAAAAATTTGTCACTTGTACCCCGCTTTAGCGCCAAAACATGGGACAAAAAGCGAAATTTTTGTGTATAGACCCCGCTAATGCACTAAACATCCATAAATCAAGGTATTTCCATACTTATATTGGGTACAAAAAGTAATTTTTCTTCCATAGACCCTATCTGAATTAAGGGGTTTCACTGCTCCAGACATATTCTCGATAAACCGGAATTTTTATTCCTCCCCCGCAGTTATTGCCAAGTTAAATTATGCATTTCTCCTTTCAAATCCCTCTACTTCCTGTACCCACCGTCATAGCGGTCCACCATCTCGGTGATTTCCAGCGCGTACCGGGGATAGGCTGTCACGATATCCTTGATCTCCTGCTTTGCCTCTGCGGCCACCGTGCTGTTGTACTCCATCTGCTTGCGCAGGGACTGCCTGCGCAGGATCAGCTCGTGGCGTCTCTCCACCTGTTCTCTGCGGTCCAGAATCACGGATACATTCCCCGAAAGCTGCTCGGGATACTGAATGTGATAATGTCCCAGCTGACTCATCAGCTGCTTGTGATAATACTCCCGCCTGGCCTCCGTCTCCGCAAACTGCTTGCGCTGTTCCTTCTCCTCCAGATAATGGTGATAGCGCTTTTCCAGTTTCTTTCCACTGTCCACATCATATTTTATATAATAGTAATCCAGCAGATTTTTGTTGTTCACATAACGGATTTTCACCTTGTTTTGGAGCTTGACAAGCCTCCTGGCATCGCGCAGCACCCGATCCATCTCCCGGTCCGCATCCATATATTTCACCGCCAGGATTGTCAGGGCCAGGGCAGCAGCCAGCACTGCGATAAAGTATCCGATCTGCGTCTGCATCCGAAATGCAAACTGCAGCACAGCCAGCAGCAGCATACAGATTACAAGGGCTGTCAAAAAGATCACCGCCATTCCCCGCAGGTTCTCCATCATGCCATGCAGCTCGTTTTTGCGGTATTCATAGGCATGTCTCTCCCCTTCGAGACGCTGCAGGTCCTGTTTCACCAGGGTGCCGTATTGCTCGGCATCCCGGATTTTTGTTATGCCCTCCTCCAGCTCCGATTCCCGGTTCTTCATCTGATAATAGAGGGCATCGTCCATTCTGTTTTTGCGCTGGGCAAAATCCTCGTACTCCCGCTCCATATTCTGCAGCTTGTGAGCCGTGATCTCCAGGCTTTCCCTCTCCTGCTCCGGCAGCGCCTCCAACTCCTCCAGATCCGTCAGATATGCCGTCACCCTGCCGTATTCGCCCTGGAGCATATCCAGCTCCTTGGACGCCTCCGCAATCTGTTCCAGACAGTCTGTCACATACCGGCTGCGCTCCTCCTCCTTCTCAAAGTCCACCGCGTCCCGGGCGTTTACCAGTTTCTCCCATTCTCCCTCCTGGACTTTTCTTCTGCTTTTAGGGGTAAAAATTTTGCGAAAAAAATCAAAAATCTTCAAATCAACCTCTTTCCTCCGGCTAGAACGCTCAATCAGAACCTTTCGGTATCCCACTCTGCGGGGAACCTCCTCTGACCGATCTCCTTACGCCGGTTCTCTTGCGATAATCGTTCTTGACCGTCTGCAAAATCCGATCCGTCTCCTCACAGTACTCCTGCAGCTCCCCGTCGGCTCTGCGCATGCGCAGCTGCGCCAGGCGCTTGTACTCCGGCGTGTCTCTCCACGCCTGCTCCGTGGCCTCCATGGCCTGCTCCAACTCCAGAGATTCTCGATACCGGTCCGGGTATTCCGCCGCCAGAGCCACATAGTCCCGCTCCGGCAGCCACATTCTGCTGGCTGTCAGATAATCCGTAAAATATGCCGTCTGCCCGCCGCCTGTCTTCCATGCCTTCAAGAACATCTCTGCGGCACGGCCGTAGAGCATCTGCCTGGCATACACCACGCCCTGGTTGTGCAGAATATCCGCCGTCAGCGTCTGCAGCGCAGGCACCTCCATCTCCTGGTTTTCCCGTATCCGCGCCAGCAGCTGCTCGTAAGATCTCAGCGCCTCCTCATATCTTTTCTGCTCCACCAGATGGTCCGTCTGGAGTTTTTGTTTCTCAAAATCCGACAATCCCGATCCCGTTCTCAGCGTCTCCTCCACCTGGCCCACAGTCTCCGGGTCATAGAGTCCCACATAAGTCAGAATCTGGGACACAAAGCCGCTGAGGGAACCCTGCTGATGTACCAGAGGATACAGCGTCTGCGCCAGGCCGGGCAGCTGGCAATCCTTTCGGATAAATTCAAGCAGTCCGTCGTTCATGACGGCGCTGTCCAACAAAAAGGCATTTTCTTTCAGACAGTAGCACAGCTCCTCCATACAGTATACCCGCACTCCCAGCTTGGGAAGTACATACGGCTCCTGGGCGTAATCCCCCACGCAGACCATCACTGCCGCCGCACCGCCCCGGCTCTCCTCCGGACGGTCCTCCCCGCAGGTGATCCTCTGCCGCCATGTAAGCTCGGTGGCCGGTCTGATCTCCCCGAATCCCAAGTCCTCCAGCTCCACACAGAGTTGTCTCTCTCCCTCCAGATACAGTTTCATTCCGATTCTGGAAAATTCACAGTACCCGAACTCATCCTCCTCGGAGACCTCGTGCTCCTGGGGCAGTTCTCCCAATGAGAGAGGCACCCGGGTCACGCCGCCGGAGATCAGGGGAGTGACCACAAGACTGATGGCTGCGGCCTGCCTTACATAGAATTCGCAGCAATATTCCGATTCGTACCAGTTTTCTCCCGCATCCAGCAGAGCATAATAGGACTCCTCCCCCTGGCGCAGCACTTCCATACCGATATTATATTTCAGCTTGTCTCCGCCCAGGAACACATGCTCCTTGCCCGCCTTGCTGCCGAAATGCTTGTCCAGCAGACAATAGACCGCGCCCTTGCTGTACAGATTTACCCCCTGAAACACCCGCCTGCCCCTGCAGAGATACTGCAGGCTCTGAGACATCCATTCCTCCGCAAAGCTCTCTCCAATCAGATACACTGCGGACACTGTGCCCTTTTCGCACTCCTGCCGTACTACCTCCAGCAGCTCCCGGTCCAGCTGCGCCACCCTGCCGCTGTCCAGCCCGCTGATATCCGGCAGACAGCTCTCCCCGCTGAAGGGGTATATCCACTGGTGGATATAGGCCACTATCGGGGTGGTCCGCTTGTTGCACTCCATGCGCATGCTGTAGATCCCGTCCTCGCGATAGTCAAACAGCACCGTCTGAAAGGACCACAGATCCTTGGGCTGATAGAGCATATAGTCGTAAAAGCTCTCCGCATAGCTTTGGTAATACACCCTGGTATAGCCCAGCCCCAGCCCCGTCACTGTCTGGTTCAGTGTCTGAATCAGAGCGCTGCTCAGCTTTCTGCAGGTAATCATCATGGCTACGACCCGCTCCGGGGCAGACACCATGGACAGCAGCCCCAGACTCCTCTTCATAAACAGGGTCAAAAGAGCCACCGGCTCATAGGCTTCCTCGTCGATCAGCACCTGCTCCCCCGCCATTGCCAACTCCACCAGGCCCTCCACCACAATGGCCTCCTGGGGATTGTCCTGGGCAAAGCGCAGAGCCTCCCTGCCGAAAAACCATTGCCCCGTGCCCTGACGTTTGCACAGTATGGTGGGAATATTATAATGTTCCTCCCCCGCCACGCAGGACAGGGTTTCCACCTCACTGTCCTGAGACAAATAGGAGTAGCTGATCTGCGAAAACTCATTTCCCAGATCATAGCCTATGATAATTTTGTCACCTGCTGTTCCCAGCATACGGCACCTCCATACTGCTCACACTATTTTAACCGAAATAACTGTCTGTTGAAATACTCGGTGCGATAGAACTCCTCCAGCTGCTGATCCAGCGCGTCATAATCCCGAAGGCTCCTGCTCACCGCCATATCGTCGATCCGGGCAAAACGCCCCTCCTGCTCCGGTCTATCACAGTCGCTCTTTCGCAGCTCACCGCTCTCCATCAGCTGTTCCACCCTGCCCCGCTCTTCCATGATATAGTACTGCAGACTCTCTCCGAAGAACAGGACAAACTCCTTGCTGAAGACGCCCCCGTACACGGGCCGCATCTCCTCTGTGACATAGAGGTCCTCATCCCCGTTCTCCTGGCTCAGCAGATAGTGAATCCGCACCACACTGTCCGGATGTCCGTGATATTCGATAAAGGTTCTGTCCATTATGGGCGCCAGCTCCCGCTCCATGCCCTGGTAGGCCAGAAAATCCTTCAGCCGGATTCCCTCCTCCATCAGTTCACAGATAAAGTCCCGGGCAGTCCGGTAGATTTCTTCTGTGATCTCCTCACCGTGCTGTGCGTAGTATTTCACAAAGGCCAGCCTGCACACCCTCTGCACCGGCTCACGATGCCAATGCAGACGCATAATCTCCCGAAAGACCTCACGCTGTATTTCCTTTCCCCTGACAAAATAGTCATGGGCGGTCTGAGCCAAATAGGCGGCCGCCACCTCAGGTCTGGCCCCCCGGGTCACATAATAGGTAAATATTTCCTCCTGCTCCCCCACATAGCTCCCCGTCAACATCATCTGCAGCAGCAGACGCTCGCTGAGTTCCCGGCAGTCTACGTCAAAGGAGCGGGCAGCCTTCCAAATGCTGCGCATCTCCCTGGAGGGACCCTGATAATGCATACACAGATACCGCAGAATCGTGCCGTCATATTTTTTACCCTGAAAAATCAGTTCCGCCATCTTTAGCAGCTGCTGGTCCGAAGTGTACTCCATCCTCTGTATCATCTGTCCGGCCAACTCCACCAATATCCTGCTGTCCAGCTCATACAGCCCGTACCGGCAAAACCAGTCGTAAGCCTGCTCATAGCTGCCCCGAATCACCATGTACCGCACTGCCTCCTGCCGCTCCTGCTGTCCCAGCAGCTCCCCCGAAAGGCCCGCCAGAAAGGTGTCCAGCGCCTGAACCTGATCTGTCTCATAATAGCATTTCATCAGTTTCCCGCACGCCTCCCGGCGCACTTCCGGCTCCAGCTCCTCGCATCTCCAGATTCGCAGCCATCTGGCCTCCTGCTGTTGTCTGGGCTCCTTGGGCAGCTCTCTGCCGCTGTACAGATACAGATCCAGCTCCGGGCTGTTTTTCACCCATTCTGCCACCTTGCCGATATGCCGTCCCGGCACCATCAGCTTGTCCAACTCACAGGGAATCCCCGGCGTCCCCTGAAATCCCTGGACGTATCTGCATCCGTCCCCATCCTCCAGCAGCACCAGACAGTTGCTGCCGTACAGAGCAAACCAAGCCCTGCCATCGGTCACAGGATAGAGCGTCTCCATCTGGTTCCCCGGCTGGCAGACTACCACCCTGCGGATTCCCGGGCAGGACAGACGTATCTCATGGGCAAAAATCATGCGCCCCAGCTGCTCCGCAGTCTGCTCTCCGATCATGTCCTCCGTCAACAGTTCCCGATACAAAAAGGCCAGATCCCGGCTCATATGTCCCTTTTGAATCTGTTCTACGACAAACTGTTCCATCTGCTGACGGTAATCGGCGTACAGATCGATATACTCCTCTCTGTGCTCCTGCAGATACCGGTACAAATATGCGCTGTGGGCATAGTCAAGATTGTTCTGATAAGAAAAATACAGCAGCACCGCCTTGGGCAGAGACACCTCCCTGTCCAGATCAAGCGCCATCATATAGTATTCGTACAGTCTGGTGATGCGCAGCTCCGCCTCCACGCCCCTCTGATACCATTCAAAAGCCTCCGGCGTCACCCTGCTGCCCTTGATCAACAGCCTGCATATCTCCTTCAGCACCCGCTCCTGGGGCCATTTTTCGTAGCTGCTGCGCAGCAGAGCGTACAGCTGAGGGGAAAAGTCCTTGACCCGCTCCGCCAGATAATACATCTGCTCCAGTAATTCCGGCGACAGGGCCTTGCGCTTGTCGCCATAGACCAGCACCTGCAGCTCAAAGTTCCCCAGCCTGCGCAGCATGGCGGGATTCATATTAAGCAGCTGCAGAGCCTCTATATAGATCAACGGACTGCTGCATCCATAACCGGACTGTCTCTCCAAAAAAGCCCACTTGGCTCCGGCCGTCCGGTAGTGTTCCTCCGACAGATACAAGAGCAGCCATGCCACACGCCACCGCTCGGGCGCCTCATGGTGGATTCTGCGCACCCGTTCGGTCACCTGCGCCGTGTAAGACTCGTCCTGCCTGACCAGAGTGGTCAAGTAGAGATAATATGCCTCCAGCTCCTCCGGCTCTGTCCCATAGAGGCCCTCTCCCTGCTCCAGCAGGTCCATAGCGTGATCCAACAGCCACTCGGCCTCATGATACCGCTGGTTTGTGATAAGCAGCTGAGCCTGGAACAGCCTGGCCGACACGTCCTGCTCGTCCATTGCCACCAAAGTTTCCACCAGTTTTTCCGATTCCTTCAGCCAGATGGAGGTGCTGATCTGTTTCAGGCGCATGGACTGGTAGAGCTCCATCATCTGTATCTGAATACGCCCCCGCTCTCTGCCGGCTCCGGCAGCCATCGCTCTCACCCTGCCGCAGTACACCGACACGGACACTTCCAATTTGTGCTCCATATCGGACAGCGTGACGCGCCCCAGGTTCCGCCCTCCGTGCAGCATACTGTCGTCCACAAAGACCGGCAGCCTGCAGCTGCTCCCCATGAAATCGTCGCCTGTCAGCATCTGTTTCTCCGTGAAGAGAAACTCTCCCTCCACTGTCACCTGCAGACGGGTACAGCCCCATCCGCTGCGGATCACATTGATCTCCAGCTCTGTCACGCCCACTGGATTCTCAATCTCCAGTTCCCGCTGGGCAAGAGTGTACTCTATGGGCTGTTTTTTATGGATCGCAGTGAGAAACTGGTCCACATTGTGCTCGTTGCCCGCATTGGAGGAAAGTCCCATGTACAGAGTATGGTACTGTCTGTCGTTTTCCACCAGAATATTCTCAAAATCGGGGGAGTAGAACAGCGCCACCGCCTCCTCCCAGTTCTCCCGAGCCAGATTCGCAAAATGAAACAGATTCTTCACCGGTCCCATAGTGGACGGCGGTGCGCTGCCACATACTGTCACCACATAGGGAAGACTGTACTCCCCGTGGCTGCTGACCACATAGAAATTGCCTTTGACAACCTGGCCCGCCAACAGATGCTCCCCGTGAAAGCAGAAAGCAATCTCCTCGTCCGCTCCTGTCAGCTCCCGCGTCAGACACTCCATGCGAATATCAGAACTGCTGATCTGGCCCACGGGAGGGCCGCCTCCGCGTATCTCTATGCCAAAGCTCCCCTCATAATACTCCCCCGGCTGCAGAACAAGCTCTATTTTCGTGCATGAAAAATCAAGGGAACCCTCCTCGTAACCGAATTTCCCTCTCTCCTGCATAATATTGTGTATGTGACTGATCTGACTGGTGTCCCCGCCAGCCGCCGGAAATACCTGCGGCTCTGCGTCGGGAAATGTGAACGAATCCTGCATGCAGCTCCAATCTGCCCGTTTCAGCGGGCATTCAAATGCCTTTTTCTCCTTATACAGTGTAACATATTCGGCCACGGCTGGCAAGTCAAATACCCTCGGCATTCCTCCATGTAACATCCTGTTTTTGCCTGCATATATTGATTAAGAAAGAATGCCCAGCGAATAGAGAAAGGTATCCTATGAGCGTAAAAAAAGCAGAATTGACAGCCGCCCAGGAGAACAATGCAGACGAGATGGACGCCCGGAGCACCGGCACCCTGCGGATCAGCGTGATCTCCGCCGTGGCCTACATTCCCATCGAGGGCGCCACTGTCACCATATCCTATACCGGTGACCCGAATAGCCCTATCATCACCTTGACCACCGACAGTTCGGGGGAGACGGAGGTGGTAACCCTGCCCGCTCCGCCCCTGGCCTACTCACTGAATCCCGAAAATCTCCAACAGCCCTATTCGGAGTACAATATCATGGTCACGGCCGAGGGCTATGAGCCTGTATATGTGACCGGTTCCGAGATTTTTGCGGATGAGCTGTCCCTGCAGCCCATACGCATGAATCCTGTGGATATGGCGCCAGGCGAAAATGAGAAATTGGTAGTCATTCCCGATCATACCCTGTTTGGAGACTATCCGCCCAAAATCCCGGAGGACGAGATCAAGCCCATGGATGAAACCGGGGAGATCGTTCTGAGCCGGGTAGTCATTCCCGAATACATCATCGTCCACGACGGCGTTCCCTCCGATTCCACCGCCCCCAACTACTGGGTACGCTATAAGGACTACATCAAAAACGTGGCCTCCTGCGAGATATACTCCACCTGGCCGGAGGCGACGCTGTACGCCAACGTCCTGGTAATCATGTCCTTCACGCTAAACCGTGTTTACACTGAGTGGTATCGCAATCAGGGTTACAACTTTACCATCACCTCCTCCACCGCCTATGACCAAAAGTGGATATATGGGCGCAATACCTATGAAAATATCGACTATCTGGTGGACAGTATTTTTGCCAATTACCTGTCCCGCCCGGGAGTGCGTCAGCCCATTTTCACGTCCTACTGCGACGGCCAGCGAGTCACCTGTTCCGGCCTGAGCCAGTGGGGCTCCAAATATCTGGGAGACCAGGGTTACTCCGCCATCGAGATCATACGTTACTACTACGGCAACGACATGTATATCAACACGGCGGACGTGATTTCTGGCGTGCCCTCCTCCTGGCCGGGATATTCGCTTACCGTCGGCTCCTCCGGAGAAAAAGTGCTGCAGATGCAGAACCAGCTAAACCGCATTGCCCGCAATTATCCGGCCATACCTGTCATCACCGCAGACGGCATCTACGGTCCCCTCACTGCCAACGCCGTCCGTACCTTCCAGGGCATCTTCAATCTGCCCCAGACCGGCGTGGTGGACTATCCCACCTGGTATGAGATATCCGAGATCTATGTGGGCGTCAGCCGCATTGCGGAACCGGGATAACATGTACCCGCCGGACAGTGCGCCCTTGGGATACGTCAAAAATCCCGCAAATTGCTCTCTCGGAGAGAATCTGCGGGATTTTCTATTTCCTTTTATTCAGTATTTTTGCAGTAAGCGCTCTTACTTCTCAGCCATAGCCGCCTTCAGCGCTGCAGTCAGCTGGGGAACGATCTTGTTCAGGTCGCCCACCACGCCGTAATCAGCCACATCAAAGATAGGAGCATCCTCGTCCTTGTTGATGGCTACGATGATATCGGACTCCTCCATACCTGCCACATGCTGAATGGCTCCGGAGATACCGATGGCAAAGTAGATCTGGGGACGAACGGTCTTGCCGGTCTGGCCCACCTGCAGATCCTTGGGTTTCCAGCCGCTGTCAACCACGGCACGGGAGCAGGATACGGTGCCGCCCAGAACTGCTGCCAGATCCTCCAGAATCTTGAAGTTCTCCGGGCTGCCCACACCACGGCCGCCGGATACCAACACCTTGGCGTCCATGATATCCACGGTGTCTGAAACCGCCTTTACCACTTCCTTGATGGTCACATATCTGTTGTTGGGCGTAAATCCGGGATTGAACTCCTCAATCACAGCCTTCGCACCCTTGATCGGCTCGATCTTCTGCATAACGCCGGGACGAACGGTTGCCATCTGGGGACGGTTGTCCGGGCAAGCAATGGTAGCGATAGTGTTGCCGCCGAAAGCGGGACGAGTCATCAGCAGCTGATTGTGTTTCTGCTCCTGTCCCGGAATGGGGTTCAGCGGGAAATCGCCGATCTCCAGTACAGTACAGTCTGCGGTAAGGCCGGTGGCCACTCTCGCAGATACTGTGGGACCTAAGTCACGTCCGATGGCGGTTGCGCCTACCAGCACGATCTCCGGCTTATACTGATTGATAACGGATGCCAGTGCATGAGCATAAGGCTCGGTCCTGTACTCCTTCAGCTCCGGATCGTCCACCAGGATAATCTTGTCGGCGCCGTACTCGGCAAGAGAATCGGCCAGATTTTTGACATCAGAACCGATCAGCACTGCCGTCACCTCTGTATTCAGAGCGGCTGCCAGCTCTTTACCTTTTCCAAGCAATTCATATGCGATACCGCTGATTACGTTGTCCACCTGCTGGGCAAACACGTATACACCTTTATATTCTTCTAAATTCATGGTTTGGTTTACCTCCTATTATTAGTTCCGCATATCCCCTACCAGCGCACATGACCGGTGATTCATATCCGGCCGCTTGGGCGTCCCGATATGAATCAGTGCGCTCTCCGGGTATATGCTGATTACTCATACCACCTTTATATGATGTGTTTCTCCTTGAACTTGCCAATAATATAAGCAACTGCATCCTCGGGGGACTCAGGAACCTTTTTCTCGCCTGCACCCTTGCGGACTTTGTCGGAAGCCTTCGCAATCTTGGTGGGAGATCCCTTCAGACCCAGGTTGCTGTCATCCACATCCTTCAGGTCCGCTCTTCCCCATGTGGTGATCTCTGCATCACAGGCGTCAAAGATACCGCCGGGAGTCATATAGCGAGGCTCATTCAGTTCGGACAACGCCGTGATCAGACAGGGCATCTGTGCCTCCAGCACATGATATCTGTCGTCATACTGACGCTGCACGATCACCTTGTTTCCGTCAATCTTGATATCCTGCGCGTAGGAGATCACGGGAATCTGCAGATGCTCAGCGATCTGAGGGCCAACCTGCGCGGTATCGCCGTCAATGGCCTGACGGCCTGTAATAATCAGGTCATACTCCAGATTGCGGATAGCGCCCGCAATGGTGGTGGAGGTAGCCCATGTGTCCGCACCGCCGAGTACACGGTCGGTAACCAGAATACCCTTGTCAGCACCCATAGCGAGGGCCTCGCGCAGCACATCCGCCGCCTTGGGCAGGCCCATGGTCAGAACAGTCACCTCTGCGCCGTACTGATCCTTTAAGCGCAGCGCAGCCTCCAGACCAGCCTTGTCATCGGGATTCATAATAGCCAGCATAGCGCCTCTATCCAGTGTTCCGTCGGGATTGAACTTGACGCCGCCCTTGGTATCCGGAACCTGTTTAATACAAACGATAACTTTCATTGTATTTTCACTCCTTATTTTTATAATATTTTAGACATTCATCCACATATTGCGATTGTTTACTTGAGCAAATTGGAAGAGATAACCATTCTCTGCACTTCGCTGGTGCCCTCGTAAATCTCAGTGATCTTGGCGTCACGCATCATGCGCTCCACGTCATACTCACGGATATAGCCGTAGCCGCCGTGCAGCTGAACAGCCTTGGTGGTCACCTCCATAGCAACCTCTGCGGCATACAACTTGGCCATAGCAGCCTCAACAGAGTAGGAAATCTTGGGGTTGGTCTTGTACTCGTCCTTCTTGCGGGCAGCCTTGTATACCAGCATCTTGGCAGCCTCCACCTTGGTGGCCATGTCAGCCAGCTGGAACTGAGTGTTCTGGAACTGTGCGATAGAACGTCCGAACTGCTTTCTCTCCTGCACGTAGGCAATGGTGGTCTCCAGAGCGCCCTCGGCCAGACCCAGCGCCTGTGCGGCGATACCGATACGGCCGCCATCCAGGGTATGCATGGCAATGTTAAAGCCCTTGCCCTGCTGACCCAGCAGATTCTCCTTGGGAATACGGCAGTCTGTAAAAATCAACTCATAGGTGGAAGATCCGCGGATACCCATCTTCTTTTCCTTGGTGCCAAAGGTAAAGCCGGGGGTGCCCTTCTCCACGATAAATGCGGATATCTCTTTCAGGAACTTGCCCCTCTTCTCGATCTTGCCGGTAACGGCGATCACAATGTAAACATCCGCCTCCTTACCGTTGGTGATAAAGCACTTGGAGCCATTCAATACCCACTCGTCACCGTCCAGCACAGCCTTGGTCTGCTGACCCTGGGCATCGGTACCCGCGCCGGGCTCGGTCAGACCAAACGCGCCGATCTTGCGGCCGCTTGCCAGATCCGGGAGATATTTCTGTTTCTGCTCATCTGTGCCGTAGGTCAGAATGGGGTCAATGCACAGAGAGGTGTGTGCGGAAACAATAACTCCTGTAGTGCCGCAGACCTTGGAAAGCTCCTCCACGCACATGGCATAGGTCAGAATGTCACAGCCCTGTCCGCCGTACTCCTTGGGAACAGGAATGCCCATAAAACCATACTTGGCCATCTTCTCCACGGTCTCCTTGGGGAAACGCTCCTGCTCGTCTACTTCCTGCGCAAGAGGCTTTACTTCCTTCTCGGCGAAATCCTTGAACAGCTGTCTCGCCATCTCATGCTTTTTGGACAATGTAAAATCCATGATTTATTCCTCCACTTTCATATAAATTTAGACATTATTTTGCGTAATTGTAGAAACCTTCTCCGGTCTTCTTGCCCAGCTTGCCCGCGCGTACCATCTTTCTCAGCAGAGGTGCGGGAGCATACTTGGAATCGCCGGTCTCCGCATAGATGACCTCCATAATAGCCAGAACGATGTCCAGGCCGATGTAGTCGCCCAAAGCCAGGGGACCCATGGGATGATTAGCGCCCAGCTGCATAGCCACATCGATATCCGCCACAGAGGCAACGCCTGCGGCATATACGTTGATGGCCTCATTTATCATCGGGATCAGAATCCTGTTTACCACAAAGCCTGCGGCCTCGTTTACCTCAACGGGAGTCTTGCCGATCTCGGTGGCGATACCCTTGATCTTCTCCACCAGGTCTGCGGGGGTGTTGGCGCCTGCGATTACCTCAACCAGCTTCATTCTGTCAGCAGGGTTGAAGAAATGCATACCGATCAGAGGACGGTCCAGTCCGTTGCCCATCTCTGTGATAGACAGAGAGGAGGTGTTGGAGGCAAAGATACAATCCTTCTTTACGATCTGCTGCAGCTCGGTAAAGGTCTGCTTTTTGATAGCCATGCTCTCGGGACATACCTCGATAACCAGATCACAGTCCGTACAGATGTCCTTTAAACCGGTAACGATCTTGCCCATGATTTCCTCGCCCTTCTCGGCGCTGATCTTCTCCTTACCAACCAGGAAATTGATGTTTTTCTGAATTTTGGCCTTGCCGCCGTCGGCGAACTCCTGCTTGATATCGCATAAGCACACCTCATAACCGTCTGTCATGGCAAAAGCCTGCGCAATCCCGGCACCCATGGTGCCTGCGCCAATAATACCTACCTTCATGATAAGTTCCTCCTTAATTATAATTCCGCAGATTTTTTCTGCTGGTTTTTTATTTGTTCTTGAAAGGCTCCTTGACCTTCTCCTTGTTCTTGTCCAGGAAGAAAGCCATGCCGTACTTCTGATCTTCGGTCTCAAAACAGTCGCCAAACAGCTTTTCCTCGATGACCACGGCCTGATCCATATCCACATCCAGGCCCTCATTGATAGCCTTCTTACAGTTGCGCACAGCGATAGGCGCATTCTTGGCAATGCCTGCCGCCATCTTCTCAGCCGCTGCCATCAGCACCTCCTGGGAGGTCTTCACCACGTTGCCCTCAGCGTCAGTCTCGGCAGAATACACCTCGTTCACCAGGCCGATCCGATAAGCCTCCGGAGCCTTAATGTTGCGGGCCGTATAAATCATCTGCTTAGCCATGCCTGCGCCCACCAGACGAGCCAGTCTCTGGGTGCCGCCAAAACCGGGGGTAATGCCCAGCCCCACCTCAGGCTGTCCAAACACCGCATTGTCGGAGCAGATACGAATGTCGCAGCTCATAGATATCTCGCAGCCGCCGCCCAGCGCAAAGCCGTTGATGGCCGCAATCACAGGAATGGGGAAAGTCTCCAGCTTGCGGAACACATCGTTTCCCTTCTTGCCGAACGCCTCACCCTCCGCCTTGGTCAGAGTGCTCATCTCTCCGATATCTGCACCCGCCACGAAAGACTTCTGCCCTGCTCCGGTGAGGATCAGACATCTCACCTCATTCAAATCCACTGCGTCCAGGGCGGCATCCAGCTCCTCCAGCACCTGACTGTTCAAAGCGTTCAGCGCCTTCTCCCGATTGATCGTGAGAATGGCGTACTGCCCCTTCTGCTCATAAAGAATATAGTCCATATTTACCTCTTTTCCGCATATCATGGGCCTTGCCCATGATATTGCCATTTTCAATTATCTGAAAGCCGTTATCGCCAAACGGCCCGGAGAACAAAGCAAGCTCCCCCGGGCGTCTGTTTTCTTATTAATCTTCGATCTTTACGATCGTGGAGCAGCCCATGCCGCCGCCGATACACAGAGTAGCCAGGCCGGTCTTGGCGCCCTTGGCCTGCATCTCATGCAGCAGAGTCACCAGAATACGGCATCCGGAAGCGCCCACGGGATGGCCCAGTGCGATAGCGCCGCCGTTGGGATTCAGCTGCTTGTCCACATCAATGCCCAAATCCTTGCCCACTGCGACAGACTGTGCGGCAAAGGCTTCATTGGCCTCGATAATATCGAAATCCTCGATCTTCATACCGGTCTTGGCCAGTACCTTCTTGGTGGATGCCACAGGGCCGATACCCATCACCTCGGGACGAACGCCAGCCAGAGCGCCTGCCACAAAGGTTGCCATGGGCTTAACACCCAACTCCTTGGCCTTCTCCTCACTCATCACCACGATAGCGGCAGCACCGTCATTGATACCGGAGGCATTGCCCGCAGTTACAAAGCCATCGGGATTGATGGGGCGCAGCTTAGCCAGACCTTCGATGGTGGAACCGGCACGGGGACCCTCATCTACCTTAAACTCGATCGTTTCCTTTTTCTTTTTAACCATGACAGGCACGATCTCTGCGTCGAACGCACCGGACTTCTGAGCCGCCTCGGCCTTCTGCTGGCTCTTCAGGGCGAACTCATCCAGCTCCTCGCGGGTCAGACCCCACTCGCGGCAGATATTGTCGGCGGTAGTAATCATGTGATAATCGTTGAATGCATCCCACAGAGCATCCTTGATCATGGTATCCACCAGAGTGCCGTTGTTCATTCTGTATCCGTAACGAGCCTGAGGAATGGCATAGGGAGCCATGGACATATTCTCCATACCGCCTGCTACCACGATATCCGCATCGCCAGCCATAATCATCTGCGCTGCCTGGTTCACACAGTTTAATCCGGAACCGCACA
This sequence comes from Lachnospiraceae bacterium, assembly GCA_014804645.1. Lineage (GTDB taxonomy): Bacteria > Bacillota > Clostridia > Lachnospirales > Lachnospiraceae > Acetatifactor. The sequence continues at coordinate 90,063 of JAAUZI010000018.1, read as the reverse complement.
CCACGTTCATGGTCACAGCAGGCACCTCGATAGGCAGCCCAGCTTTAATCGACGCCTGACGGGCCACGTTCTGGCCAAGTCCGGCTTGAATGACACAGCCCATGTACACCTGGTCAACCTGCTCGGGAGCCACACCGGCCCTGTTTAAAGCCTCCTTAATAACGATCGCACCCAGCTCTGCCGCAGGGGTGGTGCTCAGGGTTCCGCCCATGGTACCGATCGCGGTACGGCAGGCGCCTGCTAATACTACTTTCTTTGCCATTTCTTTCTCCTCCAACTTGTTTTTTTGCTTGTCTTCGCAGTTTCAGCAATGATTGTTATTTTTTTGTCATTGCCATTACTTCTAGTGTAGCATACCCATTCTTGTTTTGCAACGGCTTTCTTACAAAACCGTTCAGGAAATCCGGTTTCATTCTCTGATTGCATATCTGTCCGTCTCGTGGTAGAATAAACTGTACAGAACATATTTTCGATTGTGTGTACAGTTTTGAACATATCCATATAGAGGAGAGGTTTTATGAATCAGATGTCTTTGTTTGATATGGCTCCCGGCAGCAATGCCGCGCCGGGCAATGTCCCTGTGACGTCCGGCCCTCTGGCTGACCGCCTGCGGCCCGCTGCTCTGGAGGAATACGTGGGGCAGCAACACCTTCTGGGTCCCGGGAAAATCCTGCGCCAGCTTTTGGAGCGGGACCAGATTCCCTCCATGATTTTCTGGGGACCACCGGGAGTGGGCAAGACCACCCTTGCCAGCATCATTGCGAACCGCACCCGCTCCGACTTTGTGAATTTCAGCGCTGTGACCAGCGGTATTAAGGAGATCAAGGATATCATGAACCAGGCCCAGGAAAACAGGGCCTACGGCGTTCGCACTCTGGTGTTTGTGGACGAGATCCACCGTTTCAACAAGGCCCAGCAGGACGCCTTTCTTCCCTATGTGGAGAGAGGCAGTATCACACTGATCGGCGCCACCACGGAGAATCCCTCCTTTGAGATCAATGCGGCTCTGCTCTCCCGCTGCAAGGTGTTTGTGCTGAAAGAATTGACAAGCGAGGATCTCACCGAACTGCTGTCCCGGGCACTGAGAGATAAACGCAGTTTCGGCAGTTCACAGGTTCATATGGAGCAGTCCCTGCTGTCCGTCATTGCCGCTTTTGCCGACGGGGACGCCCGCACTGCCCTGAACACTCTGGAGATGGCTGTGCTGAACGGGGAGCTTGCCCCCGACGGCTCCGTGACCGTGACAGAGAACACATTGGAGCAGTGCCTTGGTAAAAAGACACTGCTGTATGACAAAAAGGGCGAAGAACACTATAACCTGATCTCCGCCCTGCATAAATCCATGCGCAACTGTGACCCGGACGCCGCCGTCTACTGGCTGGCCCGGATGCTGGAGGCCGGGGAGGACCCCCTGTTTATCGCCCGCAGGCTGATCCGCTTTGCCAGCGAGGATGTGGGTCTGGCGGACCCCCAGGCTCTGCCTCTGGCGGTGGCTGCCTACCAGGCCTGCCATTTCAACGGCATGCCGGAGTGCAATGTAAACCTGACCCAGGCAGTAGTCTACCTGTCTCTGGCTCCGCGCTCCAATGCCCTGTACCGTGCTTACGAGACTGCCAAGGCGGACGCCATGACCCGCTTGAACCAGCCTGTGCCTCTGGTAATCCGCAATGCCCCCACAGATCTGATGGAAGAACTGCACTATGGGGAGGGGTATGTCTACGCCCACGACACCCAGGAAAAAATGGCCCGTATGACCTGTCTGCCCGAGGATCTGAAGGAACGCCGCTACTATCTGCCCACCGAGGAGGGAGTTGAGGGAATACAAAAGGAGCGCCTGGAGCGGAGCAGGGCTTTCCGACTGGGGACATAATATTATGTAGTAACTCTTTCTTCCTTCGCCAGCAGCCATGCCATCACATGCACCGCCTGCTGGAATCCGCCGGTGCGGATCAACTCCTCGATCTCCTGCTCTGTGTGAAGTTCCACATTCAGGAACTCCGTCTCATCCAGCGCCTGTCCGCCGACCTTACGGCAGTTTTTTGCCATGTACACATAGGCGTAGTTGTCAGCTATCGTGGCATTGGAAGGGATCGTGATCAGATGTGTCCAATCACATGACGAGTAGCCCGTCTCCTCTAACAACTCTCTCTTTGCCGCCGCAAGCGCATCCTCAGAGCATGCGTCTTCACCGTCCGCGCGATATTCCTTTCCGTCTGGCCGTTCCAAGCCGCCCGCCGGGAACTCGGTGGTAACTTCTCTTATCCCCTGCCGAAACTGCCTTACACAGAGATAGTTTCCGTCACAGTCAGATGCCACAACGACCACATAGTCTCTACGGCTAAAGCTATAATACGGTTCAAACACATTTCCGTCAGGGAGACGGTATGCCGACCGCCTGAAATCTATCCACTCATCCTGTATAATATGCTCTGTGCTGACCTCTTCCCATGCGAGGTCCTCCCTGTTATTTCCCATTATATCCGCCTCTCCTCTCCGTACTGTTCCTTCCACATCATCCGGGGTATCCCTCAATTTCCCTTAGTACCACATATCGCAATCTGTGCCAGCGATACTGTGTTAGGTACTTTATAACTTGCTGACAGCTCGATATATAATATTATAAGCGCGCATTTCAATCAATAAAGTTAAATGTGGAGCATTTTACTTATTATGCCACAAATCCAGAATATTTCAAGATTTGTGGCACATATTTTTAATATTCTCCACGACAGATAGCTTTTTGTACATTCGTCCTAAAATCCTTCCACCGCCGGGTCCTTTATCTTATTCGTCCGCACCCACTCCTTCGTCCCCTCCACTTTTACCGCCGTCTGGGTATGTTTTGCCAGAAATCTGGTCAACGGATAAATATCAATCCATATCTCGTTGTCCCCCTCCTTCTGAGACTCGTCGAATATCAGCTGCAGCCCCCAGTGCAAGTGCGTAGTCTCAATATTGTTCACATTCTCCTTGGTGCTGTACCCGGTGTGCCCCATATAACCGATCACATCCCCTGCAGTGACAATGCTGCCCTCCTCCAGCCCCTCCGCATAGGGATAATTCTGCCTCAGATGGGCGTAGTAATAGTAGCGCTTTCCGTCAAAGCTGCGGATGCCGATGCGCCAGCCCCCGTACTGGTTCCAGCCCAGAGCCTCCACTCTCCCGGATTCTACAGCCATTATTGGTGTACCGGTGAGCCCCATCATGTCATGTCCCAAGTGCCTGCGCTTATAGCCATAACTGCGGCTGACGCCAAAATCATCATAATGCGTATAGTCAAACCCTCTGGCGAGAGGGAAATAGCCCTTTAGCCCATACCGCGCCTCATAGCTGCCGTCTTCCTTCTCCTCCTCATACTCCCCCACCAGTCCGCCGATGGCGGCGTCATAAGCCTCCTTGTAATAGGGGTAATACTGTAATTTTTCCGTCAGCTCCTCTATCGTCTTTTCACCCTCTGACAGAGCTTTTGCCGCCTTCTCCATGATTTTTAACGCATTTTTGTCAAACTCTCCGCCCGTCTTAGCGGCTGTGTACGCCAACAGCTCCACCCAATGCACTTCATGCTCCGTATCGTGGGTCTTCACGTCCCAATCATATGCGCTGCACAGCGCCTCATAGGATACTGTGAAATCCACCCATTTTATGTAGTCATCTGCGACGGCAAGCACGGGATTGTTGGCGGCCCTGCGCGCTTCCAGACGTTCTCTCTGCCCTGTCAGCACGGCCACCGCCATCACCACCAGTACACACTCTGTCAAAATCCCCTTCTTAATCCGCATCAGATACTGCGCCCTCTGTCTCTTGTCCATTGCCTCTCCAGGTAGATTTTCTCACTGGAAATATATGAAAAATCATCCAAAAAAATACACCGAAAGGAAATCTCATTCCTCCCGGTGTACCTGTAACACTTTTATAATTTCGCCGCCACACGCACGGTTAATATCAAAAATACCTTACTCCTCCGGCTCTATCAGTCCATAGGTATCGCCCTTTCTCTTGTATACCACGTTCACCTGATCCGTCTCCGCATTGCAGAACACAAAGAAATTGTGTCCCAGCAGTTCCATCTGAATACAGGCATCCTCAGGATACATGGGTTTGATATCAAATTTCTTGGTGCGGACGATCTTGATCTCCTCGTCCTCCATATAATCATTCTCCACGAACGTTTGGCTGAAAGAGCTGGCACTCTGCTGCTTGTCCACAATTTTGCTCTTGTACTTTTTCAACTGCCGCTCAATGATCTCCTCCACCAGGTCAATAGACACATACATATCGTTGCTGACCTGCTCGGAACGAATGATACTGCCCTTTACGGGGATTGTCACTTCTATCTTCTGCCGCTCCTTCTCCACACTGAGCGTCACATGTGCCTCTGTATCAGGATTAAAGTATTTCTCCAGCTTACCGATCTTGTCCTCCACCGCTGCCTTCAGCCCCGGAGTTACTTCAATATTTCTTCCGACAATCACAAATTTCATACAGTTCATTCCTTTCTTATTTATAGTCCCGTTTATTGTATAAAAAGTATATCATATTCGGATTTATTTTGCAACAATTTAACCGGTTTTTTACATGTTTTTGACATCAGATTTGTCAACAGAAAAATTGATTTTTTGACCCCAAATGCTATTTTCAGGAGAAGTGCACAAAACGTGTGTTCCTGTTTTCGATTGCTAAAATCGACTTTCGGGGACTAAAAACCTGTGGATAAGGTGTATAACTCCGTGTATAAGTAGGTTTTGACTGATTTTCCGTTTTCAAATCGGTGGATAACTTCCTCACGAAAGACAATATAAAGAATAACGGCTTATCAACTTTTCTGTTTTTTTTGGATAAGTTGCACAACCTGTCCAAATCGCAAGCCCTTTTTCAATTTTTTTATTATTAGAAAATAAGAGCATCCTCCTCTCAGAAGATGCTCTCCATTGTTCTATTTATCTCATTTTTTTAGAAAATACGTCTGATTGCCAGAATCCTCTTGTAGTCCGCCTTGGAGATAATGATGCCGGTCTTTTTCGTGGACGCATGCACGATGTTGCCATCTCCAATATACAGAGCCACATGGCCGGAATAACAGATCAAGTCTCCGGGCTGGGCATTTTCCAAACTGTCTACCGCATATCCCTGTTTCCTGTCAGCGGAAGAGGAATGGGGCAGCGATACTCCAAAGTTGGCGTATACGCTCATTACAAATCCGGAACAGTCTGCGCCGTTGGTCAGACTTGTGCCACCCCATTTATAGGGATTGCCCACAAACTGTACCGCATAATTGGCCACTGCCACACCCATCTCGCTGTCGCCGCTGATGATGACGCTGGTAGGATCGATTCCATAACTGGTACTCTGAGACGTTGTGGCCTGTGCCGCGGTGGCCTGACGGGCCGCCTCCCTTGCCTTCTGCCGATCTGCCGCTTCTTTGGCCAGTCTGGCTGCCTCCTCCTCCTTGGATTCGGCCTGTACAAATTCCGTATGTAAATTCACAAATTCTCTGGAAACCCAGCCTTCGCCTTCCTCTGTGTCCACCCTCACCCAGGTGTCCGTCTCCTCCAGCACCAGCAGATCATCCTCAAAGGCCACCATGCCCAGAATCTTGCTGTCTGTGCTGGGCTCCTTGCGCACATACAGGCCGTCGCAGGTCACGGATGCAATCCTGGTGCCCACCTCTCTGGCCAGTTTGATGGCGTCCTCTCCAGTCACACAGTACTGGCCTTTTACATAACCTATCACGTTGCCGGACTGTATCTTGTACCAGCCGTTCTCCTCCGCGAGAAATGTTCCAACAGAGTTGTTATACAATTTACCCACGACCTCACCGGACTCGCTGGGCAGATTTCTCACATTTACATAAGCGCTCACCTGGGCAATCACCAGGTTCTTAAACATTTCCTCCTCCTTGGCCAACTCTCTGGCTGCCGCCTCCGCAGCAGCGGCGGCTTTGGCCTCATTCACCTGCTCCTCATTTACCACTGTCTCCAGCGGTATACTCATATTGCCGGTCTGGTCCTGCAGGTTCTCCAGAGTCGTTCCGTTGTCAAGTGCTATATTGATACCGCCGCTGGGCAATACTGAGGAAATTCCCGTCGCGGCATATGTTTCCATATTCAGGCCGGTGCAAAGCAAAACAGCAGATAATGCATATGCGGTGGCTTTCACTGTACGTCTTAGCATTCCATCCTCCATTTATTTCGGCTAATTGTTACATCTACCATAGAAATAATTACAAAATTGTTACATCTGTCATTAACTATAGCACGCTCCGCACAAATTGTCAACACCCGTTATAAAATATCAAAAAACCTCTAATGCGCCATAAATATCAGCTTTTTTAACTCTTAAAGAAAAAAGAAACCTCTTATATGGTTTCTTTTTCCAGTAAACACTTTGTTCATTTTTCTTAATAATTTGTTTATCTGAACGCTGCAGCCGCCGACGTCACGGCATTGGCGCCGTCCGCCACCGCCGTCACCACCTGGCGAAGAGGTTTTTTGCGCACGTCACCGGCCACATATATTCCGGGCACATCTGTGGCGCCGTCCTCACCGGCCAGCACATAGCCCGCCTCATCGCAGGCTGCCAGCCCTCTGAGCAGCTCCGTCTCCGGATGTATGCCCACTGCCACAAACACACCGTCCACCGGCAGAATGCGCTGTTCTCCGCTCTTTTTATCCTCCAGCAGCAGACCTGTGACGCTCTCCTGTCCCTGTATCTCCTTCACCACATGGGAATACAGAATCTCCACTCCCGGCAGCGCCCGCAGCTGTTCCTGAAGCACATGCGCGCCCCGCAGCTCGTCCCGGCGATGGATGAGGTACACTTTCTCGCAAAAACGGGTCAAATAGATCGCGTCCTCCAGCGCCACGTCTCCGCCGCCTACCACCGCCACGGTCTTACCCCGGAAAAAGGCTCCGTCACAGGTTGCGCAATAGGACACGCCCATGCCGGACAGTTCCTCCTCCCCTGGCACCTCCAAATGCGCATGGCGGGCGCCGGTGGCCAAAATCAGCGTCTTTGTCCGCAGATCCCCCTCCGTGGTATGAACTGTTTTCAGTTCACCGTCCGAAATACCCGTGACCTCCGCCTCCAGAAAGGGCGTGCCCAGCTTGTCTGCATGTTCCCGGAACTTTACACCCATGTCAAAGCCGTTAAATCCCGGCATTCCCAGATAGTTGTCCACCTCATAGGTGTTCAGCACCTGTCCGCCACTCATGGGATTTTTCTCAATGACCAGCAGTTTCAGACCCGCCCGCATACCGTACACCGCCGCCGACAGGCCTGCCGGGCCGGAGCCGATGATAATCAAATCATATATTTCCTGCATAGTAACTTCCTCCTATTTGAGTTCCTTTAGAACCTCTGTTCCGCATTCTCCCTCAGCGATCATACTCCGCCCTGTGCGCACGCCTCTCAATATGTGCGCTGTCCAGGGAATCAATGACCACCCTGTCCCTGTCGCTGTCAAATCTCCCCTCGAAAAAGACCTCCGCCACTGTGTTCTGCACAAGCTCCCTGATCCTGTTCAGTGGTCGTCTCACCCCCAGGCTGCCAAAGGAGATATCCAAAAAAGCCCTCATGACGTCTTCCGGCATCCCGATGTCAATCCCCATGTCGCTTGAGATTTCCCCCACCTTGTACCTGATAAGCTCCAGCATGTCGTCCTCGGACAGCTTATGGAAATTCACCACCTGCACCATACGCCCCGCAAGTTCTTCCCCCATTCCAAAATCTATCATATCCTGCAGATTCAGATCCTCATAGAAACAATCCGCCACCCGGTCTATGTCATCCTCATGGTGCGCTGCCTCACTGCTAGCCGTAAAGCCGAGGGGTTTTGCTGCCTGTTTCTTCTGTTTCTGCTGCCTGACGCTCTGAAAAGCTCCCATCAGTACAAACATGGTATAGTTGGAGTTAAAGTCCTTTTTTTCGTCATCCACATCGACTTTCAGCTCCGTACCCTCGATCAGTGTGAGCAAATTTGCCTGAACCGCCGCATTGTTGTCCACATTGTTGCTGCCGTAGCTGGGAATAAACTTTTTGTCCGCCTCGTCCAGAAAACAGATCGCTACGCCCTTTGCATCGGGTTTCTCGGCAAGAATCCTCTGGGGGATCGTGGATACGTTGCTCCCCTTGTACCCTGCCTCGGTGATCTGGCTTAAGTCAATCTGAACCACCGGAATCGGGATCTCATATTTCGCAAACAATTCCCTGATCGTCCTGTAGAACTCCGTCTTTCCCGAGCCGCTGGGGGCCGTCAGAATCCAGTTATCCGCGCAGAAGGAGTCTCCCTTTGCCACGTTCTGCATATACCTGCATATCTGATACACTGCCAGCTTGAGCTGGATACCCTGGCCCCGTATCCTTTTCTCACAGTAGTCGAACATTGTTTTGGGAGAAAGATTCTCTATAAACCAACGCGCATACTTGCCAGAAAACCTGCCTTGATACTGTTCTTCCAGTTCCTCCATGGACACCGTATCCGCAACTGGGTAGAAGACCGGGGAAAATGAGCCGGACAGTCCGCATTCCCGGGTATTGGATATCCCTATAATATTTTCCTCCAGATCACGGACAAAGACAGGATTTCCACCGATATAGGCTCCCAGATCCTTCCAGATATATTTAAATACCTCCCTGTAGTCAACAAAGGCGTCTTTGCTTATAAATCTATTTAGCGGGAAGAACAGCAGGGCATAATCGTCCTTCTTTTCAAGGGCATAGCTGTTCCCACTTTGCTTATTCAAAAAGTGATTCTGATCCAAATCGCCATTTCCCACAGAATTGACCACCAGATGCTTTCCGATCTCCTTCAGTCCGTAGATTCCATCTGCCAGACGGGTAAAAATAGAGCGCTCCAGCACAAGTTTTCCTGTCACAAGCTCTCCCGGCACTCCCTCCGAAATATACCGGGCATATGGAGCGTCATCATCCTTAATGGACGACTCCGGGATTTTCTTTTCAAAGCAATTCTGACAATAATCCTTCCCATCAACATCGTAGTGATAGATCAGACTTCCCTCCTCAAACATAGTATAACACTCTTCACAGCTCTGTATCCGGGGACGTATTTTCACTGCAGCTATCATATTTACCTCTTTCCTGCATATCGCAAGCTATACTTGCGATACTGCGTTAATCAGTATTTGAAACGTAAGTTTCAAACTTCTTCTTCCTCCGTATTCCTAAACGCCGCTGTGCCGCCATTGTATACTCACTAACGATTTGTGCGGAAACCTAAAAATCTTAACGTTAGTCAGTATAAAACAGCGTGCGAAAATTGCCATACTCATCATAGCATATCTCTGAGTGCCGAACAAGAAATTTACAGTATAATTTCTTAAATTGGTGGAAAAGCAGAGAGAAAATGTGTTATACTGAATTGCCTGTGATTTATGCTGACTATCGTTAGTGAGTTTACTTATATTAAGAAAGGAATTGCTGTACGATGAACAAAACTGTACTGATTACAGGAGCATCCAGAGGTATCGGCCGGGCCATGGCAGAGATATTTGCCGCCGCGGGATATGACCTGGCGCTGACCTGTCTAAATAATATAGAAGAATTGGAAAACCTCGGGCGGGAGCTTGAACGGAAATATGGCATCTCCTGCCAATGTTCCGCCGTGGACGCCGGAGACTGCGAGGCGGTGGACACTCTCTTCGCCCGGATAAAGCGTTTGGACGTGCTGATCAACAACGCCGGAATCGCCCATATGGGGCTGCTGCAGGACATGAGCCCCGAGCAGTGGCACCGCATCATTGCCACCCATCTGGACGGCTGTTTCTATACCTGTCGCCATGCCATACCGCTGATGCTGTCCCAGGGAAGAGGTCATATCCTGAATATCTCCTCGGTCTGGGGCAATGTAGGAGCCTCCATGGAGGTGGCCTACAGCGCCGCCAAGGGCGGCGTCAACAGCTTTACCCGCGCACTGGCCAAAGAACTGGCCCCCAGCCATATCCGTGTCAACGCCATCGCCTGCGGCGTGATCGACACGGATATGAACCGCTGTCTCTCAAGGGAAGAGCTGGAAATACTGCGCCAGGAAATCCCGGCGGACCGCCTGGGCACTCCCCAGGAGGTAGCGGCGCTGGCCCTACAGCTGGTACAGTCTCCCGGCTACCTCACAGGACAGATCATCACCATGGATGGCGGATGGAATTAGCCAGATCCCGCACTACCTCCCCGGCGATAATCAGCCCTGCCACGGAGGGGACAAACGCCACGCTGCCGGGAATTGCCCGCCTGCCCGCAGGCGGCTTCTCGTCACTGTATCCCGGCGTCAGGGGCGGTTCTTGGGAATAGACCACTTTCAGTTGCCGGACGCCCCTTTTTTTAAGTTCCCTGCGCATGACCTTCGCCAGAGGACACACGCTGGTCTGGTAGATATCCGCCACCCGAAAGGCGCTGGCGTCCAGCTTGTTGCCCGCTCCCATGCTGCTGATTATAGGAACCCCCGCCGCCTGGGCCTTCATTACCAGCTCGATCTTGGCCGTCACCGTGTCCACCGCATCCACCACATAGTCATACTCTGCAAAGGGAAACTGCTCTGCATTCTCCGGCAGAAAAAAACACTGATATTTATGCACCACCGCGCGGGGATTGATGTCCCTGATCCGCTCCTCCATCACATCCACCTTATATCTGCCCACAGTGCTGTGAGTGGCGATCAGCTGCCTGTTCAGGTTGCTCTCGCTCACCGTGTCGCTGTCGATCAGATCAATCTCCCCTATACCGCTGCGCACCAGCGCCTCCACTGCATGGCCTCCCACGCCGCCGATGCCGAACACCGCCACTCTGGCCGCCGCAAGACGCTCCATCGCCGCCTCACCCAGCAGCAGCCGGGTCCTGGAAAACTGCTCGCTCATATTTTTTCCCTCTCTTCAGAAATGTGACTTACCCTTCCATACAGTATATACAGTCCATGTCCAACCGTCAATTCTACATATGTGAATATTTTTATCTGGGAGTTGATATTTGAGATAATTATGTTACACTTATTTTAAAATCAATGTCTGACAAGGACTTACAGGGAGGAGAACTATCATGTATATCGCCAGTGAAAAAAGATATGAAAAAATGATTTACAACCGCTGCGGAAATAGCGGTCTAAAACTTTCCGCCGTCTCATTGGGGCTGTGGCAGAATTTCGGCCACAGGGATTCCTTTGCCAATATGGAAAATATGGTGCACACAGCCTTTGACTCCGGCATCACGCACTTTGACCTCGCCAATAACTATGGTCATCCGTACAATGGCAGCGCCGAGGAAAACTTTGGAAGAATTCTGAGCGATATGAGACAGTACCGGGACGAGATGTGTATCTCCACAAAGGCGGGCTACGAAATGTGGCCGGGACCTTACGGCGACAGAAACGGCTCCCGCAAATATCTCACCGCCTCTCTGGACCAGAGCCTGAAACGCATGAATCTGGAGTATGTTGATATTTATTACCATCATATTTTTGATCCCGACACCCCTCTGGAGGAGACCGCGCTGGCGCTGGATCATGCGGTCAGGCAGGGAAAAGCCCTGTATGTGGGAATTTCCAACTACAACAGAGAGCAGACTCAACATATCCTCAAGATATTTCAGGAACTGCACACCCCGTTTGTCATAAATCAGCCCTCCTATTCCATGCTTAACCGTTGGATAGAGCGGGATAAGCTCGATCAGCTTGCGCTGAAAAATGGATTCGGACTGGCCGTGTTTTCGCCGCTGTATCAGGGACTGCTCACAGACAAATATCTACATGGTGTCCCGGCAGACTCCCGAGTGGGCAAAGGCTCTACCTGGATCAGCAATGAGCTTGACGACAAGATGCTCGCCAGATTAAGCAAACTGAATTCCATTGCCGCCGAGCGTGGGCAAAAGCTCTCTCAGATGGCTCTCTCCTGGGTTCTGCACAATCCCGCCGTCACCACGGTTCTCATCGGCGCAAGCCGCCCTGAGCAGATTGTGGAAAATGTTGCCTGCATCGAAAAAGCAGACTTTTCGGCGGACGAGATTGCGGAAATCGAGAAATTTTTGGCACAGTAGAGCTTGGGAGAGACATGACAATGGGGCCTGTGACAGCCCCATTGTCTCTGCTTTCTCAGCCGCCCGCAGGCCCCTCGTACAAAGCGCTGATCCGGCCCTCCGGCACTTCATCTCTCACGATCCGCCGCATCTCCTTGTCGGATCTGGCGTCCAGACACCGCATCAGCAGCCGCTCCTTTTCACTCTCCGTCATATCGGCCTGCCTATCCCTGGCCGCCTCATTTTCCATCATATCCAGGTCAAGACCCAAGGGCACCATGGAAAGGGGGTAGCCTGCTTCGGCCGAAACACCGAATGCTATTCCGTTAAAATCCATATTCCCCGTTCCTTTCTTATTTAGAGTTCCGCATCTATTCATGGGATTCAACAAAAAGTGATCCTCCAACCCAGGTCGGAGGATCACTTTTAGCATTCCCTTACAGCAATCGCCTATTCTCTATTTTTTACGGCAAATATTTCTCCATCAGGTAAAATACTCCTTTTCTCCACCTGACAGTTCCCACTTTTTTAAAGCCGCAGTTTTGATACAATTTTAAAGCGTGGGGATTCTGAGAAAATACGTCCAGGCGTATGGCCTGAATGCCCTTTGCCGCTGCCTCACGCTCAATATGTTCCATGGTCTGCCGCGCAATCCCCTGATTTTGGAAAATGGGACTCACGCACAGACGATGCAGGATGCAGTAAGGCTTATCGGGATTTTCCCACTCTGCGCTCTCATACTCCGGTTCACACTCCCTGTTTATCGTATAGATGACAGCAATTTCGCCGCCAAGTATGCCCAGAGACATCTGACCGCTCTGTATGTCCTGCTCAAAATCCTCTCTGACGGGGTATAGCTCGTCCCACTGGTCAATGCCCTGGCTCACCATCTCATTGACCGCCTGCTGCGCCAGCTGCTCGATGGCGTCCAGATCGTCCTTCACAGCCTGTCGATATAGTATTTCCACTTTTTACTGACCTCCATCTTTTGTGTAATATTCAAATTTTTCCCTGTCAAACTCGATTCCAAGGGCCTCCAGCAGAAGACCGGTATACCGGTCCGTGTGCAGATTATGTTCCAGGGACCATATACACCAGGCGTAGTCCATCCAGGGATCCCCAACGCCCCCGGCCTCCACGTCGATAAATCCGCTTATCTCCCCGTCCTTGGCCAGAATATTTGGGAGACAGAAGTCTCCGTGGATAAAACAGTCTCCCTCAGAGTCAGGGCTTTTGATGGGACAGTCCTTTACATCTACGCTGTGAATCATGCGCATTGCCCGGGCCAGCAGCTGTACCAGCTTTTGAGGCTCCCTCAGATATTCCTCCTCCGCCAGGGTCTCGCCCTTTAACATGGTTTTGAGGTAAAAGGCCCGCTCTCCCTCCACCGCAAACAGAACCGTCTCGGACACCGCCATTTTTCCCGTCAGAAAATCGTTCACCGCACGCTCTCGCTGCAGTCTCTCTATATTATCCGATACCTTGAGGATGTAATCCTCCCCCACTCTGTATACCAAATCACCGCTGCGATGATTTTCTGTAATTTCAACCACCGTTTTTCCCGCCAGCCACCGCTCCATGGTCGGGGGATACTCTACCAGCCGCATGTCTTGAACGCTCATAACCGTTTTGCTCCTTTTCCTATTAATATCATTCCCAGACACTTCTCACCCCAGCGTATGCCTCTCCGCCTCCTGGCGCAGCCCTTCCTCCGCGTCCTCCAGGCTCTCATAGCCGTACATATGCGCCGAGTGTGCCATGATCTCTCCCGCAAGGTTCTTCCCTGCTGCCGCATGCTCCGCGATATATCTGCCGTAAAGCTCCAGCATCTTGTCGGAATAGGTACTGATCTCCCCCCGCAGATATGTCTCATAGGAGGTGTCCCAGCCGTTGTCCTCGTAAGTGTGGATGCTGCGGGCATTGCCGGCCAGATAAGGATACTCCGCCGCAAACTCCTCCATCCACGCCACCTGCAGGGCCACGATTTTCTCTATGATCTCCTTTTTCTCCGGCGTGATCTCCGGAAAACGCTCCTTCATCTCCTCATATCGTCCGGGGGCGGTACTCTCCATCATTCTTCCGTATTTTTCCTCAATCAGATTGTGGCCCCGCTCCAGTTCCCGGTCAAAATCATAGAGATACTGTAGCAGCATTACATGATTCCAGGTCAGGTACTGACTCTTACGCATGATGGAAAAAGTAAACCAGTCGTCCTGACAGCTGGCCCTTCCCCCCTCGTTTTTCACCACGTCGAAAGCCTCAAATTCCCTGCGGGCTATCGCGTCCGCCAGTTCCTCCACAGTCTGATTCGCAATACCGGACTTGTACAGCAGCTCCGCCACATGCTCCTCCAGAAAACTGTCGATGTCGCTGATATAGCCAACCCGGTACAGGCCGTGGGCCAACAGGCCGCCCACCTGCTCCATGATCCGGCAGGCCTCCTCCCCACGGCTCTCCAGGGCAGTCTGCAGCAGCCGCAGCAGCTCCTCATAGCCGCCCAATCTGCGGACGCCCTCCGCCAGCCACTTGTCATGGGGTGGAAACTGCCCCTCCATATAATAGACCAGTTTCAGCGCCTCCTCGGCCGCCCTGCCCAGCATCATGCGGCTGCTCAGCCCGTCCCCACGCCGCAGCATGCGGGCGCTGTTGTACTGCCCGTACTGGCAGAAACGGGCAGCCGCCTCCGCAATCCGCAGATACCGCAGCCGCTCCGGGTAATGCTCTGTAAGCAGCTCGCGTATCTGGGTAAATACCCCCTCGTCGTCCCGAAACACGCTGCCGTTTATGGCCGCCGCCAAAGCGATCTCCTCCATCTGCCGATAGGGAATCAGGCCCGGATTCTCGGTCTCCATGGCCCTTTGGATGCTCTCCAGATGCTCCATGCCCAGCAGTCTGCCATAAAAACTGCGGACAGTCTGCACTCCTCTGCGCCCCGCTCCCTGCCGGGATGCCTGATAGGTATAGCCGAGAAAAGTCTGGGGCAATTCCTCGTAGGCCGCCTGGAGCTGCTCTCCAATCTCCTCATAGACCTGATCCGACACCCACATCATAAAACTCGGTCCCCAGTCATGATCCCGGGAGGTTTCATCGTCATAGCCAAAGCAATCCGAACCCTCGCCCGCCAGTCCCACGGCGATACGGCCCTCATACTCCGGGAATTTCTCGTGAATCATGGCCCGGCCATAGGTCTCATAGTAGGCCCGGCACAGCTCCATGCCGCTGACCTGCTGCCCCGCCCGGGGTTGGCCGCCCTGCTGCGCCGCGCCGGTGCCACCCTGCTCCCTGACGTCAGAATGCCCGGCCTGCGCTCCCTCCTGTTCCTCTGCGGCTCTGCGGCATGCCTCCGCATTGTCCCGGAGCCGATAGTAAGCCTCCGTCCTGCCCAGGCTCTCCTCTACACCCTGCATAGCCCGGACAAAATACATCTCCGCCTCTTGGTACTCTCCCTGCTGAAACAGATAGGCCGCCATGGAAGATAACGCTGCACAGTAATGGGCATCCCGGACACCATGTGCCTCAAACAGGGCAATGGCCCTCTGAAAGCAGTCTTCCGCCTGTTTCTTTTTGCCCAGCTGCAGGTAGGTGGCGGCCAGATTGGCATAACTGCTGGCCTGTTCATAATAGCGCTCCGGGTGCCGCAGGGCGATCTCCAGCGCCCGCTCCAGATAGGCCCCTGCGGCCTCAAATTCCCCCATCTCCTGATACAGCAGGGCCTTGTTGTTGTACAGGCTTGCCACCAGCATATCATCCGGCTCCAGGACCTGACTGTAGATTTGTTCCACTGCCCTATAGCAGGTCATGGCGTCCTCCAGCCGTCCCCCAGCCCGATAGGCGCTGGCGATATTCAGCACTGAGGTGGCAAAGGGCAGTGTTCCCGAAAGCCCCATCTCCTGGAGCAAATTCAGCACCGCCTCCCCGTAGTAATAGGATTTCTCCGCCTGTCCGGTCTCCCGACAAAAGCCGATCAATTCATTTAAAAGTGTCACTGCGCCGGAGCGGTCGCCGATCTCCAGCGCCCGCTCCAAACTTTTCTCCATCAGCGCCTGAGCCTGCGCGCCCTGATTTTCCTCCAAAAGTCTGTCGATCTGTTGTAAGATGTCCTCCATAACTTTCAATCCCTTTCTATGAGATAAATATCGAATAATCTCCTGGCATACAGCCGGAATCTGTTTGATTCCTATTCTGCGACGTCACCTAAATTTTTGAAAATAGCTGCTTTCTGCTCCAGAATAATTCAAATTACTTGTGCTAAGTTATGGATATATTTCTTTCGCATCGGCAGGCAGTTTCCTCACATGCTGTAAAAAACTCAAGCTATTCTCCGCTTGTTCAAAATCGTATACAAATTTATATTTTTTACTAAGTTCTACCGCCGTGCTTTGAAATAAATCACACATTTCAAAAACAGAATTCCATATTGAATCAATTTCTGCGATGGGGTACGTTGCGAGAAATTGTCCATACTTTTCTTTAGTCAAATAGTTTTTCATATATTTACCGGACTTTCCTGCACTTACAGAAAAATTATTTTCTATACCGATTTTCCACTCTAATAGACGCTTTAAATGCGGTCTCAAAACATAATTTATCATATCCATAGCATAAGGAATTTCATTGCGCCATAACCCTTTCGCCACATTATTCAAACACCACCAAAAATCCGAGCATGTACACTGAAATTCAATTTCTCTGGGTTCTTTGACCCAATATCTCTCGTCCGTGGTTTCTTGTGGATAAGGCAAAATGCCGTCTTTATCCACCAGTATCTGATACATTTCAAGATTTGCAAGGGCATTTTCTATGGTACACACATGTAAATCCATCCTGTTTCCATCTGCAAATTGTATCTGCCAGCCATAACAATTCTCTACATCCGACGGATAAAAAACATTATCCTCAGGATAATGCATGTACATAATTTTACCAAAACGATTTATCCATTCCTTGTCTTCACGAAATGGTTTTGTAGTTGTTACAACATATACAATATCATAATCCTGAAAAATATCCTTCGGCGCGTTTGGATTTACACGGGAGCCTTCAATATATGCAGCCCGAATAACTTCTTCCCTAAAAGCGACATCATTTATTAAAGATATCATTTCTGCCTCTGTACGCATTTCCATTTTCTCCCTTCGATTTATAGCTCAATGGCATAAGCATATAAATTCTATATTTACTTTATTGCTTTTATGGTAGCTGTAGCACCCCATTCAGCCATTGTCTCGACAATAGTAAACCCCGCTTCTTTCAAAGCCTGTAACTCGTGCGTCTTTGTAAGTGGTGTATCAAAATGATAAAATTCATCATCACTGATTCCCTGTTCAGATTTTAACCGCAGCAATTCTTGTCTATAAAAACATTCCTGCTCGTCTGTCTCTGCAAAATAATCAGTTAATATCAAGTATCCTCCTTGTTTCAACGCTTGAAATACTTTTTTGTAAAGAGAAGTTTTTTCCTCTTTGGTAAAGTGATGTAAAGACTCAACAGAAACGACTGCGTCATAACATTCCTCACCAAGTGAAATATCAAAATAAGAGCCACAAATTGTAGTAAGTCTTTTATCAGAAAATTTATTTTCCAATACTTTAAGCATACTTTCCGCAAGGTCTATCCCCGTTATTTTTGCCGTGGGATTGCACTTGAAATAAAAGTCGAGTTCCAAGCCGGTTCCGCACCCTAAATCCAACACTTCCGCATTTTCCTGCATAGGCAGACGGGCAGCAGTATAAGGATAAAATTCTTGCGCACCGTCTATCACATTAAGCTGATGTTCTTCATAGCCGTCAACTCTTTTGTTAAAAAAATCATTCATTTTTTCAAGCATGTATAACCTCTTTTGCAACTTTCAATTTGTATTTATTTTTTCATATCTCCCTTTTGAGAAAAGTGTTCCCATTTACCGTTCCACAAACCGGAAACTGTAAATAAGTACAAGGTAAGGCATACCAAAAACCATGATGGGGCCGAGCGCCTTTTATGTATCTCTATATTTTACTACAATAAATTTCCATCCGAATCATAAAATGCGTCACAATAAACCAGTTTTCCAGAAGTCTTATTCTTTGCTAATCTATCCAGAAACATAATCTGTAAATGATCATTATCAAACTCATTATCCGATACCGTAATCCCATAGGGTTTTCCACTCTCAAATCCAAACCGGGAATAATAGTCCCCTCCCAGCAAGGCAATCCACGGATAATTTAATTTCGCCGCTCTCCTGATACATTCTTTTACAAGTGCAGAACCCACGCCCGTATTTTGATATTCTTTCTGCACTCCTAACGGTCCTAGTGCCAGACCTGATTGTCCGTCAATTTGAGCTTTAGTTAGCGCGTTATAGCCGATTACAGTTTCCCCGTCTAAAGCAATCACACATAATTCCGGCAAATACCCATTTGATTTCAATACTATTTCCGCAAATTCCCATTCATTGAAGATCTCATTGCTGCCCTCATGATAAAATGCGCTTTTTAATACTGTTTTCGTCTCTTGTAGATATGAAATTTCAAATGTCTTTATTTCCATAATTTCACCTTCTAATCCCGATTTATCGATTTGATTTTATCACAAGTTATCACCCGCTTCAAGACGGATCGGCATTTCCGCCGCTCATGAGAAAAGCGTTCCGTCGCCAAAGTATAGTTTTCTCGCGAATCGTCATAATAAACAAAAAATCGTATTGTCAAGGAGGAACCTCTGCCATGAAACTTACCGCGTCCCTGGAGGAAAATATCGCCGCCGCCCGCACTCTGCTGCCCATCGGCACCAGCTTTGACATTATCACGAGGCAGCTGCTGTTGGGGGAGACCCGCACCTATCTGCTGGGGATCAACGGCATGTGCAAAACTGAGGTTCTGCAGCGCATCTTTTCCGATCTGCAGAACCCCGGGTACATGCGGGACAATGTGGTGGAGCAGCTGCAGCAGTATATGTCCGCCCGCATAGGCTATGCCCAGGTGCAGCTGGAATCTGACTGGGACGTGCTGCTGCGCCAGCTCCTCAGCGGCCCTGTGATCCTCCTGGTGGACGGCTTTGACCAGGCGCTGGTATTGGATGTGCGCAGCTATCCCACCCGCGGCATATCCGAACCGGACGCGGAACCGGTGCTGCGGGGAGCAAGGGACGGATTTGTGGAAACCATGCTCTTTAACGCCAACCTGATTCGCCGCCGAATCCGCTCTCCCCGGCTGACCTTTCGGCTGTGCTCCGTGGGAGCGGACAGCAAAACGGACGTGGCTCTGGCTTATGTAGATGATTTGGTGGACCCGGAGCTGGTCCGGCGGGTCTTAGAGAGTCTGTCCGGCCTTCAGGTCACCAGTCTGACCATGGGCACAAAGAGCCTGGAGGAGCTGCTGGTCAAAAAGCGTTGGTACAATCCCCTGCCCAGCATGCACCTGACGGAACGGCCGGACGTGGCATGCAGCTATCTGATGGAGGGGCATGTGCTGCTCATCGTGGACAATTCCCCCACGGTGCTGATCCTGCCCAGCACCATATTCCAGTTTACCCAGAGTCCGGACGATTATTACAGCAGCCCTCTGGTGGGCAGCTATTTCCGGCTGGCCCGTTTTGTCTGTATCCTGGTAAGCCTGGTGCTGATGCCGCTATATCTGTTGCTGACCGCCCATTTCCCGGATATTTCCGCCCAGTACCATCTGCTTGACAGCGCGGACGTCGGGCCTGTCACCATATTTTTCTATGTGCTGGCAGTGGAGTTCATACTGGACCTGTTCAAATATTCCGCCGCCCACAGCGCCAGCCGTTTCTCTGGCTCCCTGTCCATCGTGGGCGGGCTGATCATCGGAGATATCGCCGTGGAGCTGAACTGGGCCTCCGTGGAAGTGCTGTTCTATGCGGCGGTGACGCTGCTGGCTACCCTGTCTCTGACCAGCACCGAATTCGCTGACGGGCTGCGGCTCTACCGGCTGTTCCTGATCCTGATCACGGGTCTGTGGGGTCTGACAGGCTTTCTCATCGGCCTTGCGCTGGTGGGATTATCCATCGCTACCACCCCCACTTACGGAGGCTACAGCTATCTCTGGCCTCTGTTTCCTTTTAACTGGAAGGCACTGAAAACCCTGCTGTTCCGCTATCCCACATTTCAGGCTCAGCCCAGCCGGGTATGGCGGCGCAGAAAATGAGTATTCACTCTGTTTTCCCTATCTTGAGGAGGCTTGGGGGCATATACAGAAAAATTCTCCCCCTGTGCCCCACATATCCATGATATGCACTCTCTTTTCGCTATTTTAAGGAGGCTTGGGGGCATATACAGAAAAATTCTTCCCCTGGGCCCCAGCTACCACAAAAAAAGGGATCTGGCAGAACATTTTTTCTGTATATGCCCCGCCACTGGAAAAAAGCACATTTTTCCGGGATTTAGAGCTTATGTGGGGCACTGTAGAAAAATTTTCTTGTATGTGCCCCACACAATACTTCCACCACCCCCATGTGAAGGGAAATCATGTGAATTTCAGCCTTGGTTATGGTTTATCCGGGCTGGGTCATACAAAGGAGTTTATGTCCATATACTGTAGAAAGCTGTGATATAACGGGCGATAGCCTAAGCGCCAGCATTTGCGCCGCCCGAAAGGATTCTCCGTGAGCTTATTATCTGCCATCAACCAGTTCCTGTGGAACGGTCCTTTGCTGCTCCTGCTCTCAGGCGTCCATCTGTACTTTACCGTCCGGCTGCATGTGCCCCAGCGGCATATCGGCAGGGCCATCCGAATGTCCCTGCGCCCGGAACATGCAGATGAACCGCCTGACACCGCCTCCGATACCTCGTCCAATCCCCAAAAAAATATCACATCACACCGCCGTATCTCCCCCTTCGGTGCGCTGGCAACCACTCTGGCCGCAACCCTGGGCACCGGAAATATCATCGGCGTCTCCACCGCTGTGGCATTGGGCGGCCCCGGCGCGGTGCTGTGGTGCTGGCTCACCGGCGTACTGGGCATGGCCACCGCCTACGCGGAATGCTATCTGGGCGTGCTCTACCGGCAAAGGGATACCGAAGGCCACCATATTGGCGGTCCCATGTATGTCATCCGCGACGGGCTGCACTGCAAACCTCTGGCCTGTTTCTACGCGCTCTGTACCGTGGTGGCGGCCTTTGGCGTGGGCTGTACTACGCAGGCCAATTCTCTGACGCAGACCACCTCCCTGACATGGGGACTCTCCCCACATCTGGTAGGTATTGCCGCAGCCGTTGTCACAGGGCTGGTGCTCATCGGCGGCATCCGCAGCATCAGCCGCGTCTGCATGCGGCTGGTCCCGGTGCTGGGACTGCTCTACATAGCGGGATGCCTGGCCCTGCTCTGGCGCTTTCGCAGCGCCCTGGGACCCGCTTGCCTGTATATTCTGGAATGCGCCTTTTCTCCCCGGGCTGCGCTGGGCGGCGCGGCAGGCGGGGGGCTGATGCTTGCGGCTCGCTATGGCATTGCGAGGGGGCTGTACACCAATGAGGCGGGAATCGGCACCTCCGCCATCGGCGCCGCCTCCTCCGACGCGTCCTCCCCGGCTTATCAGGCCTATGTATCCATGACCGCCGTATTTTGGGACACTGTGGTTATGTGCCTATTGACCGGATTGGTCATTGTGGCAAATATGCTGCTGCATCCCGATTCTCTGGCGGGAGTGAACGAGACGGGGCTGGCCGCTGCCGCCTTCCGCTCCCTGCCTCTTCTGTCCGCCTGGGGATTGCCCTTAGACGGCGAGGTATTCCTGGCGCTCTCCCTGGCTGCCTTCGCCCTGACCACCCTGATCGGCTGGTCCTATATGGGAGAGAAAGCCGCAGAATACCTGTGGGGTCCCGCCGCCATCCCCCACTACAAGCTGGTATATATTGTGATGATCTACGTGGGAGCGGTGATTCCCATGCGCCTGGTATGGGAATGTACTGATCTGGTCAACGCCGTGATGGTGCTGCCCAATGTGGCGGCGCTGGTGCTGCTGCGCAACAAGATCCGTACATAAAAATCCTTGATTCTAACACGTATAATACGTATAATGTAATTACATGGAAGAGGAAAGCGAGGGAATTGCTTATGCCGCAATTACACGAAAAGGTTTATACCGTCGAAGATATCTATGCCTTGCCGGATGGCCAGAGAGGAGAGCTGATTGACGGACGCATGTATATGATGGCGCCACCAAGTACAGGTCATCAGCGAATATCCAGTGAATTGCATGGTACGATTTATAACTTTATTAAGTCTAAAAACGGAACATGTGACGTGTTTGCGGCCCCATTCGCAGTATTTTTAAATAAAGATGACATCAATTATGTGGAACCTGATATTTCTGTTATATGTGACAAAACCAAGCTTGACGAAAAGGGCTGCAACGGTGCGCCAGACTGGGTCATAGAAATTGTGTCCCCCTCTACGAGCCAGATGGATTACGGTATAAAGCTTTTTAAGTACCGCACTGCCGGCGTAAGAGAATACTGGATTGTAAATCCTCTAAAACAGACTGTCACCGTCTATGATTTTGAAAATGAAAAAAAGACGAACCTGTACTCTTTTGACGACAGCATCCCCGTGTGTATTTATGATGAATTGAGTATCAACATCGCAGATTTACTTTCCAAATAAGTTGAAAAACAAATCTCCATTACGCCAAAAAGAACCGATCCGACTGTTTTACGCTGAGTCGAATCGGTTCTCTACTGTCCATCCTGCTTACTTTCAACAGGTTCATTAATTCTTTTTTGCTTTGATCTGTTTCTTATTTTCATACATGCGGACATCCGCCTGCTGATATACGTCCATCAGCATTTCGTTCTCCTGGAGCTTGTCGTAGACTGCATAACCGCTGGCAATACTGATGCGGAAGGTCTGTCCCTCCACCGAGTTATAGTCGTCCATGGCTTTTTTGAAACTGACAATCGCCTTTTCGCAGCGGTCGGACACATCCTCGCCGCTCAGGATGCCTGCAAATTCATCGCCGCCGATCCTGTAGCAGGTGCCCTCCACGGATTCCACCGCTGTCCTGATGATTCCGGCACTGCATACCAGCAGCTCATCCCCTTTCTGATGGCCCTGATTGTCGTTTATTAGTTTCAGGTCATTTACATCGAACATAATAATAGCAATTCCGGGGAGCTGTTTCTTTTCATTTTCAAGTTCCACCAGCCGCTCCTGGAAAGCCGTCCTGTTGCCGATGCCTGTCAGACCGTCCCGATAGGCGAGCTGACTGACAAACTCCGACTGTACTCCCAGCTTTACCGCATTTATCATTTTCTCCAAACTGGAGCTTCCATAGCACAGTATAAAAATCAGCAGACCGATGCGCACAAACATAGCGTTGTCACTGGTACTACCCCGGTAGTACCTTATGATATCTATCCCCGTGGCGAAACAAAGCCCCATGAGTCCGAAGGTTCGCAATGCTCTATAGACGTTCCTTATCTTGCTTTTTCCTGTCCGAAATGCGTTCTTTATGATGGTATACAGCAAGAGGCACGCCGAGATTGCCAACAAAACGTGGGAAAATGTCAGTGTTTCGTGGTAGTCCATCACCCCTGTAAAGTGCAAAACGGTGCATATAACAAACTCCGCCACGGACAGCCAGTAGATGATCGGAACGACCTGTTTCCGCTTGAAACCAAAAGACGCATCCAGATACAGCACCAGCGGAATAGGAATCATAATCAGGGAGCAGCAGGACAAAGTCTGAAGAATCCTGCTATCATCCGTATAAAACTGCAGCAGATTTGTCTCCGCCAGACACCAGATGGCAATGCTTATGGCAAACAGACCGAGATAAAGCAGCTCATGATTTTTATGCATCTGCAGATTGGCCGGAATATCTGCCACGATAAGCAGTAGCCCTGCAAAAAATATGAGCAGGCAGGTGGAAAAGGCCACTGCCTTGCCGGTAAAGACGCCGACGATCTCCCCGGCTGCGTTTCCCAAAACGAGGTGGTCTACGCATGCCCGGCTGCCCTCATACACGGTATGAAAACGCAGCTCCACGATTTTGCCTGCATCGCTGCTGTAAAGTGGGACATAGCTCCACCTTGTGCCGGAGGATTTGTTATAGACGCTGCTCTCCCGAATCCTTGGCTCATAGCGCAGCTCTCCATCCACATACACCTGATAGTCAATATTTTTTGTACGGAAACACAGGAAGAGTCCCTCCCCCAGGTCATCCGGCAGGTTGTGATATATACTCTGTTCCAGGTAAGGCTCGACGGAAGGAATCTTGTTCAAATGCTTTGTGTCCGCCGCGCTGCCATCCGCCAAATACCAGCCCTCATCAAAGGCAATATTTCCCTCAGAAAGTAACTCTGCCGGCGACTGCCCTCGGTTTTTCAGTGCCGCCCACATAATCATGGCTAATAAAAAGGCGGCTACAACAGCATATGTAATGTGATAGATTCTGTTCTTCTTTATGTTTTTTGTCCCTGGCCTGTTCATCTTGATTTCTCCGTTTCATCATACAGTCTTAGCCACTCTAAATGTGGTTACTGTCGGCAATACATAGTTATACTTCTATGTTCAAAATAGAAATGACGGATTTTCACTTGCTTTACAAGGTAATCCGCCATTATCAACGCTTTTCTCTTCGTGGAGCATACGGGACTCGAACCCGTGGCCTTCACACTGCCAGTGTGACGCGCTCCCAGCTGCGCTAATGCCCCATAGGGCTAGTATAACACAGCTCGCCAAAAAAGCAAACAAATTTTTTGAATTTTTCCAAAAATTTTTCAAACAAAAAACGGGGCAATATCCAACTCTCTCTGTGCCGTTCCTCCATAAGCATAATTTTTGCCCCTCTCATTTATTTTCGAATCACCGTTCCGTTGTCTATATAAGCGGCATCCCGAATCCGTTTCAGCACTTCCTCGTCGTCAAGAAAATCGTGCAAAAACGGAAGTTTGAAGAATCTCATGGGACGCACCTGGGTAGGCGCAGCAACAGACCAAAGTCTTGCTGTTGCCATGCGCTCCATTGTCTGAATGGCTTTCTCTTTTTCCCCGAGATAGAGATAGCGGACAATCGCATTCTCATAAACTAATTCCGAAAGAGGTTCATTTGAAATCTGCTCATAGACCTTGATAGCCTCCTTCGCAAATCCAGATCTGCAACAGGCGTGAAACAGTTTCGTTAGGCCATCCACAGAATCAAAATCTATCTTTTTGGCTGTTGTTTTGAGTTCTTGGCACAGTTCCTCCGTAGCTTTTCCATCTGCCGGGTCATGGTAATGCATTTCATCTCTATCCGAAAAGGGCAACGCCCCCTTCTGCAAATAGGATTTCATGATTTCACAGTAATTGCTGCGTGGCCGTCCGCCGCCCTCGGAACGGATTCGCTCCTGCTCCAGAGTAAAGGTTTCTATAACCCGTTTTTCCTGCTGGAGCTTAATGGCGGCAAAGCTCATTGCTGCCATATGTTCGTCTGCCACATTGGAATAGTACCATTCATCGAAAAAGGGCAGAATCTCGAGGTCATATTTCAGCGCATTCTCATAATCCATATTGTAATAGGCGACTTCCGCTTTCACCGCTGTGATCTGATGGGGATATTTGGAGAATGACTCCAATGTCTCCAACATCTCATCGTGGCCATCCATGATTGCGTAACAGGTTTCTCGAAATTTTTTCGGCAATTTTATGACGTCCATTCTTGTCACCTCGTTTCATTTCTTTTTATCAATACTGACATTTATACAATATCCCATATCCAGAGCATAGTCAACACATCCGGTAATCGAATTTGCGTATATATTACCGATTTGTTCTGGCAATAAAAAAGCTGCCGATGATTCCTCTTATAAAAGAGAACACCGACAGCTTATCTGTCTTTCCATTTACAGGCGCTGCCTACTGCACTGCCTTGAACGCCTCCTCCAAGTCCTCAATAATATCCTCAACATGCTCCGTACCGATGGACAGACGGATCGTGTTGGGCTTGATTCCCTGGTCTGCCAGCTCTTCCTCATTCAACTGGGAGTGCGTGGTGGAGGCAGGATGAATCACCAGACTCTTTACATCCGCCACGTTGGCCAGCAGGGAGAACAGCTCCAGATTGTCGATAAAATCCTTGGCCTTCCGGGCATCGCCCTTGATTTCAAAGGTGAAGATGGAACCGCCCCCATTGGGGAAATACTTCTGATACAGCGCCTGCTGCTCGGGATCGTCTGACACGGAGGGATGATGCACCTTCTCCACCTGGGGATGTTTTGCCAGATACTGCACCACCTTCAGCGCATTCTCCACATGGCGCTCCACCCTGAGGGACAATGTCTCCAGCCCCTGTAGGAAGATAAAGGCATGGAAGGGCGACAGGGTAGCCCCGGTGTCCCGCAGCAGAATAGCGCGAATCTTGGTCACGAAGGCAGCCGGGCCCACGGCCTTGGTAAAGCTGACGCCGTGATAGCTGGGGTTAGGCTCGGTCAGAGAGGGAAACTTGCCGCTGGCCTCCCAGTCAAATTTTCCGCTGTCCACAATCACACCGCCGATGGTGGTGCCATGGCCGCCGATGAATTTGGTGGCGGAATGCACCACGATGTCCGCGCCGTACTCTATGGGCCGTACCAGATAGGGAGTTGCAAATGTATTATCTATAGCCAGTGGTATCTTGTGCGCATGGGCGATGCCCGCCAGTTTCTCGATATCCACCACATCGGAGTTGGGATTGCCCAGGGTCTCGATAAACAATACCTTGGTGTTGTCCTGAATGGCGGCCTCCACCTCCTCATAGTTGAACGGGTCCACAAAGGTGGTGCTGATGCCGTACTCCGTCAGAGTGTGGGCCAGCAGATTGTATGTACCGCCATAGATATTCTTGGCCGCCACGATATGGTCCCCCGCATGAGCCAGATTCTGGAAAGTATATGCAATCGCCGCCGCGCCGGAGCCAACCGCCAGGGCCGCCACGCCGCCCTCCAGAGCCGCTATCCTTTTCTCAAACACATCCTCTGTGGGATTGGTCAGTCTGCCGTAAATATTGCCTGCGTCGCTGAGATTGAATCTCGCCGCAGCATGGTCGCTGTTGCGGAACACATAGGAGGAGGTCTGGTAGATCGGAACCGCTCTGGCGTCTGTCACCGGATCGGGCTGCTCCTGTCCCACATGGAGCTGCAATGTCTCAAACTTTAAATTTCTCTCCGCATATGTTTTTTTGCTCATAATTATATTCCTCACTTTCATTTTATATAATTCCTATCGGTTTACAAGGAATTCTAAACCTTTTATTACCATTTGTCAACACTTTTTTTCAAATTAGTAAAAGTTTTTCGTGAAAAGCAAATGAACTCAAAAGAAAAATCCCTTTTCAGAAAAGTGTATTCTATCTATCCCAAATCAAACCAGTAATCTAAATTTTCTTGTTCATTATAGAAACCATTCAAAAATTCTTTCAGTTCTTGTATCCTGTTTTGGATATATTTCATATCTCTGCCACCATTATTATTTACCCAATCAAAAATAGAATCTAACTCCGTTAGTACACTTGGAATTGCATTTATTGAGAACATCCCACCGCATACAAATATTTTGATTTTACATTCAGAAATGGCTTTTTCCCACGTTTCATTCCAAACATTTTGAAATGAAACAGGCATTTCGGCAATCACTTGGCTTTTTGAATTGTTAAAATCCTCACCTTTAAAAACAAGTAAAGAAACTGACATTGTAGCGCTCCACTAATCCCGATTTGTTAATGTTATTATAACTTACTTTTTACAGGTACACAATTCCGAAAAGGGAGAAAGAAAATTGGACAAATAAAAAGAGCGCGAGACGGGAATCGAACCCGCGACCCCCTCCTTGGCAAGGAGGTGCTCCACCGCTGAGCCACTCGCGCATATGTCAGATCACTCTGAACAAAATATACTATACAATAGGTTTTGTGGTTTGTCAACTGTTATTTTAAAAAAAGAAATTGCATATACAATACAGACAACTGTGGGCAGATATCACCCTCAGTTGTCTGTCGCCGATTCCCTATTCTCCCAGATTCAACCTGTCGGCACATTTAATGCGGTAGATTCTGCGCAGAGCGTCATTGATCCTCTCCTCCGAGATCGTTCCGTCCTGAACCGCCGCCAACACGGCCTCATAAGCCTCCTCAAAATTCTCCGGCATCAGTATCATATCACAGCCGGCTTTCAGAGCCAGCACAGCCGCCTGCCCTGAACTATAGTACTCTGAGATCGCTTTCATATCCATGGCGTCCGTGATAATCACGCCGCGATATCCCATTTCGCCTCGCAGCAAATTCGTCACAATCACACTGGACAGGGACGCCGGCGTGTTATCCCCCGTCAGCGCGGGTACAGCCGTATGTCCCACCATAATCATCTGAACGCCCGAATCTATGCTGCTCTGATACACTGCCAGCTCCTGGCTGCGCAACTCCTCTGCAGTTCTATCCGACACAGCCAGCCCCTCATGGGTGTCAGCCGCCGTGCCGCCACCGCAGGGAAAATGCTTTACGCATGCAGTCACACCCTGCTCCCGCATGGCACTTACCATATTGTTTACATAGGCCGCCACTGCCTCCGCATCGCTGCCGTAGGCCCTGGAGGCCATCACGCTGCCCTCCACATTGGCCAGATCTGCCACCGGGGCAAAATCCACATTGATTCCGTAGGAAGTCAGTCCTGTGCCCAGTCCGGTTCCCGCCTGGTAGGCGGCCGACGCGTCTCCGCCGGCTCCGATGTCAGCTGCGGAGGACTGTTTTGGTATCAGGCCCGCAGCCGCCAGTGGACTTATACTGCCCCCCTCCTCCTCTATACCGAGGAAAATCGAGTATTTACTGTACAATTCCGTATTGCTTAACATCTCACGAAACTGCTCTGCGTCCCTGATATTCTTTTGGCTGTAGACAATGCCGCCCACGGCATATCTAGTCAGCGCGTCCCTGGTGCCGTCTCCCGCCTTCACTGCGGTTTCCACATTGGTAATCGACTCCGGGGTGACAAAGAACAGACCTGCTACCTTGTCTTCCAGAGGCATGGAGTCGATCATGGAATTAATGACCTGATCCAGCTTCTCCTCCGGAGTCAGCTCCGGTATCGGCTCGGGCGTCGCCTCCGGCACTTCCGGCGGTGCCTCGATGCTCTCCTCTTCCTCCTGCATCTGCTGCTCCAGCATGGACTGCAGACTCTCCTGCTGCTCCTGTTCCTCCTGCCTCTTCTGCTCCTGCCACTGGGTCAGATATTTGACTCCGGTCACAATGCCCGCGGCCAACAGGGCAATCAACAGCAACAGCGTGATATACGCTAATATCTGATTGCGCTGTCTTCTCTTTCTCCGTGCGTCCCTCTGCTGCTGCAATTTATCCTGCTGATTATCCATCTGTATTCATAGCCTTTCTATGTTCACACTGCCCGTCATATTGCATATACAGCAAAAGTATACCCTATTAGCCGCCATTTTTCTACACAAAAATACTTTTTTTTATAAAATTAAGAAAAAAGACTTGCCTCTACATGCATATCTGTAGTTGGCAAAGCCAACTACTGTTTCACCTGTGATACTACACGAATACGTATATGAAACGAAGTTTCATACTTTATACACAGAAAGGGAGCACATCAATCATTTCTTGATGTGCTCCCTTCAAACTATGCTGTCCAATGGTCTTTACCTCCGTATTGTATTTTTTGATTCCGTTATCATTAGTACATTGGCCCTTCCTCCTATGTTTATTTTGGAATCGTTTGTTTGATCTCTTTTGTATGATTTTATTATAGCAGGTATTTTTTATTTGTCAACGCATTTTTACAAAAAACTTTTATTTTTTTCAATATTTATTTTTTATACCTAAATTTTGACAATTTTTGGCAAAAAAAATCCATATTTTCAGTAAGAATATCCGCCACGCACATAAAAAAGACTGCCCGGACACAGTATCTCTTCCAGACAGCCCTGTCATTGGTTTTATTTTTTTACAGCTGCGCGACCACAAAAATATCATAGATGGCGCGAATGGCATTCTCAAAGTCCTCGTTGGCAACACCGATAATAATATTCAGCTCGGAGGAACCCTGGTCAATCATTTTCACGTTCACATTGTTGTGGGCCAGAGCGGAGAAAATGCGTCCCGCAGTGCCCCGGGTAGACTTCATGCCCCGTCCCACCACTGCGATCAAGGCCAGGTCGGACTCGATCTCAATGGATTCCGGCTCTGCCAGGCGGTGAATGGCCGCCACCACCTTCTGCTCCTTGTGCATAAACTCATCCTGGTGCACAAACACAGTCAGAGTGTCTATGCCGGAGGGCACATGCTCAAAGGATATACCATTGTCCTCAAAAGCCTGCAGTACCCTGCGTCCAAAGCCGATCTCGGAATTCATCTTATCCTTTTCGATATTCACCGCGCAAAAACCTTTTTTGCCGGCGATACCGGTGATTACAAACCGGGACTTCTGACAGGTACTTCCCACGATCCATGTACCATTGTCCTGCGGTGCGTTGGTGTTACGGATATTGATGGGAATTCCCTGCTGCCGCACCGGAAAGATCGCATCCTCATGCAGCACCGGGAAACCCATGTATGCCAACTCTCTGAGTTCCCTGTATGTAATAACATCAATGGGCTCTGGATTTTCTATGATATGAGGGTCCGTAACCAGAACGCCCGATACATCCGTCCAGTTCTCGTACACGTCCGCCTTGACGGCCTTGGCAACGATGGAGCCGGTAATATCAGAGCCGCCTCTGGAAAAGGTCTTTATCATACCGTCTGGCATAGAGCCGTAAAAACCGGGAATCACCGCATTTTCACAGTGGGCCAGTCTGGCAGAGAGTACCTCGTTGGTCCTGTCCGCGTCAAACTCGCCATTCTTATCAAAAAAGATCACGTCCGCCGCGTCCACAAACTCATAATCCAAATAGGCCGCCATAATAATACCGTTCAAATATTCTCCGCGAGATGCGGCATAGTTGCTGCCAGCCTTTTCCTTGAACTGCTTCTCAATTACCGCAAATTCCTCCTCCAGAGACAGGGACAGCCCCAGGCCGTTGATGATCTCCTGATACCGGGCTTTGATGGCCTTCAGCTCCGCACTAAAATCCTGATCTGCGTCCGCCAGAGCATAGCAGCCATACAGCATGTCAGTGACCTTGGTGTCTTTGTCGTCACGCTTTCCGGGGGCGGAGGGAACCACAAACTTTCTCTCCTCATCCGCATGGATAATGTTGCCTACTTTTTTAAACTGCTCGGCGCTTGCCAGAGAGCTGCCGCCGAATTTCACTACCTTTCTCATGATACCCTTCCTCGATTCTCTTATAAAATACGCCTGTCTAGCCCTCCAGACGGATTCTGCTTAGTACCTTGTCACCCAGCGCCTCGTACTTTGCCGCGAATTCTCTTTCTTTCATGGGCGGGACGAGATAACCACAGTCTTGGGTTCTTCCCTCCGCCTCGATTCTCTCCGCACCAGGGAAAGCCGCCTCAATGTCCGCTGCCGCCTCGTTCCTGGCCCTCACAAAGAATCCTCTTTCCACGTCGCCGATATCCACCAGCTTTGCCTGCTCCTGATTCCAGAAACACATGATGGTCTTGCCCTGGTGTCTGGCACAGTCCACCACATCAGATACCACCGCGCTGGCGGTGGGCAGCTTGCCCGCGCCCTTTCCATAGTACATGGAATCACCCAGCATATTGCCCCGCACACACACTGCGTTGAACACGCCGCTGACCATATAGAGGGGATTCTCCGGCGTAATCATGCAGGGAGCCACCATTGCCAGCGTCCCCTCCGGGGTGTCCTTGCTCATAGCCAGCAGCTTGATGGATCTGCCCGCGGCTCTGGCGTAGACAAAATCGTCCGCCGTAATTTTGGAGATGCCCTCCGTGTATATATTCTCATAAGATACGTTCTGTCCGGTCATCAGTGAGGACAGGATCGCAATCTTGCGGCAGGCGTCGTAGCCCTCAATGTCCGCCTCAGGATTCCGCTCAGCATACCCCTTCTCCTGGGCTTTTTTCAGCGTGGCGGCAAAATCCGCGCCCTCTCTCTCCATCTTGGTCAGAATATAGTTGGTGGTGCCGTTCAAAATACCCGTGATGGCCTCCAGTTTCTCCGCAGTCAGCGAATAGTTCAGCGGGCGGATAATGGGAATGCCGCCGCCCACACTGGCCTCAAAGAGATAGTTGCAGCTGTGCTCGCGGGCGATCTGCAGCAGCTCCGGGCCGTGGCTTGCCACCAGCTCCTTGTTGGAGGTGCATACGCTCTTGCCTCTCTCCAGCGCCGCTCTGGTAAAATCATATGCCGGTTTCACTCCGCCCATGGTCTCACAGACAATGGTGACGTCGGGATCATCCAGAATGATATTCACATCGTGAACCACCTTCTGCTCATAGGGATCTCCGGGGAAATCACGCAGATCCAGAATATACTTGATCTCCAGCTCCGCCGCAGACTTCTTGTTCACCATCTCCTTATTCTTCTCGATGACCTCCACCACACCGCTCCCCACGGTGCCATATCCCAATACCGCTACATAAATCATATCTTCCTCACATTCTGCTGCCCGGCAGCCCTCTCGTCTCATTATTCCTTTGCCAGAATCATCACATGATGTACGCCGCTTTGGCTCTCCAGCTCCTGTATCATCCGCGCCACATCCCCTGTGGTCTGCAGCACCTGTATACTGATACTCAGGGAGGCCACTCCATTGATCGGAATGCTCTGGTGAATGGTCAGGATGTTCCCGCCAAACTCCGCAATAATCTTCAATACATCCGACAGCAGCCCCGGCTCATCATCCATCTGCAGCGTCAGGGTGATAGACGTTCCGCGGGCATTGTCATGGAATTCAAATATGTCGTCCT
Organism: Lachnospiraceae bacterium; assembly: GCA_014804645.1. Classification (GTDB taxonomy): domain Bacteria; phylum Bacillota; class Clostridia; order Lachnospirales; family Lachnospiraceae; genus Acetatifactor. The sequence continues at coordinate 57,250 of JAAUZI010000018.1, read as the reverse complement.
TGTATTTGTAAAAGGAACTCCTGCTGATGCCTACCGCATCCACCGCTTCCTGTATGGTATCCACTTTCTCAGTTTCCAGGAGACTCTTAGCCTCCACCACCTTCAAAAGCACCTCCGGAATAGCTTTCTTCCGCACCATATAGTACTTGACATTATCCTTCATGATGTGTTTCTCCTGCGTACATTTGTACGTCAACGAAAGATATTTTAGCATGAGCCTGCCATAAACGCAAGCCCCATTTCACAGAATTTTTCAAATTAATTCACAAATATGGCGTTGTATCTATCTACTCTATTTGACAGCACCACATAGATATGCTGTAGACCGCCCAGATACTCTCCGGAGGGATCCTCATAGGGCACCCCGCTCTCCACCTGCTTGATCATCCACTCAAAGGCCTGTATCAGGCTGTTCCAGTCGTCCACATACACCTGGCGGCTGGACAGTGATTCCATCATCAGCTGATTGTTATCGCTGACTGCCTCGTCATAGGCCGCCTCTGTCTCCTGCATCTCCTCAAACAGCGGATAGATCGGCGTCAAATCCAGCTCCGTCAGATTGTAGTCGTCTATGCCCTGGTCATATATCTCGTCCAAAATCTCCGAGGACAAAGTCAGCATACGGCTGTAGTAGTAAATAATCAGCCTGCCCTCCTCCAACATCTTCGCCTCCTGAATTGCATTTCTCTCATCCGCTATGATATCAAGCTGATCCAGATATTCGTAGGCATAGGCAGTAAACTCGTCCAGACAGGCCATCAGCCGGGCATGATTCTCCTTGGGCTGTTGGTACTGGTTCTGTTCATAAGTGTATTCGGAATCGTCTATGGCGTCAAAGGTCTCCATGATCTCCCTCATGGAAGGCAGCATATCCGCCACCAGCCCGTCCAATGTCTCATAGGCAGGGGCCATGTTATACACCAGCTCCGCATCCTCCACCGCATCCATATTAAAGCCCTTGATCCGATAGCCGTAGCTGTACTCCGCATCATCCCGGAAACGGAACTCCTCCGCCGTGTCCACCACCAGGAAATAGTTTTCGATGTCGTCCAGAATCTCCACAATGGTGTTGTTCAGTTCCACATATATATTGTACTTGAGGAGATCCATGGTCTCCTCATCCAGGCCGAATTCGTTCAGCTCCACGGTGCTCTCTTCTACTGAACTATCCACATTGGCAGCGCCGTCATCCGAGCTTTCCCTGGGCTGGGTGCTCTCCTCTCTGGTGTAACCCTCCATATCAAGGTTTCTGTCCACCGCACCGCCCACCTGGGCTCCCAGGCCGCAGCCGGACATACCCACGGCCACGGCACATATGATCGCCAAACAAGAAACTTTTTTCATTTTATCCTCCATGCATATCGCGGACCATGTCTGCGATATTGCTCAAATAGAAAATTGAAAAATCTTTGATTTTTCAATCTATCCTCCTGCGCCTCCGTCAATTCAGAGGATACTTGTCAGTCAGACTCTGCACGATAGCCCGCGCCTCAGGAATCTTCTCCTCTCCGCCCTTGATCACCATAGCTATGGCCTCCGCAATCCGGTCCATATCCTCGGTGTTCATACCCCGGGAGGTCACGGCGGGAGTTCCCAGTCTCACACCGCTGGTCACAAAGGGCGACTGGGGATCATTGGGAATCGTGTTCTTGTTGCAGGTGATATGGGCGGCATCCAGCAGTTTCTCCACAGCCTTGCCCGTAAGCCCGTAATTGGTCAGATCCACCAGCATCAGATGATTGTCCGTGCCGCCGGAAACGATCTTGATGTCGCGGCTCAGCAGTCCCTTGCACAGCGCCTGGGCATTGTCGATGATGCCTTTCTGGTACGCCTTGAACTCGTCTGTGAGCGCCTCCTTAAAACAGACAGCCTTAGCAGCGATCACATGCATCAGCGGTCCGCCCTGAATACCGGGGAAGATAGCCTTGTTGAAATTGTATTTGTCGGCTGCCTCCTGGTTGCACAGGATCAGGCCGCCCCTGGGACCTCTCAGGGTCTTGTGGGTGGTGGTAGTCACCACGTCCGCATAGGGAATGGGGCTGGGATGCAGACCCGCCGCCACCAGTCCGGCGATATGAGCCATGTCCACCATCAGCACGGCGCCCACCTCATCGGCAACCTCCCTGAATTTCTTGAAATCTATGGTTCTGGCATATGCGGAGGCTCCGGCAATGATCATTTTCGGCTTGGCCTCCAGGGCGATCTCGCGCAGCCTGTCATAGTCGATAAAGCCCTCATCGTTGACGCCATAGGGAACAATGTGGAAATATTTTCCCGACATATTGACCGGGCTGCCGTGGGTCAGGTGTCCGCCGTGGTCCAGATTCATGCCCATAATGGTATCCCCGGGCTTACACACGGCAAACTGTACCGCCATGTTGGCCTGGGCGCCGGAGTGGGGCTGCACGTTGGCATAGTCGCAGCCAAACAGTTCTTTGGCTCTCTCAATGGCGAGATTCTCCACCACGTCCACACAGTCGCAGCCGCCGTAATACCGCTTGCCGGGGTATCCTTCGGCGTACTTGTTGGTCAGCGGGCTGCCCATGGCCGCCATCACCGCCTTGCTCACCCAGTTCTCGGATGCGATCAGTTCGATATGGCTGTTCTGCCGGGCCTGCTCATCCTCGATGGCCTGAGCAATCTCGGGGTCAACGTTTCTCACTTCGTCTAATGAATACATATGCTTTCCTCCTAATTTTGCTATTTTATCCTAAAAATGCACATACATATAGAAGTATACCATATCTATGCAGGTTTGCAAGAAGTTTCTTTCTTGAGTTTCCTCAAAACTCGAGTTTCCTCAGTTGAGTTTCCTCAGCCTTGCGAAACCCCGAATGATATGTTAGAATCAAAACATCAATATCACGGTTTGCGGGGATGCAGCGGCCCGCCCGCATTATCTATCAAGGAGAAGACCATGGAGAACGCTATATATCATTTTATATTGAATCCCGTATCCCGCTCCGGCAAGGGGCAAGAACTGTGGGATACAGTTATCGAGCCTTATCTGCAGGCGGCCCAGGTGCCCTACGAGGCGCATTTCTCCCATGCGAAAGGAGATATCACGCGTTTGACCGGGGAAATATCCTCCGCAGAGTCGGCAGAGCCTCACCGCATTGTGATTCTGGGCGGGGACGGCACCATAGACGAGGCCCTGCAGGGAATCGAGGACCTCTCCCGGGTGGTTCTGGGATACATTCCCATTGGCTCCGGCAACGATTTCACAAGAGATATGCCCATTTCCCGAGATCCCCTGAAGGCTCTCAAGCAGATACTGGAAGCAAAGGATACCACGACTGTGGATATCGGCACCACCACCTACGGGGACGGCTCCAGCCACCGTTTCATCGTCAGCAGCGGCATAGGCTTTGACGCGGCGGTCTGCGAGGAGACCAACCGCTCGGAGATGAAGGGATTCCTCAACAAAATCGGCCTGGGCAAGCTGACCTATCTGGGAATCGCCCTGAAACAGCTCTTTGCCAGCAAGGCCGTGTCCTGTCAGATTCGCCTGGACAACGGCGAACCTGTCTCCATACGCAAGATCCTGTTCGTGGCCTTCATGAACCATATGTACGAAGGCGGCGGCTTTAAGTTCGCACCCCAGGCCGATTACCGGGACGGCATGCTGGACCTGTGCGTGGTGGGGGATCTGTCCAAGGCGCTGATTCTGGTGGCGCTGCCCACCGCCTTTTTCGGCAAGCACTATATGTTCCGGGGCATTACCGCCTACCGCGCCCAAAAGATAGAGATACAGACCTCCGCGCCCCTGTGGGTACACACGGACGGGGAGGTGGCCCGCCGCAGCGACAGTCTGGTCGTTACATGCCAGCGCCAGGCTCTGCAAATGTATATCTAAAGAAAATCTTAAAATTGTCCTATATTTTCTTAATTATGTATTTTTCCTCTTGAAAAAAGATAAATTTGTGCTATATTAAGGAGCGTTAATACTGTCTTTGGAAAAACGAGGATAAATATTGATTATGGAAAAGGCAAAAAAATTCTATCTGAAATATAAGCATGGAATCCCGCTGATACTCTATGGGATATTCTATATGACCTGGTTCTGCTATCTGGAACGGACCGTGACCAAGCATTACCGCGTGATTCATATGACTATTGACGACCATATTCCTTTCTGCGAGGTGTTTGTGATTCCATATTTTTTATGGTTTATATATGTGAGCGCCGTGGTGTTGTTTCTCTTTTTCAAGAGCAAGCCGGATTACAAGCGGGCATGCATTTTTCTGTTTACAGGCATGACGGTGTTCCTGCTGGTGTCCACCCTGTGGCCCAATGGCCATCATCTGCGTCCGTACACCATGCCGCGGGACAATATATTTACCCAGATGGTCGCCCACCTGTGGCGGACGGACACGCCCACCAACCTTTGGCCAAGCATTCATGTGTACAACTCTATAGGCGCTCACATAGCCCTGTGCCGTTGCAGTCTGGGCAAAAAGCGCTGGCTGCGAGGCACATCGCTGGCACTGTGCGTTTCCATCATCCTGTCCACCATCTTCCTCAAGCAGCACTCCATGTTTGACGTGCTGACCGGCTTGGGTATGGCCTCGGCCATGTATGTGCTGGTGTACCGCCGGGATGTGATTGCCAACATGAAGGGAGCGTTTCGCAGCAGAGGAAACTCCAGACCTCAGGCCCAGAGTTGATATAGCCAATAAGAAAAGAGTCTATGGATATTTCCACAGGCTCTTTTTTATGTTCCAAAGCATCAGTTAAACTTGAATATCTTTTGACAGATATGATAGGCGTCCACCGCCATTCTGCGGCCTAACCGACCGGGCAGATTCATGGTTGCACCCATAATTCCTCGGCGCATGGAGCCGAAAAGTTTTTTATCTTTTCCCTTCAGATAATCCCACAGCTCTCTCTTCATTGCCAAATGCTCTTTGGTGCCGGAGCGGAGCAGCAATACGCTGGAGACCGTGGTGATAATCTCCAGATAATTGTACATGTACTGGTACAGGCGCTTGTCCTCACCGATCTCCTCCCCCAGCGCAGTAAAGTAGTCGATCATCAGCTTGTTCACATATATCTGCTGGTCAATGCGGGAGATCATGACGCTCTCGTTGACCGACTGATCCTCCCTACCGATATAGTACCGATAGAAATTCACGTCCAGATAATACATATTTTTCACATAGGGCAAAGGTTCGAACACATAGAGGTTGTCCACATAAAAGGTGTGTCTGGGCAGTTCCAGACAGCATTCCCGCAGCAGCTTGGTGCGGAAAATCACCGAGTGCATGAGAATGTAATGCCCCTTGGTAAAATGATGGCAGTCCTCCCATGTAAAGAGTTGACCCACGGGGAGGATATGCCGGTAATTCATGACCTTCTTGCGTTTCTCCCCCTCCTTCTCATAGACAAAGTTACAGATCAGCATATCCAGCACCCTGCTGATGCCCGTCTGCTCCCGCAGAGTCTCCAGCACCTGCATATAGGCTTCTTCCTTGACCCAATCGTCGCTGTCCACCACCTTGAAATACAGACCGGTGGCATTCTCGATGCCCGCATTCACCGCAGCGCCATGTCCCCCGTTCTCCTGGTGCACCGCTTTGACAATGCCCGGATATTTGGCCGCATATTCGTCCGCGATCTGCGCCGTGCGGTCCCTCTCGGAGCCATCGTCCACTATGATGATCTCCACATCCTCGCCGCCGGGCAGCAGAGACTCAATGCATTTGCGCATATAATTCTCCGAATTGTAGCAGGGTATTGCAATGGATAAAAGTTTCATGTCGTCTTACTCCTGTTCTGCTTAGTTATTTGTAGATCCTTGCCCTGACGGATATTCAGATATGGCAGGTATGCGGCAAATGCGGAGGGAATCGGATAGCGCTCCCGGGTCTCCTCCGGCTCCACGTACAGCCACTGTGCCGTCTCTCGGCCGCTGCCCCGAGGCTCCAGTTCGTCCACCCGGATCATATAGCCGCACATATGCCATTCCCTGTGGGTGAAAATATGCTTACTGTCCTCCAGTTTCTGGATCCTCAGAATTTTCAGCCCATTGTCCGCCAGATAGCGGATGACCTCCTCCGCCGTCCTGTGACCCTCCAGACTTGGCAGCTCATACATGCCCGCCAACAGTCCTCCGGCCGGACGTCTGCGCAGCACGGCCCGGGTGCTGTCCTGAATCACCAGCACCGTTCTCTCCTCTATGGTGCGCCCCTTTTTCGCAGCCTTTTTGGGATACTCCGCCTGACAGTGCCGCTCCCGAGCCATGCAGAGTTCGGCAAGGGGACAATCCCCGCACCGCGGCTGCCCGCCCGGAACACACACCAGAGCGCCAATATCCATCATGGCCTGGTTGAAATCCCCGGGACGCAATGAACTCATGGACTCCCGCAGCTGCCGTTCCACCCGCTGTCTCACCTTGAGGTCCGTGATCTCCTCACCGTCCATGCGCAGCCGGGACAGCACCCTGAGCACATTGCCGTCCACCGCAGGCTCCCTTTTCCCATAAGCTATGGAGGCTATGGCTCCGGCGGTGTAGCTGCCTATCCCCTTCAGCTTTATCAGCTCCTCGCGGGTGTCCGGCATCCGTCCCCCGTGCTCCTCCATGATCTGCCGCGCCGCCGCCTGGAGATTGCGTGCGCGGGAATAGTATCCCAGTCCCTCCCACAGTTTCAACAGCCTCTCCTGCGAAACCGCTGCCAGGCTGGCAATGTCCGGCAATTCCTCCATGAAACGCTTATAGTACGGTTTCACCGCCTCCACCCGGGTCTGCTGCAGCATGATCTCAGACACCCAGACATGGTAGGGGGTAGGCTCCTCCCTCCAGGGTAAAATTCTTCTGTGAGTATCATACCATTTAAGCAGCGGCTCCGCAATCGCTGACAGTTCTCCTTTTCTTAGGTTTTCCTTAAAATTTTCTGAAATGTAGTTAAATTTTTCCACAATAGCATCAGACGGCGTCAAGATTACGGGCACAGCGTCCGCTATGACCATGCTGTCCGCCGTCACGTGACAGTCATAGGCCAGCACCTTCACTCCGGCCTGGGCCGCGCTGCGCAGCGCCCGGGCAAATTCCGGGTGCGTGGCGGCGTTGGGAATCAGATGGCTTACCCCCTTCATCTGAATCACGAAAAGCACATAGGCTCCATAGCCCTCCTGCCGGGCACGAACCAGCTCCTCCACATGTTTAACCGCCCGCTCTGAGGGAGCGTCCGGAAACCGCGCCTCCCCGTCTTCCTCCAGAGTGACGCCCTTTACCTCCATGAATATCTTCTCTGAGGCAGTTTCAATAAAGAAATCAAATCGAGAGCTGCCGTACACTGTCTCCGGTCGGACGGATACCGGCTCCGGAAAGAGCTGCCCTGTCTTCAACCATTCCAGCACCGCCCGGTTTGGCGCCTGGGAGTCCATATTTATCATACGGCCCCCTTTTTCTACCGCCACCAGATCGTAGGCCGTGCTGCGCGCCGGATTGCCGCTGTGTTCCAGATAGACAGCCGCTCCCGGAACCAGCAGTTCCCGGCAGCGGCCGGTATTTTTCACATGTACGCGCTCCCGGACGCCGTCAATGTCCACATACGCCACAAAACGATTGGGGCGCTCGATAAAACGCCCCTTGACAATGTTCTCGTATTTCATACTAATCCCTATGCATTGATTTTTCAATCTAACTCCCGCTTACCCCAACCTTTTGATCTCAAACCGGTCCTTCATAATCAGACACTGTTTCAGCTCCTCGTAGCGCTGTTCCACGTCGTCGCCCTCCACCTCGATATCACAGCAGAGGGACATGGTGGTTATCATCTCATTAGTAATCCTGTGGTGCAGAGCCGCCAGCACATTCAGACGCTGCTCGTAGGTGCGGGCGTCCAGAAACTCCAGCACCAGCGGGTCGATTCCCGGCTCCTCCGGCTCGGAAGAATTCTGCTCCCCTGCTCCAGCCGCATATGTCTCGGAAACTATCTGCGTTTCAGCGGCCTCCTTCTTTAACTGCACCCCAAGGCCAGGCTGCGTTGCCCCACTTTGCCGTCCGGCCTCCGGCCCCTGCAGCTGAAAGCGAAACTCCTGATCCGCCTCCGGATATTTCTCCCGGTCCACCGCCTCCACGAACATGTCCAGCGGCCTGGCGTATATTTTGCAGTCCCCGTCCATCGCTTGATAGATTACCAGCTGCTCCCCGGTCTCCGTGTGCTCCGCCAGAGCCTTCACCTGGTACAGATTGCCCTTAAAATGTCTGTATATCTCCTGTTCTCTGGGTATAAATCTCTCTGCCATATCCCTGCCTCCTGCTCTCTCTGCCTATGCGGCGGCCAAATCCGGAGCTACCGAAACAGCTGCGCCGTGAAACTGCAGCCCGGAACCTGAAATCCCAGGTCCTCTATCTGCTCCAGCACCTCCGCCTGCGCCTCTTCCTCCAGCCTGTTCAGCGCGCCGTGGTGTACCAGCACCTTGTAGCTCCGCTGACCATCGCCGTCCACGATCCGATTCAGCGTCACACCGCTGCTGCGATATCCCCGCGCCTCCAAAAACTGCCTCACCCGGCCGATATACTCCCGCTCCAACTGCTGATAGTATGCCTCCTGAGCCTTCCATGTATCCGCCGCCTGACTCTTGATACTGCCTGCGATACACACTGCCGTTGCCATCGCCAGCACGATCGCCGCCAATCCCCACATAATACCATCCGTCCATGATTTTCTCATAATTTCCTCATTTCTGCATATCTGTAGTTGGCAAAGCCAACTACTGCTAGCCTGCGATACTGCGTGAATCAGCATTGGGAAGTTTACTTCCAAACTTTCCTCTCCTGTCCTTTGTTTATGAGTCAATCATAGTGGATATTGTGTCCTATAAAACTCCCTCAAATCATTTTTTCTATATCTGTTTTCCCCAGATTGTTTCTCCTGTGTCGGTGATGCCCGCCAGTCCCAAACTCTCCCGGCTGTTTTCAAAGTCAAAACAGTCAAAGACCAGCGTCCGCTCCGGCGGCAGATCCTTGGGCAGGGGAGCACATACCGACAGGGCTTGGCTGTTGTCCCGGTATTTAAACCGCAGCCACTCCCACTGTGTCTCACCGTCCGTCCCATTCGCGCCTATGTCGTTCCTGTAGAGCACATCATTTCCAAGTCGATGGGGCTCTCCCCCTTCCCCCGCATAAGGCTGAGGACTGAGAAGAGGCCAGCCGTCCAGAAAGAACATGCGCCGCACTGCCATATAGTGCATGCGGAAGGAATCTCTGTCCCCCTGCCTATGCCGGAATATCTCCGCGCCGTCCCGCACATGGTGCACAAAGAAATACTGCCCCGAAACCGGATCGTAAAAGGGTACACCGTGTCCCGGCCCCCTGAACCCCGCAAATTCCCAGTCTGGCCCCGCCGCCACCCATGGATTGTGGGCCTGAAAACGGTAGCTCCCCGCCAGTTTCATCCCCCAGCCCTCACCGTCCAGACTGCGGCCCTCATAGTCCAGGTAAGGCCCGGTGATACAGCGGCTGCGTCCCACGCGGATATCGTAGTCGTCCCCCAGCCAGCCATAGGACAGAAAGAGATAATAAAACTCCGTGCCGGGATGATAGATCACCGCCGCCCCCTCCGGCCCATCAATAAAAGAGCGCTCCGGCCTGCGGGCAATCCTGTCTCCCTGATAGCGCGGATCGGAATTCACCGGCATACCCGTGGCCGGGTCCAGCTCCTTGATATAGATGCCGCCGAAAAAAGACCCGTAGATGAAATATTTCCGGCCCTCCGGCGTGTCAGCCACATGGGCGTCGATGGCATTTGGCTCCGTGTCCGGCGTATGCCAAGTGTCCATGACCACTCCCCTGTTTTCAAAGGGTCCCTCGGGGCGCTCCGCCACCGCCAGCCATATCCGCGACTCAGAGCTGCCAAAAGCCTTGGTAGCTGAATAGTACATGCGGTACTCGCCGCCCGCATACTCCACGTAGGGCGCCCAAAATCCGAATGTGGGCTTATACCCCGGGCCATTGTTTCTACCCTGAAGTATGGCCTGCTCGGACAGGGCATATCCCACAAAGGAAAAATGCACCAGATCCCGGCTCCTGCGAACCGGAATGCCCTGCCGGTAGGAGGAGGTCAGGGCCGCGTCAGTACTGTAGGAATAATACATTCCGCTGACCGGGTCGTACATCATGGAGGGATCGTGAGACTCAAAACAGGGGTTTTTGTCCCTGTCGTGCAGATTCAGTTGAAAGCCTGGTTCCATATGCTCCTCCGCTACTGGCGATTGTAATAGTCAATACCGCCGCTGGCAATAAAATAGGTTCTGATATAGCCGTCCGTAGACACCACCACAAACTCGTTTGTAGCCTCCAGAAAATAGACGTCGTCGTTGTCTTCCGCCTCCTGCTTGTGCAGGACGTCCGGGTGGTATATCACTGCGTTGGCCGCCGCCACATACTCCTCTATCGTGGCAAAGCCCATCTCTATCCCGTGTTTCTCATAGTGCTGGTTCAGCAGACGATCGTTGCGGAAGGTGTATAGCTGCACCTGGGGAGCATCCGCCCACTGGGCAGACTCTGCCTCCTCCAGAATGGTTTCCGCCGAAACCGGCACCTCCGATGTATTTTCAGGCTGCCACATTGTGTTCAGCACAAACCATATCGCCGCTATCACAACGCCGAATATGGAAACCCAATATTTAAGTTTGCTATTTCCGCCACTCTTCATCCCTGTGTCCCTCACGCTTTTTCTTCTTCAAATACCGACACGATCAGTATCTCCACACTCATCACGTCATTCATGCGTCCGGTTTTCACCGCCTCCTCCGCCTCCACGCACTTAGTCAGCGCCCGGCGCAGCACGGAGGACTTAAACCGGGACGCCTGACTTAAGTATTTGCCCACCGCAAAGGGCGGTACACCCAGGCCGGAGGCGATCTCCTTGTTGGCCAGTCCTTTGTTTTTCATGGCCTTGGCCTGCAGCAGCAGATTGCACTGCCGGGCGATCAGGAAGAGTATCCGCATGGGCGGCTCCTTCAGAGTCAGCAGATCATAGTACAGTTTCAGCGCGTCCTTCTGCCGTTTCTCCGCAATGGCAGTGACCATGTCAAAGATATGGTTGGACACCCGTGTGGTGCAGACCGCCTCCACATCCTCCGGCTCCACCACCTCCTTGTCCATGCAGTAGCAGATCAGCTTTTCTAGCTCCATATGAATATTGTCCATATCCGTGCCGGTTTTGTTCAGCAGCTGCAGGGCCGTACTCTCGGTGATCTTTTTCCCCTCTTTGCCCAGTGTACCCGCCACCCAGCGTTTCAGAGTGTTCTCATCCTGCGCCGCGAACTCCACCGCGCAGCCCTGGGCCTGCAGGGCCTTGAACAGCTTGCTGCGCTTGTCCACCTCGCTCTCTGTGAATATCAGCACGGTGGACTCGTTCTGCGCCCCCAGATACTCCGCCATCTGTTCGCCGCCCGACTTGAACAGACCGCTGTTGTCCATGAAAATCACCCTGCGCTCCGCCAAAAAAGGCAGAGTCTCCGCCAGATCGATAATCTCCCCGACAGATATGTTTCTGCCCTCGTAAAAATGATTGTTCATATTGTCGTCCGGGGCGCACAGCGCTGCTTTGAGCTTGTCCCGGTACTGGCGCTTCAAGTAGCGCTCCTCCCCGTAGAGGAGGTACACGGGCTGAAACTGCCCCGATTTGATATCGTTTTGTATCCGCTGCATAGCGTACCGCCTCCTATCGAGAATTCCGGATATTTATAGTAACACAGAATCCTCGATTTTTCAACGAAATTTCTCAAGCATTTGTCCCTATCGTACAGAGTTTTCCTCTCAGCACATACCCGATCTTCTCATAGCAGGCGTTGGAGGCCGTATAGTCAGCGTCTGTATATAGCATAGGCATAGCTCCTGCGCTTTCAACGATCTTTGTCACCTGATACACCAGATTCTCTGCGTAGTGTTTCCTCCGGTATGCCGGAAATGTGTATACGTTGCCAATTGACGCCACGTCGCCGTTTGGCGTATAAGAACAGCATGCCGCCGTGCGATCAAGGTCATCCTTCCAGAAAAATAAATTGCTGTGCTCAATATGCGTCTTGGCTCTATTTAGATATCCTTCTTCATCGCTTTGGTCGATGCCAATCTCTTCATGAAACATTTTGATGATTTCGACCATCTCCTCCAGATCATCCCATGTGCATAGATGGATATGTCCGGCTGCTGTATTTTCCGGCGCAAGCGGTTTGGGGCAGTCATAGGCAAACATATTCATCGTGATCGTCGCATCCGCTCCCTGCTCCTTTGCCTTAAAAAGAAAAAACTCGGCTAAGTCATATTTCAGATTATACCGATACCCGTCCGCCATTGGACAGGCTCTTGAAACAGCCTCCCATGCCCGCTCCTTTTCTTCTGGGGAAATGTCATCCGGCGTCCATATCCACACGGGGAATGGATCAACTGAATGGCAGATAATCAATCGTTCATGGTCCGTCAGGATTAATCTGCATGAATCATTCAGAATTCTGCTCAACACCGCAAACGTATACCTATCATTTTCAAGCAAGTTCAGATCTCTTTTATCCGCTTGACTATCCATTAACTTGTCTCCTCCCAGAATTCTTCATCCTTCTTTTACCTGTCACCTTTTCTACTACCAGCTTAAGGACTTTTGTACGAGGCATCACCGCTTTATCAAACAGACACTCTTCCTGATGGTAATGTTTCATCAAAATGCATAGGGCATCGTACTTTTCATCGTCAGAAAGTATTTCGATATGCCCCTGTCCAATAACGCTCTCGTATTCCATCGTACAGCTACAGCTATCTCCTTTAATTTCTGTCACTAAATTATGTTCACAATCCATCTCAAAACTGGCTCTATTGTCCTTTTCAATCAAATCGTATTTTGTGCCGTCCATCGCTCCATGAAAATACAATTCAATTTTATCCTCCCTTATACACATACCAAAATTGAGCGGCAATATATATGGATATCCATTATCATTTAAGGCGATCCGGCACACATCACATTTTTCCATGATAGCTACAATATCTTTGAATTCCTTTACTTCTCTATCCGAACGACGCATATTTATCATCCACCTCCATAGTATCTACATTATACCGACAGAGAATCTCACTGTCAAAGGATTTTGTTTTTCCTACTTCACGGTTAGGTCTTTAACCCAATAATATTTTTTGTAATGCTTCCACACGGCTAACATTTTCAGCATTTCATCCAGATTGATTATAAAATAAACCAGCAATACCGGCAAATCCAGTACAAACGCCGCTATAAGCCCCAGCGGAACAACAATTCCCCACATGACGACTGCATCGCACACAAGGCCAAACTTTGAATCGCCACCAGCGCAGAAAATACCGCCGATAGTAGTGCTGTTAACAGATTTTCCGATCACATAATAAGAGCAGATGACCAGCATCCACCGAAGATACTCTTTCGCAACCGGTGTCAGATTTGCAAAGTGAAGAATGATCGGACTAATTGCCAATAGAAACAGACCTGTTATAACGCCGCTGACAATAGCTAATCTGGTAACAAGACCTCCATATTTTTTGGCACGCTCCAGATTGCCGGCCCCCAGTTCGTTGCCCACCAAAATGCTGCCTCCGCTGCCCACTCCCATGCAGAAACATATCAGCAGATTTTTTGCCACATTGACAATTGTATTAGCGGCTACTGCATCGGAGCCTAAATGACCAATGATAACAGAGCCCATGGTAAAACCGATTCCCCAAACAATCTCATTGCCCAGTATAGGTGTGGTATACTTCCAAAAGATTTTCCACAACTCTCTGTTTCCGTGCAGCAGATATTTTAATCTGGTTTTTACCACACCTTTTCGTTTCAGGACAGCTAATATACAGACAAATTCAATTACTCTTGTAATAACGGTAGCTAAAGCCGCTCCCCGCACTCCCATGCTGGCCAATCCAAACAGACCATAAATCAGTACAGCGTTCAATCCGATATTTATCACTACACTGCAGGAACCGATTATAGTTGAATGCAGAGTTTGGCCGGTATTGCGCATAATACAGGAATAAACAGGTGATATTCCGTTCAATAGGTAGGATAAACTCACGGTTCTAAGATATTTGGCGCCATAGTCTATCAATGCCGTTTCCGAAGTGAACAGACGCATGATCATCTCCGGAATACAGGCTGTAGCAAGCGTAAACAAAAGTGAAAGAACCAGGATCAGTTTTAGAACTAATGCCAGTAACTCTTCCATGGAAGTCACATCCTTCTTCCCCCAATACTGGGCGGCAAAGACATTCTCCCCTATTGTCAGAGTGAGCAAAAACAGGCTGAATACAAAATATACATTACCTGCCAGGGAAATCGCTGACATGGCATCCTGGCTCAAGCTTCCCAGCATAATGGCATCGGAAACACTCACTAAAGCTCCCATCAAATGCCCGAAGGCCATAGGTAAAACCAACGCAAATAATTCCTTATAAAACCCTCTGTTCTGTTCCTTACTCAAAACGAATTCTCCTTCCTTCATCTAGCCTTCAGTACCACCAATATACCATGATCCCGTGCGCTTCAGCGCACACTCCATTCAAATATTGCCATCCCCTTACACATAATATTGTGCCTGGGCGGCAAACATTTCCGCATAGATTCCATTTGATTTCATCACCAGTTCGTCATGTGTACCATATTCCTTTATACCATCTTCCGCAAAAACAGCTATACGATCACAAAATTTGCAGCTGGAAAGTCTGTGGGAAATATAAATTGCAGTCTTTCCGCCAACCAATTCATTAAATTTCCTGTAAATTTCGTACTCCGCAACAGGGTCCAAAGCCGCAGTAGGCTCATCCAAAATTACCACCGGCGCATCCTTATATAAAGCTCGGCTAATTGCTACCTTTTGTTTCTGTCCACCTGAGAGTTCTGTACCATTTTCGTCAAAGCTCTTATAAATAATGGTGTCGATACCCCGTTCCAGTTTTACTACATCATTATACACCCCACTTAGTTCCAGCGCCTGATTAACAGAAACCTCCTCTTCTCCTGATACATTTGCAAGTGCCACATTTTCCTTCAAGGTAAAGGCAAATAGCTGAAAATCCTGAAAAACCGGAGAAAATATCTTACGATATTCCCCATCGCTGTAACTTTTGATATTCTTACCGTCCAGAAGAATTTCTCCCTCAGACACATCATAGAGCCTGCACAAAAGCTTAATAAAGGTAGTTTTTCCGGCGCCATTTAAGCCTACGATTGACAGGTGTTCACCGGGCTTTATTGTCAAATTCACATGACGCAGCACATATTTTTCCGAACGAGGATATTTAAAGCTTACATCGCGAAACTCGATGGTGTGCTCCTGGCCGGCAACGCTTTCTGTACCTTTGGGCATTACTGACGGATACTGCATAAAAGCAAAATACTCTGCAATATAGTTGCTGCGTTTCACTACTTCCTGCACACCCTCCAAGATACGATAGACGGCCCAATAAAATGCACTGGAGGCTGCGCAGTACATAGTAAAATCGCCGACGGTAATCCTTTTTGAAATAGCCAACACTCCCAGATAGAGATAACTTGCGCTGTCTCTAAATGTATTACAAAAATTTATTCCAAAAAAGTTTCTCATAGTACAAAATGCCTGTTTCTTCCAAACATTGAGCAGTTTCCCATTTTCCTTTTTCCCCCGTTCACTAAACATATCCGCACTGTTATAAAGTCGTATATCCTTGCCATAATTAAAATTTGATACCTGATAGAAAAAATACGAAAAACGCCGGTTAAAAACGGAGGCATCCTTAAAACTTTTAATTTCCGCTCGATTAATTCTCACATTGAAGAACGCGCTGGTCAGTAATCCAGCTGCCTGTATTACCATAAGCCAGGGGCATTCCCTGATCACCAGAGCACTGCCGCAGATGAGCACACAAAAATTTAATACCACCTTATAAAAATTGCTCAAAATGCCTTCTACTCCGCCACTATACCATGCAATACCATCCTTGGCCTTATTCAATTGGTCTAAAGCATCCGGGCTTTCCGTATGCTCAAAATCCATATTCATGGCACGTTCCGCAACCGTTTGTTCTAAATAACGATTAAACCATTCATTCGTTGTGGTTCTGATGGCTGTTGTAACTTTTACAATACAATTTCCCAGCAGTGTAAAACCTATCAACAGACCGACAGTTCCCACAAGCTTATACTTTACTTCCTCATAAGATGTTCCCTGCGTAATTGCGATCAAAAACTCAAAAATATACTTTGGCAATATTATAGGAAGTACAGTTGTTCCGATTTCTGAAATCAATTGTAAGAAGTACCACAGGTATAACATAGGTTTCTCTTTTTTAACCAGCCTGAATACAAACATAAGGGCTGCCGGTATATTCGGTTTATTGGAAGATTTATTCACTGTTTTACTCATTCGTACCACCCTCCTCATTCACATATGCTCACTAACGATTAGTTTTTCCTTTCCGCACAGTGCATGTTGCCCGATTATGCGACATGTGCTGTGCGGAAATTGGAAAATCTTAGCGTTAGTCAGTATAATATTGTGCCTGTACATGGAACATTTCCGCATAAGCGCCATTTGCATCCATCAAAGAATCATGGGTTCCATATTCCACCATTTTTCCGCCCACAAACATTGCGATATGCTGACAAAATCTTGTGGAACTCAAGCGATGACTGATGTATACTGCCGTTTTGTTTCCAATCATGGAATCAAAATTCTGATATAATTCATATTCTGCCAGAGCATCTAATGCGGCTGTGGGTTCATCCAACACAATGATGGCCGCATCCTTATATAAAGCACGCGCCAAAGCCAATTTCTGCTTTTCTCCACCTGAAAAATCCAGCCCATCATCTTCAATAATCTTTAACATCTCTGTATGTATTCCTTTGGGCAGCGATGCTACCTTTTCCTTTAAACCGGCCATATCCAGGCATCTGTCTGCGCGTTTTTCATCCGTTAACTTCGGCGGCGCCATGGACACATTTTCTACCAGTGGAAAAGCAAACTGATAGACCTCCTGAAATACAGGTGCAAACAAATTGAAATAGCTTTCTCTGTCGTACTCTCTGATATCTGTGCCATTTAACAAAATTCGCCCTTCTGTCGGTTCATAAAGACGTAATAGCAGCTTAATAAAGGTACTTTTCCCCGCTCCATTCAAACCAACCACCGCCAGTCTTTCTCCACCGGCTAAAGTTATATTTAGATCCCTTAATGCATACTTCTCAGCATTCGGATATCGAAAAGACACATTCTCAAATTGAAATTCGTACTGCTCACTGTGCGGAACAGACTTCATGCCCTCTTCTGTTTCCTGGCCTTCCCCAAAGTCCAAAAAACTTCTAAAATCACAGACCTGCCGACTCATCTTTCTAAGCGAGGCTAGATTTTTTAAAACTGTATTGACATACTGATAAAATGTTGTTGCCGTAGAGACGTATAAAAATGCATTCGCTACGGTCACTCCCCCCTGCAAAACTTCATAAATAATAATGGCATACACACCTATTTGAGATAGGGCCCATGTTAAATTGTCAAGCAGTCCCACAAGGCACCAGACTCTCTCGTGCTTTTTTTGCAGTTCATAGCGATATTCATCCAGTTTTCCCTTTTTATTCAACAGCCATTTGGATAAACTGAACATCCGGATATCTTTTGCCGCCGAAAAGTCCGTAGTAACATTCATCATATAGTCATTCTTTCTCGACCAGTTGGCGAGCACATCCCAAACCGTTCTCTTAGTATAGGCATTAGCCCTGTCATTGCTTATAAAGGACAAAAACGATGTAATCGTCAGCAGCAAAATAATCCACGGATTCAATGTCCCCATAATTAGGACGCCCACAATGACTACTGCCAGATTCGCCATAGCGTCTACGCCGGTTCGCATCATGCCCTCAACCCCATCATCATTGTTTCCACAGGCGTTCTGGGCCTTTTTAAATGCATCCATCACTTTGGGGTTTTCTAAATACTCGAACTTCATGGTCATAACCTTCCTGTTCAGCTGGATCATGAAGTCCATTCTGGTGGCAATATAGCGATACCAATTCATGCTCCAGTAAAACGTGTTCAGACAGGTAGACGCTGCCTGTATTGAAAAAAATATACCCACTAGCAGGAGCATATCCTGCAGTTCCTTTTCCGCCATGATATATTCAATAACAATTTTGGACAAAAAAGTCCACAGATAACTCATGACCGGAGTTATTAAAATACCCATTGGAATGATGATATACAATACCTTGTGGCAGTGCAGCATATGTCCAAAAATCATACCTAAATTTGACCAGAGAGAATATTCCTTTTTTATTGGCTCATTCTTTCTCTCCTCTTCATTTTTGTTTTCCAACATATCCATCCTCCTCACTTGGTACTGTTCCTGCTCAGTCTTTGCCTTTCTGTGCTCTTTGTACTATCAATATATTCCAAAAGTCTGTGGATTTAAAGAAAATATTTCCCGATTATCTATAACAATTGTTCAAATTGTGTTATAATGAATAAAATGCCCCGCATTTAACTTGATTGATTTGTGCACAGGAATGTTTAAAATACGAGGGAGGTATTTAGCTATGCAGCTTCGTTTTGACAAATCGGAATATGTATTTTACAACAAATCAGATTTTCCTGTATACATTCGTCAGGGTATTCTATCGCGATATCCAGACTATACCGCGGAAAGTCATTGGCACGATGATATAGAATTTATCGTTATTTTGTCTGGAAGTATGGACTACAATGTGAATGGGGAAATCTTGAATTTGCAGGAAAGAGAGGGGATTTTCGTCAATTCCAGACAGTTCCATTATGGATTTTCCGCCAAACAACAGGAATGTACCTTCGTCTGCATTCTTTTACATCCTGTATTGCTTTGCTCTACTCAATACATTGAACAAAAATTTGTATTACCGGTCACCACCAATGCCGCCATTCCATATCATAAGTTCTCAGGCAATTCTGCGTGGGAAAAACAGGTATTAGATTATCTATTGGAAATATACGAGTGTCGGGACACGGATACAATGGAGCTTAAAGCGCAAGGTCTATTTGGTAACCTGTGGGCTGAATTATATACACACTTGGATACCCAGAAAACGGTTTCTTCCATACAGAATCAACACCTAAACTCCCTGCAGCATATGATCTCGTTTATTCAGAGCCATTACAAAGAAAAAATCAGCCTTGCAGAGATTTGCAGAGCGGGAAATGTGGGAAAAACTACCTGCGCAACTATTTTTATGAAATATACAAATCAGACGCCCATTGAATATCTGACAGATCATCGTCTGCGAAAAAGCATTGACTTAATGGTCTCCACCGATATGACCTTCTCTGAGATCAGCTATGAAATTGGTTTTTCAGGAGCCAGTTACTTTGCGGAAACATTTCGTAAAAGATTCGGCTGCAGCCCCGGAGAATATCGCAAAAAGCATACACCACCGTCAGCGCCAGCTCCCTGCCAGGAAATTCGCAGAGACTTACTATGATTAATATTGAATCATACAGATGCCTGTGATAAAATTTAGAGCAGCAAATCGGGGTTCGAAAGAAGGAATACCATGAAATACTTGATAGATTTTACAGCTTTGGCTCTCTTATATGCTTTTGTTCTTTTCAGAAAGTGGAAAATCAAGGGCAGGGATATATTGCTTGTCAACACACTGATGTATATATATCTTTCTTTTGTGCTTTATTTTACCTTGATGCCGATAATAACATCCATTCCATTTGTTCTAAACCATCCCTATACACCTATGAATTTGGTGCCGTTTATAGATGTTTCATTGGGGAGAGGGGACTTTTTAAGGCAGATAGTATTGAACATTATTATGACCATGCCATTTGGTTTTCTGTTTCCGTTGACCCAAAAAAGAACTGCTAAATTCAGCAGAACGGTATTTTTCTGTTTTTTGATGAGCCTGGGTATTGAACTATTGCAGCCACTCATCAATGGTTTCAGGTCTTCGGATGTCACGGATTTGATCACTAATGTGATTGGCGGAATACTTGGATATGGTTTTTATGTTGTTTTCAGGCCAATTACATTTTGGATTTTAGATCATCTAAAAATGGGAAAATATCATCAATCTTAACGTTAGTCAGTATATTCTCCCATAAATCTGAGAGGCATCTTACCAAAGTTCACTCTACAAATTTCCTGTATGATTTCATCCTTGCGATCTACCGCATCCGACAAATCACACACAATATCATTCAGATCATATGGTCCATTCCTAAAATGTCCCACACTGGCTCCGTGAAACTCACCATCTATCAAAAGATACTGTAACGGTTCGTGATCATACTCTAAGTCCTTAGTTAATCCCGCTATCCAGTCCTTCAGCTGAGGCTCAAATGCTTTATAAAGAATATCATTCCTATGTAACGCGCACACAAAATTCCTTTTTACCGGCACATAATCTGCCAGGATATCCATATCTGCCGCAAGCACATAACCATTTTCTTCTATTTTCAAAACTCCCTCTGATATCAATTCTGTAATGGCAGCTTTAATCTCCTTCTCAGGCAACTTGTAGAACGCTTTTGCCATCCCGGAATCAAACCATACAAATCGGTACGCAAAACGCGCCAATACCTCCTTTAGCGCCTCTTTCCTTGTATATCTTTCTTTATTGACCTCTGGAAATATTTCAGCAAACTTATACCATCCCCGGTCCCACTCTCCGTCATACTGATCTTCATATATCAAGAACGCTTCCTGTAAACGATGGAGAATCGGCGTTATTTCTTTCACCAACAAACCGGTCTCCTCTTTAATTTGTTGGATTGTATAAGGCCCGGATTTCTCAATCAGTTCCAAAAGCATTGTCTGATTGAGAGTAGGATTAGTAAGTGGTTTATGATAAAGTCCTATAAACAATTCCATATCTTCCGGCATGATCCATCCAAGATTTCCGCCTGCAAATCTTCCCTTAACCAGCTTGCGTTCCCTCTGCCTTTCCCTGTTAAATTCTATATCATCAAATGAAGCCCTATATGAAAGAACCGGCGGCTCGCCAAATCCATTCCAATAGACGTTCAGCCCCGGCTGTAGATCACGATACAAGGCTATATATTCCTGTTCGTCCGCTTTGTTTACAATAAATTGTCTTTCCATCCGCAAAGATATTACTTTATCTTTATCCATAAAAAACCTGCTTTCTCTCTCCCAAACCGGAATTCATCGCTCTGTTTGCTCTGTCATAATTCCCCAACGAATTCCAAATTTATCGACAAAAACAACTCGGCAAGAACTGTATGGCGTTGCTTCCAGATGATATATTGTTTTACTTCCTTCTTTCATGATTTCATATGCTCTTTGTACTTCTTCTTTTGTATCATACATAATGGTTAGAAAATTTGAATAGCATGTTTGAAATTCAATATCCAAATGGTCAGCCATAATGATTCTTTGATTGTCCAATACAAGTTCCGAATGGTATATATATTCTTTTTGATTTTCTTTAAGTATCGGATTATATTCAGGGTCATTCGCTTCTCCGTACGTAATCAAACAACTAATCTTTCCATTAAATGCCTTTTCATACATTTGAATTGCTTCCCGACAATTCCCTCCAAAATTTAGTGTAGGTACAATCTGCATTTTGGTTCTCCTTTTCCGTTTGCTTCCGTTTTAATCAGAATAGCAGATCAAACAGGACAACTGTATGTCATGTCTGTTAAATTAAATGCTTTTCCCATTCTCCAAAATCCAGTTGATAATGGCATCAAATCTCTCCCGGGTCAATGCATGCCCACCTTCATATCTTATGTGGCGCAAATTGTTTAATGCATTATAGTTGGCATATGTTTTGCTTATTTTTTCCACAATATACGGGGCATCCTTAGAATACTTGTCTTCCTCTGCGGAGACGATCAGCAGTTTTCTCGGCGCTACGCATGAAAGCAAATCATCCACCAGCGGTTCAATTCCTTTTGCATTTTTTCGCCTGTCTTCAAAACAAATTGTATCCGGCGCTAACACGACAAATCCGCGCCGCGCTAACTCCGGCCCGAATGCCTGCAATGGATTACCCGCCAAACCGCACACTTCGCTCTTTCCGAGATGACGCTCTCTGTTGTGCTGATGATTGATAAGAATGGCAGGATTGTTATCTAATTTCTCTGGAAGGAGCAAAAATGCCGGAACCCAATCACCAAATGAATCATATTCTATTCTCTGCCTTACATATCCGTGTTCCGGAACGGATTCCAATACTTTATATTCAATGTTTCTGTTGTAGTTGTAAATATCTATACCGATAATTTCCGCCAGCTCATCCCGCAGTGACATCTCATATCCTCCCATAGTGAGATTTTATAACTGTTTAAAAAATGCTTTCAATTCAGCTTTACACATGTCGTCCAGCTGCTTAATCTCCACGCCTTGAATAGCCGCCTCCAAATGATAGAGTATGACAACGCAAGTGTTGGGATATTGTTTCTTGAGCCGGAAGACCGCCTGTTTACTGCCGAGATCTTTCAACTCCTCGGCCGAATGAATACCCACCGCATGAAGTTTCTTTTCCATTGTCTTACCAAGTCCCAAGGTTGTAACAGCCGCCATTATTTTCTCCTCTCTGTATGGGTTGTACTGACGAGCAGATATACGCCAATTCACATAAATTATCTCTTCACAAACAAGAATTCTGATAAGTCACTTTTTATAGCAGTTATTAACTGTTATATCTTATCTCCAAAAAATTTGCAACCCCTTGAAAATACTAAATTTATAGCAAGTGAGTTTGCCCTTATGCTTTCCCTCGTGTTATATCCTTTTCCCTCATGTTACGAACCCTCATAAGGGCAAAATTAAGGGAAAGAAAAACCTGTAACAAATTATAACACAGAATAAATTGGGCAGGAAGAACTGATTGAAATGCTTTCTAAAATTTCTCCGCAATTTAATCAGAAAAGAAAGGACAGATAAGATATGAAATTCATATATGCAGAATACAATATGTACCACAACAGTGTTGATGTAACCACCTTTGACGGATATATCCTACGAATTGACTGTAATGTAGCGGAAGATGGATTACGAACTACTCCCGGCTCCCAATGTGCGTTAGTTGCACTAGCAATAGATGAGCCACTTGAATATGCAAGACTCTATCTTGATGGGAATACGCAGATGTGGGTGGATAAGGTAAATAATCCTTAAATTGAAGAAAGCGCCAAATGATTTACTCTGTCATCTGGCGCTTATCTTATAGATTTCTTCCTTGATACTGTATCGTTACCACATAAACCGTTTTGTACGGTTCGTCAATGCGGAAGATAACAATATAGTTATCAATCAACAACTGTCTGTAACTCTTTCCGGCATATCTGCCCTCGTTTCGCTCTTGATGAGACTGCGGAAAAGTGTCTAAACTTAACACAGCTTTCTTAATTCTATCAACCTGTCCTTTTGCATTTTCAGGAGCCAATTTCTCATTTGCAATATATTCGTAAATATTGTCTAATTCACGTATTGCTCTGGGGTTAATCATTACCTTGTATTTATCCAAAATGCTTTTTCTCCAATTTCGCAAAAACTATCTCTGCATCGACTGCCTCTGCTCCGTTTGCAATTTCCTGTTCGGATTCGTAGATAGCTTGGTCAATGCGGTTAATCCTTGCGAATTTATCATACAATTCACTACTCATTACAACCAAGTCGCTATATCCGTTTTTGGTAATAAAAATAGGCTCCTGCACCTTGTGTGCAATGTTGGAAATTTCGGTTGTATTACGTAAATCCTTAATAGGCATAATAAGAGGCATAAAACTTCGCTCCTTTCTTCGGCACAATTATAGCATAATTATGTGTCGAATACAATAGAAACATGTGATATACTCAAATGGAAATTTTCGGATGCAATTTTGCATGCAAAGTGAGGAAAAAATGTTGAAAGATTATACAATAGACGAATTGATAGCAGCCTTGATGACAAAATGTGGGTTTGTGGCTGTTATTTTCCAAAAGATGGTCGCCTTTTTTAACGGGTATTTGGAAGCGTATGACAATTGTTTTCGGGCATACAGCGGTGTATTCGGGTTGGCATATACATGGGTAGAATGGTTAGATTATAATATTCAAAGAGGTCCACTTCGGGACAGTCCCGCTTTACAAACCTGAAGTTATATCACTCTAATCTTAAGTCATCACTCAAATCTTCACTAAATAACATTTGGCACTTTGAACACTCATACACATAATCTTCAGAAAAAATTTTGTGGAGAACTTCTCCACATTGGGGACATCTGACAAACCACTCAATATCCCAACCGTCCAGTTTTTGCCACTCAAAATCTTCCTTAAAGTCATTGTAGCATTCTTCACAAATACAACAAGATAAATCCGTAGGGACAAACCACCATTGATGCAGATTATCCTGCACCGGTTCTAAGCAGAATTCGCAATGTTTCAGATGGGGCGCATACCTACATATCTCTTCTCCATCAGTCGGATTTATATATGCCTTTTTCAAATATGCAACATCGTTCGATAATCGCCAGTCATTTTGTTCAACTATGGTAGCACACCCCCTACAATGTGAAGTTTATAGTATTTTTGCCATATAATATTCGTCTACAAACTCTTCTTCAACATGCATATATCCGCCCATTTCGTATCAGCGCCTCCACCGTAGGGGAAAATACAATCCCGCAGGCATTCAGCTTTTCCTGAGCCATACTGATATCCCGCGGCCGCTCCACGAAGGCCTCCTCGTTTTTTCCGATACGGCCCGTATCCCAGCCCAACCCTTCAAACATTGCCAGCACCGTCTCATAGGTATTTCTGTCATTGGGTGAACCAAAATTATAGATTCCGCCCCTTAAGTCAAAGGCCTTCTCCAAATTCTCCACTACCTCATTCACATCCGTGATACCGCGGACATCATATATGGGATACCGCAATAGCTCTGCACTTTTCAGACCGGAGAGCAGCCCCGTGAAAAAATCTCCATGCTCCACCCTGTTCCCTCTGCGCACATCATACATCCAGGACAACCGCAGCATCACGCATTCCGGATTTTCCCTCAGACATTCCTTCTCCGCCCTCTGTTTCTCCCTGCCGTACAAATTGAGCGGCTCTATGTCCTCTTCCTCCCTGTGAGGGCCTTTTGCGCCGTTTCCCTGATATACCTGATCCGAACTGCAGACCAGGCATTTTGCGCCATATCTTGCGGAAACCCTGGCCATATTCCTGCTGCCGTCCACATTAATCTTCCATGACCGCTCCGGCTCCCTCTCACACCTCCCGATATCAGAGATTGCGGCGCAGTGTACCACATAGTCGGGCCGGAAATCCTCAAAAACAGTATACACGTTTCCCTCGTCCGTAATATCCATCTCCCCGTGGGACGGAGCGTAAACCTCATACTTCCCCCGATAAAATTCTGCGGCTCTGCTACCCACAAATCCTGACGCCCCCGTAACCAACAATTTCTTCATTGCCGCCTCCATTTATTTCCGATCCAGATTAATGTATCTTATCTCTGATACGCAGACTCGCTTCTATGTGCATGATCCAGTGCCTTGAAAGGGGCATTTGAATCAGTCCCCGAATATCTTTACCGCACCAATAGTCAATCAACCAAATTGCATTTTCATCGTTGCTTACAACATTCAGCGACTTTAAGTATTCTTTTCTTTCTTCTGATACTTTCCTTTTCAATTCGGCATAAGATAATTCTTTGATTATCTTCTCCGTACTTTCCTTTACTTCAAATATATATGAATAAAGTTCGTTTATATTAAGCTGCTTTGAAAAGTCCGCGATCTGCTGCTTTACAAGTTCGTTTCCGGTTGTTATTATGGGCGAATTGACCCGATCTTGATAATTTTTCGCAAAAAATATTTGTTCATCTTCGCATATCAATGTATGCGCAACTATATCTTCAATACGAAAAATATGCCAGATTGAGTAGGCAATGGTTTTGCTGTGATAACCGTCTGCATTTATAAAAGGGATTGCGTTAAATTCCTCCCTGCTTAACTCGTCCTTGAATGATGCTAAAGTTTTCATTAACTGATTTCGCAAATCCAATAAAGTATCGATACCCGTTTCATAGGTATCTTTCTTTTTAATCTGTGTTTGCATTACTTTATTAAGTTCAGACCATTCTTTATTCATAGCTGGTCACCCCAAATCCCGTTTATTTATACTATAACTGAATCCAATAACGCTGCGTGGTATGTCCGTCTTCGTCAACCTCATTTTCCAATACTCCACCATTATTAATGATTGATTTCGCTGAGCCGATATTGTCTTTGTCGCAGCACATCAAGACCTTGCTGATCCCAAGTTTTTTACACTCGTCAAGTGCCAAAGCAATCATTGCTGTCGCATAGCCTTTCCTTCTTTCACTGGGCCTGATTCCATCGCCTATATGACCACCGGTTTTTAACAGTTCATCGTTCAAATAGTGGCGAATATTGACAGCCCCGACAAAAATGTTTCTATCTTTATCGAGACAAAATAAAGTCGTATCAGGAACCCAGCCATTTTCAGTCTCTTCCTTCGTATCAAGATTTTTCAGGTAATACTCAAAATCATGAAAATCATTTGCCCATATTTTCCAGGGAGACATATCTGTGTGATTTACTATTATGTCGTTCTTCCACTCTGTCAGCATTTCAAATAGCTGTTCCTTATACTCGCTGGTTAATCTCACAAGTTCAATATTCATTTTTCGCCCTCCCAGCTCCGGGTTATTTTCTCGTGTATGTCACATATGTATAAGGGATTTCACCTTCAACTTTTTCATTGATTTCCTTCACAAACTGATCCTTTTCAAAAGGTGGGAAATATGTATCTCCCTCAATCTCACTATCTATTTCCGTAATATACATTTTTTCTACTAACGGCAAGGCTTCTTCATATAATTTGGCGCCGCCGGAAATGTATATATCTTTGTCTCCGGCCAGCCGGATTGCCTCCGGTAACGATTTTGCGGTCAGACAATTTTCATCGTCGAAATATTTAGTGTTAGATACAACAATAGTTGTTCTGTTCGGCAATGGTCTCCCAATTTCCTCATAGGACCGTCTCCCCATGATAACAACATTTCCGGTTGTCAATTCCTTGAAACGTCTCTGTTCCCCCTTTATTTTCCAGGGAATGCAGCCTTTATTACCAATTACCTGATTTTTAGCAAAAGCTACAATTAAGGCAATCATACTTATTCCTCCTGCTCTTTTTGTATATCTAAGAATTTTAGCCATGAATATATTTTAGAACCATGTCTTCATTTAAAACCGTAACTTCGTCTCCGTTTACTTCTAAATTTATACAAATCTGTTCTTTTGCATACTTCTCCTCATCAGTCTTTTCATACACTCCAAAAGGCGTAGCTTGAAGCAGTGGTTTTCGATCCTTCAAATCCATTGTATAATCCCACAAGTAAATATCATGCGGCGAATCTTCACCTTGTGCCCTAAAGTCCTCGCTATAACCCGTTATATATCTTTCGTATATTTGAATCATAGATAATCCCAGCTGATCCGGATTTTCGTCTGCCTCTGTAAAATAAATGAATTTTAGTACATATTGTCTTCCTTCTGATTCAAAATCAAAAGTCGGCTTGATCCATTTTGTAATTGTTCCTCTATTTGCATGTTTTCCCATTCCCCCAAAGGAAGGGCCATACTTGCATTCCCATGTCGGAAATGTCTCAATAAACAGGTCTATCTTCTCATCTATGTCATCGATATTATCCAATGCTTCCTTAGAAAACATTCCCTTTATAGTTTCTCGGTCCTTTTCGTCGACCGCCTGCAGCAATCGCACCAAAACTCTCAGGCATTCCTGATCGTCCGGGTCCTTGTATTCAATATCATGATTCAAGTAATCCGATTGTAGCAACGGATCTGTTTTTTTCTCCAGGGGAAAAGAACAACCGCCAAGTTCCAAGATGAAGACAAGACCAATTATCAACGCCAAAGATAAACTCATACGACGTTTGTTAATTGTTGGTTTCTTTTTCATACTGTCTCCCATAATTAATTTTTTATTTTTTGTGTCCGTTCAGTTCGATAGATGCAATTTCTCTCGTAGGCCAGAAAGCACACAGGTGTAAGCGAGTTATTTTTCCGATGAACGGATAGAAAGACTTCACAAACACAGGTAATGCAGCGCAAACCGTTTCAGGCTCGTCAATCAGTATGGATGCATGAGGCACCCATACATGCTCCTGATTAGTTTCCATCGCACAGGCATCATGAAGTGAGACCAATCCGGGGGTCATTTCAGGTGACCCAAAAAGGACCTTACCACCAGCAAACAAGCCAATATGACTGATATGTACCGGTATCGGCGAGAATTCTTCTGCTACTTTTCGCATCAACTCAACGGCCTCCTGCTCTTTATCGAGAGGAAATGTCGCAAGACTGATATGGTAAGGGAGTCCCGGTGTCTGCATGCCTGTGAATCCCTCTTCCTTCAAGGCGTTATACCATTCAGACATGATAGCCTGTGAATCCTCGTCCAGGTCTGCCATCAGTGTCAAAAATTGTTCTGCCATTTGTTTTCTCCTAAATAATATCCTATGTTTATCACTTTCAGTTTTGAGATTCAAGGTGCAATCCCAGTTGAAACTCCTCTATCAGCTTTTGAACCCTCGGCTGGGCAAAAAAGTACTCCTCCACAGGATTGCGCAGCCAATGCTGCATTACATCCGCATCCTTCAGAATCTCATCCATCTCCTCATGAACTTGCTTTTTGTCACTGTGCCTGCTGATGGCCTGGCAGATCATGTCTGTCTCCTGTGGGGTAAACTCCCCGGTCTGTGTCAGTATGTCCCTGGCCTGGACGCTGCTGCGCTGTGCATGGCTTTCTCTTGCGTTATCCTTATAGGTGGCATAGTCATGGAGCATCCCGGCGATCTCCGCCAGCTCCGCATATGCCCTGTCATGTCCCCTGCGGAGCGCAATCAGCGCGCACGCCTGTCCCACGCCGTACAGATGTACATAGCCACATCTCGCCTCCTCGCTGTCCTCACAGGCCTTCAGCATCTCATCTACATACTGCCGGACCGTGTCAATTCTGGTTAACTGTCGTTCAAACATCTCTTATTCCTCCTTGTAAGAAATATCAATAATAATTGTATCTCTCTTCATGCTCCGGTCCAACTCTTACTCTTTACCAACCCGCTCCAAATATGTTTCCAGTCCTATCCGCATACTGATAGGCGTATCATAAGGCAGAACTATTGGTTGAACCATATTTTTGACAAAACCTACCGACTCATAAAAGGATACCCTGTGCTCGTAACAGTCCAGGGTAAGAAATGCAACACCACTCATCTCCTTTATTCGCTTACCCATATAAGCCGAAAACTGAATTAGAGACTTTCCTATGCCCATTCCCCAGTAGTCACAGGCGACCGCCAAACGTGCAATTTTCAGTGCTGGTACTGTGGTATAAGTCAGGCCCATATTCTCCCTCTCTTCCACTTCCAAGCCTATACTGTCATTACATAAGGATACATAGCCCACTATCCTGTCTGTTTCCAGATCAATAAATAAATGAGTTGTGTTCAATCCCTTTTCCTGCTCTTCAAGGGCTTCGTCCTTTAAAAAATCTTCCATCTCCTTGGAATGTTTCAAGATTCTCCTGCGCATTTTTGCATTGTAGGAATCAAGCATTTCCTGTGTCTCCATGCAGGAAAAAGCATCCACCATGGGCAGATGCTTTTCCTCCAGCTTTCTAATAATTAATTTCATCCTATTTCATCATCCTGTCAAATATACTTGCCAGCTTCTTTGCACCTTTCTCTGATTCTTTTGAAGGTTTCCGATCGGCTTCCTTCAATATCTTTACCGCTTCCGCTCCCTTGACCACTGGTGTAGCAGCAATCTGTGTTGCCATAGAAACCGCCTCCTCCCCCTCAAGTCTATCCTCTTTTTCTACCACCATCTTAGCATCCACCTATCGTTTTTGCAATAAGTTTATGTAAATTTCAGAAAATGATTCTGAAAAATTTACACTTCCAAAGCGTCTATCTGGCCAGCCTTGCTACGCCCGAAGCCACCCTCCTCACGCCAAAATACAGCGCCGCCCCCAGGCAGCCTCCCGCAAAATTTAAAATCACGTCGTCCACATCCACGCTCCGGCCGATAAAGAGCTGGCACGTCTCGATAAAAACCGGCAGCGCCAGACTGTGCAGCGCAATGGAAAGAATTCTCTGCTTTCTCTTCCACAGCAGCGTCAGTCCAAAGCCCCAGGGCATAAACATCACAATATTCCCCACGATATTTACCAGAAAAATATCCGCAGAGCAGTGTACAAAGAATGCGGCAATCGTGCGAAAGGGCACCAGATTGACCCCCACGCCGCTTTTTATCCGCCGGTCGGCGGACTCCGCCATGGCGGCAGGACTTTGGTAATCCCCCTGAAATGTCAGTGCCAGCAGTCCTACCATAAACACCACAAAAGCCATCTCGGCCCAGGCTCTGGCCGACTTCTCCCGCCAGGGTCTGCGAATCAGCAGATAGACCGGCAGCACAATCAACATGATTATCAGTAGTTTTAAAATATATCTAAACATGAGCGATTGTCTCCGTTAAACTGTGCTTTCTATACTCTTTCTCTTCCCGTACCCACTTTTTTCAAAATAATTTTCTTTTTTGTCCACAAATTTCATTTTATCAAATTGTCCAGCAGCTACATTGTATCATATCAGCGCAAATAATTCTATTAAATATCCGTAAAAAGCAATCCTGCCCTGTCAAAAATCCCCATCGCACAAATACTCTTTATGCAATGGGGATTTTACTTTTCTTTTTTCTATTCCATACCCAGCCACTTTGCAAAGCGTTCCTGCGCTGCCGCAAACCAGCTTGCTCCCAGGCTGCCCTGAGTTTTCAGGCTGTCAAAAAATGCATTGATATCCGTATATTTCACACCGCTGTATGTGCCAGGGACCTTTGTCGTATCCACAGTTTTTTTCCAGGACTGATATTCAGCGACGGCCTCCTCATAATAGGTAAGCCGCTTTCCCTGAGAGGTGGTTTCCGAATAGCCGTTCAGCCTCTGGTTAATGCGTTTGTGCAGATCTATGAATTTCCTGCCCCAACCGGTTTCACCCTTTATGATGCCTTGATTCATCTCCTGCAGTTCTTTGTATAAATCCGGCGCTTTAGCTTTCAGTATATCACTCTCACTGACATAATCGTCCGGCGCACCCACCAGGGGGCCCTTTTCTATGTGATAGGTGACTTTCCCGTCCTCCGACACTGTGCCGTTCATGCCATATTTGGCGATGGTCTCCATGGCGGACAGGAAATCCCCGGCATGTTTCTCATCCAGATAATTCTCCGCCAGATACCTAGCCTCCTCCATCCCGAAGGCTATGGCGTCCCGACGCTGTTCCTCGGTCATCCCGGACACATTGTGGGGCAGCAGGTAATTCTTGATGATGCCATTAGCTGCTTTCACCACTTCTTCCGGCGCATCCTCCAGACTGCCATAGAGTTTCTCGTTGGTCTGGATATTGGGAATGACCAGCCTGTGAGTATTCTCCAGCTGCACGATGCTCTGGTCCATCAGCTCCTGTTTTCTGGCCTGCTCCGCCTTCTGCTCGTCAGTCAGCTCCAGACTGCCCTTTTTGATTTGACTCTGGATGCTCTCTGACAGCGCCTGCAGCCCGTCCCCGGAAAATTGTACCAGCACATTGTCTCCGTACTGGCTGGAGATCTCTTTCATGGCCCGCAGTGCCTCCTCCTTGGACATGGGGTCCATAATCTTGTTCCCCTGCTCATCGGTGGTACTGAACTCATATTTCACCAGCGTATCCTTGGGTGTGAGTCCCTCCCCGCCGGAGCCATAGCTTTTCAGCGGCTCGGAGCCTTTGTAGAACTGATTGTAGTTCTGTGTGACGTTCATTGACATGCTTACATCCTCCTTGACATGCTATTGAAATCCGTTTCCCGGCTGCATCCATATGTATTACGGTCATGTGCATGGTAATCATGTATTTCGCTGGCATATGCCCTGCAGCCTTATATCACTTATCGTCACATTGATGCGAATTTCTTATCGGTATTGCACAATTCGCCCAACTCACTTCTTAACTTTCTGCTCCTTTCTCATCGATACCATTTCCTCTGTATGTCAAATATTTGGGCATACAGCCTGTTTAAGCGCATCAGAGTCAACAGTAAAAAGCCATAAACTGCGCATGTCCCCCACTGTAGAGGCCGCTGTCCTTCCAGAGCATGGCATAGATGGACCGCATATCTACTGACATTCCCACATAGTACTCAAAATCCTCCTTGAGGTATGGTACGCTGTATCTGGCAACAATCTCCCTTACCTCCAGCATGTATCTGTTCATTTCCTCTAAAAGTTTTTGGTACTCAGGCAGGGAACAATAATACTCCCGGCATTTCTGTGCTGTATCATCACCAAATATCACCGCCGCCACGCGGATCTCTCCCAACGAGGAACGCACACAAAACCCCTGTTCCAGAAGATCATCCAAAATCAGACTCTCTGCAACCGAAAGCTCCTCTGAACTGCATCCCTTTGCAAACTTATTTATGAGCCCCAGACTGTCCGACTTTGGCACTTCCCTTTTGTAGAGTCTCTCCCCGTAATACAACACATCATAGCACTGAAAACCATACCACTCGACATCCAGATCCCCCGCCTTCAGTGTACAGCAGCTGTTGTTAAAAAACATTCGAGACAGGCGACAGAAGGCACCCTGCTCCTTTCCGATAAGCCCCCAGTTTCCACCGTCCTTCCTGTGAAATTTCTGGTAAATCCCTGGTCCCGGCGGCAGTGCGTCGTATACCAGCCACTGCTCAAGATAAAACGCAAAATATGCCTGAGCGTCCATCTGGCTGACCGCACTGCTTTGGACGCCATAGTCTCCGGCCCTTTCCAATACCTTGCCCGCCAGCGCCCATATATCCTTATAATGTCTCTCAGCAAATTGACAGGATAGTTCATTTATCTCATCCTGACACTCCTTGGGTGAGATAAAAAAGTTGGTGAGATACCGGTCTCCCTCCAGCTTTCGGAGCAGTTCTGCCTCCACCAATATTTCCACCTCTTCCTCCATATAGGGCATCGCTACCCCCAACTCCATGGAAAGTTCTTCTACCGTGCTGGGATTGTTGTTTGCTTCGCAGAGGATATTGACGGGGAGTTTCCTGCTTACCGCCGACCAGGGTAGCCCTGATGTGTGCTTTCCCGATGAACTAAAGCTAATCATTTCGGGCTGAAAACTTCTTGTTCCAAATTGTCTTGCCATATTCATACCTTCCTTCAGAATCCTGCGGCCGCTCTGCAGCCTTGTTTTTACAGTTCCTACCGGAATGCCGAAACGGCGGGAAATCTCGGAGACGCTCATCTCCTCAAAGTAATGCGTCACCAGAATCTGACGGTAGTCAGAGCGGACAAAGGCCAGCTCGCGGCGAATGCGCAGCAATTCCTGAGAGTGAATATACTCCTCCTCAAGACACTGCTCTGAGGGCAAAAGCTGCTCATACTCCTGAATGTCGACTTGTTCAGGAGCCTTATAATATTTCTTTGCCGCCCATCTCGCCCACCGATTGTGCACAACGGCCCAGATCCAGGCATCGAGTTTCTCCGGCTCCTTTCCCTTAGCGAGCGCCTGCACCACCTCAAGACTGATCTCCCCGGCAAGCTCCGCAGCGTCCTGCTCGTTGCCGGTCTTTTTCAGGCAGAAGTAAAATACCTTGCCGAGATACTCTCTCGCGAAAATATCAATCCCTGACATATGCGCTCCCCTTTCTTAATTCGGCTTCCATAATGATAGTGTCTGAAAGAGGCAAAATGGATTTAATTTATTGAGCATCCGAATGAAAATCGGAAAGTTGTTCTATAAACTCCCTATGTCTTCTATGCCTTTCCCTGCCGTCTGCTTTATGCTGATAATTGCTTTGCCGCCAGCGTTTTCTCGGGCCTGCGCTGCCAGCCTCCGTATCCTCCATAAAGTATGCTTCATGGGGAGTCTGCGGTCTCTTGCCGCAGAACGGGCAGCTGGGATCAGTACAGGGCTCTTCAAGCCATTCATTGCAGGCAGTGCAGCACCATGCGTCATATCTGTATATATGGAAGATCGTCTTTTGCCCGCATTTAGGGCATTCGGAATCTGAATGCCAGCCTATCTTTTTTACCTGTCCAATATCCATGCAATGCCTGCCGCTATCCGCCGAAAAACATTTTTAAAATGGTTTCCGGGATTCAGCTGAAAAGTTGTGTCAATGCCCTTCTGTGCATAAAGGGCGGCGATTTCCTCCGTGCGCTCCTGCACTGTCTTCAAATAGGGATTACCTGTCCTGCATTCCCTGTCGCCCAGCGACAGATACAGATGCTCCGGACGACCTTTCATCTCATGGTCGAGAACGTACTCCCGAAAGCCCTCAAACCAGAGGGACCCGGACATGCTGGCAATTCTGGTGAAAGTCTGGGTGCGATAGAGAGAGTATATGGCGAACAGTCCGGCCAGCGAGTATCCCGCAAGCCCCCTCCAGCACGGAGCATCCTGCAAAGCCGTTTCCACTGTCGGCACAATCTCCTGTATCAAAAGCCGCAGATATTCGTCCGCTCCTCCCGTGCAGGGCGGTGCACCCTTGAACGCGGGGGGCATGTCCCAGGGGGCCATATCATGGTTCCAGTCCAGCTCGCTTATGGTCACAAGCGTAAAGTCCGGGCATTGGAACTCCTGCAGGGCCTGGCATATCTGTTCCTCCTCTTCCTCGGAGCTGTTCAGGTATACGATGGGACTGCCGGAGGCGGTGGATGGGTATACAGTGATTTTTTTGCCGGATATGTGATATAGTTGCATTGCCTCGTCTATTCTCCTTGTCTCTGGTGTTTTTCCGGCAAATACTTCGCCAGTTCCTCCACCAATTCATATACCTTAGTCCCAGGTACTATCTCCGATGGTGTCTTACCTTTTCCGTCCTCTATAATTCGCTTCGCATACCGTATTGCCAGTTTCGGACTTCCCTTATCCATCAGAATATTAAATATATCCCTCATATTCTTCTGATACTTTCCAATCCCCAATTCTTTAAACTTATCATTTAGGAATTTAATATACTCCGTCCTATGGTTATTTGAAGTATAATACGCAAAATGCAATATAAACCAAAACTCAATACATTCATTACTCCACGCCGCATGATACTGCAATTTAGAATTCTCCAAGTTCAGTTTGTCCACCCGCTCTGCTACACCATTAAAATCACTAGCCGGAAAACTGTCCTTATCATACACACACCAAATCTGTCCTCTATCAATTCCATTTTTACGAACATATCGCTCTGCCATACCAATTACCCGCATAGTCTCTGCAGCACAAGGTTCGATTTCAATTAAAACCATATCCTTATAGATCGGATTATCCTCTATCAGCCGTTTAAAGCCCTCAAAATAAAGCGGTTCCGTTTGCTCTCCCTCGCAAAAGATATAATAGCGGTACTCCTTTTTTTCCAGATATTCCTTACGTCTCTGTTTCCTCCACTGTGTAGTTCCGACTTTTTTAGGCATTGACCTCACTCCAATCTATGATCGTTTTGAGATATGGATCTGCGCCATATTTACCCTCCAAATATTGCTTATCATATTTTGCGTCCATGCGAACAGATTCACCTTTTTTATTCTTAAACTCGACCAAAGAATAGAGTTTAGAATTCTGTTCTTTTCCCTTTGCTACAAACCAGATTTCATCACGGCGAAATACATCACTATTCATGGTTGACAGATCATGTGAAGTAAATATCAACTGTGCACCATTCTTATTAACACCCATATCATTAAACAGCATGATGATATATCGCAGCAATACCGGGTGGATTTTCGCATCCAGCTCATCAATTATTAATGTTGTTCCGACAACAAGACTTCTGGCAATGAAAGGCAATAATCCAAATAACTTCTTTGTTCCGCTGGATTCTTCTGATAAAGCTAATTCTGTACTATATCCATTTACCGTATGTTTTGTATAAACTGCTATGCGGTTTTCTTCTTTTTCCTCAATACGGAAGTCTTCAATATCCAAATCCATCTCACGAATCATATCGATCACAAGCCTTTTGACTTCTTCCGCCTTAGCTATAGCAGTTAGTAATTCCTGTCTTGGGTTCCCATAATTCAAGAAATCAATAGCCTCCTCAAACCATTCAATTACATCAGAAATCACCTCATTCTTTTTATAAGTAATTCCCAAATATGATAGCAGTGGCAAATTTCCTGAAATATCTTCACTAATTTTTATTTTACCCAGAACGCCTTTTAACTCAACTTGATTCCCATTTCTTACAAAAAGTGCTGACCGCCTTCCGGTATCTAACTTTATCCGATCCAAACTCTCGTAGACAACAAAGTCTTTTTTCACATGCAGGATATAACGATATTCTGCAATCTCAGTCCTGAAAAAAACTTCAAATTCCGTCGGCTCTTTTCTTGTTTCTTCAGAAAAAGCAAACGGCTCTACTGGAATCTTCCTGGCCTTATATTCGCACTCGGATTTATCGCAGGTCGCACACAGAGGTCTTAAAACCTTTGCATCCAGAGTGTGCAACGCCTCCAATACATTCGATTTACCACCGCCATTAGGTCCGTAAATCACAGATACTGGCAAAAAATTTTCTCCGTCTTCCGTGTGAATGATTCTATCCCTATGCTCCATTATTGCTGTGGCTTGCATATCAAAAGTCATCTCTTCGCGGATGCTTTTATAATTTTTTACGGTAAATTGGCATAACATAGTTTTTACCTCCATCTTGTATCTATATTATACACTGCTTTTTCGTTTTGTAAACAAAATTTGAGACTTTTTCTCATATTTTCTTTTTAAACCCTCTCTGTATGCATATAAATTTGTCAATGGATTACCAGTTTCTTTTTTCAAGAAATCAGCTATAACTATACCTTCTAAACAAAGAGCCAACAGACTGTGACATTTCACAAATCTGTCGGCTGTGTGCCTGGCTCTTTGCCGATATGTTATTCTGCTCGATAAACGGGAGTTGAACACATTACTCCCAAGAAAAACAGTCATAGTATTGTGCCTGAGCACTCCACAGCCTGTAATACATTCCAGATATGTCGCTCACCAACACGTCATGACTGCCGCGCTGAATCAGCCTGCCCTCGTGGAATACTGCAATATCATTGCAGAAACGGCAGGATGACAACCGATGCGAAATGAATACGGCCGACCTCTCCCCTATCATTTGATTCATTCTGCTAAATACCTCAAACTCCGCAATAGGATCAAGCGCTGCCGTAGGCTCATCAAGTATAATGAATGGCGCATCTTTATACAAAGCTCTTGCCAATGCGATCTTCTGCGCCTCTCCCCCCGAAACAGTAACGCCTTTCTCATCAAAATCCTTATATAATATCGTCGCAAGCCCAGCGCAAAGCTTGTCAAAGCGTGTTCCGAAACCTGCGTCACGAAGGCACTGCTCCGCTTTGTCCAAATCTACGCTCATGCTGCCGGCAACATTCTGACCCAGTTCAAAGGAGAGCAGCTTAAAATCCTGGAACACAACCGAAAACAACTGCATATACTCGTGATAGCTGTATTTTCGTATATCGGTTCCGTTCAGCAGTATCTCACCTTCTGTCGGATCATACAGTCGGCACAGCAGCTTGATAAAAGTGGTCTTCCCGCTTCCGTTCATGCCCACTACAGCCAGCCTCTGCCCTGCATGGAACGTCAGCGATATATTGCGCAGTGCATAATTTTCCTGACCGGGATATTTAAAAGAGACATTACGAAATTCAATCTCATATCCTTTGTCGCTGTTTTGACTGACCGCCATATCTCCTTGCTCCATTTTGTTCGGCATGTCTAAAAAATCAAACACGGTGCGCAAAAAAGAGGTATTATTCCTTAAATCACCTAACGCCTCAAGCAGCGTGGACAAACCACCAGATAATGCGATAATGGCACTCACATATTGCACAATAGAGCCCACACCGAAGGCTCCACCCAGCGCTTTCAGGCATACAAAAATATATGCGGCTCCTACAAATATCTGTGAAACTGCTCCGGACAGGGCCTGGTATCCACCCATAGGTCCTCTTGCTGCCTTTGCCAGCTTTGAGGTGGGAATAAACGGGTTATGCTTTTTCAAATTGTTTCTGCTCAGAATATCCTGACGATAGATACGCACATCCAGAGCCTTTGAACGGTCATTTCCGAGATTACCGAGCCAAAACCCGAAAAGCCGATTCCCCAATTGGTTTTCATCCGCATACTTCACCCAGTAGGAGCCCGCTTTGACAGACAATAGTGGTGCGGCAAACGTGACGCCAAACATGACCGCAATAATAAGCAGAATAAAAACAGGGTGATTCAGTATCGTCAACCTTCCGCTGCCTGCTTTGACCGGCAATATGAATAGTGACGCAGTTAACAGGATCGCACTGATAATAGACATAACGGACCTGATGATCGCATCAAAACTATATATAAGCTTATATAACCCCCATCCTCCTGAATCTGTATTTTGCCATATCCGGGAGCGCAGCTCCTGTACATGGCTGTCATCCATATCCGCAAAATCCATGGACAGCAGTTTCTGGGCGAACACTTTATTTTGAGTATGCCAAAGACAGGTTAACTGAACATTCTTCCACCTGGTCAATCCTGCACAGAGCAGTGAAAGCACCGCGGTCGTGCTCATCAATGTCAGTACATATATCGTGAGCCTCTGCGGATCACGCCCTCCGGCAATCTCATCAATCAGACGGGCCAACAGCCAAATGTCTACATAGGGTGTCAGGGCGCATACAACCCCGCATATCAGCACAGACAGCAGCAACCTGGGATTTTCTCTCCGCCAGACCCCGAATCCGCGCAAAGTAAGCCGCATCATTTCCTTAAAAGAAACACGGGATTTCCTCTCTCTCATTGCCCACTCCTCCTTCTCGATAATATCTGCTTTGAATCTCAAAGAGCTCCGCATAATGCCCATTCCGGGTGATTAATTCATCGTGTGTCCCCTCTTCATCGATACTCCCTTCCGCAATCAATATAATACGGTCGCAAAATCT
This sequence comes from Lachnospiraceae bacterium, assembly GCA_014804645.1. Classification (GTDB taxonomy): domain Bacteria; phylum Bacillota; class Clostridia; order Lachnospirales; family Lachnospiraceae; genus Acetatifactor. The sequence continues at coordinate 18,246 of JAAUZI010000018.1, read as the reverse complement.
GGTGGAGGCAAGGCGATGAGAAATATAGACAGCCATCCGGCCATCCGTAAGTTCACTGTACTTGTTATATATTTCGCTCTCAGCAATCGGATCGAGCGCAGAGGTCGGTTCATCCAGTATGATGATCGGGGCGTTTTTATACAGGGCCCGGGCCAGCATCAACCGCTGCAATTCTCCTCCCGATAGATCAATGCCATCTTCAAATACCTTGCCTATATGCGTCTCCACGCCGTCAGGCAATCTGTCGATTTTCTCCGTGAGTCCCGCCTGATCGATGCATCGTTTCATTAATGGCGTATTTATATTTTCATCGGTCTGCGCAATGTTTTCAGCGATCGTCACATCAAGAACCGAAAAGTCCTGGAATACTGCGGAAAAAAGCCGATAATAATCCCGTCGATTGAACGATCTGATGTCTGTATTATTTAACAGCACTTTTCCCTCCGTGGGGTCCAGAAAGCCACATATGAGCTTAATGAGTGTCGTTTTTCCGGCGCCGTTCAAACCAACAATCGCCAACTTCTCTCCCGGGCTGATCGTCAGGTTGATATGAGAGAGTGTGTCCTTCTCAGCCTCCGGATAACGGAAGGAGACATCCTGCAGCTCGATCTGATAAGGAACCTTCAGGTCCGGAATGATGGGGATACCTTCCTCCATCTTAAATGTTTCGGGATAATCCAGGAATTCCCGAACGGCGGAGATGTCAAGGCTTTGTTTCCGAAGGGTAGCAAGGTCGGTCATAATCTTGCCTATGCCGCTGGTAAAAACATTCACTGTATTAAAGTACAACACAAACTGCGGGGCCGACATTTCCCCCTTAAGCACAGCCTGGATCAGAAAATAATAGACAATGCCGTTTCTCATAAACGCAAGCATTACATCTATAATATTGCCACAAATATAGACACGTTCCCCACGGGCAACAAAGCTCCGATACAGACGCAGCGTGCTGTCGTATACATCTTCTATCCAACCGCGCATTCCGAAAATACGGACATCCTTTGCCAATGTATAATCCCTGGATTTTTCGCTGAGATAATTCATGCGTCGGGAGTATTCCGACTCTTCATCTCTGTGACGATATCCCCAGCCGTTTAGATAATTGCTCACTGAAAAGCTGACGATGGTAGTGACCAAAACAGCAAAAATCATGAGCGGATTCAGAGCAGTGAGCAGAGAGAAATAAATAATAAATTCTACTGTGTTTTTTAACAGATTCATCAATGTTGTCCAGATTGCCTCAGTGGCAGCTGAATTGCTGGTAACAAGCATTGAAGCTTTATCCATTTTCTTTCGGACATTCTGATTCTCAATATCGGGATAGGACATGGTCAGCGCCTTATTTTGGATCATAGCCCCGATGATGAGGCGAACTTCAATACGCCCAAACTGTGCGCATGATGAAAAGTACGACCCAGCTGCGCTGAGCAATATTAGTGCTCCTGTAAACAAGAGTATGATTGCCGTGAGTTCGGCAATGGAAACATCTGTTTCAACAGCTCCAAGTATAGACGGCACAATAAAAAGCTGTGTAAGACTGAGCAAACTCGCAGTCGCTGCCATTGTCAGAGCAAGCAAAATTACGCTGCGGCGCTGTCTCCATGCAAGCGACATCATATATGCAATGTTCTGTCCTAAACTATGAGCAGGCTTTTGTTTTATTTGGCTGGCAGTACCCAGCTTCTTTGATAAAAGAGACATTACAACTCCTCCTTTTCCGACTATGTTTGTATCTATTTTATAAAGTATAGCCAGTGTACTCAATACACCAAACACTTCGGTAAAATTCTGTATAAATACAATAGAATAAGGGACTGCATTTCTGCAGCCCCTTATTATCAGTTTTGATAGATAATTTTGCGAATAGCATGAATGGAAAGATAATATCTGTCGGCAAGTTCCTCTATGGAGATGCCATTTTTGTATTCCTCAGCGATTCTGCTATTTCTCTGAAGCAGTTCCTTTCGATAACCGGATAACTCTCCCCAACATTTTCGTTGCTCATGAATTGCAGGAACATATATATAACCACCCTGTATGTATTCCTGTAACTCCTTAACCAATTCATCGGGAAGAAGTATCGCAGCATTTACATATTTCATTTGAGCCTCCTCCTTGATCATAACGTTCAAGTCGCAAAGCCAATGAAATGATTAAGGCGACTATTATTCCTCCATGCAAGCGTCACCTATCACCGGCTTTGCATGGAGCCAAGCTTGACTTCCCATTTCTGCGCAAGTAAACATAAAATCCCTCCTATTCGCTGATGTCCCTGATAATAAGATTATAACATACTTAACACTACTTTACAAATCCCGTTTTGCGCTGAGTGGTATCATCCCCGTCGCTGAAACAGCGCGTTGACCTCCATCTTACTCACGATCCCCTGGGCGTCCACACCGGGGTGAGTCACATAGATCCGGCAGACCTGCTCCACAAATTCGCGGTCCAGCCCCAGCCGACGGGCGATAGTCTCCACCTGCCGCCCGGCTTTCATATCCCTGAGAATGGACTGCACTGTCTGTTCCAGATTTTCTTCCGTCAGGCCCTTAAGCGCCTGGCGGTTCTCCTCCCCTCCGGTGAGGTCTATCTTTTCCACGCGCCACTGCCCTGTGCCCTCCTGCACTTCCAGAACCGCCATGGTCACAGGCAGACGAAAACGTCTGGGACCGCAGCTGCCCGGATTCAGAAAACATACGCCCTCCTCCGTCTTCTGCTCATATTTGTGGGAATGCCCATATATAAACAGGTCGATTCCCTCAAGGTTCTTCCGCCTGTGTTTCTGGTTGTGTATCATGTAAATGCGCAGGCCAAACAGAGTGACGTCCAGCTCCTCGGCCATCCCCTCCGCCCACTCCTTATCATTGTTGCCCCGCACCACATGGACCGGCGCAATTTGCTCCAATTCATCCAATATTTTCCGGCTGCTCAAATCGCCGCCGTGCAGGATCACCTCACAGGTCCCGAGTATCTCTGTGATCTCCGGCCGCAGCAGACCATGCGTGTCCGCCAGGACGGCTATTCTGTGATAGGGATTATTTTCCATGATCGACTCCTTTCCACCGGAAATCTCACTGCGACAAATCCGAAAAATCCACATAGGGATATGCACCCAGATTTTCCTCGATAATCTTGCTGTTTAAGTTGATCCAGCTCTTGCATTTATCCAGAATGATCGCATCACCGGTTATGACATTCTCCAGTTTTTCCAGCGTCGTATCCACATTGTGAATGACCTCTATCTGTATCTCAAAGGGGAATTGCTCCAGTACCTCCCCAATCTGCTCCTTCAGCCGCCCCGAGTTGGACACCGGGGCGTCCAGATAGAACACTGCCTTGCCGATTTTATACCGCTCCAGCATTTTGCCGATCATTGTGATGGCCTGGGCTGTCTTGTCGATCAGGCGGTAGGTACCCCTGAGCGCCGCCAGGTCACGCACCGTGCCATCCATGCACTTGAGCAGCAGGGAGCCGGACAGGGCCACCTCCAGAGTGATAATGGTGTTGAAACCGTCGATATGCACCACACTGCCCTCTGGAATGTCCTGCAGTTCCTTGCCCCTGCGGTTTTCAATGCTTTTGCCGGAGGAGACGGCCCGCGCCAGCGCCAGCCTCTGTCTCTCGGACAAAAGAAAATGGTTGCCCACAAAAACCGACGCGCTCTTGATCGGATAGCCCCTGTTCAGCAGATAATACAGGTCCTGCCCCGCCAAATGCAGTTTCCGGGCCGCATCGCCGTAAAATTCTGTCGTATCGTTGGGGGCATAGCCCCTTTGCACTGTTTTGCACATCTCTCCACCTCCTGGTCAAAAGCAAAGTAGTCGTCCGCAGCACTGCAAACTACATATTAGTTACAGCCTATCTCTTCATTTCAAAAATGTCAATATTCTCCAGCGGTTTTCTTTTGCAACACCGCTGTGTTCGGCCCGCAGCGTAATCGCCCCGCTCTCCGGCGTATGCACTACCCGGCAACCTCGTTCCTCCAGCCGCACAAGCAGTTCCTCGTGGGGATGCCCGTAGGAGTTGCCCCTCCCGGCCGAGATCAGGGCTAGGCGGGGAGTGACCGCTTGGAGAAATGCCTCCGATGTGGAATATCTGGAGCCGTGGTGCGCTACCTTCAGCACATCCAGCTCCGCGAGAGGGAGCTGCCGCAGATAGGCCGTCAGCTCTCTCTCGCCCTCCCCCTCCACATCCCCGGTGAGCAGTATACACAGCGATTTTTCCTCAAGCAGATAACAGGCGGAGGAGGCGTTGCTCTCCCCCTCATACCCCGCCTTGGGCCACAGACAGGTCAGGCGGAAATCCCCCTGCTGCCAGCCCATACCCTGAGAGAGATATTCCACCCGGCACCCCGCCTCCCGGGCCAGCAGCTGCAGTTCCTCCAGCGGCTGTGACAAGGGCTCCGCCACCTGGGGAAGGTACAATGTCTCAATGCGGATTCCCTGGCTGTCCGTCAGCAGTTCTCGAATGGCGTTGACATGGTCCTCATCTCCGTGGGACAGAAAGATTCCGTCAATGACGCCGATGCCCTGGTGTTTCAGATAGGGAATCAGCACATATTTCCCCACAGAGCTGCGGCTGCTGCTTCCTCCGTCAAAGAGATAGGTCTGTCCCTGGGCTGTGCGCACACAGACACAGTCCCCCTGCCCCACATCCAGCATGGTCAGGGAAAAACCGCTGTGACGCCGCCCTGTCAGAAATATGACCGCCATAGTCAATATAAGCAGACCCGCCCTGCGCCGCCACAGAAATAGCCGTTGGCGGTCCGCCTGAGAGTTTTTTTCCTGTCTCTGCCCATATTGCAGGGTTATGACCGCCACGGTCAAAAGTCCGTAGTATCCCACGATCTGACCGGTGCTGGGACATCCCACGATCCACAGGTGTCCCGGCAGACATTCCGCCAGACGGCACACTCCCTCATACAGGGCCAGTATGCCCGTCACTCCCCACCGCACCGGCAGCGCTATAGGCAGAACCATAAGCACCAGCCCACCGGCCAACAGTATTCCCATCAGCGGCAGCACGATCAGATTCAGCAGAGTGCCATAGACAGGAATCTGATAAAAATAATACAGCTGTATCGGCAGTGTGGACAGAGTGACGGACAGGCTCGCCAGCAGCCCCCGAAGAAGGCCCCGCTTTCCTTTTGGCTCCAACGCCCCAAGCAGGGCCGGATATATCCATCCCATTCCCGCCACGGCTCCAAAGGACAGCAGAAAACCACAGTGGTACGCCAGCCTGGGGTTATGACATATCATGCCCGCCGCCAGCACTCCCATGGCCGTGAGCATATCGTAGTGTCTGGTTCCGATTTCACCCAACATCCGAATCAGATACATACCCACAGCACGAACGGCAGATATCCCCCACCCCACCACGCCGCCATAGAGCAGAATCATGCAGCCTCCAGCCACAGCGGCCCAGGCAATGGGACAGCCGCACCGCCGCAGCAGCCGGTACAGTCCCATGCCCAGCAGGGTGATATGCAGTCCTGAAATCGCCAGCACATGGGCGATACCATTGTTTTGATACAGGGTTTTCAGTTCCCGGTCCAACCCATATGTCTCCCCCAGCAGCATTTTTGCCAGAACCGATGCATCCCGGGAGGGAAGCGCCTGATAAAGCCGTCGGCTCAGACAGCGGCGGCAATTCAGCAGCCCCTCTCTGAGCCGCCATTGCCCGCTATCGCTCCCCAGGAGTCTGGCCTGTTTTAATTGCCCCGCCACACCGTCAATCAGGTTGTAGTCCGCGCTGTCCCATTCTCCCGGATTGGTGGCGTGTCGATACAGCTCCAGCTGTCCCTGCACTGCCACCCTGCTGCCCAGCGCAGCCTGTTCCCACAGCGATATTTCCCCTTCTGCGGACACACTTTCCCAGGCCGGCTGGTCCTTCGCCAGCTGACATATCAGTCTGTCATTTACTTTTTGCTCTGAATTATCTGGGACAGATCCTCCGTCCCCCGATTGCGTATCAGACGATACGACAATAGATCTCAGATAAAGAACCAGAATTTCCTCACCGTACAAAGTACGAATTTCTTTCTCATATACCTGACCGGTCACAGTCACCGGCTGCCCCTCCAGCTCCCGGGACAGCTCGGGTTCCCAGGGCGGCGGGCCGGTCAGCCGCTGCCAGAGTACAACGACAGCGGCCAACGCCAGACATCCGCATAAAAGCGGCCTCTTTATTGTACGCACACATACCTCCATTATTCCAAAGTCGTCACTATATCCAGATTGCGCTCAAAATAGGTGGTCAAACTGTATTTTTCGCGATAAGTGCCGGAGTTATCCCCATTAATGGATATCTGGACACGATTCACATTGCTAAGCTCCACCAGGGAATTGGTGATGGAATAGATCGTGACGTCCGCAGTTACCGTGTAGGGCTGGGTCAGGAATGTCTCGTCCAGATTGACATAGCATACCCCATCCCTCACCGTCACGCTGGCCACCTTGGTTGAGGGATTGATGGTGGGATACAACCCTTCCCGGCTGGGACCCTTAATCAATTCCTCCACAATCAGTTTTTCCAGGGAAATATTGGTGAGATACTCCTTGGTGCGACTGGCCGCGATCAGCTGGTCTCCCGCCTCATTGGCAAAATACAGCTTTAATTTTACCTCCTCGTAGGTGTTGATTGCATTGCCGTCATTCTCCACAAACTGATCTCTGTTCATGGTGGTCACAATATTTCCCAGAGAATCCAACAGGGGATTGCCGTTCACCGTAATAGACACAAAGTTAATCTGGGACAGCTGCGTCAAGGTTCTCACAATCGCCGCCCTCACCAACACCTCCGTGGTCACTGACAGGTTGTTATAGCTCTCCGAGACGTCCAGGTGAACCTTTCCCATATTTATTTCCACGCTCTGCACCTGAAATCCCATGTTGAGGGGAGCCTTGTATTCCAGCTTGGCCGGAGTGGTGGCCAGCGTATTCAAAAGCTCTGTCACCTGCCCCTCCAAGTCTTCCGCCACCATATAGTGTTCGTGCATCTCTATCTTGGTCTCGGAGTTGCTCACATAGTAAACTGAATAGATTTTTGTCTTGTCCTCCTGCTCTTCGTTACAGGCGGCAAGGGAAATCAGACAGACCAACACCAGCAGCACCGCTGTGATTCGTTTCATCCTCTTCCTCCAATTCTTATCCGGCAATATAGTTCAGGGGAATTTTAACCAGAAAAGTGGAACCTTCCCCCTCCGTGCTGGTTACAGTGATTGAGCCTCTGTGCATCAGCACCGCGTTCTTGGTTATCGCCAGGCCCAGACCGGTACCGCCGATCTCCCTCGAGTGCGACTTATCCACACGATAAAAACGTTCATATATCTGAGCCAGAGAGTCCTCAGGAATACCGATACCCGAATCGCTGACCTCAAAGGTAAAATACTGGTGATCCGCATCCAGAACCACCTTGACCCAGCCGTGTTCCTTGTTGTATTTGATGGCATTTTCCACCAGATTGGACATCACCAGCGTCATCTTCACCTCGTCCACCTCAGCCGTCACAGAACGCACACTCTCAAACACCACCTCCACGTCCTTTTTGCGTGCAAGGGGACGCAGACGTTTCAAAATCAATTCCGTCATATCATTGATATTGAGAGATACAATGTTCATGGCCGACGCCTTTTTGTCCATTTTCACCAGGGTCAGCAGATCCGTTATGATCCGGTTCTCCCTGTCGATCTCAGACACGATATCCTCCATAAACTCCTGATACAGCTCCACTGACACATCCTCCTGTACCAGCAGCGAATCCGCCAGCACTTTCATGGAGGTCAGCGGAGTCTTCAGCTCATGGGACACGTTGGATACGAACTCCTGCCGTGAGTCGTCCAACACCTTCATCCGCTGCAGCAGCTGGTTGAACGCTTCCACGATATGCTCCGTCTCCGCCAGATCGGGCACGGAGATACTCTCGTTGCTGTACCCGGCTTTCACCTCGCCAATGGCCTTGGTGACGCGCTCAAAGGGCCTGGTCAGCACAATGGATAATATCAGCGCAATAGCCACAATGGCCATAATCATCAGTGCCTCCAGAATCATGGCCTTGCGGCTCAGAATCGACATCGTCTCTGTGATATAGTCTGTGGAAATGCTGGTCAGCATCACGCCCTTGACCCGAGGGTCCGGACCTGTGGCAGTGGTCCCCCCGGTCCCCTCTGCGCTGACATTCTGATTGTCAATAATGGGAATGGTCATTTCTATGTACCCATTTTGGGCATCATAATTGGAAAGGCTTTCTCCCATGAAACATTTGATTACTTCCTCTGAGATAATCGTCTTCCCCTCACTGATTCCATATGTATCTTTGATAATCCGCAGATTCCCACTGATAATCTGCACCCGTCCGTCATACAGATTGGACAGCATCTCCAGCTCCGCGTTAATCACCTCAGACCTGTTGGTGTTGAAATAGTCCTCGTTGATCAGATGATCCGCTATGATCTTCAGCTGGCTCTGCACCGCCACCGTTCTCAGCTCCACCGCCCGCTGCTCATAGTTTCTCACAATCCCGTAGCGCATGGCCACACTGGGAATAATGCCGACCGCCAGCACGATCAGAAATATTCTGACACGCAGACTGCGAAAGCTGAGATACTGATGATAAAATTCTTTTATTTTTTTCAGATAATTGTTCACCATGGCTTACACATTATAAAAATAGTACCCTACTCCCCATTTGGTATGCACATACTGCGGCTCGCTGGGATTACTTTCAACCTTTTCACGCAATCTCCTGATATGTACATCCACTGTCCGCACATCACCGGGATAATCGGAACCCCATACGATCTTCAGCAGCGCCTCCCTGCTGTATACCTTATTGGGATTGGTCATCAGCAGCTCCAACACCTCAAATTCCTTGGCGGTCAGACCAATCTCCCTGCCCGCTATATAGGCCCGTCGGCCCTCGCAGTCCAGACGCATCTCACCGCTGACCAGATCCTTTTGGGCCTCCGCCTGTCCCTTCTTTGGCTCTATGCGGCGCATGATTGCTTTAATCCTCGCCTTTACCTCCAGAATGTTAAAGGGTTTGGTAATGTAGTCGTCTGCGCCGTACTCCAACCCCAGAATCTTGTCCATGTCGTCGTCCTTGGCCGTCAGCATGATAATAGGCACAGTGGAAAATTCCCTGATCTGCTGGCAGACCTCAAAACCTGTCAGTTTCGGCAGCATGACATCCAACAAAATAATGTCATATCGGTTGGCCCTCGCCAGCTCCAGGGCCTCCTCTCCGTCATAGGCACAGTCAACCTGCATCTCGTCCTGCTCCAGACTAAATCGAATCCCCTTCACGATCAGTTTCTCATCATCCACTACCAGTGCCTTCTTTACAGCCATCCCATCAACCATCCTTCCCTGTCAGTCCGTCGTTATCTTATCCTTGATCTTCTCATATATGCTTTCCTTAATGCCCGGCACCAGCATGATCTCCTCCACAGACCTGAAACCGCCGTTTTTCTCCCTGTAGGACAGAATATCCGCCGCACGGCTTTCACCGATTCCAGGCAGGGTCTGAAGTCCGGCCGCATCCGCTGTGTTCAGATTGACAAGCCCGCCGTCGGTCCCACTGTCGGTTTCGGATATTTTCTCGCCCACAGAGGGAATGTACAACCGTTCCCCGTCCCGCAGCATTGCGGCCAGGTTTACCGCCGACTCCTCCGCGTCGCCGGAAAGTCCGCCTGCGGCCTCCACCGCCTCCCAGGCACGGCTGCCCTCCGGCAGCATCACCACTCCAGGCTGACACACCTGACCACAGACATGTACACAAATCTGCCTGTCTATATCCGCCGTAGCATTTGCTGCAGCCTCTGCTACTGCAGACTGCTCTTCACTCGACAGACTCCCCTGTGGCAGCCCATCCACATGCTCCCGGGCAGACCCGTCACCAGCCGTCTCCCGGTCAAAATACAGGATCTCTCCGCCGCGACCGCAGCCGTTTAAGACCAGTGTCATCAAAAAGCATACAAGAAATAACCTACACTTTATTTTTCTCATCATAGTTCCTTTCCCCTTTCCTGCATAACCGGAGTTTAATATGGACCAAACTCCCGCTGTGCCTGCGCTGTTGCGTAAATCAGTATTGCGGTACTCGGAATGCCTCTCTATGCTGATAATTTTATTGTATAGGAAGTATTTTCCCTTGACAAGCGAAAAATACTTAAAAAAGTTTTAATTTTCTTCAAATTCTTATTTCCACTTGAATATGACAATGCCTGCAATCGCGATGGCCATACCTATGACCTTACGCCACTCCCAGGGCTGTCTCTCCACGCCAAACCATCCCAGCAGCTCAATCACATAGGCCACCAGCAGCTGCGCCACCACGATCAGCATAACCGCTCGGGCCGGTCCCAGTGCATCCATGCTTTTGATAACCGTGTAGGTGATGAACGCGCCGATGGCGCCGCCCAGCAGCATGTATTTCGGTTCCACCTTAAACGGAGCCAAAAGGCTGCTCCTGTCCGTAATCAGCCATGCCCCGAGGCAGACCAGCAGTGCGGTAAACTGCACAAAGGCACTGGCTACCCATATGCTGGAATTTTTCGTCACCTGGGTGTTAAACACCCCCTGAACACTCATGAGCGCACCTGATATCAGGGCAATAAAAAAACCAATCATCACTATATCCCTCTCGCTATTTTAGTTCCGTAACCCCCCTTCCAGCACCTTAACCTGGTGGAATAAGTTCCGTCCCAATGAGGCCGTAACTTATTCCAGGCACTGTACGGGTGGTTACTGTTTTAGAGTTCCGCATGTTCCCTGCTGCCACACAGGGCCGGTGATTGATATTCGGTCGTTTCGACGCCCGAACATCAATCAGTGCGCCATTCGGGAACATGCTGTTTTAGAGTTCCGCATGTTCCCGTAACTTTTATAGCAATAGGATATCCTGATGATTGGTTCTATATGCGAAAATATTCAATTTTTGACAAGCTGAGTGCGCATCTGTTGATCCAGCTGTTCCACCAGACTGCTCACATCCTCCCCGTTCCACACCCTGGCAAACAGCACCTCCAGCTGAATCCAGTAATTGCTTGCCTCCATCAGCTTGGGCAGCGGCATGCTGTCCTCATACTCCATCAAAAATATCTGCAGCGCACCGTTGTCCTGATTTACATTTCTGTTGGCAGAGGCCTTGCCCGCGAGATCGTACAGATTCTCCGCATAACCGTCCACCAGAAAGGTGGCGAACGCATTGGCCAGCTCCCGGTGGTCCGAATAGCCGTTGATAGCCACCGCGCTTGTCACAGACATGGATCTGCCTTCCAGCTCAGCGGTGGGATCGGGCATCAGCGCCACGCCGTAATCATAGACAAAGCTGCCCTCCTCCTTGGCCGCTGCCAGAACTGCCGCCGCATCCGTGGTGGCAATGGTATACACCAGCTTTCCCTCCAAAAAATCCTGCAGCACCGATTCGTAGGTCACTGTGGAGGAATCAATGGAAAAGAACTGATTCAATCCCTGATAAACTCCCAGGCTGGCTATGGCATCCTGATTGTATATGTCAATTTGATTCCTGTCGTCTCCGGCCTCTCCCCCCAGATTCATGCAGCTGCCCACAAAATAATAGTTGTAAAAAATGTCCGAGACATCCCAGGAAAAAATACCCTCCACCGTCTCCGGGGGATCAAAGGAGTCCGCTATCTGCAGGATATCGTTCACCGTGGCGGGAATTGCCCGCAAGAAGAACTGCTCCGTCCGCAGCGCAATGGTCTCTTCATCGTATTCCACCAGGGAGTTCTCTTCGTCGGGAAGTTCGTCCAACTCCTCAAACTCGCCCTCCTCGCTCTCGCCGTTTCCCTCAGTGTCGGCCTTCCCCGCCTGCTGCCTGGCCCATTCATACAGGTAGGTCTCATTGTAGAGCAGGGCGCTGGTCTCATAATACAGTGGATATGCCACCAGCTTGCCGTGATAGGACACCGCCGACAACGCCGCCTTGGGAAAACTGTCCTCATTCATCACCCCCGCCGGGTCCTCCACAGGAACTGCCAGTCCGGCAAGATAAGCTCTCTCCAGCGAATCGTGGCTGATCAAATAGACGTCCGGCATGGGCAGCACTCCCTCCAAATCGCCAAGAGTAGCCCTGTTTATGGTCTCCAGGTAATCACTCTCCGCCATATAGTAGGGGAGTATCCGCACATTGTTGGCCTCTCCGAAGGCCACGGCAGCGCTGTTGATATAATCCGACAATGCCTCATCCCCATACCAGACACGGATTGTCTCCTTCTGGTTGAGAACAGCCAACGGATTCTCCTGCTCATCCTCACTGTCCCAGTCAATCTGGCTGGCGCCGTAAAGTCCGGCCGTCAGCGTTCCCACCAGCAAAACAGCCAAAAATCTTTCGGTAAAATGCATAGTCTTCGTCACTCCTCAATACAGCTGTCAAGTATCTCCACCATGGCGTCCACATCTGCCTTGCTGATCACCAGCGCGGGCACAAAACGAATGATATGGGTTCCCGCATTAATCAGTATCAGACCTTTTTCCATGGCCCGGCCTATGATCTCGCCCACGGGCTTGTTAAACACCAGGCCCTGCAGCAGCCCCACGCCCCGGTGCGTCTCAATGCAGTCGTGTCTGCGGGTCAGCTCCTCCAGCTTTTCAGCCAAATAAGGGCCTACTTCCCTCACATTCTCCAGCACCTTCTGCTCCTCAAACAGCTCCAACACCTTGCAGATCGCCGCCGCTGCCAGCGGGTTGCCGCCATAGGTGGTGCCGTGATCTCCCGCCGCCAGGGAATTGCTCGCCACCCGCTCAGTCATCAGAAATGCTCCCACGGGCACTCCACAGCCCAGAGCCTTCGCCGTGGTCATGATATCCGGCTTTACGCCAAAGCGCTGCCACGCATACATGTAACCTGTACGGCCCATGCCGCACTGAATCTCGTCCAGAATAAGGAGAATATCCCGCTCGTCACAGAGCCCTCGCAATTTTTTCAGAAAATCCTCCTCGGCGGGGTAAATGCCGCCCTCCCCCTGAACAGTCTCCAGAATAATGGCGCAGGTCTTGTCCGTCACCTGGGCCAGCACACTGTCATAGTCGTTCAGAGTTGCAAATCGGATATTTCCTATCATGGGTTCAAACGCCTCCCGATACTTGGGATTTCCCGTCACCGAGAGGGCGCCCATAGTTCTGCCGTGGAAGGAATGCTCCATGGCAATGATCTCATGGTCCGTGCATCCGTCCTTCAGATAGGCATATTTTCGGGCTGCCTTGATGGCACCCTCCACAGCCTCCGCCCCGGAATTGGTGAAAAAGACCCTGTCCATGCCGGACACCGCCTTGATTCGCTTGGCCGCTTCGATGGCAGGCATATTGTAGTAGTAGTTGGAGGTGTGGATCAGTTTGTCGATCTGGGCCTTCAGCGCATCATTGTACGCCTTGTTATTATAGCCCAGGGCAAACACAGCGATTCCTGACACAAAATCCAGATAGCGCTTGCCCTCTATATCATAGAGATATACGCCGTCCCCCCGGTCCAGGACCACCTGATAGCGATTGTAAGTATGGAGCAGGGCTTTTTCCGCTTCGTCGATATATTCCTTCATCATTGGGGCATCCCTCCAATCTCCTCATCACTGACAATGGCTGTTCCCACGCCATTGTTGGTGAAAATCTCCAAAAGCAGACTGTGGGGAACTCTGCCGTCCAAAATATGGACCCGGTTTACGCCGTTTCTGATTGCCGAGGTACAGTTAGAGAGCTTGGGCAGCATGCCGCCGCCGATAAAGCCGCCGCCGATCAGCTCCTCCGCATCGGACGCCGAGAGACGGGAGATAAAGCTGGACTTATCGTTTATATCCTTATACAGTCCCTCTATGTCCGTCAGAAACACCAGCTTGTCCGCACCTACAGCCTTCGCGATGGCGCAGGCCGCATCGTCTGCGTTGATATTATAGGTCTGGAACTGTTCGTCCAGTCCGATAGGAGCCACAATGGGCAGAAAATCCTTCTCCAGCAGATCGTAGAGGACCTTGGGATTCACCTCTGTGATATTGCCCACATAGCCGATATCCTGACCGTCCGCGTATTTTTTCTCCACGGTGAGCAGGCCGCCGTCCTTGCCGCTGATACCCACGGCCTTGACTCCCAGCTCCTGCACCATGGTCACCAGGTCCTTGCTTACCTTGCCCAGTACCATCTCCGCGATCTCCATAGTCTCCTCGTCGGTGACCCGCAGGCCATTGATAAACTGGGCCTCTTTGCCCACTTTTCCCACCCAGCGGCTGATCTCCTTGCCGCCGCCGTGGACTATGATCGGCTTAAAGCCCACCAGTTTCAGCAGAGTCACGTCCTTGATGACATTTCTCTGCAACTGCGCATTGCTCATGGCGCTGCCGCCGTATTTAACCACTATGATCTTGCGGTTGAATTTCTGAATATAGGGCAATGCCTCGATCAGAGTTTCCGCCTTGTGCATCACCAGTTCCATGTCCTTTTCCATCGGTGTTAGATTTCCTTTCTTATTGTGAGTTTTGAGTTCCGTAAGTGTCCTGTTCCCCTTAATGGTTTACTACATTTGCCGGACAGTGTCAATATTTGTTCTCCTGTCCCGGCATAAATCCGCACTTTCCTCCGTAGCCATATTTCCCTATGCCCGAAGTTCCTGATATATCGTGTCCTGATTATACGCAGGAGCATATTTTCTCGCCACCTCGCATATCCAGTGAATCTCCTCCGGCGTTTTCTCCAGTTCCTCGGCAATCTGCTCTTCGCCTTTTCCCTTGGCCAGTTTCTTGCATACGGCTGCCAGTACCTCCCTGAGTGCTCCAGCCTCATACCCATCCTGTCTTGCATATGCGATCTCTTCCCATCTCTGCATATATTTCACCCCACATTTCTCAGAGTGGCGGACTTTCTCCACCCTACTGTGAATCAACTTGATCCGGGCGCTCCCGCTGCGGGCAGCCACCTCGTAAGCCTCCGGCTCGTCCATATTCTCCGCAAACAGGAATCTGTCCGTCAGATTCAGCTCCTGTATTGACCTGCGAACTCCATTGTTCATCCGTATTCCTCCTTGTGCATACGACAGAAAGGGAAAACAGCGCTCCTGCCCGTATTCCGCCCCTGCTCTATTCATTATCATATAAATTGGGTAATAAAAGCAGGATTTCTTACCAAAGAGAACAAGATGTTCGTCAGATGCGGCAAACCGCCTTATGGGATTACTCCCCGGAAATCTTTTGCTTTGACAAAAGAGTATCATAAATAAGGCGGTACGTCAACTGTCCGATTATTAATTTTTTGTGAAACTTTCACTTTTCACCTTTATTTTGTCAGAGCCTGGGCCAGTTCCTTGAGCTGCGCCCGGCTTGCGTCGCTTAAGGTGGACTTAATCGTCACCACCGGCTCCGCTACGACGCAGTCCTTAAAGCCCTCCACATACTCCCGCATCAGCTTACCCGCCAAGGGCGCCCAGGAACCGTTCTCCAAGATTCCCACCGTCCTTTTCTGGTAGCTTTTGAGTTTCAGGTGGTAGAGAAAATCCTCCATGCAGGGGAACAGGCCGCCGTCGTATGTAGCCGCCGCCAGCACCAGTCTGTCATAGCGGAAAGCGTTCTCTATGGCCTCCGCCATGTCGTCCCTGGCCAAATCAAACACGGATACCTTCTGACCCTTTTCCTCAAGCAGCGCCGCCAACTCTCTGGCTGCAGCCGCCGTGTTGCCGTGGATGGAGGCATAGGCGATGGTAACACCCTCGTTCTCCGGGCGATAGCTTGACCAGATGTCGTATTTCTCCAGATAATGTGCCAGATTCTCCTTCAAAATCGGTCCGTGCAAGGGGCATATCGTCTGAATGTCCAGCGCAGCGGCTTTCTTGAGCAGAGCCTGCACAGGCGCACCGTATTTGCCCACAATATTCATATAGTAGCGGCGGGCCTCACAGTCCCAGTCCTCCTGGGTGTCCAGTGTTCCGAACTTGCCGAAACCGTCTGCGGAGAACAAGATTTTTTCCGTGCTCTCATAAGTCACCATAACCTCCGGCCAATGCACCATGGGAGCCATGTAAAAGTTCAGTGTGTGGCTGCCCAGGGACAGGGTATCACCCTCCTTGACCTCTATCTTNCGNTCNTTNAAATCCATAGTGAAAAACTGAGGCAGCATGCTCAGNGCCTTGGCATTNCTCACGATTCTAAGCTGCGGGTATNTCTCGCACACCTTCTGNATATTGGCNGCATGNTCCGGCTCCAAGTGGGATACCACCAGATAATCCGGCTGGCGTCCNNGGAGCTTCTGCTCCAGTTCCTGCTCCAGATTGGCAAGCCACTCCTGGCNTGCTCTGGCGTCCACGGTGTCCATGATGGCAATCTTCTCNTCCACNATCAGATAGGAATTGTAAGATACCCCNTTGGGCACCAGNTACTGGCTCTCAAATAAATCAATGTCTCTGTCATCNCAGCCGATATAACGCACGGCGTCTGANATAGTTANTTTGCTCATATACATACTCTCCTTTTTANGTTTTGCTGTTTATCTTAATCTTTTTGTTGCTACCAAATCCCAGAATCTCGGATCATAATAAAAGAACACAACACTTCTATCTGTAATATAATAACCCCATTCATTCAAGTCATTTACATCCACATCCATNCCTAATGTTGTCTTTAACTGCTCACCTATTTCTTCTTCAGAATCATCTATAAANCGATTCACGGTAACTATCTCTCCTGTACTNCAATCAATTGTAATACCNTCAANTGCAGAATAGGGATGTACTCCACCCATATAACTGACATTATTAAACAGNAAGGAAACATAATCCTCGCCAACATAGGTGANATNAAGCAAAATCAGGCTNTCATATGGCGGTGTATACGACTCCTCANTCGATCCGCTGGCATATACTTCCGACTGAAGAAGATAAGACNCNNTTTTNGAATCATAATATGTTTGTAAAGTTTNATTCAGTATGGCNGGATAAGTCTCATCAAAATAAAAACAATCCACATCNTAGTAAAAAAANCTGCTGCCATCCTGGTCCCTAAACTCTTCATGTTCCTGACTTATATTTCCATAGTCNGTTTCATCATTAAATACATTTTGATATTCTACAATATAATACTTATTTTCTGGGTTAAAAGACTTTCCACCATAAACATTAAGCACTCCATAATATGTAGCCACNGTGCTTANATCCTGCATGTACTTTCCGACATCTTCTATTCCATANCTCAAGAGAAAGTAATCCAGGTCATGAAGTATCTTATATNTTTNATTTGCATATTGTACATCATGAGTTGCAGCTGCTAAATCAGTCAAATCGATTAGCTGCTGGAGATCTGCAGACAGATCCTCATCATGCACCGAATTCATCATATCCCCGATTANATCTATAAAGTTTTCAGCATCAAATCTGTTATATACCATTCCAGGTTCATTATATGTATTGTAAAATTCTTCCTCAGATATACCTTCTGCTCTCATGATCATATCCATGGAACAGATATTTCCATTATACCACCATCCAAGCTGTATATCCCCTTTTTNATCAAAATACCGCCAATACACACTATCCTTATCAGATAANTNATCAAATATATTCTCGTTCAAATATGCTGATTCCATTNGAAGGTTTGCCACTTTGATATTTTCGTTAAGNCTCCCTATCTCTTCCTGTGACATTCCNTTTAATACTTTTTCACGCATTGCGAGTACTTCATCTTTCGAAGGCGCNTGTAATATNTCTATNCTGTTTTCTTCTACAGCATCCTCTACTNCTTCCTCCGGCAAAATGCTTTCTATGGTAGTTTCAGACTCTTCTATTTCTGTCTGGTTCATNTTTTCTCCACAACCANCCANCGNGAAAACNAACAGTATATTTAAAATATATATAGCGGCTTTTCTCATAGCTGATCTCCTCCGCCAAATTCCGATTTTACAGCTTGATAAACAAGAATTCGTCGCTGTTGAAATATGATCATACTGTACTTCGAGAAAATTTTATAAATTCATATGGCAATCCCATGTCTTCAGAATATCTACGGATTTCTATCTTTTCGTCATCATTCATTTCGTCATAGAAAGGGCGATCTGATACTTTCCAGTATGTTTTAACTTCGTCTATTTTCAATACATCACCCCATGGGGCAGTATATAATTCCCCAACTTTATATTTTCCGATTTCTTTATATACCCTCGTGGTATAACAATACCCCAGTTTATTTAAATAATTTTGAATTGACTCATATTCTTGTTCAGGGAATGATATTTCTTCAAACATACAATAAATGCTCCT
>JAAUZI010000017.1 GCA_014804645.1 Lachnospiraceae bacterium | reverse complement strand
TTATTTTTATACCTGGTGTACAGAGCCCCTGTTGTAACACCCGCAATATCCGCGATCTTATGCAGGGACGCCGCAAGAAAGCCATGTTCCATAAATTCGCCAAAAGCAGCCTCTATGATTTTGTCATCCAGCGAATGGTCTTTTACTGCCATATAAAAAATCCTTTCTTTGATAATGCCATTATCAATAACGGTATTATTATAATCCCGCAAAGCAGGTTTTGTCAAGTGGATGCACAGTATTTCATGTGGATCGCATATGAAAATCGTACAGTTCAACAAAATCTCCGCACTTCTAACAAATAAAAACAGTAAAAACGACAGCTTTCTTTACCTCTTAATACTTTTTAATTTTGCCCTCAAAGGGTGTACAGGAGTGTATGTCCACCTTGGCAGGTGTGTACAAAATCCGTACACACCTGCCGAATAGCGAAAGCAAGTCTCTTTCAGTTCACAAAAAATAAGGCTTACAGAAATGGTTTTCACCACCTCGTAAGCCTTATTTACAGTATTTCAAGGCATTACACCGCATTAAATTGTATCAAAGTTTGGTTCTACACATCAACATAAAATTGTACATTCGGAAATCCATTATCACGAGCAAATGCAGTTAAAATGGACTTTTGATTTGTTATTGAGTTACTCTCCTCAAGCCCGTCGTCCTGAGAAAGCCTGCAATATAACGCTGTAATTTTGTCTTTTAACATATAATGTTGTATTTCAATAGGGAAACACCCTCAACCCGCCTATTTAAGCCATTTGAAAAATGACAAAAAAGCAAAAGCATTAAAAATCAAGTAAACAAGCAGAAAGCACTAATCCCCTGTTACTGAAAAACAGTAGCAGGGGATTTTTTTGTTTGTCGAAAAATAAAAACTAACGCAAGCGTTCTGATGAAAATCGGAACGCTTTTTGTATTTTACGGAGGTAATCTTATGTCAAATAACTATGAAAATAAATACAGCCTGTCAGCGATAATCCAGCTTCTCAATCCCGACAACACTATCTCGGCTCACAGAATGTTGGCTCATGCAATCGGTATGACGGAAACCATAATCTATTCCGCCCTCATTTCAAAGCAGACATATTATTTGAATAACAATATGCTGCACGATGGCGGCTGGTTTTTCTCCACCATTGCCGATTTGCAGGAGAGTACAACGTTCGGAGCTAAAGCGCAGAAAACAGCTATTGGAAATCTCATAAAGCACGGTCTGATTGAGTGTGAGTGCAAAGGTATGCCAGCAAAAAGGTATTTCAGAATTACGAATGATATGGAAATTCTTATGAAGCTCATTGATGAGGGTACAGAGATTTGCAAAAAAATCTCTGCAAAAGCAAACAGAAATTCTTACGAAAATGATGAAATCTCAAATGAAAACTCTTATGAAAAATCAGAAATCCTTGAAGATATTGAAAGTGTGGAAAACGTTGAAAAGTCCGTCCAAACTGCGGAAAAACTCCAGTATCTTCCCAAGGCAGTAACTAACGAGGGCGCACAAAGTTCCTGCCCCTCGGCGGTAACTTGTACACGCCCTGCGGACAACCATACTATTAAACCTAAGATAAATAATCTTAAGTGTAATCAATCTATCAATCAGACCGACAGATTGATTTCCGCACCGATGAAATTTTCAGATATTATGGAAAACCTCGGACTTGATTGGTACACTCTTACTGCAAACGAGCCAATTTCCGAAAAGCATTTTATGTATCGTGATGAAATTGATAGGAAAACGCAAAAATGTAAAATCTCCTATTCGCTAAAAAATGACAAGCGGAATATGAAAGCAGCTTTGCGCTACTTGTGCGCTTACAGTCATTATTTTGGCGAGGGCAATGACGAGGAACGGCGTTCTTTATGGGAAACGATAGTCACAGCTCTTGCGGAAATGGTTGAACCCGACAGTATAAAAATTAACGGCAGGACGGTTATGTATCACGAAATTATCGACCGCCTGAATGAAATTATCGAGAACAGCTATCTCTCCGAGTGCTTTATCGGCTTTGAAGAACATTGGCGGACGCTTGTTGCGAAAAAGGAAATCACATACCCCAAGGCGTATATGAAATCCTGCTTATGGAACTGGTTATGTGATTTTGAATTTGAAGATTTTAATGATTTGCAAAAATAAAAAATTTATAATTTGACGAAAATTCATTTTTTTCAAATTTTAAAAAAATGCAAAATTTGAATTTTCACAAAAAAATAAAATTACGATTTTTATAAAAATTAAAAATTTATCAGGAGGAATATTTATGAGAAATTTAACTTTGGAAGAAATCGAAAACTTACCGAGAGACTACCTCACAACGCAGGAGGTTGCCGCAGTAATGGGAATATCATGCGTTACGTTTTACAAGAATTATAAGGAAATGCCGTTCCCTGTTCTGCGTATCGGTTGGAACTATCGTATACCGAAAAAGCCGTTCTTGATATTTATGAAAAGTGGCTGCAATACTCGTTAAACACGTTGAAAATCGGTATTTTAAACAGGTTGCAAAATAGGGTGTAAGCAGTTTGCTGTGTTTTAGCAAGCGTAGAAAAAGTGGACACTTTTTCATTTAAGGCTGCCGCCCTAACACCCGCAGAAAGGAGATTTCTATGAGTAAAAGGGCTATCGAAAAGCACATAAAATACAACGCCGAGGAATGGAAAATCGTGTCGGAAAAAGCCGCCGCTCTGGGTAAGAGGGCGGGGACTTTTATCCGAGAAATTTCCGTTCAGGGCGTTATAAAAAATTACGATATGAGGCAATTCAATCACTTAATTATGTCATTCAATCGTATCGGCAACGAGCTTAATCAAATTGCAAAAGTAGCAAACAGTACGCAGTCGGTCTACGCCAAAGATATTGAAGATATGAAAAAATCATACGAGTATCTTGAAGCAGTTTTTGAAAATTATCTGCTGCCGCTGAAAGAGGAGGTGCTATGATTTTGGCAATCGTAAAATATATCGCCGTACATAAATCGCCGAAAAACTTTTTACGGTACATTATGAACGGTGACAAAACAGAAGAAATGAAGCTTGTGACGGGTCTTAATTGTACCGCAGATTTGGATTATTCATATAATCAGTTCGGCAATGTTTTTGAAAAATTTGCAAAGGAGCGATTTTGCAAAAAATCAGTAAACAGCGGAAAAGAAAAAATCCGTCTGCACCACTATATTCAATCTTTCAAACCCGATGAAGTTTTACACGAGGAAGCCCACAAGATTGGAGTGGAATGGGCGGAAAAAGTTTTTGGACGGGATCATCAGGTATTGGTGACTACCCACGTTGATAAAAATCATATTCACAATCATTTTGCAGTTTCCGCATATGACCTTTACGGTAAGAAGTGGTACGGTAATAAAACCACGCTAAAACGCTGTCGTGACATTTCAGATAAAATTTGCAAATCCCATGGATTGAGCATTATAGAAAATCAGGAATATCACTCTAATCAAAAATATTCGGATTGGCTTTCACGTCAGCAGAATGTTTCTTGGAAAACTCAGCTTTGTGACGATATTGATAAACTGGTCTTGCGGGAAGATGTGCAGTCCGTTGAGGATTTAGCGGAGCGGCTGCGTGAAAAATATTATGCAGTCACTCTGAAAAAATATTTGTCAATAAGCGTTTCCGAAAATAGAAAAGCAATCAGAAGTTACCGCTTGGGAGACGGTTATGCTATCGAAGAATTGCGTTATCGCATTGAAAACAAAAATCAAGAAATCAGCCTGTCCTCTGTTGCGAAATATCAAGGCGTTCAGCGTGAGTATGCTATGTGCTTGCGAGAGTTGCAGATTATGGTTTATCGAAAACTTGATAATTCGCATAACATTACTTACAGCAAACTTCGCAGAAACGCTGAATTGCTTACATACTTGTGCGACAATAAAATACGCTCCGATGAAGAGTTTCAGAATGTAGTCAATGCCGCTGCGGAAAAAGCAGACAGATTGAAAAAATCCCGTGACAGGCTGTTGCAGGAAATTGAAGAAAGGGAAAATATTTTGAAATACGGTGCGAGGTATTTGGAGCTTAACAGTATAAAAATGCCTACTGCTGTCCAGCTTGAAGAACTGGTGAAACTCAATTATCTTGCAAAGTACAAATTACGCTCCGAGGCTGATATTGAAGTCCAACGACAAACACTTGAAAGGCTGAAATCGGAATTATCCGAAACAGAAAAAAGTCTTGAAACTGCCGAAAATGAAAAGTCCACGGCGGCTAATAACTACAAAACCTACTTGCGGCAAATGCAGAGTGATTATGATTTTGTCCTTGACAGGCTCAAACGAGAGCAGGAGGAAATCAAGCTTGCCGAACAGGATATACAGCAGGAACAAGAGCGAACTGTACAGGCAAGTCAAAAATACTACCGATAAAAAGATAAAATAAAAGGCGTGTTGGCAAAACCGATACGCCATAAATTACTTATCGTCAGATTTTTCATAGTATTTATCAATGACTTCCATAATATGCCGCTTTAGGTGTTGAGCTGGCGTTGTTCCGTTATCGTAGCAGATTTTTCTGAATAGATCTGCGTCCGCTTTTCTAAGATTGCAGGATACGTTGCTCATATTCTCTTTGTCCCATTTGCGGTTTGACAGTTTTTTCTTTTCGGATACCATTGCTTGATCCCCTTTGCGAGTAAGATTATTATATTTATAGTATATCATACACTCGACACTATATATAGTGCTAAATTGCACAAAATTTTTATAAAAGTTTGTCAGGAAATACTATTGATTGGCACTATATATAGTGCTATAATATACTTGTAAGCAAAAAATTCCCCAATGGGGAACTGAAAGGCGGTACGATATGGACGAAAAGAAGCTAAGCGGTTTGGGAAACGGTCTTGATATGTCAACAATGTTTCTTAAAGCCGCAGAGGAAGTCAAACAGGCTAATGCGGAGCGTGATAAACGGAACAAGGCAAAAGCGGCAGCCGCAGCCGATAGGCGGCGCAGAGAAAAGGCACTTGATGAAGCATATGCCGAGTATTGCAGGAACAATCCCCCTACTGACAGCGAGTGCAGAAAAGCGGCAGCGGAAATACGGTCCTGCTTGAAAGAAAAGTAATCGGTTAAACTCAACATCAAAAATTAAGGAGGAATTTATTATGTTTGAAGTAAGAGGCGAAGCACACGGGAGGGTATTAAGCGCCGTTGAGGACATCAAGTCCTGCTGCGAAATCGGTGACTATTACGAGGAATGGAGCGATATTGCCGCCTCGTCAATCCAAGCGTTTTTGGAAGATTTGTCTGCCGAACAGCTTNACGATACTTGCGGGGCGTTCAGAGAGTACATTTCTGAAACTGCCGAGGAAAATCCAAATCTTGCAAATGGTATCAAGGACGGTCTGCGGATTTGCCTTAACGAAATGCTGGACTATATCGGGGACGTTCCCGAAGATGATGANGACGNCGANGACGAGGATTATTATTCTGATTATGACAGGGAGGCAGCTGATTTTGTTAGTGTAATTCAAAAAGAAATTAAAAAATTTGGCTGAATAATTGAATGAAAATATAAATGTCTATGATTTAAAACTTCGATTTATTTGGACTTATCAAACAGCTTAAACAAATAATGTCCCACAAAAATACACATGATNATAATTGAAATATAATCAAGATAAAATAATATTTTCGGTTCGTCATAATCGAGAAAAACAAACTCGCTTTGCAGGAACATATANGTNNNAAAATCCCGCTTTATAAAGNCGTAAACGCCGTATGCNGAAATAAGCANGCTCGGCACNAAAACCANAGGTGTTGGTATTCTGATACGCTTTTTTATCATGCCNGCAAACATTTTTACGTGNANACCCAAATGCAGGCTCATNAGCAGAATTCCCCAGTANGAACCGANAATGTGAAGCCGTCTCGCAAGCATAATTCCGCCGCTTATNGGCAGNAACGCAAAAACGTNTCGGGACATAACAATNCCGCTGAACATCATCATAAGCATATCNGCAAAAACGAGAANATCAATACACAGCANGGCTGTCCGTCTTGCCGTGTATTTATTTTTGAACAAGTTTTTATGCCAGTTAAAATTAAGAATGTGGTGTACGATAAAAAGCAGGAACATTCCCGCGCCCACCCACTCGTGAGCANCGTCTCCCCAAAGCTGATAACCCATAAGGAACAGAAGCGCAAGGGTCATAANAATATCAATTATAATTTTTGCAATAANTTTCGGTTTCATTTTCTCACCGCCATATCAATATCCCAAACCGTCCAGCCATTCCGCAATGCCGCCCGCGGAATCGGGAGTATTGTTTCTCGGAACGCTGAAGCCGTCTTTAATAACGTTTGCGTTCGGTTCAANTTCGGCTATGGAATTTATTGTTCCCGAAAAACCGCTGCCGCCGTGAGATGTNAANGGAATTATCGTTTTTCCNGAAAAATCGTACTCGTCGAAAAACGTATATAATGGCATCGGCATATCTGCCCACCAATTTGGATAACCGATAAAAATCGTATCGTAAGCATCAATATTTTCAATATGNGACGAAAGCTCGGGACGNGCNTTNTCGGAAAGCTCNTCNGCGGCAAAATCAATAAGCTTGTCATGCTCTCCNGGATATTCCTGAACGGTTTCAATGCGGAACAGGTCGCCGTTTACATTTTCCGCAATGGCTTCCGCCATAAACTGAATGTTTCCTTTTATCTGTCCGTCAATCACAATTCGGCTTGCGCCNGAGCTTGCGTCCACTCCTGCTGTTTCGGGAACGGAAAAATATGCGATAAGAATATTNCTGTCCTNNCGTTTNNGAGCTTTCNGAAACGCNGNCCTCGGCAGCTTGACTTTCCGCTGACGTATTTTCGGAAACGCTTACCGTTGTTGCACTCTCAACCTCTGTACTGTTATTTTTGCAGGCTGTAAGACAGCATAAAACCGCCGCTGCCGCAATAATATATTTTCTTTTCATATGATCGCCTCCTGTGTTATTTGTATTTATTGTACACCATATTTGCCAAAAAGGGAAGTCTTATTTAGTTCATCAGTTATTACCCTAAGGTATAAACTAATGAACCAAAATAGACTTCTCAAACTATTTGAAAAGGGTTATAATTAAATCAGAAAATCTGAAAAGGAGTATTGCTATGAACAATTTTATCTATGAAAATAAGACTAAGGTATATTTCGGAAAGGGCGGCGTTAAGGAGTANNTNTGCTGCGCCNTGAAGCNTTACGGCAGCAATGTTATGCTTGCTTACGGCGGCGGTTCNATAAAGAAAAACGGCGTTTACGGCGAGGTAATGGATATACTCAAAGCGGCAGGAAAAACCGTTACCGAGTTTTCGGGAATAATGCCAAATCCCACATATGCAAAGGTTTTGGAGGGCGCAGAGCTTGTCCGTGAAAATAACGTTGATTTCATTCTTGCGGTAGGCGGCGGCTCTGTAATAGACTGCTGTAAGATCGTTTCCGCGCAGGCAAAGCTTGACGAGGATATTTGGAATATGGAGACCGTGAAAAAGGTTTTCCCCACGGAATTTGTTCCAATGGGAGCGATAGTTACCGCNTCNGGAACAGGCGCNGAAATGAANGCGGGAGCNGTAATTACCAACGAGGANAAAAAGATAAAATGCGGTATTTTCGGAGCGCAGGTAGATTTTGCTTTCCTCGACCCGACTTACACAATGAGCGTACCGTTTAGGCAGGTCATTTCGGGAGCGTTCGATACTCTCAGCCATGCAATGGAAACTTATTTCGGCAAGCCCGACGAGAATAATTTGTCCGACGATATAAGCGAAGCGGTTATGAGAAGCGTTATAAAAAATATGCGGGCGTTACTGAAAAATCAGGACGATTACGAAGCACGCAGCGAGCTTATGTGGGCTTCCTCAATGGCGGAAAACGGCATACTGAAAATAGGCAAGATAACCGATTTTCAGGCGCACCAGATAGAACATCAGCTTGGGGCGTACACCGACTGCAATCACGGTCAGGGACTTGCTGTTATCCACCCTGTTCTGTATAGTCATATTTACAAGGACGGCGTTGACCGCTTTGCAAGATTTGCGGAAAATGTTTGGAAAATCGCAGGAAATGGAACTATTGAAGAAACCGCTCTTGCGGGAATAAAAGCGCTGGCGAACTTTATAAAGGAAATGGGACTTCCCACCACATTTACCGAAATGGGAATTTCCAAAGATACCGATTTTAAAGCGATCGCGGATTCAACTAACATTACCGCGGGCTGCTGTAAGAAGCTTACCCATGATGAGATTTTTGAAATTCTTAAGGAATGTTTATAACAGTTAAGTGCTAAAAAGGAGCGATACCAATGAAAAAAATAGCTGCAATTTTTATGTGCATTATTATGATGGCTGGCTTTTCGGCTTGCTCAAATGACAGCGGCAGCGCCACAGAAACGCAGTCTGCACCCGTGTCAGCAAGTACAGAGGAGCAGGGAGCAAGTACAGATTTAATTCAAGAGGGAAAAAATCTTGTGATTTATTTTTCCGCCTCTGGCAACACCGAAAGGGTAGCGGAGCTTATTGCTGCCGAAACAAATGCAGACCTGTTTGAACTTGTACCGAAAGAACCTTACTCAACAGCAGACCTTAACTATTCCGATGACAGCAGCCGTGTTGTTTACGAACACGACCACGAGGAAGCCCGCAATATTGAACTTGAATCAACCGCCGTCACGGACTGGGAAAGCTATGAGACCGTTTTTATCGGCTATCCCATTTGGTGGCATATTGCCGCATGGCCCGTGGACAGCTTTGTAAAGGCTAACGATTTTTCGGGCAAGACGGTTATCCCGTTCTGCACCTCCGCAAGCTCCGACTTGGGCGAAAGCGGCGAACTTCTTGCAAAAACGGCGGGTATGGGAAACTGGCTTGACGGAAAAAGATTTTCTGGGGGTGCTTCCGAGGAAGATGTTCACAGCTGGATAGAAAGCCTTGACATTACCGTTTCCGCTTCTGTTGATGAAACTACTGCGGAGGTTACGGAGGAAACCACCGTTTCCGAAACAGAGACCGAGACGGAAACCGAGTCCGAGACAACAACTGCGGAGGTAACAACTGCCGCTGAAACTACGATTACAACAACTGCCGCTGAAACTACGATTACAACAACTGCCGCAGTAACTACGGCGGCAACAACTATTGCCGCAACTACCTCTGCAACAACGGTAACAGAACCTCCCGCAAAAGGCGGAAAGACACTTATCGCATATTTTTCATGGTCGGGAAATACCGTCACAATGGCAAATACTATTGCCGACAAAACAGACGGCGAAATGTTTGAAATTGTTCCCGTGACGCCTTATCCAACAGAATACACGCCCTGCACCGAGATTGCTCTCGAAGAAAGGGACAGCAACGCGCGTCCCGCAATAAAAAATCTTCCCGCTTCGATCGAGGATTATGACACTATCCTTATAGGCTACCCGATCTGGTGGCACACAGCTCCGATGATAATCGGCACTTTCCTTGAAAATTACGATCTGACAGGCGTTGAGGTGTATCCGTTTACACAGTCCGCTTCTATGGACGAGGAGCAATTTGAGCAGTCAATGGATTTTGTACGCAGCTGTGCGGGCAGCGGAAACGTCCATGACGGACTGTTTGCAAATGCTGACGATGAGACGGCTATCGAAAAATATCTTAAAAATAACGGACTTACCGATTGAGTATGTACCGAAACTGAATTATGCTAATCATGGGAGCATTTTACCCTTGCTGACTAAGTAAACCTAAAAGGGTAAAGGCTCAGCCTTTTGAGGTGATTTTATGAACAGACCATATGTAATATGCCATATGCTGGCAAGTTTGGACGGCAAGACCGAGGGCGAGTTTTTCTCACTTCCCGAGTGCAGAGACGCCGCCGCGGAGTACGGAAATATCCGCAATTTTTACAAATGTCAGGCGACGCTTTACGGAACAACTACAATGCTGGAGGGGTATTCCGACGGCTTGGCTGAAAATCTTCCGAAAGCAGATAAGACGTATTCAAAGGAGGATCACATTGAAAAGTCCGAAACGGAAAATTATATAGTTGCAATTGATACAAAGGGAATTTTAGGGTACAATTCCGCATACAGCGAGCGCAAGGGTCGTCCAAAGGCGCACATTATTGAAGCGCTGACGGAAGCGGTCTCGGAGGATTATCTTGCGTACCTGCAAAAAGTCGGAATATCTTATATTTTTGCGGGAAAGGAACGGCTTGACTGCGGTGTGCTTCTTGAAAAGCTGTATAAATTATTTGGAATAACCCGTCTGATGATTGCTGGCGGAGGAGTAACAAACCGTTCGTTCTTGAATGAAAACCTTATTGACGAGCTAAGCCTTGTAATTGCTCCTGTTTCTGGAGGGAACAACGATTCGGTCTCGGTATTTGAAAGCTCCGATTTTGTCTGCGGCGGAAAGCCTGCTGCATTTGACCTGACGGAAGTAAAGCAAATTGGCGGCTGTTTGTGGCTGCGGTACATTCCTAAAAAGTAATCGGCAAATATGCGGCGCTTTTCGGGATACAAAACCCTGAAATGATAATATATTTGGATTCCCCCAAAAAACAAGTCCGATAAAGACTAAGCTTTTATCGGACTTGCTTTTTTGTGATAATAGCATGAAAATTCTGCCAAAATTATTGCGGGGTAAATCTAAAAATGTTATAATATACAAAATGGAAGGTGTTCCGAATTTCAAAATTTGCTAAGAGGGTGAACTAATGTACAATCCGCAGCTTGAAACATTTTTGCGTGTTGCCGACGCGGGAAGCTTCAACAAAGCCTCGGAGGAGCTTTTTATAACTCCCACGGCGGTGATAAAACAGATAAATCTTCTGGAGGATTCCCTCGGCGTCAAGCTTTTCGACAGAACACACCGAGGTCTGAACCTTACCAAAGCGGGAAAATCCTTGTATCGAGATGCAAAATATATTATAAGCTACTGCCGCGATTCAGTTACAAGAGCGAAAAACGCCATGCAGGAGGATACTAATATAATACGCATAGGCACGTCCCCCATGACCCCCGCACAGCTTTTAATGCCCCTTTGGGATAAAATCCAAGTGCATTGTCCCGACATAAAATTTCAGATAATACCCTTTGAAAACACCCCCGAAAACGCACGGGAAATACTTGGAAATCTGGGCAAAAACATAGACGTTATCGGAGGTATTTTTGATGAAAAAATGCTTGATCTTCGGAACTGCGCGGGACTTGAATTGTCCCGGGAACCCTTTTGCTGCGCGGTGTCGGTACAACACAGGCTTGCGGTAAAGGACAAATTAAAGCCGGAGGACTTGTACGGCGAAAATCTCCTGCTTATGCACAGGGAATGGAGCAGCTATGTTGACAAGCTCCGTGATGACATATGGCAGAACCACAGTCAGATAAAAGTTGTGGATTTCGATTTTTACAGCATGAATATTTTCAACCGCTGCGAAAACGGCAGCGACGTTCTGCTTGCAATATCGGGCTGGGCGAACGTTCACCCGCTTTTAAAAGTCATACCCGTCGAGTGGGAGCATGGTATTCCATACGGCTTGCTGCACTCTCCGAAGCCGTCAAATACGGTGAAAAGGTTTCTTGACGCGGCGAAAAAAGCGTCGGGGGAGTGAGTTTATAATATAAATTGAACTGTAATTTATTTCCACAACTATTAACCTAAAGGTATAAACGTATTAACTAAAAGTGACTTCTCAAGGGGGTCGCTTTTATTTTATAATATAATTATAATCACTAAAATTAAAATAAAGGAGTTCAATTATGAGAAAAATAACATCTGTTCTTATTACAGCCGCACTTATGCTTGCNATGGCAGGGTGCAGCAGCACGTCCGACAGCGAAAGNACATCCGGAGCTGCCGAGACAACAGCAGCTGTNACAACAGCCGCAGAAGTATCGGAAGAAAATGAAACAGAAACATCAGCCGAGGAAACCGANCAGCCCGAAGCTGCCGACAGTGAGAATACCGATAACACCGAGGTACACACAAATGAATTCGACCTTGAAAAAGGAACGGTTCTTTTAAATAACGGCATAGAAATGCCTGTGGTGGGTATCGGCACGTTTACTCTTACCAGTGAACAGGCGTCGAATTCTGTTTACTGGGCTTTGGGAGACGGCTACAGCCTTATTGATACCGCTGCCGCTTATGGAAACGAGGAAGGCGTGGGACAAGGTATAAAACGTGCCATTGACGAGGGTCTTGTTAAGCGTGAGGATATTTTTGTCACAACAAAGCTTTGGTTTGACAACTACACT
The DNA here is from genome assembly GCA_014804645.1 of Lachnospiraceae bacterium. GTDB lineage: Bacteria > Bacillota > Clostridia > Lachnospirales > Lachnospiraceae > Acetatifactor. Next base: position 3,768 of record JAAUZI010000017.1, on the reverse strand, counting down.
ATGGAGGGAATTGACGTTGCCCTTGAACGTCTTGACCTTGAATATATCGACCTGCTGCTTCTGCACCAGCCTATGGGCGACTATATCGGCGGCTATAAGGCAATGGAGCAGGCTGTAGAACAGGGCAAGGTAAGATGTATCGGTATATCGAATTTCTCGCAGGAGCAGTTTGAGGAAATTATGGCAATAGCAACAATTCCTCCCGCCATAAATCAGGTGGAAACTCACCCATATAACCAGCAGCTTGAAATGATAGACTATATGGACAAATACGGTACTGTTATAGAAGCGTGGTTCCCTCTCGGCGGACGCGGTCATACACAGGAGCTTTTTGCAAATGAAACTATTTCGGGAATAGCGGAAGCTCACGGCAAATCCTCGGCACAGGTCATTCTCCGCTGGCATTTGCAGGCGGGACATATTGCGATCCCAGGCTCAAACAATCCCGACCACATAAAGGAAAATATCGAGATTTTTGATTTTGAACTTTCCGAGGAAGAAATGGAGCAGATGAGCGCTCTGAACACGGCTGTACCGTTCTTCGGCGGATTTGCGGGAAACGGCAGCGGCGGAAACGTTGACCTCGGCGACGCTGCAGACCGCTGGGGACTTGATGTTGGCGACTGATTTCAGCCTTTAAACCCTAAGGTATAAACTGATAAACAAAAAGAGACTTCTCACGGGGTCTCTTTTGATTTATAATGTAATTATAGAGTATAATAACGGGAGTGATAATATTATGAAAAGAATTGCGGCTTCGGCTGTTTCGGCAATAATTGCGGCGGTAATGCTAAGCGGCTGCGGAAGTGCAGATCAGGCAGTAAATACCGCTTCGGCACAGAATATGATAAGTACTGCCAAGGAGGAAAAAAATATGTCCGCAGACATTAAAACAAACAGCGGATATTATGCGGAATTTCCGCAGGAAATTACCGAGATACCGAGGGAGTATTTTTCGGAGGCAAACGAGCAGGGTACTCTTGAGGAGCTTTACTACGATACCTATGAATCAATGACATATGATGAGAAAACGCAAACTCTGAAAAAGCGCGCCATAGTTTATCTGCCCTATGATTATACTGATGAAAATAAGTATAATGTTTTTTATCTTATGCACGGCGGCTGGAGCAACGAGACAACGAGCTTAGGTACGCCCGACGATCCGTCGGTGTTCAAAAATGTTATTGACAATGCCATTGCAAGCGGCGAAATTGACCCGCTTATCATAGTTTGCCCCACATACAACAACACAAGTGAATCGGACAGCGGCGATTACAGCCTTGCGCTGCGGCTGACGGACAATTACCACAACGAGCTTATGAACGACCTTATTCCCGCGGTTGAGGGGAAGTACAGCAGCTATGCCGAAAGCGCGTCAGCAGAGGATTTGACAGCAGCAAGAGACCACCGCGGCTTCGGCGGATTTTCAATGGGTTCCGTTGCGACATGGCATACCTTTGAATACTGCCTTGACTATTTCCGATATTTTCTGCCCATGAGCGGAAGTCTCACCACCGACGGCAGTTACATGGACAATATTGTGAAAAATTCGGGACACGACCGGGACGATTTTTTCATTGCGGCGTTTACGGGTACTGACGATTTTGCCGCTTCCGCATTTGAACGGCAGATCGAAAATATGCAGGATTACACCGACAGCTTTAAATATGCCGACAACGAAAGAGACGGCAACCTTACCTACCGCAAAAAGGAGGGATATTCCCACGACGGGAGGGCTTCAATGGAGTACACATATAACGGTTTGTTAAGGTTCTGGCGGAAGCCTGCGGAAAATAAAAATGCGGATAATTCTGACGATTATAAGGAATATTACACAAGGAAAACAAAAATTTCCGACGTAATAAACGACCCCGCTTTCGGAGATTACGGCAGAATGATCTTTCCCGTGGACGAGGGCTATTACAGCGGCGATACCCTTGAAGAACTGCGGCTGACATGGTACACACACATTGACCCCGACAAGACGGTTGAAATTGCAAATTATATGAAAAAACGTGCCGAAAACGGCGGCACGATTTTCTACGACATTTACACCGATGAGGAAAAAGCAGCCGACCCCGAAAAGGCTGACACGGGGCTGTTTTTCTTCAAGGGAAACTCGGGAGAAAAGTTTGCGGTTTGCAATGCGGGCGGCGGCTTTGCCTATGTGGGCGCAATGCAGGACAGCTTTCCCCATGCGCTGGAATTGTCCAAAAAGGGTTACAATGCTTTTGCGCTTATTTACCGTCCGGGGGCGCAGACCGCCTGCGAGGATCTGGCAAGAGCAATAAGCTTTATTTTTGAACACGCAGGGGAGCTTGAAGTTGATACGGAAAATTACTCTCTGTGGGGCGGCTCGGCAGGAGCGAGAATGTCCGCATGGCTCGGCTCATACGGCACGGAATATTTCGGAGGAAACGATTTGCCCCGCCCCGCCGCGGTAATTATGCAGTACACGGGTTTCAGCGATTACAGCAGAAACGACCCGCCGACATACGTTTGCGTAGGCGACAGCGACGGAATTGCAAGCTGGCGCGTAATGAAAAGTCGTCTCGACAATATGAGCGCGCTTGGTATTGATACCGAATTTCACGTTTATTCGGGTCTCGGTCACGGCTTTGGAATAGGTACGGGAACGGCTGCCGAGGGCTGGCTTGATGACGCTGTATCATTTTGGGAAAAACAGGATGAGAAAAACAATATTATTTGACATTTTATAAATCATGCTTTATAATTTAATTATAAATAAAATATAAAAAAGGAGTAATTTTTATGAAGAAGAATTTCGGAACAAAACCTTGGTTTTATCCCCTCCCCGTGCTTATTATCGGCACATATGACGAGAACGGAAAACCCGACGCAATGAACGCCGCTTGGGGCGGACTTTACGGCGCAAATATGGTGGAGCTTTGCCTTAGTGAGGGACACAAAACTACCCAAAACATCAAGTCCAAAAAGGCGTTTACCGTAAGCTTTGCGGACGCTGCTCACGTTGCCGCCTGTGATTATGTGGGAATAGTTTCCGCAAACGATACTCCCGACAAAATGGAGAAAGCAGGCTTTACCGTTACAAAAAGCGAGTTCGTGGACGCTCCCGTTATCAACGAGCTGCCTATGACGTTGGAGTGCAGGCTTGTGAAAGTTACCGAGGAGGGCAACATTATCGGCGAGATAGTCAACATCGGCGCAGACGAAAGTATTCTTGACAGCGATGGAAAAATTGATGCTGCAAAGCTTCGTCCCATTGCGTTTGAGCCTGTTGGCAACGGTTATTATGTACTTGGCGAAAAGGTCGGAAATGCTTTTTCGGACGGAAATTCGCTTAAATGATCTGCATAAAAATTATGAATGATAAACCGTCCGAGAAAAATTTTCGGACGGTTTGCTTTATACCCTAAGGTTAATACTGATATACCAAATGGAACTTCTCAAAAGAGTGAATATATGTTAAAATAAAATTACAAACTAAAATCACAAATAAAATGAAAACGGAGGAATTTATTATGGAATTTGTAACATTGAACAACGGAATTAAAATGCCGATCTTAGGCTACGGCGTATATCAGGTTTCTAACGAGGAATGCGAAAGGTGTGTGCTGGACGCAATTTCAGCAGGCTACCGCAGCATTGACACGGCACAGGCTTACGGCAACGAGGAGGCTGTGGGAAACGCTGTGAAAAAGTGCGGAGTTCCCCGCGACGAGCTTTTCATTACCACAAAGGTCTGGATATCCAACGGCGGTTATGAAAAAGCAAAGGCTTCCCTTA
>JAAUZI010000016.1 GCA_014804645.1 Lachnospiraceae bacterium | reverse complement strand
TGATTTCGATAGGTAAAATTCCAACTACTGTTAAAATCGAATCCACCATCAAGTGTCAAATCAGAATTTTTTTCTATTTCTTCCGTATCAATGGAGTCTATGCCCCACTTCCGAGCAATCTCATTTGCCATGGTTCCCAGAGCACCCTTGACGTCAGCACACTGATAATAATAATCCGCATTATAGTAAACCCAGTCATAATTCCTATAACCATAATCTGCATTAATCTTTGCACCTTCGTCATAGTTTGCCCTTCTGGCTGCCCTGGCATTTTCTTTGGCAAAAATTTCATATACTTGGCTGATAATTTTCCTATTGTCCTCGTCTATGTTACCTGATGACTGATGCTGTTGTGCCTGATATTTTCGCATTTCAGTACAACAAGAGTTAAAATACTGATCTAATTCATCATTGCTCATCCTGCCAGCATAATAATCACTCATATGCTTTCCAATATCTTTCTGCATGTCATACCCAAAAGGATCCCCGAACAGATATTCAGGCATGGGAGTTGTAATCTGATAATTGGTATAACAGTCACACACACTCCATGCCTGTTCCGCCATTCTTTCAAAAGTATCCCTCGTTGGTGTAAAGGTGTCTCTAACTCTTTTAACTAAATCATCATGACTGTTTATCCCTTTCTCTGCCAGCCGGTTCGTATTATCCAAGCCAAATACGTTAACTTGAACATTTCCTACATCCATACGACAATGTCCTCCTAAACTACAGCGGTAGTATCTAACTTTATATGTTCAGATCAGGCTCAACCACCGCAAGGTTAATAAATCAAATACACTAATTTCAGTCTTAAAAGGAATTTCAATGGCAAATTCCTCCTTTCAATAGACAATAACGAAATGAGCATACCTGTTTGTTACAACTTTTAGAAAAATTTTTCAAATTTTTATCTTCCTGCATCAATGCTGTAAAATATCAGGCATACTTCGTCAATACTCAGATTGTCTGCCGTTAATAAATAGGCATATTCGCCATACTCACAATACGCATATACAAACCCATTTGGATACAGCGAAATAACAATATTCTTCCCATTAACCTCTTTCATTATCTGCTGGTCGTATTCTATATCCGCAATAAATTTTCCCCCATCCTGAACCAGCATCTGGTCCCATGTAACCATATCCCCATTTTCGTTTGTGTATGTTATATTGAACAAATAGTTCGAAAAAATCCTCTCCGTCTCCTGATATCCTTCTGGAATAAATCTGGGTTCATTACACTGGATAATGCCCTGATCCTGATCCACAGAATAAGAATATAACACGGAGTCTTCCCAAATGGACTTAACCGACTCAAAAAACCTGATTCTATATGCCTGCACACTCATTGTTATTACAAATAATGTACTTATCACACATGCAAATAAGATAGCAGCCTTCTTAGACAACCTGTAAAATGCGCCTATCCACGGATGCGCTTCTCGCCTTATCAGTTTTTTCATCCGATGTTCAAACCTGCTTGTAAACGGATACTCATAATCTATCTCATTCTCAAGTTCCCTTATAATTGCTGCATCAATCACCGGCATATATTTGTACAGCCATTCGTCAGTCACGCTTATTTTTTTCATGTCCGTTTTCCTCCAATTTCTGCAACGCATCCTCAATTAATTTTTTCCCTCTGGCTATCCGTTGCCTCACTGTGCCCTCCTGAATTCCACATAATTTTGCAATTTCACTATTTTCCAGATTCGCTGAATATTTCATCAGAAAGATATCCCTGTACTTTACAGGCAGTTTTTTTAAGACGTCCAGTACATCATTATCCAAATCTGTTTCCATATAAGCCATTGGCTGGTTTTCTTCCCCCAATTCATCCATATATATTTCCTTCTGCATCTGTACAGTTTTCTTTCTATAGATATCAATGGCTGCATTTTTAACAATCGTTACTAAATACCTCTTAGTCTGCAGACTTTCTGGTTCCCCTATATTATCCATATGCATTGCCAAATTAATAAACGCATTATGCACTGCATCCTCTGCCAAAAAATAATCATGGAGTATATCCAACGCAACCTTCCTCATCAAATATCTATATTTTTCATAAAGGGTGGCAAATTTTCCCTTGTCCTCCAGTGTATCTACCATCAACAAATATATCATATGCAGGCATTCCTCACTAAAAACCACATATCCTAACCGGATAACATTAAATATTTTCTGTTTCTCTATCCCTCTATTAACAATAACGAAATTCAGGTACCTATTTGTTACATTTGATAAAGATGAGGTATAATATGTTTCGCAAATTAATTTCATAAAAATAGACATGGTCTATAGCCGTTCGGTAGAATAAAGTCACCACATCAAAATTCGTCAAAAAAGGCTAAAAACCATGTCTGATAAAAATATAGAACTAAACGAGGATTTAATAAAGCACGATTTGAAAGACATCTCATCAAACAATATGTCCCAACACATTTATAGGTACATGAAGAAAAAAGAGCTTATCTATAGGATGCCAGCAGGATGCAGATATTTTTTTCTGTGTTCCCATGGAATGCTCTCAAACCCTCTGGATCAGTGAAAGAACCTTTCTTTCAGTTTGTATTTACTTCAGCAGCGAAAATTTTGCTGCACAATTCTGTATATTCATCATAAGAAATTTCAGTTCCATTCAATGTATATTTCAATCCAGCCTCTGCATTATTGATGTCAAATTCCTCGCCAAAATTCATTTCTGCAACTAAGTTATCAGCTCCTTCAAATTTTTCCATATGGTAAAATTCAAATCCTGCACTCGACCTGTTGCTATACATAATCCATATAGCTCCATTATAATAAGTATAGGAAAGAATGAGAGCATTACCCTCTCCTGCAGCAAATTCATATACATTATTATTACGCGCATCAAGGTATATTCCGCCATAAGGGCCGTTAATAACCAGTTCGTCTTCTCCATCATTGTCAAGATCGATTTTCTCTCCAATAGAATATGCGTCCATATCTAGATCAGTAATATAAAATGCCGATGTCAAATCTGTGGAGTCAACTGCGTTTATTGAGCTGTTGATAAATAAATCTAATAATTCTTCTGCCGTCGTTTCCGAATCTGCATTCTCAACTGCCTGTGTACTGTTTTCCTGCTGATCTGCAAGAGATTCCTTTGTATTTACGTTTTCATCTTCTTTTGTTTCTAAATCTGTATTCTCAACTGTTTGCACATTGCTTTCCTGTTGATTTACAGGGGATTCCTCTGTATTTACGATTTCATCTTCTTTTGCTTGCTCACAAGCAGCAATACTCAAAGCCGTTAGAAAAGCACATGCCAATATGGTTATCTTTTTATGCCTGTTCATATACATACCTCCCAGAAAATCATTATTCCATGATACCTGTTTTTCTATCATGATGTTTTACTTATACCACACTGAGGAAAAAAATAACATACCATCTGCACAAACGACATGTTTTTTGCGCAAACGACACGAACTAATCATCAAGCAACATTCTCCATTTAAAAAATTCTTTCTTAAACTCCTTGCTGTGGACTCTGCCAATTGCTATCTTTAGCCCATTACAGAGCATAATCTCATGGCTGTTTACACTTTCAATATATTTTAAATTGACGATATATGACCGTTGTACATAAAAAAATCCAAATGGAGACAAACTATGCGCAGTTTCAGATATCCTTCCTTCACAAAAATACTCACTGCCGTCAAGCATGAGATATCTTAATTTTCTTCCACTGGTTTCAACAAGCAGAAGTGCGCTTAAATATATTTTGATCCGAATCCCGGCGGAATCCTTACCATAAATGATCCGCTCCTGAATCTTTGTTTTAAAGAATGAGTCAAGCGCTTCTCCTATTTCCTCCAAATATTTCTTATCGATGTACCTGAAGGCATTAACCTTATATCCAAGCCTTGCCATTTCCGTATGTGAGGTTAAAAAGCATATCTTGCACTGGTTTCCGGAATCCATCAATTTTTCAGCTATCCCGAAACCATCTTCCCCATCTGCAAGTTCAATGTCCAGAAATAACAGATCCGCATCCGCATTTTCCATAAAATCTCTTCCGTTTCCATATGCATTGATTTGGACAGAAATATTTTTATCCATACAGTATTTTTCAATGGCGGTCTGTACCTTATCCCTCCATATCTCTTCATCTTCCACAATACATATTTTCATACCCTGTCCTCCTTAACGTTAGTCAGTATACATCCCTGGGGATAGCAATACTGATTTTAAATATTGCTTCTCCATCTTCCACTATGGACTCCATATAACATTCACCATGATATTTTTCAACCGTTGCAGCAATATTTTTCAGACCAAACCCATGATTCAACGCATCTGTTTTTGATGTTGTTAGAAATCCTTTTGGGGTATTTATTTTTTTAGCCACACTATTGCTGACAATAATAAATATTTCTTTCTTATGTTCTATAAACTCAACCCGGATCTTAGAATTGGCTGTTTGTACTGCCGCTTCCATAGCATTCTGTAATATATTTCCCATCAGTGTTGTAATGTCAAACATCTCAAGACCTGTTTTCCCGGTCAGTTTTCCCTTTACCGCAAAATCTATATTTTCCTTTTCCGCCAAATATAAATAATAATTCACGATAACATCAAACAAACTGTCTCCTGTATGGATTCTTAAATCAAACTCGTCCTGCACATTCCAAATAGTATCTATGTACTCTTTGACTTCTTCTGTCTTTTTTTGAGCTGCCAGTTCTCTAAGCACGCCAATATGATTTACCAAATCATGCTTAAAACGTCGTACAGCTACCGACTGCTGTAACTGGTAATCGTACTGCTGCTTTTGCATATACATAAAAGATTGAAGTTCCCTGTTCTGCCTGTCTGACAATATGTTTTTAATGGCAAGACCAAGTGTAAGAAAAATGGAATAAACTGCTCCCACTATGCTGACAAAAAATACTGCATAGGAATTTAAGTCATACCTCGCATAATTTTCATCAAAATAAATAAAAACAAAATTATAGAACATCTGGAAAATACTTCCCTGTATCAAAAGAGCAAACTTATACTTAAATTTTATATCGCATAAATAAACGTCATTTTTCTTAAAAAGCCGCAAGTATATCAGGAGATATATCAAAAATGAGAGCAGATAGGCAGATTCCATCCACCAGCATATATCCGTGCCGTCAACCCCTCCACCTATTAACACAACCTGTATCAGCATGACGCTGAACGTATCAACAATTCCTGTGAAATACATAAGGGCAGCGCTCACTACAAGCAGATGCCCCAAACTGTCATCAAAAAATAAACATATGGAAAACAAACTCCAAACTATATAGATAATCGGGGAGTATGTATCAGAATATGCGTTGAACCCCCCGGCAGACAGCATAGCCAAAACGGAGGCTCCAATTAAAAATTTATTTTTTCTTGGGCTCAGCCTGAATCCAAAATAAATAATAAAAAGATATATTAAGTAATTTGATATATTGTCTACAATATAAATCATAGCTGCCTCTCTGGTACTTAAATCATGTTTTTACAGGTTTCATTCATTATACTGTAAATTTTCTGTATTCTCAATCCGCAAAATTTCGTTGCTACCCAAACGTGCGCTTGATCTCGTCACGTTCTTTTTGCGTTTCCACCCAATTCTCCACGTAGCCGCAGTCACAGCAGACATAACGGGCAACCGGAATCCTCTTGACCCATGCAACGTTAGTGATAGCAATGCTATTTGCCAGATAACGGTGCGCGTCATCGGGAACACGGACAATATTTTGTGAGTTGCATTTAGAACAGCATTTTGTATTTTTCATGGTACTATATCCTCCTTGTGATAAATGGTAAACTTATAACTTCAGCTAAGACAATGCAGAGTAAAAACCATATTCCCGCAGGCCACATGCCGATAAGTCCTGCAACAGGCAGCATGATAAGCGGCACGACATATTTTCGCGGGTGACGCCACAGATCACTTTCAATCTTCCAGTTACGGATAGGCTGAAACCACTCCAACAGAACAGACAGGACTGCGCTCTGCAGCGCGATCAGCACCGCCGCCATGATTTCCATGCCGCCCACACCGCCACGCTGAATCTGCCAGGCAACCAGATACACGCTGCTTACTGCCATATTGACACAGAAGAGGAAAAAACTGTAGCGGGTGCAAAAGTGCCCTGCCTGCCTGGGCAGCACCCGGACTGCCTGCTCCAAACTCCGATCACAGGACAGCAAGATGCAGATTGGGGTGTTCAGACAAAGGATGGCAAAACCCAGCGGCATCACATTCAGTCCCTCAAACTGCCCCAATATCATCGGCAGAATGCCGCCAACCACACACAGCCCGACAGTGTTTAAAAGATAATTCTTATTCGTTATCAGATAACGCAGCAGGTACAGAAGTACGCTCCCTGTTCCTTTGGTGCGCCGGGTAAGAGGTTTTGCAGATGCCGGACGGTAGAATACATAAGCGTCTGCTGTCAACAGCCTCAAAAACGAGAGAAACAGGCTTGCAAGCACGATCAATGCGAAAACCATAACCTCCTGCACAAAGAATATAGCCAGGAGCATTCCCACACACCATAAAACCACAAAGGGCATCAGTTTCCTTTTTTTTGTCATAGTGTACCATGCCGCAGTCATGAAACATCCATTACAGGCACAGAGCAGAGCCACGGCTATATGCAACACGCTCCACTCATGCACAGCAAAGAATAAAGCCAGCACCGGAAATGTTATAGTAAGCAGCGTATATCCGGCAAATGCCAGTACAAACGAAAAGGTCATTTCCCTGTTTGTAAACGGCAGCACAAACAGCCCGGCCATGCGATCCGCATTCCCCGAAGAACAAAGCGCCTGCCACATAATACTCGCCGTTAAAGCTGTAGATGTCAGATAGAGGATAAATGTCGCAATTTTCATGTTGACTCCTGCGGTATGAACGGCAAGATACAGGATAAGGCAGGCGGCAAGACTTTTTACAACGCGCTCATACTTTGCGCCCAAAAGCTGTTTCAATAAGGCTTTCAGTATATTCATTCCTTCAATACCTCCCGGATTTTTTCTGTTTCGATCTCCTGTCCTGCAAAACACTTTTTAATCTGTCCCTGCTCCAGCACCAGCACCCGGTCAGATGTCAGGCAGATGCTTTCAAGGATGTGTGACGAAAAAAGGACTGTGCCGTACTGCCGGTAGCCGCCTATCTGCCGGTACAGGTATTCGGTGCTTTGGAAATCCAGCCCGTTCACAGGCTCATCCAGCATAAGCAGCTTTGGTTTCAGGGCAAAGGCGGTGATCAGGTAAGCCTTTTTCAAATTTCCCGTTGACAGCTCTTTCAGCAGGACATCCGTGTATTCCTCAAAATGAAAGCCACGCACCAATTCTTCTATACCAGACAATTTTTTACCATAGGAGGCCCCCACATAGGAAATGTACTCACAGAATGTAAAAAACTGGAAGGAGTGGTCTTCCGCAAAGACAATATACCGTTCTTTCTTAAATCCCTTGTCACGGAACTTAAGCGGCTTATCCTGCCACAGGGCGGTTTCAGCCTGAAAGCTGTCAAGCAGCCCGGAAAAGGTTTTGATAAAAGTTGTCTTGCCCGCCCCGTTCAATCCGATCAGCCCGACAACCTCATTTCTTTTAAGCTCCACAGAAAACTTTTCAAGGACAGGCTTACCCTTTGTGTACCAGACGTTTAAATCTTTCAGAACAAGAAGTTCCCCGTTACCCATTGTGTTTCTGGTCATTGTCTTTGTTCTCCTCCTTTTTCCGGCTTGAATAAGCAGACCACAGGAATACGATACCCAACACCACATACAGGGCTGCAAAGGAAATATTGGCTTTCACAACACTGATAACCGCCGCAGCCAGCCAGATGATTCCAAAAATCAACCGAAAATAAAAGTGTCTCATAAAATATCCTCCATTCAAATTATTGTATAAGTAATTGCTATGTCCATAGCATACCGTAAAAACCGTTTCCATGCCGTTTTGTCCATGAATGGTAGGTTTTTGTCCATGAAAAAAAGACCGTCCAAACGTGCGGCCTGCTTTTCATGGAAAATATATTTATTCTGTCTTTACCGGTTCATAGGATAATGTAACGACTGTACAAAATCTGCCCCCTCCGTACTCTGTTTCCACTGTACCGTCATAATGCTCTGCGGTGGTGCGAACGCTTTTCAGTCCCCAGCCATGCAAGTCCGTATCCTGTTTTGTGGTCTTTAACTCTCCTGCTGTTATGACCGGTGCGGCTTTGCACCCGTTTTCCAATTTGATAATGAGCATTTCATTGATGCGGCGGATAGTCAGATTGATAAAACGCAGATTTTCCTCTATTCCTTCTACGGCTTCAAGGGCATTATCCAGCAGGTTTCCTAAAATTGCCACCAAGTCAACACTGCGGATATTCGTATGCTGTGGATATTCAATATTGCAGTTCACCTGTATATCCCGTGAAGCGGCAAGGGTGATCTTACTGCTTATCAGATAATCCACCGCTTCATCTCCTACCCATACAGGCTGCGTAACTGCTTCTATCGGCGAGCGCAGATTTTCCAGATACTGAACCGCCTCCGCCGTCCGGTCTTTTTCCAGATAACGGTGCAGTGCCTCGATGTGGTTATGAAAATCATGGAATAACCTTGCGTTGGCAGCATAGGTATTTTTCAGCAACTGGTAATCCCTCGTCAACAAAGCATTTTTTTCTTTTTCCAGGTGCGCTATTTTTTTCTCCATCTCATATTGGCGGCTGAGATAAAAAAACAGGACTGCCACAAGGATCAGCATAGAAAAAATGATCCATGTTGTCATCTGTTCATCATCTATGGTTATGATGCTCTGCCCGGATAAAAAGATCACCCCGAATAAGCCTGCGACTGCAACCGCAGATATGACTCGGGTTCTTCCCTCCCTGGCTTTGAGGGCAAGAAAAGCAATGCCAAGCATAAGCGCTCGGACAATCCAGACTGCCGCCATATACTTAAGAGTATGTCTGTCAAGAAAGTCCTCTGACCGGAATATGATCCCCAAGCCAGCAGATATAATAAATTCCCAAAGGGCTACCGTTATCTCATAAAAGAAAGTAAGAAAAAGAGGCATCCGCAGTTCGGCTCTAAACAGATGCCGGATAATCAGCATCATAATAACAATCTCGGCACCGGCAATATATATTTGTGGAATTGGCAGACAAGACAACAAGGTAATAAAAACAGCCGCACAAGCAGAAAGAACACCCGCCTTCTTCCTGTCACCGGACAACCTTAACACCGCCATAACAAGGTATAGACCAAAGAAAATCCGCAGCCCGTTTGTGAAAAGAAATGAAATTATCTGATACCAGCCCATCATATGTGTGTCCCCCAAAACCTATTTATCTGCTGTTTGACCGCCTGTAAATGGGCACGGCTGATCGGCAGTGCCTCACCATTTTTGAGAAACGCCATTCCGTCAGCCACTTTCATGATCTGTATGATATTTACGATTATGCCCCTGTCTATAAAAATAAACTCCGGCGCGGCAAGCTCCTCATAAACCTGCTGCAGGCTTTTCCTGACTTTTGACGTTCCCGCATTTGAGTATATTGCTGAATTTTTGCCGCCGTCACGCTGAATGTAGAAAATATCCCTGTATGATATCTTCTCCATCCGTCCCGCCGCCTGGATGATATACTCCTTGCCGGCTTCCAGCAGGATCAGTTTTGCAGCGTCTACCACGGCAGTTTTCAGCCTTTTCTCAAGATCATTTTTCGGCACATAGCGGAAGATCGAAAGCTCAAATGCGTCAATCGCATATTCCATATGCGAGGTTATGAAAATGACCTTAATATTCGGCAGAAACGGCTTTATCTTTTTGGAAAGTTCCATGCCTGTGACATCAGGCATTTCAATGTCCAGCAGGAGCAGGTCATAAAAGAATCCATCCTCCGCAATGTCAGACAAAAGATTGCTGCTGCATGTGTAAGTTGTTACTTCATAACATATACCGCAGGACTGCAGGCTGTCCTTTATGATTTCCTCATGCAGTGTGACGGTTTCCTTCTCATCGTCGCATATAGCAATCCGTACCAATACTGTCACCTCATTTCTTTTATGCCCTTTAATATTATTCATAATCTTCCAGAGCAGAATATGCCAGATGTATCACCTTTAAAAAAGAAACTGCCTCTAAATCAAGACAGCCTTTACAGTAATACTATCCATACTTAATTGTTATAATTTACATCATATTTAGAAATAAAGCCTTCTTGCGCTTTGGGAATCTCATTTTCAATATAATCTATATACATCTCTTTTTGCCCTTCATCTGTATACTCTATATCACCCATAAACTCCTCTAAAATCAGCTCCCCGTCGGATTGTCCAAATGCCATAAATATATATGTCTTTCCTTCCTGTGGAATATCTCTTGTATTCTCAATACGGTCAGATCGTGGGTACAATAAAGTGCCATCACTCAAATATCCTCCATGCCGATAACATTCTATGTTTTTTATTAGTTCACCCTTTAAATTCTCCTCAACTGTTATCGCATATCGGCTATAAGCATCCATACTATTTGAAGTATTGTAGTCTACCACATTGTCAAGGACTTCATCAACTGTTCCGAGAAAAATATAATCTACTTGTCCTGCCACCTCATATATATTTGTTTCGTCATATACCATCGTGACGTGATAATACTCCGTTTTTCCATTCCACTCAATAACTTTTTGATTTGAACAACCTGATAGAAAAAGTACGCAAGTAAGCATAATGGCAATATTTATTTCGAATTTCATACTTTCCCTCCGTATTCAATACTACATAATTTAAAATACTATACCATGATCTCATGTGCTTTAGCACACTCTCCGTTCAATGGAGCTTAATGTGTAGCATTTTACTCATTATACCATACTTTTAGCTATTCTTATCTGAATAGCACGAAACGACTATTTTTCGGAAATGAAAAGTTCCTTTTTACCTTTTTTCACCCAATGTCTCTCCGCTAATTTGAAAAATGCTGGACGAGCAGACCGTGATGACACCTTTTCGGCAGCGTTCTACCTCAAAGCCGCAGTTGTCCTCTCCTATGGCATATACGTCCGAAAAGGCATCTTCGGCCAGGCTTGCTCCGGCCAGATGTGGCTGTATTCGCCAACCGTGATTACTTACTGCACGGAAGTCAAAAACAATGCCATGGCAACAATGCCAGCCATCAACAGGCACCAATATACGCTGATAATTGTTGACATAATATTTACAAGGCTACGGCTCTCCATTCTGCTGACGCATGTGATTGAAAGGATTAATCCTGCCACAACACAGACAATATTGGCCCCCGCCTAGGCCGTGCTTACCCCTTCCGGCAGCGTGACTTTAAGAAACACAGGGATGAGAGTTGCCAGCGAAACCATGCATAAAGTTTTCATTTTTTTACATTCCTCAAAAGCCATTTTACCTCTTATTTTTTTTGCGTCTTATAAAATATCTTCATTTTTCAGTTTTATCGGCTCTATCTCCTGTCGGTATTATCTGATAGAAAAAGCTGGTTTTATGTGCATTGAGGTGTTTTGTAAGAATATTACATTTTAGAAATAAAGAAAATGAAAAATTATCAGAGCATGGGAAATAGAAAAAGAGCCTATGCAGGCCCCTTTTTCCATTTTATCTTTTTTCCATTATTCTCTTGTCGCTTTACTCATACACTTTTTGGCGCAAGCACCACGGAACAACCGTTCACCCACTCCCGAATGTAAAAATTCTCATGGTGTCCAACTGGTCGCCGTAATCCCGAAACGCCTAGTACTTCCGGCTGTTCCCCATGAATGACCACACCCTACACCGCTTATCCTGCAGATAAACCCTCATAAGCAGTTCCCTCCTTAAAAATAGGTAGGAACAAAAAGAGTTTAGTATTCAAACGCTTTCTGCAAATCTCATATCTTTATAACATTTTTCGTTTATGCCACTAACCATTTTATCATCAATAACTGAATAGCCATCTCTAATCTCTATATTTCTTTCAATCAATAAATCTTTTATTTCATTTATTGAAAAAGTGTCATACTCCTTTAAATATGGGAATGTAAAAAACCATGAAAAAACATTCTCAAAAACTTGTTGTGAAAATATCCTTATGATCTTAACTCTTTCTATACAATCATCTAACAATCCGATTTCATATCTCGGATATATATATTCACCTTGTTTCATTTCCTGAAAAATTCTATCTGAGAGTTCCAGACTATGTTCAAATTTTAATATTTCAAATCTTGGGTCTTGATATAAATCATCGTCCTCATTCATTTTCATTGTATAGGCATGTTGAAAATGACATCGCATTAAAGGCTGAAAACCTATTGGACGAACAGGATTATAAGGACTCTGATTTCCAAATCCATATAAAAAATCTTTTGACAGAGATTCCCCTCTATAAAGCACACCATATCGATAATCAATTGAGCTATTTTCTTTTAATTGTATATCCTCTTTTGACAATGGCTCCCATTTCTTGCTGGTTGTATTGTATTTACAGCATGCAAAAAATAATGCAACATCAAAATCATTAGTTATATCTACATAATCAGTTTTTAAACCGTAGTGCTGAGCTAATGCATCATAATTAATTCATGATGTCTTTCAACTTTTTATAACATCTAATTTACTAAGAAATACTGAAAACTCCCCAATACGCATATTCTCTATAAAATAATATACAAGTCTTTCTATTTTGTCTTTTGGAACAATTCTATGTAGTGTAGCTTTGCTTGAACCATAATACGCCCTCTCACCACGATAATAATTAGATAACTGCATTTGTTTCGCAACAACGCCATACGGATATTGAACAAATTGCCCGTACGAATATAACATTTCACGCAACATTCTATTATTATCATTTTTGGCACTTTTAAAATAACCAAATTCTTTCACTTCAGCATTTACTCTATGTGCAAAACCTATTTCTTGGCGATTCCTTTTCTGCATTTCAAATATTTCATCATGGCTAATAAACCTTTCCATATAATCCCCCATACTAATCACATTATATCAAACACTCAGCTATAGTTCTTTTGATAATTATTTTATGTTAAACCTATAAATTTTTCAATCACTCATCTAAACCACATCACCCCGTCCTGCATTTCCCGGAACTCGAAATAAAGCCTTGCAGACTTCCCCTTCTTGACCGCTACCAGGTGCTTGTTGCCCTCAGCAGCCGTGTATTGGAAAAATCCGTCCTTCTCCATGGCTGCGCCGTTTCTAAGGCATTGGCGAGAGGATTCCAGAAACAAAAACTCATCCCCCGCATTCCCCGCATTCCCCGCAGAGAGGAACCTCGCCTTATGCGCCCCGACTTCTGCTCTTCAATCAAGGCGCATATATGCTCCCTTATCACTTTTTCATCATCTACAACTGCTATACCCAAAATCCATCACCTCAAATCCATATAGGCGTTAACCTTTTATTTCGGAAGAAAAAATCTGTTTTTCGCCTTTCGTCCGATAGCCCCACTCACATATTACCTCTAACCGAGAAGGTCTTTGAGGGCATCCTGAATATCCTGGGCAGATTCAATGTCGTACTCCTGTAGGAGTATCTGAATGATGTTACGCTTTCCATCAGTCATTTGTACTTTGTGTACGGGTTTCTTTTCTCTTGCCATAATAATAGGCCTCCTATGATTTAGATTTTATCATAAAAGACCTGTTGTTAATAGCTATTTACAGAAAAACTTTCATACACTCATCCATCGCTCAGGCGGGGGTTCTTGACATGTGCTCCTGTTCCTGTTAAAAGTATAAGCAAGAGACAAACAGCTGATAATACCGTTCATCCTTATCAATTATCATAGAAAATCAATACTTACAGACTTTTCTTCCTAGGTTCAAAAATATTGATACAATCGATACTTTTATAACAAACGTCTACCCTCACAGATTAGGAGATATATTTTTACTATGACCAAAGAATATTATGCGCCTGCAATCTTTCCTGTTCGTCGCAACTCTCACCCTGCCATATACTCAATAGCAGCGCTTTTAATTTTCTCAACTCGAACATCTTGTATATATTTCATACGAATATTTTCTATATCTGTATCATAAATTTCTCCAATTGTAGAAAATTTAGTTTTTAAACGCTCAATAATTTTACTTGATAAATTCAAATTATCAATGCTATGTCCCCTTAATATTTTATACAAAGGAACACTATCCTTTTTTTTCATTGGTGATCCACATTTTTTACAAAACGTAAATGTCTCATCATTTGTTGTAAAATCACATTTATTATTACTGCAATAGTACTCTTGTTGTTCCGATAATTGTTTTATTAAAACATCAATACAGCTGCTGGAATCCGAATAGACTTGATTATTGTCTATATTATTTGATATATTTTTAAGCTCTGCCATTTCTGTTAATATCCGTTCAGAAAAAAGAAAACTAGGATTTATCAAAATATAGTACGCATATCTTCCATGTCCAATACTTTTTTTTACGTCATCAATCAAAACAATATTGGAATATGATAATATATCAAATACTTTTTCGATTTTTCTATATGTATTTTCTTCAATATAAAATCCGACCGAAAGCTTTTTGTCCTCTTTTCTTCTTTTTTGATTCCAACTTCTAATATTCGGAAGAAATTCTTCTTTCATGATTTTCTCGGCATTTACTATATAATCTGAATATTTCAACATTCTTTGCTTTAATGTTAAAAAATCTTTCCATTTTTCTTGATTTACGCTTCTTAAGCAGTTTATAACTTGCGATATATTAATACTGCTTTTAGAAAATAATTTAGTATTTTGCATTTCATCAATTATATGAAATGCAAATCTGGGATTTCCATTGCTTGCATAGCACAGCAGCTTTATTACATCATCATTATTTGTTAACATATTCCAAAGATTTTCATCATATGCTTGTATTCTTTTCTTAAGTATTTTTTTAATATACATAACATCATCTTCATCAAAAATACTCCACGAAATTCTTAATTCTTTAGCATCTTGATTTTTTTCAAAATATTTACCGTAATTAGTTATTCCCGGATAAACAGCAGCTTTGCAAGCAATCTTTGGATCACGTAAACCCTTAAAAAAGGTAAAAAACTTTACTTGTTGCTCGTCTGAAAAAACATGTGCGGCTTCATCAAATAGTAAAACTATACGTTGTAAACTGAAATCTTCAATCAATTTAAGAATAAATGATTTAAAACTATTGGGATTGTCTAATATATCTACTATATTTTTTGATGGTGCTATATCAGCCACTTGGTCGTTACTTTCAATATCTGCCTTTTCCAAAGCGTCAACATAACTATTTAATAATTCTAAATAGGCATTATATTTTTTCTTTTGTCCCGGATTATCTATGCTAAAGAGCAGTGATAATCTATCGCTTATTTCATCAGCATACTTTGGCCTTAATGCTATAATTTTACGCAATACCTCAAGCAATATTTTCCCCATAGTCCACTGTAAAAATGGATCAACTCCATTTAAAGTTGATATTCTTATTCTCTCAATTCTGATTGATTCTTCAAAACTTATCCAAACCGCTAATACATTATTTTTTTCAAAATTATTTGAAGCATCAAGTTCTGCCTTTCTCATTAACATTGTTTTACCTACGCCACGACTTCCTTCTACTAGATATTGCTCGGTATCTAACATTCTTTCAATTTTACTCCTATCTTTCTGGATAAAATATTCTTGGATCATTTTAGAATCCAGACTTTCTGTCCTATCTTGTATATAATCCCCTAATGATTTATTCATTTTTTATCACTCCTGTATTTTTGTAATATTTTTGTATATCATCAACGCCAACGTTAAGTCTCAATGTAACCATAATTATCATGATACTTATTGTTTTTACATATAAATCTTCAAACTTTTTATATTGTTCAATGTCATAACATATATGAAAATCATTTGTATTAGCAAGTCTATTATATCTTCCATGCACCACGTCAGATAATTCACCATATAATCTTTGTAAATACTTAGATATGGCATCCTCTTCTTTCTGCTTTTCTTCGATTTTTTCATCAAAAGCTTTAATATATTTTGTTTTGTAAAAACTATAATCATTTACCAGTATAGATACATATTTGTCTGCTTTATTATTTTCTTTCTGAAACAAATAAAATTCAATTGGATGATCTAAATAAAACAATGAACTGCATCCCATTTCAAAAACGCTTCGTAATCCTATTATTGCCGTCCTATAAAAACCCGAATATGCAGAATTTATTATGGACAATAAATCTATACATATCTCATTCCATAGTTCACCAATATGTTTGTTTTCTTGAATGATAGCATCTCTTAAAATCAAAAAGGTATTTAATTCTTCTATTAATTCTGCACAATCATTATTAGATACAGTTTCTTGTTGAATCTTACTTACAGGAGTAAAAAGAAAATTGTTTATTATTTCTTTCGTATAAGCCATTTTTATAACCTCCGTATACAAAATCACCATTATGTATATATTAAATAGCATGTATGATTTTCATCCAACGTAACGTGCTAAATTATTTCATTTATATAAGATATTATATATAAAAACTTTCACAAAATCAATACCCATACATACTATAATTTTTTATCTTAAATAAATCCTTGATTGAAATTTGAGATTCCACTTTGTTTAATAGAAATTTTTGCACAGGTATATGCCATAATACATGATTTTAAACTTTCCTAACTACACCTGTAGCTTATAAACAATCCGAAAATCCCTCGTTTTTGCCCCTTTTTATCGTATAACAAGCGGACATCTGGAAAAACCTTTGTTAAAGAGAATTCCACATGTCAGACGTTACTTTTTCTATAAAAAGATACCTGTCTGCATGTTTTAATTCTTCTATCTCTTCCTTATTTGTGTTTCAAAAGTCGCGATGTCAAGGTCACTTGGTCTGATTCTATCTTCCTTAACCCAAGTACACGCAGTAGTTTTTCTGAATTGACGATCTCGGCCAGTTCATAAGGGGTTCGATTGTTCAGACTGGATCTGGCCGTGCTGTTGATATGATTTGCCAGCAAGGTCATGTCTTCCTGTGTATAGGAATCCAATGGCTGACCTTTTGGTAGTACCCGGCGTATGAATTCATGATTCTTCTCTAGCCTTGCTTTCTGCCAAGAAGCCAGCGGATCACAATAGAAAACCCTTGTCCGTTCCTGCCCATCTTTAGTTTTTTCTAATGCATTCGGATCTTTGAACTCTGAACCATTGTCAGTCAAAATGACAGGGAAACATCTACGGGATTCTTCCAGACCCAATGTATCCGTCAGCATATCAAACGCTGCCCGGACACTCTTCTGGGTACAGTCAGAAAGAAGGAGTATTAGCATAAGCGTACTGTTGCGGAACAGCATTGTCATCATGACACCTCCCCGCGATTTTGAACCATGTACTGTATCCAGCTCTACAACTACTGCTTCCGGGTTCGCTGATATGTACTCCAGAAAGTCTTTATAAGTACGGCCTTCACGGTAAGCATAATCCATTTCAGGTTCTTTCCGTCGGGGTCTCCTTGGTTTGTATCTTACTTTTTTGGGAAGATCGATATTTCTAACTGTTAAAATTCCCATATCAATGTAATTATAAAGGGTTCTCATGGAACAAGGAATCTCATTCATATGTTCAGCATAGATGTGCGCAATTGACTGGCCCTGTCTCAAAAGAGGTGTCAGCAGGCAGTCAAGTTCAAACAACTGCTCTCTTGTCAGTGAAATCCCTTCTCTGGAAGATTTCAACCGTTCCACATAGGAAGAGTATGCAGATGATGCCCTGTAATAAAAATGCGGTCTGTGGCAATCATAGACCATGCTGCATCCATTACAGACATATGGCGCCCTCTGGATATATCTGCAGTTCTCGGACCGATATTCCGGACAGATATTTCTGCAGTCTTCTTTTCTACATCTGCGGCAGTCCTTATCCACTGAGCAGTCCCTGCAAAGATGCTGAATAGGACACTGAAAACGATTCAGACAGTCGTTGACGTTTCCGACTCGCTGTGAATTTCCAATACGGTGTTTGCGTATTTCCTTAGATATGGTAGTTTTATCTTTTCCGACCTCCTGAGCAATCCGCGTAAGGGTATAACCATGATTCAGTCCCTCCTCTATAGTGTACCTATCCTGTAATGTAAGATGTTTTTGATATCTAGAGTCCATTCCAAACCTCCTGTCCGCAGACAGATATCATAACCTCAGTATAGATATTTGCATGACTAACGTCTACTACTTATGCAAAAGTTAATTCTATTTTTTTGAAAGACTAACATCCAGAAAATCCCAAAAATAGACTTTCAAATTTCATTTAAGGGTCTTAAATAAATCAACAGATCTTAATGGGGGGGTAGAGTTTACTCCTGCACTGGAATATACTTTTGCAATTAAGCGCATTCATATAAGTTTTTGAAATACCTCATTGGGTAAGAATACCCATTTTGTCTAACAAGACAACAATTTTTATCCTACTGTTCTATCCTTCATCCCATCTCCCTAAACGTGTCAGTCATTCCTCCGACAGGGTTCCACTGGCGCTGCATACATAATATCGGATTATGGGGTATTCTATCAAATCCCATTGCACGAAACTCCCATTTATTGCACCAAACGACTATAAAGCCATGTCTGCATATTACCTCTAAGTTCCCCACTATCCAAGTTATTTCCATTATCAGGCCGCCCGGCCTGCCTATGGAAATAACAGACCGCTGAATTTTCCGGGAATGGTGACAAACCTTCCCCGATCTGCCTATGGGAATGTATGTAAAAATAGTAGACCACCGTATATAGAGTAGGTCTATAGCGGCGATGTTTACATAGGGATAACATTCTTCTGCCTGGCATACATTTCAAATTCCCGTATTACAACTCTGCTTTATTGAAAATTACGGAGCCGGCTAAAAACATAATCATAATTATAAATATCGAAAAAATGAGTGCCATTTGGTAATCAAAGGAAGAATATATTTTTTCATAGATCATAGGAATCTGTATCGTTGGAAAAAAACGCAGCAAACTTTTGCCAGGAATCGAGGCGGAGGAATATGCCTTGTTTGTGAATACAACCCCTAGAATAGAACCTGCCACTGAAATACCCATTGTCACAGATGCTTTTCTCGTTATCACTGCAATGGTAAAAAAAATCATGGCAACAGCCCAATACAAAGGTAAAGAAAGGACAAGGCTCTTCACTGCATACGCAGCCAGATCAGGCAGGGGAACCCCGGTTTTCAGCACTGGCAATGAGACTATCGCAGAAACCGCCATATATGAAATTATGATTGCAGTACATCCGATGATATAACGGCAGCCTTTTACCAACAGAATATGAAAGCGTCTGTTCCCATAGGCAACTGCATAAATGATAGTGCGGCCAGTAAAATCGTCCGTGCATGAAAACCCGGCATAAATTGCACAAGCCAATATCAGGACCATGCTTTCCTTTCCCAGATTTAAGACCATATTTTCCACGCTGTCATATACCCCCGTAAAGATAGAGATACCTGCACAGCAGACCAATACAAGGGCTATTACCCATACTGCAATGTCTTTTTTGAATTTGTACAATTCTGCTTTCATTAAATTCCACATTGGCCGTCCTCCAAGATCTTTTCATAATACTGTTCCAAGCTGCCCCCAGATGAGAGGATATCAGATGCGGGTATTTCCTTCAGCATCCTGCCATTATGCAGAAAACCGTAATGTGTTGCAATCTGCTCTAACTCACTTAGAATGTGGCTTGATATGATCACAGTAATATGGCGGTCTGTGTTGAGCTTTAAAATCAGCTTCCTGAATGCAGCAATCCCCATCGGATCAAGCCCATTAACAGGTTCGTCCAATATGAGCATTTCGGGATTGTGGAGCAAAGCGATGGCAAGGGCTAACCGCTGCTTCATACCCAAAGACAGATGCTTTGCCTTCTTTCTACCCTGTTCAGGCAATCCTGTCAGTTCCAAAGTTTTCTTTGCGCTTTCAACATCTTTTTTACCTGAGTATTGCATCTGTACAAGATACAGGTTTTCCAGAACAGATAAATTAGGATAAAGTGCCGGTGTCTCAATCATAAACCCAATATTTCTGCGCTGCCTTATCATCTCCGTTTCTGTTTCTGCGCCAGCCAATGTTATCACACCAGAAGTTTGGTGTGACAGCCCTGCCAGAATACGAAACAATGTCGTTTTCCCTGCACCGTTTTCGCCAATAAGCCCATAGATGCTCCCTGTCGGCACGGACAAAGACACATGGTCTAAAGCCACAGTACTACCATATTTTTTACATAAATCGTCAACCTGCAAAATATATTCTTTCATACACCCAAATCCCTTAATTAAAATTATTCTCCCTTTTCCAGGTTGAATAACCAGACCACAGAAGTACAATACAGTAACTGTTATAGCCATAGCGTACCATAAAAACCTCTTTCATGCCGTTTTGTCCATGAATGGTAGATTTTTGTCCATGAAGCAGCTGATCGGCAGTGCCCCACCATTTTTAAGGAATGCCATTCCGACTGTATCATCTCCTATTTTAGTTTGAATTGCCCTTGATTGATTTCTAAAACAGTTTCCTCTACCTTTTGCTTTGCTTCAAAGTATCTCTGTTCAACAGCGGCGAGGTAACTATCCCGGTATTCCAATACTTTCTCATGGTTGGATGTGACAAAATAGCCCAAACGGTTTTTTTCTACAATACCGTGCTTCTGTAGTTCAGATATAGCTTTTCTAACAGTTTCAGGGCTGCTCCCAACTTCTTTTGCAAAAACAGGAAATGAGGAAAGTTTCGCTCCTAGCGGATAAGTACCATTGTAAATCCGAAAGAAAATCTCGTTGGCTAACAAATGATATACCTTCGTTTTGACTACTATATCCCATGCCATCAATTCATTCCCTCTCTTATTTTGTTACCGCTAATCAGATACAAAATCCAGTTTTATGCCTGGACATTCCTTGCGGCGTTTCAGTCTTTAGTAATAATCGGCTTGCCGTCTTTGTCAATCAACGGACATACTCCTCCAGCAGCTCCGAATTTTGTCGCTAGATAATTGACGCCGGTTTTTCTATCGACAATAACGAAAATCCCTTTCGCAGTTCCTTCTGTTTCGACAATTTCAAATCTTTTATCCTTCATAAAATACCTCCATATCAAAGTTCCTGCTTTTCAAAAATTCGGCAGCAGATACAATACATCAAATAGCACCAAACCAAAGCGAAAACGGGGGACCAGCACAACAAAATAAATATAAGCTGCTCTGTCAGTTCAATTCCCAGCAAAACAAGGACTTGGTAAAGTCCAAAGCAAACAGCCAATGGGACGAAAATAGATACTACCAGTAACACACGGGCTTTTTCCGCTCCAAATTTGAACACAAGCGGAATTGACATGCTGCCAGAGACAAGGGACAAAGCTAATGCCACCAGTGCCAAAATAAGCAGCTCTACGATCCCTTCAATGTCAAAAGTCATTTTTCTTAGAGCAAGCCCTGCGATTATGCTGACTATCAATCCAAACAGGCTTCCAATCACACAGAAGATTGCCATTACAACATATTTTCCTGCGACCAAATTTTTCTTCGACACGGGCATTATCATAGCATATCGCGTCCACTCGGAATTGTCATCAAAAGTAAAGGTCGTTACAATCATCATGCTGCACAAAATAGCACTTGCAATGATATATGCAGGCGCGCCAGATGTGGGGATAAGGATAACCGCGAGTACCGCCAGCATGAACAGCATGGATTTCGCATTGTGTCCGATATTATACAAATCTTTCAAAATAAGACTTCTCATTTGGTCTGCACTCCTTTCACATACAACAGCAAAATATCATCAATCGTCGCATCGTCTACTACTGCATTTTTGTATTTTTTCTTAGCTTTTTCTTTGTCAGCTACAAGCACATTCCACTGATAATCCTCTTTGCGGTAGGCAAGGATTTCTTGCTTATCAATCTGATCGAAAATGGCCGCCCCACATCGAATAATACCGTAATGATAGCGCAGGTCATCTTTCCTTTTGCTGAAAACAACCTTGCCCTGGTGGATAAAGGTAATATAATCGGCAACTTTCTCTAAATCGGTTGTAATATGGGAGGACATCATAATAGAATGATTTTCGTTCTGCACAAATTCCAGAAACACATCCAGAATATCATCCCGCATCACCGGGTCAAGGCCGCTGGTGGCTTCGTCCAAAATCAGCAGTTTAGGTTTGTGGGAAAGGGCAACGGCAATGCACAATTTTACTTTCATACCCTTAGACATTTGTTTGATCTCTTTATCCGTAGGAAGTTGAAAGCGTTTCAAATAATCCTTGTATAAACGATTATCCCACCGACTGTATGCTGCCTTTGCAATTTTTCCGACCTTAGAGGGGGTCAGCGTTTCATAGAAGTTGATACCATCAAATACAACGCCAATATCCTCTTTAAGCTGCTTCACAGAAGATAACTCCTGCCCCCAAAAAGTAACCATGCCGTCATCCTTGTGGATGAGGTCAAGAATCGCATTGATCGTTGTACTTTTTCCTGCGCCGTTCTCACCAATCAATCCCATAATCGTACCTTTAGGGACAGAAAACGAAACATGGTCTAATGTAAAATCAGGGTAGTGCTTCGTCAAATTTTCTACTTGCAAAATAGCATCCATAGTTATTCCTCCTCTTGATAAAACATAGTTAGAAGTTCAATCAGTTTCTCTAAGGGTATCCCACTTGTTCGTCCAATATCGGCGGCTTCTTGTAAATGTTCTTCCGCCAATCGCTGTTGTTCTTCTTGATAAAAGTCTTTATTCTGCGCTGATACAAAACTGCCACGGCCTACTGTTGTCTCAATAAAGCCATCCCTTTGTAAATCTTCATACGCTTTTTGAACGGTGATAACGCTTACATGAATGGACTTTGCTAACGCTCTCATAGAGGGAATGGGATCGCCAGTCTGTAATTGACCACTCATAATCATGGCTTTTATCTGTGAAGTTATCTGCTCGTAAATCGGCTTGCTTGTATTACTGCTTATGATGATTTCCACAACACCCCTCCTATGTGCTTAAATGTACTTAATGAACAAGTACATTATAGAACAGCAGATTCAAAATGTCAATATAGAAGGACAATAAATGTATCTTACAAATTGGCGTCTACTGATTATCCCAATAGACGCCCCTCCCCTTTCTCTATGTTTTATAGTTCTTTAACTACTTAATGCTATTTTCTTTTGAAGTCTTCTCTTCCTTTTTCTTCCTATATTCTTTGATAGCTTTGTTCCTGCGCGGTATACCAAAACTGATCATAAGTGCTACGATTATAACAGTAAAATCCATACTTTCACCTCACACTTCTTTTCCCTGAACTATTTTGACAGATACCAGTATGGAAATGACATACATTACAACAACGAAAACTGCCGCCAATAAAGCCAACACCACAGGCGAGCTGAGAACCGTAATAAACCATCCACTGCTGCCAGCCGGAATCTTAGTAACCAAAAACAGTGTTGTCAGAAAACCTGCTACCGGGATATACATAAACACCCTGCCTTTGATAGAACCAAATTTATAATATCCGGGAAGCTGGAATACCGTATAGAGGGTAAAAAGGAATATTCCTGCAGCAGCGGCACTGGCTATGTCAAATGCACTGACGGTTTCACCCAGACTTCTTAATATAACAGGATGTGTAACCAGGGAAAATATCAATGCAAGCAGCCCCATGATGATGATATAAACATACCTTCCCACCACAAGTTCACTTTTACGGACCGGTAATATACCGTAAAGCCGCTCCATATCATTTTTCTCCGTAATGGAAAACGTATATCCGCTGGTCATGGCAATAAAGCACATGGCAAAGGAAATCCCCGTCAGGAGGGAGCGGTTGATCGCTGCAAAGGCAGCAGGCAGCGCCATTGTAAAGCATATTGTTTTCACATAGGGCCTTACTAAAGCAAAATCCAGCTTTACAGATCTCAAAATATTACTCATACTGTTCACCTCTCTTACTGGTAAATACCACAATATCATCAATCGTTGCCGGTTCCACATTAAGGTGTGTAAATTGCCTTAAATCTTCGGTCTTAATGAGTGCTTCAAATCCTGTGGCAAAATCCCTGATGCCAAGTGCTTTTTTACCCAGGGCGTCAGATAACTCTTCACGCCCTCCCTTGACTATCCTGAAACTGTCCACAAATTCATCCTTGCCGCCGCTGAAAAATAATTCCCCATAACTGATATAGGTAATGTAGTCAGCAGCACGTTCCAAATCCCCCGTAATATGGGTAGAGAACAAAACGCTGTGTTCCCCGTCTTCAATATATTCCGACAGGATATGAAGAAGTTCATCCCTTGAGACAGGATCAAGACCGCTGGTAGGCTCGTCTAATATCAATAATTTTGCATCATACGAAAAAGTACAGGCAAGCATAAGTTTCATCTGCATACCTTTAGAAAGTTCTTTTACTTTTTTTGCAGGCGAAATATGGAATTTATCAAGTAATTCAGAAAACCTTTGCGTGTTCCAGTTCTCATAGAAAACTGACACTGATTTCTCAACTTGTGATACCTTCCAGTCATCACTGAAATAGTTGGAATCAAAAACAACACCTAAACTTTTCTTTGCCGCCTGCTCATCAGCAATATTATCCAGCCCTAAAATTTTCACTTCGCCGTCTGTACGCTTTAGCATATTTAAAATGAGCTTGATGGTTGTTGTTTTTCCGGAGCCGTTCGGCCCGATCAGCCCCATGATATACCCTTTGGGCAGAGTAAAAGTAATGTCATGCAGCCGGAAATTGTCAAAGGACTTTGACAGGTTTTTTACCTCCAAATAATCATTCATCCGTTTTTTCCTCCATTAAAATATCAAGAAGATGATGCAGTTCTTCTCCTGAAAGATCAGCCACACGGGCAGCATCTATCGCTTCTGATAAGCTGTTTTCAATTTTGCAGACCAGTTGTTCCCTCAAAAGTTCAGAACCCCGTCCCAAAACAAAGCAGCCCCGTCCCTGAATATTCTTTACAAAACCCTCCTCTTCTAATTCCGTATATGCCCTTGTCACGGTCAGGACACTGATCTTTAAGTCTTTGGCCAGTGTCCGCAAAGAAGGCAGTGTTTCATCCGCATGTAAATCACCGGACATAATGGCAGATTTAACCTGCTGCTTAATCTGCTCATATATTGGTATACCCGAAATATTCGAAATAATAAGTTTCACGATCACCCTCCTACTGTTAATGTTGTTATACTGTTATACATATCACCATAACACATAAATCAGTAGTTTGCAAGAGATTTATAGAAATATAAGAAATGCACATTAGAAGTAGCTTTTGGAATGCAACCAAAAAAGGAGCCTGTATAGCTCCTTTCCCTTGTCTTATCATTTTCCCATTATCTTTTTATCTATTCTCACATACACTATTTGGCAAAAGAACCCCAGAATAGGAGTTCACCCACTCCCGAATGTAAAACGGCCATAAAAACACAAAAAAATAATGTATCTTTCAGGCCTATGTAGTGCCAAGAATGCCGTATTTACAGGTTTTGTGAGATTTCCGCAACATTATCCATCGGAAACTAAGACACCTCTGGGTGACAGAGTTATTGCTCCAATTCAGCCCACCCCTCTTTACAAAAATACCAGAAAATTGTATTTATGACATCTGTATATAAGAAAAATAATTTTGCCACTAACATACTATTTATGTCCCTGTTTCTCAACCCAATCCAATGAGCAAGATTATTTCTATAATTCATTCCTATTTTCTTATCTCCCACTGTACAAAAGAAAAAGGAAAGGCTTTTTAAATGATCTTTACCAAAAATGTTTACCATCTCTCGATTATCTGAAGATAGTAATGTTCCTAAAGTTGCAGATGTCAGCGAGACATACACTCTATCCTTAACCAAATGAATATAAAATGTCCGAAGCAGCTTTTCAGTTAAGGCGCATATAAACATTGCAGCGCCATAACACAAAGGTGCAATATTCCTTTTATCAATCTCATCACTCAAAATAACAGGCTGAAGCATAATATATAAAGTTTCCAAATCCTCTGATAGTTCTATCCCTCCACCAATTTGTTCGCTGATAAATGCAAGAAATGTATTATACCATTGTAAGCAATCTGGAAACAGTTCTTTGTCATGCCATATTGCGAAAACTGTTGCCGCTCCTAAAGATGCAGAAATATCCAATTCTTGTTGATGTGAATGTGTAAAATAATTATCGCTGGATATATTACTGCTTACCATATCGGCGATACCCTGTTTTCCTTTAGATGGATGTGAAAAACGGCTTATAAACTCAGCTACATTATTTTCATATTTACAATCATGTGTCAAAGAAAGCATCTGAACATTCCAATCCTGCAATTCTTTTATATAATTTACTATTTCTCCTACTGGTAACTCATGAGTAAAACTTTGTCCATGTATCTTGATATCTTCCTCTATCTTTGTTTCGATATCAAGCTCATAACCGCGAAAAGTATTTGCTTTCGGATGTTTAATCTTCATCATAAACTCATATATATATCGGAAATGTTTCTCAAGTATCAGAACATTCCGATAATCACTTAAATCCATATTTTTAACAAGTTCTTCCATATCAGATATAACAGTCTCTACAATTGGATAAATTATTTCTTTTAATCGCGCGTTGGAGCCATTCCATATTGAAACGAAAACAGGAAGGACAGTATCAAATCTCAGTGATTGTATTTCCTCTAAATTCTTTTTGTGAAATAACATCTCAAATAGTTCCGGTTCTTTTTCAAATTTTTTTTGGAAATCTTGAAATTTATATATTAACAAATAATTATAGTTCTGCGTCAAATATGTAAAAACCTCTCTATTTATCCCACCTTGAAATTTTGTAATCAGTTCTAATGTGATATGTGGCAACAAATATTCATGATATTTTTCTGCAAATATTTCTTCGTAATGTCTATTGATGAATTGTATAATTAAGCCATTTCCGATACAATCATACTGCTCTTTTGCGAGGTTAGAAATATCTTGAAATGCCTGTTTGTCTTCATCACTCTTAATGGCGGGAATCATTTCCTGTAGCATGACACACTTTCTTAAACATAAATAATCCAAATAGTCATGGAGCGAGTCAATGCCATGAAGCTTGCATGTGCTAAATCTATCTTGAAAATATTCCTTATTCTCTAAAATAGAATTTATATCCCAAAATGTACCATAATCTTCTTTTCCATAATATACTAAAGTAAAATGAATATTTTTTCTTTCTAATTCTTTAATTATGTTTCGCAAAATTTCACCTCGCTTAAATATAACTCAATTTCTAAAAACATTCTTTAAAAATTCAAGTATTCTCCCACCTATCCCCAGATATACATATTCACATATACTACATATATCATCTAATTTTAACAGTATTTGCAGACAATTCAGCAAAACTACAAATCAGATGGCAATTATCAGGTAGAAATAAATACCTTACAAAAAAGAATATTATTTTGAATCCTCACATGAAAGTGCAGAGTATAGAAGCAGTAAAAAGATGTGTTATGTACAATCTAGGAATTGCAGTTGTCCCCAGATATTCCGTTCTGGAAGAATTGGAGAAAAGCTCTTTAATTCCTATTATTACAGCAAAAACAAATCACATGATTCATGCTTATCGCATTTTTACATGGCTTTTATAATCTTTTATTAACTTTACGCGCCACAGCACATATTTCTTTAGCATATTTATCCGTATTACTTAATGGTTCATCAAAATGACCTGCTCTTACATAGCGTCCAATTATAGTTTCAAATCCCTGTAACTTCAGAATGCTCTTTATTTCATCCAATTTATATCGTCTATCACGTATAATATATTCATCTGATAAGCTGTCATCATAACTAAATCGTTCTTTTCTATAAACTATCCCTGTCTCGGTATCTAAAGCTAAAAATTCTGATTTAAATATATTCCCATTAGTTTGCATAATACAACTTGTAGGCAGTCTTCTTATAATGTTTGAATTTTTTTGTAAGTTGCCCTTATTTGCATCATACACGAGTGTTTCCGTCAATTCCAAATTCATTACCGATAAAATAAATATACCATTAATCTTTAGGTTTCTATATGCCGTCTCAATAATTTTTATATTATCTTTGTCATCTGGAAACGATCCAATTACATCAAATAAACAGATTACTTTGTCATATGCTTTGCCATCATAATATTCTCTAGCATCATGACACACAAAAGAACATTTAGAAATTTCAGATAAGTTTTCACAAGCAATTTTTTTTGCTTCACAAATAATTTCTTGTGAAAAATCTACTGCTGTAACATAAGCGCCAGATTGAGCTAATGCTATTGCATGTCGACCATACCCACATCCTAGGTCTAATATAGTATTATTTTCCCCATACTCTTTAATAAACTTTACTTCATTTAAAGTCCCTTTAGTCCAGTTATGCTCTATCATATTCATTCTACTATAAATTTCTTTAAGATTTTTTTCAGAAAAAGTAACCATATTTACAAAATTCTTTTAAATAAATTATTCGAATAACTTAATCATGAAAATTAAAAACTGCCATTCATAATAAGTTTTTTTCTAGTTTCTTGTCGCATATATTATCTTTTTTTGCCAATTATTCATAAAATATATATGGAAT
Organism: Lachnospiraceae bacterium; assembly: GCA_014804645.1. Classification (GTDB taxonomy): domain Bacteria; phylum Bacillota; class Clostridia; order Lachnospirales; family Lachnospiraceae; genus Acetatifactor. Next base: position 27,367 of record JAAUZI010000016.1, on the reverse strand, counting down.
TGTAAATCAATTTATATCCATGAATATAGCAGTAGTAAAAAGCTTTCATTTCTGACTTATACAATTATTGCAGAACAATGCTATCCACTCATAGCCATCTTCAATACTCGTTAATGGATAAAGATAAATATTACCACTAATTTCTTGTAAGTTAACCAAATTAGTTAAAGCCACAAAATTAGTTTCTCGTTTTATAATATAATCTATTTTATATAAATCTACTATTTTTTTAAAAGCAAAATTCTCATATATATCCTTATAAAGTTGAGAATCTTGACTAATTGTAAATCCGTGTTCTTTTAAAATTTTAATCATTATAGGATTGTTAGTTATGATACCAATAAACTTAAAATTACAAATTCTTTCAACTAGTTGAGTTGCAAAACCATTATTTCTAAATTCTTTTGCAATTACAATCTGTTTTATCCATATTAAATCATTTGTTATTTTTTCAACAATCATATAGCCAATTAAAAAGCAGCTAATACGCAAACAAAGTATCGCGCTATTATTATTTAGGTATTTTCTCATTCTGTTTGGAAAAACTTTTACATTTATACCATTTATCGATTTTTCAAAGTTAGAATTAAACAAATCGCAACACTCTTTTAGTAAATCATTGGTAACCGAATCCGGTACCAATGAAAATAATCTAGGTTTATTCATACTCAAACTCCACATTAGATCCAAAAACATCGTATTTTGATTCAGATAAATCCCTGAATATCTGTCGTCCAGTCATCCTCTTATTTTTTATTCTTAGAATCATGGCACCAAAAGAAATATCGCGAGGATCTTTTGCTACACAACTAATAATTAAGTAGCCGTCATATATATTACCTTCAAATGTCATAGAAGTTTCTTTCTTTTTTGCATTTGGATCATTTGATTTTGCTGTTAAATCGCCTGATACTTTACTACCCTTTTGATTAATTATCAATTTCATATCCCACTTAACCGTACCTATTTGCATAAATCCGTTCCAACAACCTTCAAGTAGCACACCTTTGTATACTTTAACCTGAAACCAAGGAAGAATTATATATTTGTACATAATATTAACGGCACCAACAACCATTGCAGATAATATACCAGTAACTACTCCTATTATAATCGAAATCCCTATCCCCATATAAAACTCTCCTTTTTTGCTTAGGGTAGTGTCAACTCTGTACACTTAAAATCGACTCACCCCAGTAAATTCAATGGTTTCAGAGGTAAAAGCCCTTACCTCCCCTTTCTTTGGCTTGGATGACCCAAATTTTACGTCGGGAACCCCGTCAAGGCCAGGCTGAAAGCCCGTTAAATTCAGCCTTGACGGGGTTTCCGTAAGTAAAGTTTAATTGGTCAACACCAGGGAAAGGGATTCGATTTTCTCATAATCTGATTGACACTACCCACGATTAATTTACTTGTATCAGTATATATCTTCCTAATTTTGAATTTATTAATTGAAAAAACAAAAATATGTATCATATATAAAATACCATAAATTACAAATTTTGCAAACCTTTTAACAAAACTCTAAACAATTTGGTAAAACTGAACTTTTTGGCAAAAGTCGGAGGTTCTGCCAAATTGTGTCCATTTATCCCCAATCACCACGTAATCAGCGGTATCAAAAAGCCCAAAAAGAGAGGCTCATCAGTCGCCCTGGTGAACCCCTCTACGCTCAAAATCCCTTAATTTCAAGCCATTTTCTTATACTTTCACCAAATCGTTCAAAAATCCCTATGACATCTACAATAGAATCCTCGCCTCGCGATTATTCTATTGTCATGAATTCTGAATCGCCGCCTGCGCCGCCGCCAGTCTCGCAATAGGCACCCTAAACGGTGAGCAGGACACATAATCCAGACCGATCTTGTGGCAGAACTCTACGGAAGAAGGATCTCCGCCGTGCTCGCCGCAGATACCGATATGCAGCTTAGGATTCACAGGCTTGCCCAGCTTGATGGACAGTTCCATCAGCTTGCCCACACCGATCTGATCCAGCTTGGCAAAAGGATCGTTCTCCAAAATCTTGGTGTCATAGTAGGCGTTCAGGAACTTGCCTGCATCGTCACGGGAGAAACCGAAGGTCATCTGGGTCAGGTCGTTGGTGCCAAAGCAGAAGAAATCAGCTTCCTTCGCGATCTCATCAGCAGTCAAAGCTGCTCTGGGAATCTCGATCATAGTGCCCACTTCATACGCAAGGGTAACGCCTGCAGCCTTGATTTCCGCATCAGCGGTCTCCACAACCACCTTCTTGACAAACTTAAGCTCTTTCACCTCACAGATCAAAGGAATCATTATTTCAGGTTTCACATTCCAGTCGGGATGTGCCTTCTTTACATTGATTGCAGCGCGGATAACGGCCTTGGTCTGCATCCTGGCAATCTCAGGATAGGTGACCGCAAGACGGGCGCCTCTGTGTCCCATCATGGGGTTAAACTCATGCAGGGAGGCAATAAACGCCTTGATGTCCGCAACAGTCCGGCTCTGTGCCCAGGCCAGTTTCTTGATGTCGGCCTCCTCGGTGGGAACGAACTCATGCAGCGGCGGATCGAGGAAACGGATGGTAACCGGATTGCCCTCCAGCGCCTCATACAGCGCCTCAAAGTCACTCTGCTGATAAGGCAGGATCTTCTCCAGAGCCGCCTCTCTCTCCTCTGCGGTATCGGAGCAGATCATCTCGCGGAATGCGGCGATTCTGTCCTCCTCAAAGAACATATGCTCGGTACGGCACAGACCGATACCTTCAGCGCCCAGCTCACGGGCTTTTCTGGCGTCTGCGGGAGTATCCGCATTGGTGCGGACCTTCAGCGTCCTATACTTGTCCGCCCAGGCCATAACACGGCTGAACGTGCCTGCAATCTTTGCATCTACAGTCTTGATCTCTCCGTCGTAGATATTACCGGTGGTGCCATCGATAGAGATATAGTCTCCCTCGTGGAACTCCTTGCCGGCAAGAGTAAATTTCTTGTTTTCCTCATCCATAGCTATATCGCCGCAGCCGGATACACAGCAGGTACCCATACCGCGGGCAACCACTGCCGCATGGGAGGTCATACCGCCGCGGACAGTCAGGATTCCCTGGGCGACCTTCATGCCGGTGATATCCTCGGGAGAGGTCTCCAGACGCACCAGAACTACCTTCTCGCCTCTTGCGCTCCAAGCCTCGGCGTCCTCTGCCGTAAATACGATCTTTCCGCAGGCAGCGCCGGGAGACGCGCCCAGACCCTTGCCCAGGGGAGTCGCGGCCTTCAGAGTTGCAGCGTCAAACTGGGGATGAAGCAGCGTGTCCAAGTTACGGGGATCGATCATTGCCACGGCCTCCGCCTCGGTCTTGTGACCCTCGTCCACCAGGTCGCATGCAATCTGCAGAGCGGCCTGGGCAGTTCTCTTACCGTTACGGCACTGCAGCATGTACAGTTTCTGGTTCTCAACGGTAAACTCCATATCCTGCATATCATGGTAGTGGTTCTCCAGAATCTCACATACCTTGATAAACTCTTTATAAGCCTCGGGGAACTCCTTCTCCATCTGCGCGATGGGCATAGGAGTACGAACGCCCGCAACCACATCCTCGCCCTGGGCATTCTTCAAAAACTCGCCCATCAACTTCTTTTCGCCGGTAGCCGGATCACGGGTAAAGGCAACGCCTGTGCCGGACTGGTCATTCAGATTGCCGAATACCATGGGCATGACATTTACCGCGGTACCCCAGGAATAGGGGATGTCGTTGTCACGGCGATACACATTGGCACGGGGGTTGTCCCAGGAGCGGAACACGGCCTCAATAGCCAGTTTCAACTGCTCTACGGGATCGGAGGGGAAGTCCTTGCCCAGCTGGCTCTTGTACTCAGTCTTGAACTGCTCGGCCAGAGTCTTCAGGTCAGCGGCGGTCAGATCCACGTCGTACTGAACGCCCTTCTGCTCCTTCATCTTGTCGATCAGCTGCTCAAAATACTTCTTGCCAACCTCCATAACCACATCGGAGAACATCTGTATAAAACGTCTGTAAGAATCGTACACAAAACGCTCAAAAGCAGGATCAGGGTTGCCTGCAATCATGGCTGCAACCACCTCGTCATTCAGTCCGAGGTTCAGGATGGTATCCATCATACCGGGCATTGACGCTCTTGCGCCGGAACGAACGGAAACCAGCAGAGGATTCTTCAGGTCGCCGAACTTTTTGCCATTGACCTTCTCCATCTCCGCAACGCCTTCCATAGCCTGTTTCATGATCTCATCGTTAATCTTACGTCCATCCTCATAATACTGTGTACAAGCTTCCGTAGTGATTGTGAAACCCTGCGGAACAGGAAGACCGATGCTTGTCATCTCAGCCAGGTTAGCGCCCTTGCCGCCGAGAAGATTGCGCATGCTCATGTCGCCTTCTGCAAACGAATAAACCCATTTCTTCATGCTTGTTTTCTCCCTTTTCTTTAATATAGTTACTTGTCGGGCAAAATGCACCCAAACTCATACTATTAATTTTATCAATATGACAAAAAAATAGCAAGGTCTTTAATTTAATTCTTTTTTTAGCTCATCACTTTCGGCATTGTATTCAAAATCTTTTTTTCTATTATTCCATTTTTTGGTAAAAATATACAAAGTTGTAAATATTTCCAAATCCTTTTATCTTTCCTTTGCAAAAAAATAGGATTAATGCTTGCATTTTCCGGTAATTTCAGTAAAATAGGAAGAAGTGTAGCAATAAACTGTAAATCGGCATATTCCCGGATTACACACAGGCAGGGAGTATGCGGAACCCTAAATTTAAGAGAGGCCTTTGAATATGATCAGTGCGAACAATGTAACTTACCGAGTGGGCAAGAAAGCCCTGTTTGAAGACGTGAATATCAAATTTACCGAAGGCAACTGCTATGGCCTGATCGGGGCCAACGGCGCCGGTAAATCCACCTTTTTGAAAATCCTTTCCGGGGTTCTGGAGACCACTAACGGGGACATCGTCATCTCTCCCGGCCAGCGCCTGTCCGTGCTGGAGCAGGACCATTTCAAGTATGACGAGTACGTGGTTATGGACACCGTCATCATGGGCAACGAGCGCCTGTACCAGATCATGAAGGAGAAGGACGCCATCTACGCCAAGGAGGATTTCTCCGATGAGGACGGTATCCGCGCCAGCGAGCTGGAGGCAGAATTTGCGGAGATGGACGGCTGGGAGGCGGAGTCAAACGCCGCCATGCTCTTAAACGGCCTGGGCATTGACACCGAGTACCACTATTCTCTGATGAAGGACCTGGAGAGCAATATCAAGATCAAGGTGCTGCTGGCCAAGGCGCTTTTCGGCAATCCGGACATCCTGCTGCTAGATGAGCCTACCAACCATCTGGACCTGGACGCCATCGCCTGGCTGGAGGAATTCCTGATCAATTTTGAAAATACCGTGATCGTGGTGTCCCATGACCGCTATTTCCTGAACAAGGTCTGCACCCACACCGCTGATATCGACTATGGCAAGATTCAGCTGTACGCCGGCAACTACGACTTCTGGTACGAGTCCAGCCAGCTGCTTATCAAGCAGATGAAGGAGGCCAACAAAAAGAAGGAGGAGAAGATCAAGGAGCTGCAGGAATTCATCTCCCGTTTCTCCGCCAACGCCAGCAAATCCAAGCAGGCGACCTCCCGCAAGAGAGCATTGGAAAAAATCGAGCTGGATGAGATCAAGCCCTCCAGCAGAAAATATCCCTACATCGACTTCCGCCCCGACAGGGAGATCGGCAACGAAGTACTCAGCGTGGAGCATCTGTCCAAGACCATCAATGGGGAGAAGGTGCTGGATGATATCTCCTTTATCGTGGGACATGAGGACAAGATTGCCTTTGTGGGCAGCAACGAGATCGCCAAGACCACACTGTTCCAGATCCTGGCCGGAGAGCTGGAGCCGGACGAGGGCAGCTACAAATGGGGCGTCACCACGTCCCAAGCCTATTTCCCCAAGGACAATACGGAGGAGTTCGACAACGATCTGACTATCGTGGACTGGCTGACCGGCTACTCCCCGGTGAAGGATGTGACCTATGTGAGAGGCTTTCTGGGCCGTATGCTCTTTGCGGGGGAGGACGGTGTGAAAAAGGTTAAAGTGCTCTCCGGAGGAGAAAAAGTCCGCTGCCTTCTGTCAAAAATGATGATCAGCGGCTCCAACTGCCTGATCTTTGACGAGCCGACCAATCACCTGGACATGGAATCCATCACCGCCCTGAACAACGGTGTAATCAAGTTCCCCGGTGTGGTGCTGTTCTCCTGCCATGACCACCAGTTTGTACAGACTTCAGCCAACCGGATTATGGAGATTCTGCCCGGCGGTCAGCTGATTGACAAAATCACCACCTACGACGAGTATCTGGCCAGCGATGAAATGGCCAGAAAGCGCACCATCTTCACCGCCAACCGCGAGGAAGATGAGGCATAGAAAACAACAAGACCCGCCCTGTCACGGACGGGTCTTCGCCATTTTAGAAAGGAGCAAACTCATGGTTGACTTACATGTACATTCCACCCGTTCCGACGGAACCTGTACCCCCACCCAGCTGGTGGACTATGCCAGAGAAAAGGGCCTGTCCGCTTTCGCCTTGACGGACCATGACACTGTAGACGGTCTGGAGGAGGCCATCAACTATGCCGCACAGCTGCGCCAACACTCTGCTGCAGCCGATGAGACACAGACCCCCTCTCCCGTCCCAGAGGTGATTCCCGGCATTGAGCTTTCCAGTGAGTATCAAGGACAAGACGTTCATATCGTAGGACTATATATCGACTACCACAATGCCGGTTTCCAAAAATATCTTCAGGACTTTGTGGCCTCCCGGGATGCCCGCAATCAAAAGATGTGCGCACTTTTGCGGGAGGCGGGCATGGATATCACCTACGAGGATCTGCAGCGCACCTTTCCGAATTCGGTGATTACCAGGGCGCATTATGCCAAATATATGCTGGAGCATGGCTATGTCAAAAGCAGAGCCGAGGCCTTTGAACGCTATATCGGAGATCACTGCCCTTACTATGTGCCCAGAGAAAAAGTAACCCCCGCCCAGGCCGTATCCCTGATTCTGGATGCAGGCGGAATACCCGTTCTTGCCCATCCTATCCTCTATCACATGAGTGACGCCCGACTGGACACTCTGGTGGGCGAGTTGAAAGTGGCAGGACTTATGGGCATTGAAGCCCTCTACAGCACCTATCAGTCCTGTGATGAGCGCCAGGTACGCGGTCTGGCTGCAAAATACGATCTGCTGATCAGCGGCGGCTCCGACTTCCATGGGGAGAATAAGCCCGGCCTGGATCTGGGAACAGGCTATGGAAAGCTCTGCGTGCCGGATGAGGTGCTGGAGCGGATTCGGCAGGCTCGCAATGACCGGCCCTCCCACTAAAAATAACCCATGTAAAAAGGACTTACCGCTCTCATCGGTAAGTCCTCTTTTATTTGAGTTCTGCACACCTCCGGCCACTTTGACGACCATAAGTATACTATTTCAATTCTAGATCTCTTCTGTCTTAGCAGGCTCTGCCTCGGCGGTCTCTTCGGAATCTACGGTCTCCTCCGTCACCTCTGTAACCTCGCCCTCTTCAACCACTTCCTCCGGCTCAGGCTCAGGCAGCTTGGTGCCGCAGTAGGAACAGAACGCCGCTGTATAGCTCACTTCCTTGCCGCAGTCCGGGCATTCCTGTCTGCCCTTGAGCTTGCGGACCTCTCTCTTCAAGCGCTCGATCTCCTCCACAGTTGCGTCGATCACAGCAAACTTCTCTGCCACTTCCTCCGGAGCGTCTTCCTTTTGGTTCTCATACACATACTTGCCCAGCTCAATGTATGTACCCTTGATCGACTCCTCTTTCTCGGCAATCTGACCGGTCAGCTTTGCGATCTCCGCGATCTCCTTGGCCTTCTTGGTCACATCCTTGCCCTTGCTGCTGATTGTGTTTCCTACTTTGTTAAAAAAATCCATAGCCACTCCTCCTTATTTGAGTTCCGAGGGTTTTAACCCTCTATAATCAGGTACCTTCCGTCGCCAATGTCGAACACTTCGTCTGCCTCCAGAATCTCGTCCTCATCGGCGCCTTCCAGATCAAGCCCCTCCTCTTCAAAGAAATTCAACACCTCTTCCTTGCTGTTTACTACAACAGCCATGCATTCCTCCAGAAAGTCCTCGGCCTCCTCAAGACTGTCTGCCACCTTCTCGGGAAACAACTGCAGCTGATTATCCAGGAAGTACTGTAACACCGCATCATCGTACTCATGCATAAAACAAATCCTCCTACTTATCAACGTGAGTGTAAAGAAAGTTGAAAGTTTGCTACTTTCCCTTATCATATCGCCTTTACTGTTCACCGTCAAGTATTTCCAAGGAAATATTCTACACAACTACATGACTTCCATCGCCCTCAGCTCCTGGTACAATCTGGCGACAGGCAGTCCCACCACATTGCTGTACTCGCCCTCTATGGCTTTCACAAAGCGGCTGCCCAGCCCCTGAATGCCGTAGGCTCCCGCTTTATCCATCGGTTCGCCTGTTCCTATGTACCAGCCGATCTCCTCCTCTGTCATGGGGTAAAACCATACCTGGGTACACTCATGAAAGGTATGCCGACAGGTCTTTCCCCGGCTGTGGTGATACAGCGTCACGCCGGTGTATACCTGATGCCGTCTGCCGGAGAGCCATCCCAACATCTCTGCCGCATGTTTCGAGCTAGTGGGCTTGCCCAGTATCTGCCCGTCCACTGCCACAATGGTATCAGCTCCGATCACCAGAAGGTCCTCTTCGCCGTCCCAGAGCAGATCCTCCTGCTCTGCTGCCCTCAAAAGTCTCTGCAGCACGTCGCCAGCCTTCTGCTCCGACAACTGTTCCACCACTTTGGCAGGCTCTGTCTCCGTGACCTGTTCCTCCACGCCGCTGACCAGCACCGTGTAGTCCAGCCCCAATGTCGTCAAGAGTTCCCGCCGCCTGGGAGATGCGGACGCCAATACAATCTTCATGGATGTCCTTTCCTCTCTTTACATATAGTTCTACTCCGTCAGTACTTCGTTGGCAAAAGCCTTTCGGAAATCGCAAGGCCGCAACCTGTACGTGCATATAATATTATATGCCATATAGTATTGGCTTGAACATACTATACGACATATAATATACTTTGTCAATCCCTTTTTGAAAAAATGTTTCGAGTTAAATGCCAAACAAATCTGCATGACTACCAGTGGCAGTCGCCGATAAAATTAGGGTATCATTAAAAATTTGATACATAAGTAACCAGTCGGGTTCTATGTGACATTCTCGAAAATCCTGTAAATTTCCCGTAAGCTGATGGTCCCGGTATTGTTTGGGGAGTGGGCTGCCACTGGCAAGCATGGAGAGCACAGAAACCAACTTGTCCATATTCTTTCCACGCTTTTTCATCAGTTTGGCATCATGCTTCATGCGGTTAGTATAAACGATCTTATACATAACTCAGTCCTCCAGCATTGCAGTTACTGCAGCCTCACCACTATCAAAAGGGCCATGCAGATTTTGATGATTTCGGCTATCAGAAATCGCTTGCGCAAGAGAGGCCGGAATGGTTCTATGCCCAACAGAAAATGGAATCCCGTCATGTTCGACAGCGGCATTCAGGAAGATACGTACCGCCGTTGACGTATCCAAACCAAGGCTGGAAAATAAACTATCCGCTTGAGACTTTAGAGAATCTTCAACTCGAATTTGTAGTGTTGCCATATTGCACCTCCATTGACTTTATAATGCTATTGTATGCTATTCGCAGTAAAAATACAATGGTTATTTATAGCTGTGAATCAGGTGTGAATCAGCTAAACCTAATTGATAAGAGTTTAACGACCTAAAGCTCCATGTCAAAGACATCTATCTCGCCGGGCATTCATTTAGGCACTTGACAACATTTTTTTGCGCAAAATGGCAAACCTTTAATGCCAGTTCTGGGTTATGTGGGGCAAATGCAAAAAAATTATCTCCCTGTACCCCGCTTAAACAAAAAAAGAGGACCTTGCAGGATATTTTTTCTATATATGCCCCATCACCGGGAAAAAGAGCGTATTTCCCTGGTTATGTGGGACACTGGGAAAGAATTTTTCTGCATATGCCCCACACAGCCTCGTGAGCAGCAAAATTATAGTAAACGGAATTCTAATGTCGTTAACTATATATAGATTACACGTTTGCATTCCAGTAATGATACTCTCGCTACTGCTCTAAATTCCGAATAAACTAATTATTTTAATTTACATGTTTCCTATAGACTCTGGAAGGTTCGCCATTCATATCGCTCATCATCTGATAAAATTCACATCCATACTTTTCATATAAACCAATATGATTTGTTGATATAAAGATATCCTGCACATTTTCGGCCTTAGCGAGTTTTTCAATTTCCTGAAACAAGTACCCGACATAGCGATGTCCTCTATGTTCGGGAAAAGTATATACAAAGCCTATCCATGGAGTCAGCTCTGTCGGCTGTATATCATCCCTCTCCGCATAGGTGCAGAATGAAATAAGCTCATTTTCATTTGTGAGCATCAGAACCTTTGAATTTTCACCCACAACATTTTTAAACTTATTTTCTCTTAACAGATTATACAGAAATTGCCCTGCTCCCCAGTCACTTTTCCCTATTTGACGCAGCCAATGCTCCGGGTTATCGCAGCTAAAATAATCTATCACTTGCATCTACAATCTCTCCCTATTTATCCCAATCCCGATACATGAGTATGTCTGTTTCCATGGTGCATTTTATTTTACTGACCAATCTACAAACCTCTCACGGACTAATTCATAATCGACCGACGATTGGACCTCGCCGACCTGATTCGTCCAGGAATTTTCATTTACTCTGAGCTTTTGAAAGCCCAACATCTCATAGACGTGCTGTGCCCTGGTATTTTTCAAATTGGTATCGAGAATTATTTTGGTGTACCCCATAGAAAACAATTCGCCTATGAAAATACTCAATATAACTCTTCCCAGCCCCTTCTCCTGATAATTCGTATTGCATATCTTTATACCGATCTCGGCGATATTATTTCCCTGATTATAATAACTCATCTCGCCGATGGCAGAGCCTTTGTACTCAATAATGAGCCGACGCTTTGTATCGTCACTGTCATTCTCAATTTGTTCCTGTATCTTTTCAGTTGTCGTACCAAGCCCGCACGGAAAACCGGCATGCGCCATTACACTGCCGTCGTTCCACCATTTCGCAAGCTGCGCACAGTCGGCGCTCTCGGCGTTTCTGATACATATATCCTCATGAATAATATTCACTGCTTACCTCCTATCCCACATACCTCGGTTTACAACCTCATTTCCCGTGGATACACCACTGCGAAAAGGGCGCTTCATTTGTTAACCTAATCGTTTCTCAATAACGATTATTGACTCTTCATTATCTCCAATCATTTCTACAGATATTTTATTAACATCAGAGACAAATGAGCAATCCATATCTTTTATCTCTTTGTATGCCCGCTCCAGGCAGGCCCCATCTTTTACCTTTCCCACTGTCATGTGAGGCAAATAGGCTAAACCTGCATCAAATTGGCTGAACTCATTGTCATATAGTAAATCGTGTATTTTAACGATCTCATCCTTACCCTGTATGACATTCAAAAACAAGTAATTTCCAAATCTATCCTCACACTTACTAAATCCACGCAATTCAATTCTAAATGGCTTTATATCAGCTAATCTCTCATTTAAAATATCTGACAATTTTTCATTGCTCATTTCGTCTTCAAATGGAAAAACCAGTGTAATATGAGGCCTTATTAGCTTTGCCAGAGGATCATATTTTTCTCGTATCTGATTGATCAATGCAATATCTTCAAATGCCGGAAAAATCAATATTGTCCTTAAATTCAAAATAACATCTCCATTCCCGTCTCACGGCCCCATTTCCCGTGGATGACCGCGCTATAAATCAAAGAGAACGCTCTCATAGTCTTTCACATAGTATCTTATATTCTTGCGTCCTTTTTGAACAATGGTGTGTCCTTCGGCCTCCAATTTCTCCTTTAGCGCCTCGACTCCCCCCGGATATTTTGCGTTCAGCTCGCCATCGGCCTTTAAAGTCCTCCAATAGGGTGTTTCATCCTCGCCGCGCTGATAGCTCGCCCACGCCGCGATCGCGACAAAAATACCGGCCGTGATGGGTTCCGTAAAATCCGCGCCGCTCAGCCTCGCAAAATATTCTCTGATTTTTCCGACGGTCAGCACTTTGCCGCTGGGCACTTGTCTCATAACCCTGTCATAGTCGATGGGCGGTGCGAAATACATTCTGTCTCCGCCATACTTTTCAATACTCTTTTGATCTGTGATCGTCTGAAATTTGGGCATATCCTTGCTGTCGTGCAGCATGCTGTTAAAGTCTTTTTTATCTTCATTTGCCATGTCAGCCACCTCCTGCCTTACAGGATAATCCCTTTTACCCTTCCATGCAATGAGACAGTTTAAAATTTTCCACCTGTGCGGTTGCAATCCACAGGTGGAAATATCTTTAATCCTGGCGTGTCTCCGGCACGAACCTTCTTCCCTCGTTCACCGGCTCCTGAGCCGCCTCCCTGGCCTCCTGCTGTGCCTCTCTGCAGAAATATTCCTGGGAGATAAACCGCTCCTTGCCTCTCCTGTCCACCTTGACGTAGCTGCCGTCAGGCTGCAGCACATGGGCCTTTATATTGTCCCTGAGCTGGGCCTGGAGAATATCCTCCAGTTTTTTCTTCAGCTCCGGCTCCTCCACCGGGAACAGAATCTCCACCCGGCGTTCCAGATTGCGGGGCATCCAGTCCGCGCTGCCGCAGTAAACTTCCTCGTTCTCTCCGTTCAGGAAATAGAAAATCCTGCTGTGCTCCAGGAAATTGCCCACGATGGAGCGCACCGTGATATTCTCGCTGACTCCCGGAATGCCTGTCTGCAGACAACATATCCCCCTGACAATGAGTTCAATCTTCACACCGGCATGACTCGCCTCATACAGCGCCGCGATCACATCCCTGTCACACAAGGAATTCATCTTGGCTATGATATGTGCGTCCTTGCCCGCCCGCGCGTAATCCGCCTCTCGGCCTATCAGATGCAGGAATCTATCCTTCAGCCACAGTGGAGCCAGAGACAGCTTGTTCCAGCCCAAAGGTTCCGAGTAGCCGCTGAGCATATTGAATACCGCCGTGGCATCCTCTCCGATCATCTCGCTGCAAGTCAGCAGACCCACGTCCGTGTACAGCCTGGCGGTGGCGTCATTGTAATTTCCGGTGCCCAGATGTACATACCTGCGAATGCCATCCTCCTCCCGGCGCACCACCAGGGTAATCTTGCTGTGGGTTTTCAGTCCCACCAGTCCGTAAATCACATGGCACCCGGCTTTCTCCAGCATCTTGGCCCACACAATGTTATTCTCCTCGTCAAAGCGGGCCTTCAGCTCCACCAGGACGGAGACCTGTTTGCCGTTTTCCGCCGCCTGGGCCAGCGCCGCTATGATGGGCGAGTGGCCGCTGACCCTGTACAAGGTCTGTTTGATGGCCAGAACCTGGGGATCGTGGGCCGCCTGACGGATAAAGTCCACCACAGGCGTAAAGGTCTGGTAGGGATGGTGCAGCAGCACGTCCCCCTTTCTGATCTGGGCAAATATATCACAGCCCGCCGGGAGCTGCGGCACCGGCTGCGGCTCATACTCCGGCGCTTTCAGTTTCTCAAAACCCTCCAGCGCATACATTTTCATCAAAAAAGTCAGATCCAGGGGACCATCGATAAGATACAGATTCTGCTCCCCCATATGCAACTCCCTGCGGATGATCTTCAGCAGCCGCCTGTCAATGTCGCTCTCCACCTCAAGGCGGATCGCCTCGCCCCACTGCCGTTTTTTCAACTGCTTTTCTATCTCCTTGAGCAGGTCCGCCGCCTCGTCCTCCTCTATGCTCAGGTCCGCATTCCGCATGATCCGGAAGGGATGAGCGCAGATGACGTTATAATTCAAAAACAATTTGTGGATGTTCCGCTCAATGACCTCTTCCAGCAGGATTATTTTCAGAGGGCCTTCCCTGCCATCCGTCACCTCTCTGGGCAGTTGTACGATTCTGGGAAGCACACTAGGCACCTGCACCGTGGCAAACTCCAGCTCCTCCGGCTTGTGCTTTTTTTCCACCAATGCGCCGATATTCAGGGATTTGTTTCGTATCAACGGAAAGGGCCTGGAGGAGTCTACCGCCATGGGCGTCAGCACCGGATATACATTCTCTTCAAAATAACGGTCGATGTATGCGGCCTCCTCCTTAGACAGGAGTTCATGCTGGCGAATCACTGTCAGACCATTTTTTTCCAAAAGCGGCAACAGGCTCCGATTGTAGGTGGAATACTGAAGATTCATCAGCTCGTGAATCGCCCCGTCAATTTTTTCCAGCTGCTCCTGAGGCGTCATGCCCGCAATATCCCTCTTGTTGTAGCCCGCATTCACCATATCCTTCAGCGACGCCACCCTCACCATAAAAAACTCGTCCAGATTGGAGGCTGTAATACTGAGGAACTTCAGTCTCTCAAACAGCGGATTGCTCTTGTCCCTGGCCTCGCTGAGCACTCTGTGGTTAAAAAGAATCCAGCTCAGTTCCCTGTTGTTGTAATATTTCGGATCTGTATAGTCTATCTCTGCCATAATAAACCTCCACGCTTACCTTATACTCCTACATGGGTTTTTTCTGCTTAATCACGGGCTGCACACTGAAAACCTCCTGGAAAAAGTCGGCCCGCTCCTCGAATATCCCCCTCTCCAGAGTGATATCCTCCGGCGTCTCCACCATCAATACCAGCTGCTCCTCCTTCAGGGCCGCCTTGACGCCCTTCAGTTTCTGCTTGTGGCTCCGGTCCAGCGCATTGGCAAGGCGCAGAATCGCCGTGAGCTTGGCCACCGTCAGGTAGGCGCTCTCGGTGAGGGCGGTTCCCAAAGCCTTCATCTGGTCGTAATAGATAAAGGGGCTGTGGTTGAAACGCACCACGCTGGCCACCATCTCACGCTCCATATGGGACAGACCGATCATCTCCGTGGCCATGATAATCTGGTAGGAGGTCTCCCCTATATTTACCATACTGATATATTTGCCGCAGTCGTGGAGCAGTGCGGCCAGCTGCAGATACAGCCGTTCCCGCTTTCCCATCCCATGTACTTTTTTCATGCTGTCAAAGATTGTCAGCGTAATGTTTTCCAGTGTCTCCGCCCTCTTGCGGCTGCCCTGATAGCGCTTGCTGATATTCATGGCACAGGCCAGAATATCCCGATTAAAATCATGCTCGCCCTGCAGGAGTTTGTTCTGCTGGGCATACTCATAGGCCATGCCATCGCTCAGAGTGACTCCCGGCGCCCATATCTGCTGCGCTCCGGTCAGTTTCATAATCCGTTTCATAATACAGGCGCTGATAAAAGTCAGGTTCACCGTCTCCTCCGGGATGTCCAGCATTCTCACGATTTCCGCCATGGGTCTGGTGCGCAGCTGCTGAATGAACTGCTCATAGTCTCCCAGATTCACCAGCTCATTTGTTCTCCCTGCGCTGGCGGCTTTTTTTGCCACCCAAACGGACAGATAATCGTCCACCACAATGATGGTTCGGATATCTCGATCTTTCAGATACAGTTTTTTGTAGGTGGCTAGCTGGGCGCTGACAATCTCGTCGATCAGCTCCTCCCTCTGGCTGCTGCGGGTGTTCATATGGTTCAGCAGTTCCTGAAGGCGCAGCACGCCTATCCGCAGGTTCTGGGTGGACACCAGCATGTCGTTGTCAAACAGAGAGATCTGTATGCTGCCTCCGCCGATGTCCACAATGGCAGTTCCCTCCCCTATCACAGAGCGGAATGTCTCCCCCCGGAAAGCGACGGCCTTGTAATCCAGAAAACGCTGCTCGGAATTGCTCAGCACCTCCACCTTTATACCGGTGCGCTGACGTATCTGGTCCAGCACAATGTCGGTGTTCTTGGTCTCACGGATGGCGCTGGTGCCATATGCCCGGTAGCTCGTCACCTTATAGGAATCCATAATACGCGCGAACTCCGACAGTACCCGGCACAGCTCGTCCATCTTGTCATGGCTGATCTTGCCGCTGCCGTAGGTGTCGCTCCCCAGATCCACCCTCTGCCGGATGTGCTCGATGACCCGCCCCTGGCTTTTTCCCGAAAATTCAAATATCTTCATAGAGAGTTCAAAACTTCCCACATCGATCGCTGCAAATGCTTTAACGGCCACTGCTACATTCTCTCCTTTCACAGACACACTTTCCTAGTCACGCCTTACGCATCCCCAACAGATAATCAATGAACTGCTGCGCGCTGCGCCCCGACAGTCCGCTGTGAGCCAGCTCCCATTTGTTAGCCTCGGCCAGCAGCTGTTCCCGGTCCATGTCCACCCCGTGGCGTTTCGCCAGCGTGACTACAATGTTCTGAAACTCTTTTGGGGTCGGGGAGCCGAAATAGATCGTCACGCCGAAACGGTACACAAGGGACAATTTCTCCTGCACCGTGTCGCCGGTGTGCATGTCCTGCCGGATTTCCTCCTTGTCGCTGAAATTCTCCCGGATCAGATGCCGCCGGTTGGAGGTGGCGTAGATCAGGATATTCTCCGGCTTTTTCTCCAGTCCCCCCTCTATCACGGCCTTCAGGTACTTGTACTCGGTCTCATGCTCCTCAAAGCTCAGATCGTCCATATAGATGATAAATTTGTAGTTCCGGTTCTTGATCTGGCTGATACACTCCTGCAGATCCCGGAATTGGTGCTTGTATATCTCAATAACCCGCAATCCCCTGTCATAGTATGCGTTGGCGATGGCTTTTATGCTGGAGGACTTGCCTGTGCCCGCATCCCCAAAGAGCAGGCAGTTGTTGGCCCTTCGGCCCTCCACGAAAGCCTCCGTGTTGTCCACCAGTTTCTGCTTGGGAATCTCATAGCCCACCAGGTCGTCCAAGTGTACATGAGCAATATTCAAAATGGGGCGTATCTCCACACGGCCCTGTTCGTCATGACAGATTCGGAAGGATTTGTGCAGGCCAAACTTTCCCACCCCGTACTCCCCGTAGAACTGGGTCAGGGTATCCTTCATCTCCTCGGCCGTGCCGTCCTGGCAGAAACGCTCCGCCAGCTCGCAGATGCGGGCGCATATCCGGGTATTGTAGACCTTGCTCTCTCGACTGCTGCTGACATAGTCCTCCACCAATGCCCACTCCGGCACCTGCAGCGCCGCCGTCATGGGAGCAAAATCATAGTCATAAAATTCCTTGAAAATACTGATATCATGGAGCGCCGCTTGATTGATGGTACCCTCTATGGCACCTCTAATCTCGCAGCCGCAGCTGTAACTGTTCTCATTATTCACCAGCAGATTGGCCAGATAGCAGTGCCAGAGATTGCCGTGAAATCCATAGCTGCCCGCCTGTTCGATGAGTCCGTGGATACACTGGTACAGCAGCGCCGCCAAGTCCTCCTGATTATAATATGCATCGTCATAATGTTTCATGAGCCATGTCACGTCATAGAGCAGCTGCTCCCCCTCAAGATTCCGATAGACGATCAGTTCCTGTTCTCTCATTTTTTCCTCTTTCCTGCATACCTGCAGTTGGCAGAGCCAACTACGGCTTAGCCTGCGGTATTGCACCGATCAGTGCATATCCGCTTAGTAATTCCCCAGTATCTTCATATTCCTGGCCTCGTCCCGCAGACCCCGCAGGGCATTTTTCACGGCGCTGTCCGCCAGGTTGCCCTCAAAGTCGATAAAAAACCGATACTCCCAGTTCCTGTCCTCTATGGGACGGCTCTCGATCTTACACATGTTGAGATTGTTGTATATGAAATGAGACAGCATGTGATACAGGGAACCGCTCTGGTGGGGCAGTTCAAAGCAAATGCTGACCTTGTTTGCGTCCTTG
Source organism: Lachnospiraceae bacterium (assembly GCA_014804645.1). Classification (GTDB taxonomy): domain Bacteria; phylum Bacillota; class Clostridia; order Lachnospirales; family Lachnospiraceae; genus Acetatifactor. The sequence continues at coordinate 9,460 of JAAUZI010000016.1, read as the reverse complement.
CGGAATACTTTCTGGTTGGTAACAATGATAAAGCGTGTAGAATTGTCCTCCTCCTGATTGACGCCCTGGCGCAGCACCTCAAGCCCATAGACCTTCGCCGCGTATTCGCTGGCGATGGCGGCCTGGGATTTATCTCCCTCCGCAGATACCTTCTGGGCGGCAAAGGCATTGTTTTGCATGCTGATCTGTCTCCAGTCGTATCCGGACAAAAATCGGCTGCTCTGCATCAGAGACTGGGGATGGCTGTACACGGTGCGTATGTCCTCGATCCCTGCTCCCGGCACCCCAAGCAGGCAGTGCCTGATCTGCAGAATCTGCTCTCCCACAATATAGTTCTCAAATTCCACCAGCAGATCATATATCTCATTGACAATGCCCGCAGTGCTGTTCTCTATCGGCAGCACCGCGAAATCCGCGCTCCCCTCGTCTATGGCGCTCATGGCGTCACGAAAGGTATCCACATGAAAGCTCTGTATCTGATCTCCGAAATACTGCGTCATAGCCGCCTGGGAATAGGCTCCCTCCGCGCCCTGAAATACCACCCTGGCCCGGCAGGTCTCCAGCTCGTCCACTCCGATAAAGGGGAGCTTGCCCAGGCTGCCGTGCTGCGCCAGCAGCTGATACTGGAGCTTGCGGCTCATGGACATGATCTGCTCAAACAGCTCTTCCACGCCATGGCTGTTAAACTCGTTGTGTGTCAGGGATTTGACCTTGGCCAGTTTCTCCATTTCCCGCTGCCTGTCAAACACCTTTTTTCCTGTCTCTATCTTGTATTCCGCCACCCGGCCGCAAATCTCCATCCGCCGTTCGTACAGTTCGACGATCTGCTTGTCAATCACGTCGATCTGCTCTCTCAGTTCCAATAAATCCATGGGGTTTCCTCCGTCTGTATCCACATTTTTTGTGCGCTCCACATTTAATTTATATTACTCCAAAACCCTCTTGATAGCAAGACTAACTATGTGATATATTTTTAAAAGAGAGTTTATTTTCGGGAGGTTATGGCATTATGTCAAAGAAAATGAAATATATCCTAATCGTGGCGCTGCTCTTGATCGTATTTGCAGCCCTGGTGCTGGCATACCAGTTCTTGGGCCGGATACCCATGAACGATCCGGGCACTGTGGGCAACACCGCGGGCAATATCAACAACGCGGGACTGTTCTGCGAGTCCGAGGGGGTGGTGTACTTTTCCAATCCGTTGGACGACGGCAAGCTTTACTCCATGACTGCGGATGAGCAGAATATTACCAAGCTGGGCAATTCTGCCGTGCGCAATATTCTGGCGGGCGGCAAATATCTGTACTATTTTCAGATGATCGCCTCCGGCGAAAGCGGCCTGGGCTATGTGCGCAGCCGCAATTCCTTCAATCGCTGTCTCAAGTCCGGCAAGGAAATCACCTCGCTGACCACGGATGTGGTGGTGTCCGGACAGCTGGTGGACAATTACCTGTATCTGCTCACTGCGGGCAGCCCCACACCTGTCTTTTACAAGCTGAAGATCGACAAGTCCGACAAACAGGTACTGGCCCAGTATCAGATCAATCCGGCCTGCGCCCGGGACGGCGTCATCTACTACAACGGCACCCAGAACAACCACTATCTCTACACCCTGAATACCAACGGAGATACCGTGGAGGAGCTGTGGGAGGGCAATATCTGGTATCCCTGCCTGGACGGCAGCTATATCTATTATATGGATGTGGCAAACAATTACCGACTGTGCCGTTATGACATGAACCAGAGAGTGATAGAGGTGCTGACCAATGACCGGGTGGACTGCTTTAACGTGGGCGGCGGCTACATCTACTATCAGCGCAACTCCGCCACGGCTCCGGCGCTGAAAATGATGGGAACGGACGGCTCCAATCCCACTGTGGTGGCGGAGGGCAACTACACTAATATCAATATGACCTCCCGCTATGTGTACTTTCAGGAGTTTGGCATGGAGAGTTCCCTGTACCACTGCCCGCTGGGCAGCAGCAGCTACAGTGAATTCAACTTCTAAGGATTTTCACTGAAAATGTCCTCCATTCCCTCCGTCATATACATCGTACCGTCCTCCTCCACCAGCAGGGCCTCCGCTCCATAGGACTGGGCCAGAGCCAGTCCCTGCTCCGGTCCCAGCACAAAACATGCGGTGGAGAGGGCGTCCGCCTGCAGGCCGCTGTCGCAGACAATGGTGACGCTGCACAGGCCGCTGCGGGCGGGAGCGCCGGTGGCCGGGTCCAGAATATGATGATAGCGCACTCCGTCCACCGTCACATATCGCTCATAATCCCCTGATGTGGAGATATAGTGCTCTCCCTTCAAAGTCAGGACGCCCAGATAATTTCCCTCTTCACGCGGATGCATAATCGCCACCTTCCAGGGGCTGCCATCCGGTTTCTGTCCGTAGGTTACTACACTTCCCCCCACCGCCACCACAGCCCCGGTGATCCGGGAGCTGTCGCGCAGATACCCGCTGACGCGGTCGCATGCAATGCCCTTTCCCACAGCCCCCAGGTCCAGCTGCACGCCTTGCGGGAGTTCCAGAGTTTCCCCTGTCAGCTGCACGCGCTCATAGCCGATATCCCTCATGGCGGACTGTATCTGCTCTTCGCCGGGGATCGAAAAGACCGTGTCCTCCGCTGCCGCCCCGTCCAGATTCCACAGGCGGCTGAGCCTTCCAAGCGTCACATCCAGAGCGCCCTGGCTGTCCGAGGATATCTGCCATATCTGGGCCAGTATCTCCCGCATGGAGGGAGATATAGGGACGGTTACAAGGCTCTCCTCCGGCTCACAGGCGGCCAGAGCATTGATCTGAGCCACCTCCGAGTCCGCAATCCTCCAGGACAGCTCCTGCTCCTCCAGTTTTGTCAAAATCCGCATGACAGCAGCGCTCTCGGACTCTGTCTGTTCTCCCTCCTGCCGCACATACAACGTCTGGGACACGATGGTGCCCATGGCCGTGTCCACCGCGGACTGCTGCCGAATATTGGCGGCGCCGCAGCCAGTCAGAAACAGCGACGCTCCTGCGGCCACCAGAAGTTGCCTATAAATGATTTTCCAAGACTTTCGCTTTTTATTTTCCAGCTTATTTTCCATTCATTTTGCCCATTCATATTTCCTGCATTTTCTGTTATACTGGTTACAGTTATACTCGCTAACGATTAGATTTCAGAAAGGAAAAAGCCTGATGAATACCATGTCAAAAAGAGCCTGTCTGCTGGCCTGTGGCATCGCCGTGCTGTTGGTCTGCTGCGTTCTGGGGCTGTTTCTCCAACGCCGCTCTGTCCACAGTTCGCAGGGTTCTTACACCGCCTGTCTCTATCAGGAGGGCAGCCTGCTGCAGACCATTTTGCTGGATCAGGTGTCGGAGACCTACCGTTTCACTGTGGATGCCGCCGACGGGGGCTACAATGTCATAGAGGTTTCCCCCGGCAGTATCGCCATTATAGAGGCGGACTGCCCGGACAAGCTCTGTGTCCTGCAGGGACCCATTGCCGATTCCCTGCTGCCCATCACCTGTCTGCCCCACAGGCTTGTAATTGAACTGAAACCCAACGGTGACGACGCCGCTCCGGACGCCGTCGCCTACTGACAAAACACAAGGAGAATCCCATGCGCACCCGTAAACTCACTGCCCTGGCGCTGTTTACCACCCTGGCGCTGGCCATCTATTTCGCAGAGAGCCTGCTGCCCCCGGTGGTCCCCATCCCCGGCATCAAGCTGGGCCTTGCCAATATAATAACCCTGCTGGTGCTGTATCGCTACGGCTCCAAAGACGCCGCAGTGGTGCTGCTGGCGCGCATTCTGCTGTCCGGCCTGCTCTTTGGACAGGCCATGAGCCTGTTCTACAGCCTCTGCGGCGGGTTTCTCTGTCTCCTTGCCATGCTCCTTGCCAGCCGCCTGCTGCACAGGCGTTTTCCCGAACTGACAAGCATTTTAGGAGGTATTTTCCACAATGTTGGTCAGCTCCTGGCCACACTGCTGATTACCGCCGTGCCGGGCGTCCTTGTCTATCTGCCCTATCTGCTGGTCAGCGGCGCTGTCACAGGACTGTTCACCGGACTGTGCGCCCGCTTTGCCCTGAGCTACCTGCGGCGTGTTCCGCCCGCCTGACACATTCAAACTTACTTGCCTTTTCCCTTTCCTCTGGAGGACGTCAACTGCGCGTACAGCTGTCCCATGGTCAGTCCCAGTATAGGATGCCGCACCCAGCCGGCGATCTCCTCCATGGGAGCCAGCACAAAATCTCTGTTCTGCATATCCACATGAGGAATAATCAGCTCCTCCGACTCCATCACCAGATCATCGTACAGCAAAATATCCAGATCCAGCGTCCGGGGACCCCAGTGTATCTCCCTCTTTCGGTCTGCCCCCTGCTCCACTTCATGCAGATAGTCAAGCAGCTCCGTGGGCGTCAGCAGCGTCTGCACCTCCATGACGCCGTTCAAAAAATCCTCCTGCTCCACTCCGCCGTAGGGGACAGTCTGCCGCCAGGAGGATACCGCTTTCAGCCGGATGTCATCCCTTTTTTTCATGGCATCCACCCCCGCCTGCAGATATTTTTTCCGATCCCCCATGTTGGAGCCGAGGGCAATATATACCCGGTGCCAGCCCCGATGGATTTTGACTGACACGCTCTCAAAGGGCAGTCCGATGGGCGCCTGGGGCTTGCGAATCTCAACGTCCACAGCATGTACCAGCGGATACCGGAACAGTATCTGCTCTGCCACATTCTCTGCCACAGTCTCAATCAGGTCATAGGTATGCTCCTGCATCCACTTTGTCACCAGATGGCACACCGCCCCATAATCGGTGGACAGGGACAGTTCATCCTGCCGCCCGGCTCTGCGGGTGTTCGTATACAGCACCAGATTCACATAAAAGGTCTGTCCCGCCTTTTTCTCCTCCGGGAAAACCCCATGGCGGGCATAGACCTCCAGATTGTCAATACGTATCTCGTCCTGTCCTCTCCTCATCTCTCATCCTCCCGCTCTCATAATCGCCCTGGTCATACGGATGGCCCGCGCGTTCTCCTTCACGTCGTGCACCCGCACAAAGGCGCAGCCCTTCAGCACTCCCAGCACTGTGGTGGCCAGCGTGCCCTCCAATCGCTCCGTCACCGGCAGATCCAGCGTCAGGCCCACCACCGATTTACGGCTGGTCCCCAGCAGTATGGGATATCCCAGCGCCCGCAGATATTCCAGATGGTGCAGGATCTCCAGATTCTGCTCGTAACTCTTGGCAAAGCCCACACCTGGGTCCAGTATGATCCGCTCCCCGGCGATTCCGGCCTCCCTGGCCAGCCCTGCCGACCGGGCCAGGTCCGCCTTCACATCCTCCAGAAAATCCCCATAGCCGTACCGGTTCCCCTCCGCTCCGGTTTCCCTGCGGTTGTGCATCAGACAGCAGGCCACGCCGCGCTCCGCGATCACCCGCGCCATCTCCGGGTCCCATTTCAGCCCCCATATATCGTTGATCAGGTCCACACCTGCGGCAATGCCCGCCTCCGCCACCTGACTCTTGTATGTGTCCAGAGAGATGGGCACGTCAAAGCGGGCCTTCACCGCCTCGATATAAGGCAGCACCCGCTCCAGCTCCTCCTGGGCAGGCATGCTGTAGTCCTGGCCCGGCCTGGTGGACTCTCCGCCGATATCCAGAATGTCCATGCCCTCCTCTAGCATCTCCTCCACATGCCTGAGCGCACGGTCCATGCTGTCCCATTTTCCCCCATCAGAAAAGGAATCCGGCGTCACATTCAATATCCCCATCACATAAGTCTCGTTTTCCACGTCAAATTCCCTGCTGCCTATTCTCATATGCCGTCCCTTCCTCCTAGCGGTTCAGCTCCAGATTCTTCCGCTCCTGGCTCCAGCTGCACTGCCCGGCTGCTTTGCAGGCAAAGCAGGCCCTGCTGGCCTTGTCCGCCCGATACAATATCCCGGCCAGATCCTGCCGCTGACCGCTCTCTGTGTCCCTGTGCCCGGCGATGGACTCCACGATCTCCCTGATTTCCTCCGCATCATACCCACAGTCCGCCAGAATATCCGGGGCTATCCGTGCGCTGGCGGTCTCATGGGGAATCCCCGTCTCATACTGCTCATGCCGCCCGATATCGTGCAGCAGCGCCGCGCCGTAGATCATGTCCCGGGGAATCCCCAGCCCCTCTTCGAGATTGAAAATCATGGCAATCCGCGCCACATCCAAAAAATGCTCCATATTGTGATGGCAGAAGATACGTCCCTCTTCTGCCACCCGGTTCTCCTGCAAATGCCGCTTATAGCTCTCACTGCGCAGTATTCTGTTTACCCGCTCCATATCTCCGATTCACCTCACTGACAGCATGCGCCAGACCTGTTCCTGCAGCGCATTGTCCTCAAAAGCACCCCTCGCCGCCACGGTCACGGTGCTGCTGCCGGGCTTTTTCACGCCCCGCATAGTCATACACATGTGCTCCGCCTCCAGAATTACCATGACGCCCTTAGGCTGCAGATGCTCCATGACGGCATCGGCGATCTGCCCCGTCATCCGCTCCTGAATCTGGAGCCTGCGGGCATAGACTTCCACCGTCCTGGCCAGCTTGCTCAGACCCACCACCTTGTCCTGGGGCAGATAGGCGATATGGGCTTTCCCGTAAAAAGGCATCAGGTGATGCTCACAGGTGGAGTGAAATACAATGTCTCTCTCCAGCACCACGCCCGCATTCTCTGCGGAGAATACTTTGGACAAATGCTCTCCTGCATCCTCCTCCATTCCGCTGAAAATCTCCTCATACATCCTCGCCACCCGGTCGGGGGTGTCCTTCAGGCCCTCCCTCGAGACGTCCTCGCCAATTCCCTCCAGCAGCAGCCTTACGCCCTGCTTTATCTTCTCCTGGTCTACCATATCTGTCAGTCCTTTCCGTCAGTCAAGCCTTCCGCTTCTTTTCACGCTCTTCCATGATCTCCATGAGTCTCCCCAGATAGGACAGAGAGCCGAATGCCAGAATCACATCCTCCCGCCCGGCCAGCAGATGGCTAAGCTCCACCGCCTCCTCCAGGCTGTCCACAGCAGTCACCCGGGGATGCACTCTGGCCACCTCCTGGGCCAGCTCATAGCCGCCCATGGCCCGGGGATTGTTCGGCGGCGTCACCGTGAGAATCTGGTCGGCATAGCGCGCCGTGTGCTCTATGATCTTCTCGTACTCCTTGTCCTTCAATACCCCTATTATATAGATAATGCGTTTATTTGTAAAATAAAATTCAATGGACTGCGCCAGTTTTTTTGCGGCGTCCTCGTTGTGCGCCCCGTCCGCCACAAAGAGAGGCTTTTTGCTAAGGACGGTAAAACGGCCCGGCCAACGGGTCTCACGCAGTCCCTGCCGCAGAGCCTTCTCCGGAATCTCATAGCCGCAGCGGGTCAGCGCCCGGCATACCTCCACGGCCAGCGCCGCATTTCCGATCTGATGACGCCCCGCCAGACCGATCTCCAGATCTCTCATGCCGTCATAGTCAAAGCGCTGCCTCTCCAGGCCATAGCGCACCCGGCCCACCGGCCTTTCCTCCGCCACGGTGAGGGGAACCTGCAGCTGCTCCGCCCTGGTCCGAATTACCTCCATGACCTCCGGCTCCTGCTGCGCAGACACGACCCGGCAGCCCGGTTTCAGTATGCCCGCCTTCTCCCCCGCAATGGCTGTCAGCGTGTTCCCCAGATACTGCATATGGTCCATACTGATGCTTGTCAGCACCGCCACCTGAGCAGCGCAGATCACGTTGGTGGCGTCCAGCCTGCCTCCCATCCCGGTCTCCAGCACCACTATGTCACATTTTTTTCGGTTAAAATACAAAAATCCCAGAGCAGTCTCCACCTCAAAGGGCGTGGGATGCGGCAGTCCCTCCTCCACCATGGACTCGCAGGCCGCCTTCAGCTCCTCCGTCAGCCCGCACAGGTCCTTCTGCGTAATCATGCGTCCGTTCACCTGATAGCGCTCCCTGTACTCCCGGATCGTGGGGGAAATATACCTTCCCACCCGATACCCCGCACACTGCAGCACAGTGGACACATAGGCCAGCACCGAGCCCTTGCCGTTGGTTCCTGCCACATGGACAAAGCGCAGCCCGTCCTGGGGATTGCCCAGACGCCGGCAGAGTTCTCGGATGGAGTCCAGCCCCGGCACAATGCCGTAGCCCTTTAAAGAATCCATATAATCAAGCGCTTCTTGATATTTCATGCTAACTCCCATCTGCCCGTTTCAGCGGGCATACAAATCTCCAATCCAAAAAAATTTTGGGATATTCCGTCCGCAAAACGGCTATACTAACACCGATATACGGAGACGGGCCGTCATACGGCTGCTGCCTCCCGAAAGGAACGGTGTCCATCATGCGCAAATTATTTGATAACTTCATTAACTGTGGCATACTGGGCTGGTGTATGGAAATCGTCTTCACCGCCATGGGCAGAATCCGCCGCAGACAGTTTTCCCTCCGGGGCGACACTTCCATCTGGATGTTCCCCATCTATGGCTGCGCAGCCCTGTTTGCCCCACTGTTTCGCCTCATGAAAAAAAAGCCTCTGCTTATGCGAGGGCTGGCCTACATGTCCATGATCTTTTCCATGGAGTTTATCAGCGGCCTGCTGCTGAAGAGCAAATCCCTTTGTCCCTGGGATTACAGCCGCTCCAGATGGAACATCAGCCGGGTTATCCGACTCGACTATGCCCCCTATTGGTTCGGGGCAGGACTGCTGTTTGAAAAGCTGCTGACAAAGCCGGAGGAAGGGTAAGAAACCTGCGCTGCCGCTCTGTTTCTACCCCTCCCCGCCTGACTTTACCCCTATCCGGCCTGTCTCTATCCTACTGCATATCGTCCAGATCCGCCATGTCCCCGGAACCGATATCCAGCATGTTCACCGTGCGTCTCTTGAGTCTGGCAGCCTCGGACATCTCCAGAATAAAATCCTTCACCGCCCGGGCATTCTTGATATGCACCAGCTCCAGTCTGGGGTCCGTAGTATCCCCGGTAAAACAGATCACAGTCCCCAGGCGAAACAACTTCTCCATCAGAGTGGCGGTGAGCTGCACGTCCTGCACCTTGTACATATAGCAGTCGTTCTCCACGGTCTTGAGCAGTCCCGTATCAATGGTAATCAAGTCCTCCTTGATGGTGTACTTGGTAAAAGTAAAGGGCAAGCCCAAAAATAACCAGCGTTTTCTCTCCACAAATTCCATATGCCTCGTCCTCCCTGTTTATATTGCCTTATATCTATTTACAATATACTCGAAAAATCTCGGAAATGCAATCCTCTTTCGCACGTTTGATAGAGTAAACTTACTGTCAGTTGGAGAGTCGCAGAGAGTTCCTGCTTTGGATCTACCCAGACTTTATTTCCTTCAGTTTACTTCTATTTCCCCCTTGTTGTCAAATATTATTCAACCTTTCCCTAATGGCTAGTTTCTTCCTGATCTCAATGCCCGGGATGGTTGCCTGCATCT
>JAAUZI010000015.1 GCA_014804645.1 Lachnospiraceae bacterium | reverse complement strand
TCCGCATCTGTATGCGGTATCTGGCTGAGTCCCAGCCGGAGATTGCCCGGGAGGTAATGAGACTGATTCCCCAGTATGGCCGGTATGACGATCTGCTGCTCTATCTGGATACGCCGCTGCAGGAGGAGATGGGAGCCTATGTCGCAGGGCTGCTCAGGGCGGACCGGGAGGCCATGGAGGAGGGACGCCCTGCCAGTCTGCTGGCCAAGTGGCTGCCCAGCATCAATACTTCCAGCGCGGCCACCCGCGCCATGGCGGTCAGGATCGCGAAAATGCTGGGTATGGGCAGGAGAGAGTACCGCCGGACATTGTCGACCCTCAGAGCCTATCTGGATGTGACAGAGGTAAAAATGTCGGCCTCCCAGTGGGAACAGGTGGACTATGAGAAGGTTCCGGCCAAAGCTAATCTGTTGTATGACGCGGCCTTTGCCAGACATGACAGAGCGCGCCGGGAGGACTATCTGCGCCGGGTGTACCTGGAGGATGGGAAATTGAATACCGGAGGCGTCATGCCCTATGAGATCGTCCATAAAATCTATACCGGCAGCAATAGCTGTTGCTGGAGCGCCTCGCTTAAAGAGAATCTGCTGGCGGAGCTGATGTGGCAGAAACTGCTTAAGGAGGGCTTTCAAAATGACTGGGGGCTGGAGGACTGCATCGTGGTGGCGGACGGTTCCGGCAGCATGTACTCTCCGGTGGACGGCTCCGGTCTGGTAAGCGCCATTGAAGTCTGCCATTCGCTGGCCATCTACTTTGCGGCGCAGCTTGAGGGGATTTTTCACGATATGGCCATCAGTTTCAGCCAGACCCCTCAACTGATCGATCTGAGCAGGGGCGGGAGTCTGAAGGAAAAACTGGAGATCATGCGTGCCTATGACGAGGTGGCCAACACCAATATCCAGGCGGTTTTTCGTCTGTTGCTGGACATGGCGGTGAGCCATGATGTGCCTGCGGAGGAGATTCCGAAGCAGGTGCTAATCATCTCCGACATGGAGTTTGATGCGGCCAGCAGCCAGTATTCTGGTGGGAGAAATCAGACCTACAACAAGACGCTGTTTGAGCGGATTGCCGCAGAGTATGCTCAGGCGGGCTATCCCATGCCCCGCCTGATCTTCTGGAACGTGTGTGGGCGCAGCAATACGATACCTGCCGTGACAGGGGAACAGGGTATCTGTCTGCTGTCCGGTTTTTCCCAGAATGCCATGAAGGTGGCGGCTCACAGAGAAGTGCAGGACCCCTATGAAAGCCTGTGCAGGACTCTGGACAGCCCCCGGTACGCCCCGGTGGAGGAGGCGCTGCAGAGGCTGGCGGTGTAGCCGTCTCTGCCTGGGAAGACAGAGCAGGGGCTTTTGATGAATGACAAGATCGGGAGGTAATTATGAAAAATACAATCCGCGTGGAATGTAAGGACCTGGAATGGCTGTATGTTCCTAACGTGATGTATCACGAATATGAGGAAACAAAGAGATATTTGCAGTTGATCATACCGTATCGGCAGGAGTGGAAAGAGAACGAAACGTATCCTTTGGTGATTTTCATTCCCGGCAGCGCCTGGTATGAACAGGAAATGTATAATAGCATCCCCGCCCTTTCGAGACTTGCGGAGAGAGGGTTTGTGGTCGCAGCGCTGCAGTACCGGGAGTCCACTATCGCCCGGTATCCGGCGCAGGTGGAGGATGTGGAGCGGGCGGTTCTGTTCCTGCTGTCCAAGGCGGAAGCATTTCATATTGATCCGGACAGGATTTTTCTGGCGGGCAACTCTTCTGGGGGCCACATTGCGCTGATGACGGCGATGAGGAGCGCCAATGGTCTGAAGGATGTCAGAGGATTTGCTGCCAGTATGGTCAAGGGAGTGATTGCGGAATCTGCCCCTGCAGATCTGTTCATGTGCGCCGCCGAGCCGATTCCTGCCTTTATGCCGGAGACTTTCAGACCCAGTAGGAATTTGCTGGGAGTTGACGAGATTACGGAAGAGGTGGAATTGGCCTACGAGGCGAGCTGCAAAATGTATATTGACAAGGACACGCCTCTGCCCCCCATCCTTCTGCTCCATGGCGCGGAGGACCGCCAGGTCAGCGTAAGACAGAGCCAATATCTATATGATTTGCTCATGGCCTCAGGCAAAGATGTTGTCTATTGGGAAATAGAGGGAGCTGGCCACGGCGGCGCTGTGTTCTGGAGCGATACTGTGCTGGACATTATCTGTGAATTCCTTCGCAGGGAGGGTTTATCCGGGGAATAAAAGTATACAAACCCCTTGAAAGAGGGAGGAAAAACTGCTATAGTATATGAGATGTGTTCGGGAGATGTTGTAACCTTTGCAGTACCCATGAGGTATTGCAGTTCATTTTCGTTGACAGCCCAGATAGGGCGGGAGGGAGGCAGCAATATGGAACATGTTTTTCCGATGATTGATCTGAAGGCCACCGGCAGGAGGATCAAGGAACTGCGGGAGCAGAGAGGTATCAGTGTCAGGCAGCTGCAGGCGTTTTTGGGCTTTGAGCAGCCCCAGGCCATATACAAGTGGCAGAGAGGAGAATGTCTGCCTACATTTGATAACATGTATGCAATGGCCTGTTTTTTTCATGTTAAGGTGGATGAGATCCTGGTGGGCAACCGCCAGGATTTTGACATTAAAGAAAAAATTCTTTTTTATTTCGAATTGATGCGGCAGGGTGCTGGCGATTTTATTAACCGTACATTGATGATTGAAACCGCCAATGATATAATCAGTGTGATAAACCGGAAACTCTTCTTTTGGAATTATGTACCCATGAAAAGCAGATTTTTAGATATGTATGGTGGTATTATATAATCCATACAAGTGGAAAGCATTAAATGAACTATAAAGGTGTCGTATATTGAGGAAGGGATCCTGATGGTTGAGTTAAGGGAAATAACAAAAGAAAATTATGAAGAATGTCTTAATTTGAATATTGCTGATAGTCAGAAAAACTTTGTTTCATCAACTGTTCATTCGTTGGCACAGGCATGGGTATATCATGATACTGCTTTTCCCTTTGCTATTTATGCAAACAACACAATGGTTGGATTTATTATGCTGGGATATTATGAGTCCAAGGGATATTATACTCTATGGAAATTTATGATTGATGAAAAGTATCAGAATAAAGGATACGGCAAAAAAGCCTTAAAACTTGGTATCGATTATTTAGTTAATCGTTTTAAAGTAAAAGAGGTTTATACAGCATATTATGCAACAAATCGTATTGCAAGAGAGCTTTATGCATCTATCGGATTCTGTGAAACCGGTGAAATAGTGGGGAATGAAATCGGTATGAAGTTAATTGTAAGCAAAATGAATGATTTTTCATAATTAGAATCTGCATTCGGCAACATAGGAATGCAGGTAGAGATAAATGATCAGTGGGCCCCCCCTTGTTCGGAATGCTTAATGACAGGAGAAATTTCCTATGCAAGAGAGCCGGTTATTTAAAATAGTATATCATTTATTAAACAAAGGCCATGCGACCGCACCGGAACTGGCGGAGAAGTTGGAGGTTTCTGTTCGCACTATTTACCGTGACATTGAAGTCTTGAGCGAAGCGGGAATCCCTGTCTATGCAGAAACAGGACGTGGTGGGGGATTCCGCCTGATGTCCGATTTCGTTCTGGGTAAAGCCATGCTGTCAGAGAGGGAAAAGAGAGAAATGCTGGCCGCTTTACAGAGTCTTACGGTTACCGGTAACACTTATCCAGATAGCTTATTGGAAAAATTGACCGCGCTTTTTTCTGCTCCTTCGGAGAGCTGGTTTGGAGTGGACTTTTCACGATGGGGAAATGAAACCAGAGATAAGCAGTATTTTGAATTGTTGAAGACAGCAGTACTTGAAAAACGATGTGTAAAACTTCATTATGCCAGTATGAATGCTGCCTTCAGTGAAAGAATCGTACAGCCGGTAAAATTGCTGTATAAATCGAGGGCGTGGTATTTACACGCATTTTGTATGGAGCGACAGGCGTATCGATTCTTTCGATTAAGTCGAATTTTAGATTGTGAACTGCTGGATGAAGGAATAGAGCCTCCTCCTTTGCCTGAATATCAGGATGCATCCTCACAGGAATACTGCAAGTTTATATTCCTTTTTTCAAAAGAAGTAACTTATAGAGTGTATGATGAGTTTAGTCCCGATCTGGTGCAAAGACAGGAGAATGGTGATCTGCTCGTCACGGTATGGATGCCATATGATGAATGGGTAATTGGCTTTTTGCTTTCCTTTGGACCCCTTGTGGAGATTATAGAACCGCTCGCCCTGAAAGATGTGATAGCAGAGCGGGCAAAAAAAATATACGAAAAGAATAAATCCTGACATATGGTGTCAGGATTTTTCTGATATAATATCCGTAAGGAGCAGAGTATTATGAACAAAATTGAAAGTTTTGGAGGTATTTATGTACGAAAGGATGCTTAATAAACAGGCAGCGCCTACAATTGAAGAAATGACAGAATTCTGTGGTAAAAATGCAGAAAGGTTTTCTTCGCTGAACGAATGGTTGACATCCATTTTTAATACAGAGCAAAAAGTAGTTTTCCCGTATGGAAATAATTATGGCTGGGGAGTTGCTCATAAAAAGAAAAACAAGCTTATATGTAACGTTTTTGCTGAGGACAATGCTTTCACTGTTATGATGCGGTTATCGGATAAGCAATATAGAACAGTTTATGACCAACTTCTGAAATACACACAAGAATATATAGACAATAAGTATCCCTGCGGTGATGGAGGATGGATTCATTATCGTGTTACTTGCGAGGAACACCTTGATGACATAAAGGCATTGTTGTCAGTTAAGTGTTCAAAGCATTAAAAAAGATGTCAGCTGCTGCGTGTTCTATGGGATTTTCTCTGTGTGTTTGCTCCTAGACACCAGCAATACAGCCAAAGGCCGCACTCCTCCCAGAACTGACATCACTGATATTATATACCCGTGAGCGGGGGGATGCAACTATTTTCGTGCTATGAAGGAAACCACATTGCTGGTCAGTGACACAGTGCCCCATTCTCTGGGAATGTCATATTGTTGGCTTTGAACTGAGGATTTCAGAACTGTCCAATCGGCGAAGGTCTGCCGGAGAATCGTCAGCAATTTTTCTGTGGAAAGATTGACTTCAAACTGGGCAGGCATTTCAGCTCCGGTGGATATGTCGTTTTCTTTTACCTGGGAGTTGACAACCAGGCAGACAACGCCGCCTTTGCGTGTTCCGGTCTGTATCTCCTGTAATTTGTGGATAAAAGATTTCTCCGAGTCCACATGCTCCAGAGCGGATATGGCAAGAGTCAGATCGTAATATTCCTCCCGGACGGGATATTTTTCTATCGGGCAGACAGTTCCCCGTATACCTGCGGACACACCATATTTTTCTGCATTGGCGCAAAGCTTTTCTATGGCCAGTTCCAGTATATCCACACAGTCGATAACACAGGGAATGTTCTGGTAGTGCTGGGCGATAAAGATACAGTTTCTTCCCACGCCGCAGCCCAGGTCCAGCACATGCAGTTCTTGATAATTCTGAAACAGGGGCATCAGGTCCCGCACTGACTTGATCGGTTTGCTGAGCCAGCTGCCCTCCTGATACAATTCGCTGGCAGTGTATATTTCTGTGTGAGATTTTCTCTCGCTGTCCCGTATTTGCTCCAGCCGTTTATCCATTCGCCTTTTCTCCATTTTTGTTCGTCTGATCCAAATGATAGTTGTGACTCCATTATAAAGAAATATATCCGCAAAAGCAACAGCGCGGAACGTGAAAAACTTCTGTACTTTTCACCTGCTTTGTGTTATAGTGAAATAAAGTTTGAGGAAATGGCAGGGGAGTGGTACGAAGCCGCTCCCCTTTGACATTTGAGCGGACGGGAGGCCAAAGACATGCAGATTAGACGGGCGCAGGAGAGGGACATGGAGGGAATCAACAGGTTACTATTCCAGGTGCTGACGGTACACCATAACGGCAGGCCGGATTTGTTTAAGGGAAATGTTAAAAAATATACGGACCGGGAGCTGGCGGAAATGATCCGGGACGACAGCCGGCCAATCTTTGTGGGAGTGGACGAGACGTCGCAGCAGGTGCTGGGATATGCGTTCTGTGTTTTTCAGCAGCATCCGGACAGCAATATTCTGACGGATATCAAGACCCTGTACATAGACGATCTGTGCGTGGAGGAGGAACACAGGGGGGAGCATATCGGCAGCCGGATATACGAGTATGTGCTGGATTTTGCCCGCAGGGAGAACTGCTACAATGTGACGCTGAACGTGTGGTCCTGCAATGATGCGGCTAAGAGTTTTTATGAGAAGTGCGGCCTGGTGCCTCAGAAGATCGGCATGGAAAAGATTCTGTGAGGAAGACGGCTATGGTATTATTGACAGGTTTTTGCGGTACGTCTTCAGAGTTGCTCATAAAAAAGGCAGGCTGTGAGTCAATTATACTTCCCAACAATAAAATCGCTGACTCGCAGCTCCTTATAGAGAAAATATCTCTGCACAGATATGACTATGTATTCAGCTTTGGGCAGAAACCCAATATAAAAAATAAACTATATATTGAGACGACTGCGAGAAATATGGCTGCCCGTATCCAGACAAATTTTGAGTATGACAAGTTGAGAAGTATTTTTGAGGCCAATGAATTATCCGTTCAGATTTCTGATAACGCCGGAACCTCCTTTTGCAATGCGTTATACTGGAATGGGCTAAACTATATTTACGAAAAGGGAATCGGTACAAAGATGATATTTATACATATTCCATTCTGTAAAAATATCACTGACTCTGAATGGTTCTTTGATCGAATTCTGACGGCGGTTAAAAACATGCAGATGCGGCAATAAGAGACTTGACAAGAACCCCGGAACATAGGACAATGGTGATATCGCCAAGGAAAAGTGAGGTAGGAAGGATGCACAGAAATATTAAAAGAGCAGGATTATCCCTGATGACGGCGGGCTTTATTGCGATTCAGACCCTTTCGGTCCACGCACAGACCCAGTGGTACGACGATTCGGATATTGTACGCGCGGATTTAAGCTATGAGGATATGGAGTATGTGGGATACGATCCGGCATATGCATATACTCTGATAGAGGAGATGAGAACTCTGTCCCAGGAGCCGGGGAACGATGAACAGATCATTGAAGATTATGAGCTGATGGGCAAGGAGCTGGATAAGCTGTATACCCAGCAGGCATTGAATGAGATACGATATTATCGGGATGTGAACAACGAGGAATATGCCAGTATTGACACTGAGCTGCAGCAGATATACCGGGATGTGGTGGATCAGTTCCTGCAGGTGGTGAGAGATGTGTTGGGCACGGATTACCGGGAGTCGCTGGGCGGCCATATCAACGACGAGGAGCTGGTGGAGGAATATCTGGAGTACGAGGATATGACCGAGGAGCTGCAGGCGCTGCTGGATGAGGAGAACGCTCTGGAACAGCAGTATGACCAGGCCAGCATGGCGGAGTATACCGTGACGGTAAAAGGAAAGAAATGGACGGAGGAGTCCTATAACGAAGCTATAGACGATCTGACCTGGCGGGAAATGGTAGCCATAAGCACGGCGCTGGACAAAGCAAAGAATGAGGCGATATGTCCCATTTTCCTGGACTTGGTAAAAAACAGGAACGCCCGGGCACAGATTTACGGCTATGACAATTACGCCGAGTATGCCTACGCGGACCTGTACAACAGGGACTATACCACGGAAGATATTCAGGCTGTATATGCGGCGGTGAAGGAATACATTGTGCCTGTGCTGGCAGAGGTGGAAGAGAATGTCTATAGTGGAAATCTCTATGACCTGCTCTATATGGATCATCTGACGGAGGACTATGTGATAGAAGTGGTGGGTCAGCATATGGGAGATATCGACCCTGCTTTGGCAGAGGTGTACCAGTATATGGTGGATCATCACCTATATGATATCGACTATGACCCCGGCAAGATGAATGTGGGCTATACCACCACTCTGTATGAGTATCAGGAGCCGTTTATTTTTAACACGCCGGACTATTCTTATTATGATCTGGAGACCATGATTCATGAGTTCGGCCATTACAATGAGGCGTTTCATGCGGGAACCACTTTGATTACCGACGTGACCAATATGGATGTGGCGGAGATTCACTCCCAGGGATTGGAACTGCTGTATCTGGAATATGCGGACGACGTGTACGGGGAGGGCCTGGGAGATAGCGCCCGGCAGATGATTCTGTATCAGATTCTATATTCTGTGATCGACGGCTGCTTGTACGACGAATTCCAGAATGCTGTATTTTCAGCGGACCATGAGATGACTGCCCAGGAGGTTAACCGCCTGTTCCGCACCCTCTCTCTGGAATATGGCTACACCTACTATGACTCGGAGGAAGAGGCTTATGACTGGGTGGATGTGCCCCACACGTTTTCCTCTCCCATGTACTATGTCAGCTATGGAACCTCAGCTCTGGCGGCGCTGGATATATGGACGATAGCCCAGCAGGATCGTCAGGCGGGAATCGACAAATATATGGAGCTGACCACCTATGGCCTGACTACGACCTACTGTGAGCTGATGGAGGAATGCGGGCTGAAGAGTATCTTTGAGGAGGGGACGATCCGGGAGATTGCCAAGGCGGTATCGGATTATTCCTCTGCTCTGGCAAACGGGGGGACTACCGGCAGCGGTTCCAGTGACGATTCCTTTGGGGGATATGATGCGGATGAGGGATTTGACTGGGATGATTTTGATCCCGATGGTTTTGACGTTGATTCGTTCCTGGAGAAATATGGTTATGGCGATTCAGGGAACGGGTATTCCTCGGATGATACTTCCGGAATGAGTATGGTAGATAAGTTTTTGGCAGTGCATTCGTTTGCCCTTCTGGGGGCGGAGGCGCTGACGGTGATTACACTTCTGATCATTATAGGCATATTGTCCTCAAAGGAGAAAAAGCGGTAGGTCGGGGAGAAATGCAGTTCTACTGCCGTAGAACTGCAGTAGAACTTAAAAATAAATTTCAGAAAGGATATTGTAACAGTGAGTTGTCTGGGAAATCTTATTTGGTTTATATTTGGCGGATGTGTCGGCGGACTTCTCTGGCTGTTGGCAGGATGTCTGTGGTGTATCACTATCATAGGCGCTCCCGTGGGTGTGCAGTGCTTTAAGCTCGCCTCCATGTCTTTCTTTCCATTTGGAAAGGAAATCCAGTATGGCGGCGGGGCAGTGTCGTTGATCGTGAATATCATATGGATTCTGATATTCGGAATTCCTCTGGCCCTGCATCATCTGATCTGGGGCTGCCTGTTCTGTATCACTGTTATCGGAATTCCCTTTGGCATGCAGCATTTCAAGCTGGCAAAGCTGGCGCTCATGCCGTTTGGAGCGAAAATAGTCTAAAATGCAGGATACAATAAGGTGTTTTCGGTTTCCCGGGAGCACCTTATTCACTTATTTTTGGAGGAGTTTGTCACATTATGGAAGAATTGAAATTGGTGCGTCCCGCACTCGAATACATACAGCAGCTGCAGGAGTTTCGACAGGAACTGCTTGGGGCAGGGGATGCGGACGCATTTGCCGGATGCAGTCGGTTGGAGCAATATGAGGATATGGAGGAATGGATGGAGATGGTCTGGCGGCAGGAGCAGGAGGTGGAGCCGGGAAAGGTGCCCTCCCATGTGTATCTGGCCATCCGGCAGTCGGACAAAAGGCTGGTGGGAATTATTGATTTGCGGCACCATATCAACCATCCCATACTGGGACTCTGGGGCGGGCACATAGGCTACACGGTGCGGCCGGACGAGCGGGGCAAGGGCTATGCCAGGGAGATGCTGCGACTGAATCTGGAAAACTGCAGGAGACGGGGGCTGGACAAGGTCATGGTAACCTGTACCAGGAACAATCCCGCCAGTGAACGGACAATTCTGGGATGCGGCGGAGTATTTGAGAAAGAGGTGCTGGTGGACGGAGAGAGGATTAAGAGGTACTGGATTACGCTCATGGAGGATAAAGATGGAGGAGAAGAGGGATAAGGCAGCGGAGAACTTTAAGCAGGAGTATGATGAGTTGGAGGAGAAGATTGATGAAGCGCTTAAATGCCTTGGGCGGGGGTATGACGAGTCCTGCGAGAAGTTAATCTGTGACGAGGGTGTGGAAAGTCCCCGATTTGCCAGAGCGGCGCTGGAGGCGGGAATTTTTTATCCGAATTTTCTGTATCAGAACGCGGATGCGGATACTAGGGACAGGCTGATCTCTCTGCTGGAGGATTATGGTACAGAGGATGTTTTTGGTGCTCTGACGGCACTTGCGGCCATTGGGGATGAGACCACGGCGGAATGTTTTGTAAAGTGGGAAGACCATCCCAGGCTTTGGATGAAAAAGTTGGTGAGTCATCCCATGCACTATGCAAAGGCGGGAGGCTGGGTCGTGGAACAGGGTGAGAGACGGCAGCTTTATTTTGACAGATGCTATGCGCTGGAAAAGGCAGAGGACGATAATTTGGAGGAAAATGTCTTTGGCGGCGTCTGCGAGGACAGCTGCCCCTCCTGCGGTTCTAAGTTTGTGAATGAGCTGGTTGTTGACGGTGGGGATGAGCGGCTGGCCTTTCTGGGCATCCCTGGAAAAATCAAGATAAAATACTGTGCCGCCTGTGTTGCAGAGATGGATTACAGCTTTTGCAGATGGCAGGAGAATGGCGAGAGCGAGTTTATCGGCTGGGAGTTCGCCGGAAAACCTTGGAGTCCTAAGATTCCCCCGGATGGCAGCGGTACGGTCTGTGCGGATGTTTGGAGTAAGCATTCCCGTTTTGTCCTGTCGCAAGAGCCGGTTTCCATGAATTATTGCAAAAGAGACAAGAGAAACGCCATTGGAGGCAGGCCCTGTTTTCTGAATCATCCCAACACACATTTCGCCAAGTGCCCCCGGTGTGGAAAGACAATGACACATCTGGCCCAGCTTGACGCGACATATTGCAGTCTTGGAGTGGGGGTGGAATATGTACAGATCTGCAAATCCTGCAAGACGGCTGCAGTGTCTTTTATGGATACTTAAATGGAGGTAGTGATGGTGGGCAAATTACGAAACATGGTGAGTCTTTATCTCATGGCAGGAGACAGGATGCTGCTCTTGTACCGCATCGGTTCCAGGGTACTCAGAAATCCTTGTTGGTGCGGGATCGGCGGGCATTTTGAGAAAGAGGAATTAAATGACGCCAGAGCGGCGCTGCTGCGGGAGGTAAGCGAGGAGATTGGGCTGGCGGAAAAGGATATGGAAGGTTTGCAGTTGCGGTATATCACCCTGCGGCAAAAGGATGGCGAGATTCGGCAGAACTATTATTTCTTTGCCAGACTGGCGACAGGGACGGTGGTTCAGGATACCTGTAATGAAGGGGTTCTGGAGTGGGTGCCGCTTACAGAGGTCTGCGGGAGAGACATGCCTTATTCGGCGGGTTATGTGATCAGGCATTATCTGGAGACCGGGCGGCAGGATGAGACTTTATACTGCGGTGTGGCGGATCGGCAGGGCGTGCAGTTCGTGGCGCTTGAGGAAGTATGAAAGTAAACTTTCATATACCGATTTGTGCAGTATTGCAGGCAGGCCTGTGATATGCATGTAGAGGAAAGTATGAAACTAACGTTTCATATACGTATTTGTGCAGTATCACAGGTGAAACCTGTGATATGCATGTAGAGGAAAATTTGAGACAGATAAGAAATAGTAGTTGATGACGATTGACTGGCCTATGGCTGAGGTTCATAATAATTAGGAACAGAAATGAGGAGGACATGAAAATGGCAGAGGAATTGAAGAGTAGAAAGGATGTGCCGGTGGAGTTGACCTGGGATTTGTCCCAGATATACACCACGGAGGAAGACATGCTCCGGGATGCGGAGAAGATGGAGCAGCTGACCCAGGAGATCGTGGAGAAGTACAAGGGACGGCTTGATGCGCCGGAGCAGATAGAAGCCTGTGTTACATCCTACAGGCAGGTGTACGAGTTGATGACGCTCACGGGCAGTTACTGCGATCTGGCGGTATCTGTGGACTACTATGACAATTATAATCAGGAGAGAAACGGCAAAATCAGCCGCCTGATCGCAAAATTGCAGAGCAGCCTGAGTTTTGTCAGGAGCGAGATCATGGAGCAGGATGAGGAGGTTATTCAAAAGGCTATAGCTATCAGTAATGGCAATAAGTATTTTTTGCAGAATATTCTGCGGGACAAGGCTCACAGGCTGCATCCGGAGGCAGAGCGGGTGGTCTCCGCGCTGAGCCAGAGCATCTACGGCACACCCTATGAGGTCTACAATATCGCCAAGCTGGCAGATATGAAGTTTGATCCCTTTGTGGTGGAGGGAAAGGAGTATCCGCTGGGCTACACCCTCTTTGAGGATGACTACGAGTACGAGCCGGACACCCAGGTGCGCCGGGCGGCTTTTGATGCTTTTTCCAAAAAGATCAAGGAGTATGAGAACGTGACGGCAACAGCCTACAACGCCAATGTGCAGACGGAAAAAGTTTTGTCTACTCTGAGGGGTTTTGATTCGGTGTATGACTATCTGCTTTTTGACCAGAAAGTCAGCCGGGAGCTTTATGACCGCCAGATCAACCTGATCACGGAGAAACTGGCTCCTCATATGCGCAAGTACGCAAAGTTGATTCAGAAAGTGCATGGCCTGGACAAGATGACTTTTGCGGATTTGAAACTTCCCGTGGACCCGGACTATGCCCCGTCAGTGACCATCGAGGGCTCCAAAGAGTATATAGAGAAAGGGCTTTCGATTTTGGGGGAGGACTATGTGAGGATGGTGCGCACCGCCTATGAGCAGCGCTGGGTGGATTTTGTCCAGAATAAAGGGAAATCCACCGGTGGTTTCTGCGCCAGCCCCTATGGCAAAAATTCCTTTATTTTGCTGACCTGGAATAATAAGATGTCGGATGTGTTCACTCTGGCCCATGAGCTGGGACATGCCGGACATTTTAAATCCTGCAACAGCAGCCAGTCCATCTTTGACACGGAGGTGTCCACCTATTTTGTGGAGGCTCCCTCCACCATGAACGAACTGCTGATGGCTCACTATCTGCTAAAGACCAATGAGGACAAGCGTTTCAGACGCTGGGTGTTGACCTGTATGATCGGCAACACCTATTACCATAATTTTGTGACCCATCTCATGGAGGCGGCCTATCAGAGGGAGGTGTACAAGCTGGTGGATGCGGGTGATAGTGTCCAGGCGGAAACTCTGAGCAATATTATGCGGGATACCCTGCAGAAATTCTGGGGGGACGCAGTGGAGATCAATCCCGGGGCGGAACTGACCTGGATGCGCCAGCCTCACTATTACATGGGCCTGTACTCCTACACCTACAGCGCCGGACTCACGATTGCCACGCAGATGTGTAAGCGTATTGAGAATGAGGGGGAGGGCGCTATTGAGGACTGGAAGAAGGTACTGGCGGCGGGAAGTACGCTGGACCCCGTGGGGCTGGCGGCTCTGGCTGGTATAGACATCACCACGGATGCTCCGTTATTGGATACCATTGAGACCATTGGCGGTATGATTGACGAAATATGCCGACTGACAGAGGAACTATAGTGAACGAAATTTCTAATGTTATTAACTATAGAGTAGGACAGATAGAGCGGAGGGGAGCATGAGGGAGAGAAAGATTGCGCTGACGGCAGCAAACAGGGTGGAATTTAACAATTGTGTGGATTTCTGTGTCGGTACGGGCAGAATGGGCCTTGCGCTGCACAGAGAGTATATGGAGCAGCTTAAGTTAGTTCAGCGGGAAATTGGATTTAAGCATATCCGGGGACACGGACTTTTTTGTGATGATATGGCTGTCTATCAGGAGACGGAGGATGGCCGGACGGAGTATAACTATACATATATTGACCGGGTGATGGACGGCTATCGGGAGCTGGGGCTGAAACCCTTTCTGGAGCTGGGCTTTATGCCATCCCGAATGGCCAGCGGCAGTCAGACCATTTTTTACTGGAAGGGTAATACTACGCCGCCGTCCTCCTATGACGCGTGGTGTGAGATGGTAAAAGCGTTGCTGCAGCATCTATGTGAGCGATATGGAAGGGATGAGGTGGCTACCTGGCCCGTGGAGGTCTGGAACGAACCTAACTTGCCGGGGTTCTGGGAGAATGCGGATATGCAGGAGTACTTTAAGCTGTTTCATCACACATTCCGGGCAGTGAAAGAGGTGGACAGCCGGTTCCGTGTAGGCGGCCCGGCGGTGTGCGGCGGCAGCGACGAGGTGTGGATCAGAGCTTTCCTGCAGTACTGCCATGACAACAGCATTCCCCTGGATTTCGTTACAAGGCATCACTATACCACGGAATTGCCGGAGAACGTGGGGCATTATGGCTATGCGGAGCTGATGAAGGCGGAGGATGGTTTCGCCAATTTACATACCACCAGAGAGATCATTGACAGTTTCCCGGAGTACAGGGGACTGGAGATACATATTACGGAGTTCAACACCTCCTATATCCCCAATTGTCCGCTGCACGACACCAACCAGAATGCCGCTTTTATAGCACAGCAGCTCTCCAGGCTGGGGGAGGACAATGCCTCTTATTCCTACTGGACCTTCGGGGACGTGTTTGAGGAGCAGGGCGTACCGTTTACACCCTTTCACGGAGGTTTTGGATTGGTTGCGGAGGGATGTATTCCCAAGCCGACCTTCTGGAGCTTTGTTTTTTTCAAAAAGCTGAAGGAAAAACCGGGACATTGCATCTATCGGGACGACAATGCGGTGGTTATGGCGTTGTCGGACGGAACCTATCGGGGCGTTGTCTGGAACATGACAAATAACCGGGCGGGATATGACTTGTGTGTCACCCTGGAAATGCCGGAGGCGTCTCAGGGCTGTCTGTTGACCCGGATGGTGGATGAAAAGCATTGTAATCCCCTGAAGGTGTGGCATGATCTGGGCGAGCCTGCCAATCTCACCGAGGAGGAGAGGCAGCTGCTGCGCGAGGCCGCCACGCCCCACACAGATACGGAGCGGGTCTGTGTCAGAAACGGCAGGACGGAGAAAACCTTCACTGTGGCGGAAAACGGAGTGGTATATTTTGAATGGAAACCCGGGGAGGTAAAGCCGGACAGGGGATATTCCTACGAGAGGACCATGCAGTATCCACATATCAACCCTATCACCCGTCTGGATTACCCGGACGTGGATGTGATCCGGGTGGAAGACACCTACTATATGGTGAGTACCACCATGCATTTCATGCCGGGCTGTGAGATTCTTCGCTCCTACGATCTGCGAAACTGGGAGCATACAGCCTATGTCTATGATAGATTGGACGGCACTCCCGGTCAGAGGCTGGAGAGACAGGAGAACATTTACGGCCAGGGGATGTGGGCGGCGTCTCTGCGGCATCACAAGGGAACCTACTATGTATGCTTTGTTGCCAATGATACCCATAAAACTTACCTCTATACGGCGGAAAATATCTCGGGGCCGTGGGAAAAACATTATGTGGAAGGGTTTTATCACGACTGTTCCCTGCTGTTTGACGATGACGACAGGGTGTATATTGCCTATGGCAACAAAAATATCTATATCACGGAACTGAAAAGCGATCTGAGCGGTCCCTTGGAGGGCGGACTCCACAGGCTGGCGGTCAGTGACGAGGGGCATCCGGGACTGGGGTATGAAGGAACCCATTTTTATAAGATCAACGGAAAGTACTACCTGTTCTTTATCCATTCCAGGAGGGACTGCTGGAGGAGGACGGAGGCCTGTTTTGTGGCGGATTCCCTGACGGGAGAGTTTACCGGGGGAGATGTGCTGGATGATGACAGAGGCTACTGTGGACAGGGAGTTGCCCAGGGTGGTATCGTGGATACGCCGGACGGGAAATGGTATGCCATGCTGTTTCAGGACAGCGGCGCAGTGGGTCGGATTCCCATACTTGTGCCCGTGAGCTGGGAGAAGGACTATCCCGTATTTGGTCAAAACGGTCTGATACCGGAGGAGTTTGAGGTGAAAAGTACCCGACCGGGATATGTGTATCACCCGCTGGTGGAGAGCGACGATTTCAGAGGAGAACTGAAAGCCTGTTGGCAATTTAACCATGAGCCGGAGCTGGCGCTGGTTTTACATGACAGGGAGAGGGGCTGCTGGCAGGTGCGGACAGACAAGGTCTGCAGCCGCATGACCCAGGCCAGAAATATGATCACCCAGAGAATGACATATCCGGGCTGTGCCGGAGAGGTGACAGTGGATGGCAGCGGCCTTGGAGAGGGAGATTTTGCCGGAATTTGCGCCCTGCAGGGCTGTTATGGATTTGTGGGATTGACCAGAAGAGAGGGCAGGCTGTATCTGACGGTGCGCACTGTGGAGGCAGCGGAGAATTCTATGGTGCCCCTGAACCCGGAGGAGAATATGGAGCAGGAAAGAGCGGCTATTCCGTGGGAGGAGGATACGGTGCGGCTGAAACTGGAGGCGGATTTCACCAATATGACGGATATAGTCACCTTCTACTATCGCAGTCCCGGTTTCAAAATGTACAATCCCTGGAAAAAGCTGGGGGAAGGGCACAAGGTATATTTTAAGCTGGACCACTTTACAGGTTGCCGTTTCGGCCTGGTGGTATTTTCCACAAAAGAGGCGGGGGGTCATGCAGAGTTCAGTGATTTTGTGTACCGCGAGAGGTAAGGAGAGGAAGGATATATGGACATGGAGGAGATTCATGACAGAATATCGTTTTGTAGGGAAAGAGGATATGGAACTGCTGATGAATAGTAGGTTGGAGATGCTGCGGGTGGTGAATGATCTGCCGGAGACTTATGTGTTTGACGCCAGACTGGTGGAGGAGAGCAGGGCGTATTTTGCCGCAGGGGATCAGACCACCGTTCTGGCGATGGAGCAGGGACAGGTCATCGGCTGCGCAACCCTGTGTTATATTGGGGTGATGCCCACCTTTTCTCACCCCACGGGGAAAAGGGCGCATCTGATGAATGTATACACCAGAGAAGCGTACCGCAGGCAGGGCGTTGCCGCCCGGATGGCGGAACTGCTGATCCGGGAGGCCAGGGGCAGAGGAGTGACGGAGATCAGTCTGGATGCCACGGAGCCGGGCCGACCTCTGTATGAGCGGCTGGGATTTGTGGCATCTGAAGAGTGCATGGTGATGAATCTTGGTCTGGGAGAGTGATGAGAACTTTTTCTCATACTCGAAAATGACAAGAAATAAACATTTTTCATCTTAATTTGAGCGCCCGCCAAGGCGGGCAGATGGGAGGTTAAAGAATGGAGATTATAGTTAGGAGAATTGAAAAAGATCGGGAGGCGGATATCCGTCTTCCCAACGAACCATTTTCTATATATGGGCGTATGATTGCACATTACGATGGGGAGAATTGGAGTTTCGACACAGTCAGGCTGCCCCAGGAGCAGGTGCACGACATGGTTTTTCCCGATGAAAACTATGACTACGACGCCATGGCGGAAGACTGTATTTTTATGGGAGCCTATGAGGGGGAACAATGCGTGGGACTGGCCATCTATCAGCACAATTGGAACAAATATCTGTATCTGTATGATCTGAAGGTAAATGCGGCCTGCCGCGGCCAGAGAATCGGAGAAAAACTGATCGCTGCGGGCAGAGAGTTGGCCCGGGAAAACGGATATAGAGGGCTGTATACCATAGGCCAGGACAATAATCTCGGGGCATGTTCCTTTTATATTCGGTGCGGGTTTGAAATCGGGGGCCTGAATACCCGGGTATATCAGGGAACTTCGCAGGAGGGTAAGAGTGATATCCTGTTCTATTTGGAGAACGACAGAGTGTAGGGTGGAAAGGGCATAATTAGAAATGACACTTATGGGAATAGAATGGTCGGAAAAGAAATAGGACAAAGTTTGCAGGTACAAAGGAAAGGTATGAAGATACTATGAATTTAAGTGAATTTAGAATAGCTCACAGTACTGTGATGGAGCATTATCAGTTTATAGAGATGCACCTAGAGGGAATTTATGCGGCTTTAAGTGGAAGAGGTTTTTATGAAGGATTAATGGATGTTGAGAGATATAGCATAAGCAAGATTATTATGATGATTCAGAAACAGGAAAAAACACATAATCAAAGAGTTATTTCAGATTCAGAATATGAGGATATAAAATCCATTTATCAAAGAAGAAATTTCTGGACGCATAACTGTTATACTGATATGGCTTTTGATAGAAAAACAGGCGGGCCAAAGAAAGAAATAAATATAAGCAATTAGATCATGATACAAGAACGGCGGAGCTTATGAGAGATATTCTGTTTGAGAAAAAAATAAAACTGATTAATTCCATGAGAGATAACCACACCTTTTATTAATATATTTGCGTTTGTGGAATTGATAGAACATAATATTTTTCAAAAATATCGTTGGAAATATTCTCTTGTTTTCCAGAAATACACTTGTAAGATGTAATAATTTATAATATAATCTATATTAGGCATTTTGTATTTTAGATAATATATAGAAAGCGGATTTTGTAGAGGTAACAGTGATAAAAATGCAAGCCACAAAAAATTGTGGAAAATATTAATTGATAAAGATATGATGTAGAAAGACCTGCAGTCACAGGCTGGGATTAACTGGCCTTTTGTGACAAGAATGTCAAGTAGAATTTGTATAGAATAAACTTTAGAGATTGAATGTGCGTAGGAAGGATGCTGCCGACAGACAATGGAAATTTTCAATAACACCACGAAGGTAGTTAAAGATGATTTGGAAAATAAAATACAGTCTGGTAGCCGTATATCCATTGCAGCAGCCTGCTTTTCGATCTATGCCTATCAGGAATTGAGAGCGCAGCTGGAATCGTGTGATGAGTTCCGTTTTATATTTACATCGCCGACTTTTGTTGCGGAAAAGACACCGAAGGAACGCAGAGAGTTTTATATTCCACGTTTAAAACGAGAGAAGAGCCTTTATGGTACAGAATTTGAGGTCCGTCTGCGTAACGAATTAAAGCAGAAGGCGGTAGCAAAGGAATGTGCGGAATGGATACGGAGAAAAGCTCATTTTAAGTCAAATACCACTCGTGAAGGAATGAATCATTTCCTTGTTGTTGAAGGGGCGGAAGATTCGTATATATATTCTCCCATGAATACATTTACAACGGTTGATCTTGGCTGTGAACGCGGTAATAATTTGACAAATATGATCACACGTATGGAAAATCCTGCAAGCACAGAATTTTTGCGTATGTTTGATTCCATTTGGAATGATGCGGATAAACTTTCTGATGTCACTGAAGAGGTTATTGATATGATTTCGACGGTTTATCAGGAAAATCCGCCGGAACTTGTTTATTTCATGACTCTTTACAATATTTTTAATGAGTTCCTGGAAGATATATCGGAGGATATACTGCCGAATGAGGCAACAGGATTTAAGAACAGCATTATCTGGAATAAACTATATAACTTCCAAAAGGATGCTGTTCTTGCAATTATAAATAAACTGGAACAGTATAATGGATGCATACTGGCAGACAGCGTTGGCCTTGGTAAGACATTCACTGCTCTTGCTGTAATCAAATATTACGAAGGACGCAATAAAAATGTTCTTGTTCTCTGTCCTAAAAAGCTGTCTGAAAACTGGATGACATATCGTGGAAATCTTATCAATAATCCCTTGTTGGGAGATCGCTTACGCTATGACATCCTTTATCATACAGACCTTTCGAGAGACAGTGGAAACACAATAATCGGGCTGCCGATTGACCGTATCAACTGGGGAAATTATGACCTTGTAGTGATTGATGAAAGCCACAACTTTCGAAATGGTAACGGTACTGACAGCAAGGGTGGTGAAAAAGAAAACCGCTATATGCGGCTTATGAATCGTGTGTTGAAACCGGGAGTGAAGACAAAAGTTTTGATGTTGTCTGCAACACCGGTTAATAACCGCTTTTATGATTTGCGTAATCAGCTGGCGCTTGCCTATGAAGGTAATCCGTCAGAATTCAATGAAAAGCTGAATATTAAATCGGACATAGATACTATTTTTCGTCAGGCACAAAAGGTTTATAACGCCTGGTGCAAGCTGCCGGAAAATGAAAGAACAACTGCGACGCTGCTGTCACGGCTTGACTTTGATTTCTTTGAAGTATTGGACAGTGTGACAATTGCACGTTCAAGAAAGCACATTCAGACATATTATGATGTGTCGGATATAGGAACATTCCCAGCAAGGAATAAACCTATATCTTTGTGGCCAAAGCTGACAAACTTTCCAAATGCTATCAACTACAGGGAAGTGTTTGAACTGCTCTCAAAATTGCAGCTAACCATATACACACCGACTATATACATTCATGCAAGTAAGCTGTACAAGTATTTGGATGAAAAGGAAACGGAGAACTTTAGAAAGGGCCGTGAGTTAGGTATTCAAAGGCTCATGAGCATCAATCTGCTGAAACGTATGGAAAGTTCCGTACATTCTTTCCTTTTGACGGTACGCCGTATTTATGACTATCTGTATGATACTTCCCGGATTATTGAGGACTTCATGGCAAACGGCAGTGGCGATCTTGATGAAATGAGGGATTTATCAGCGGTTGCAGAGGATTTTGATGATGATGATCAGAACACAGATTTTTTCAGTGTAGGAAAGAAAGTGAAGATTGATCTACATGATATGGACTATATTTCGTGGAAACGAGATATTGATGAGGATTTGGAAAATCTCGAGCTGCTGATTCTGATGGTTGAGGATATTACACCTGAGTACGATTTTAAGCTGAATGAACTTCAGCGTGTGATTCGTGAGAAAGTGGCGGCTCCGATAAATCCAGGGAACAAAAAAATCCTTATTTTCACTGCATTTTCTGATACAGCAGAGTATCTATATGAGAATGTAAGCAAGATGGCACTTTCGGAATTGGGACTGCACACAGCACTTGTTACCGGTGCTGTTGACGGAAAAACCACGATATTGAAATTTAAAGCTGATATGAATCATGTGCTTACATGCTTTTCACCAAGAGCGAAGGATAAAGAGGCACTATATCCAAATGATAAAGCGGAGATAGATATATTGATTGCTACAGACTGTATTTCAGAGGGACAGAACCTGCAGGACTGCGATTTCTGTGTGAATTACGATATTCATTGGAATCCGGTGCGTATTATACAGCGTTTCGGTAGAATTGACCGTATCGGCAGTAAAAACAGTGTGATTCAGCTTGTGAATTTCTGGCCGGATTTGGATTTGGATGAATATATCAATCTGAAATCCAGGGTGGAAACAAAAATGAGAATTTCCGTCATGACCGCAACGGGCGATGACGATCCGATCAATCAGGAAGAAACAGGTGATTTGGAATACCGCCGAAAGCAGTTGAAAAAATTGCAGGAAGAGGTTGTTGATCTTGAAGATATGACAAGCGGTGTGTCTATTATGGACTTAGGTTTAAATGAATTTCGGATGGATCTGCTTGCCTATATGAAGGAACATGAAAATATCGACCATACTCCGTTTGGAATCCATGCAGTGGTTAAGGGAGAAAAGCCGGGCGTAATATTTGTGTTGAAAAATGTAAATGAACAGATCAACATTCGAAATCAGAACAGGCTGCATCCGTATTACATGGTGTATATCGGTATGGACGGAGAGGTAATCACAACACATTTGCAGCCCAAGGATACACTTGATGTAATGCGGCATCTTGCAAAAGGCAAATCCACACCCGATAAGAAACTATGTGATATCTTCAATAAAGTAACCCACGATGGAAGAAATATGGAGAAAGTATCGCGGCTTTTGGAGGATTCCATTATGACGATTATTGATGCCAAAGATGAGAGCGATATTGACAGTTTCTTTTCTGGTGGTCAGACAACTTTTCTTTCGGGAGGATTTTCGGGACTGGATGATTTTGAACTGATATGTTTTATGGTGGTGATTGAATGATAGACTTTCCAGCCGCAACTGCGGTACATAGGCGGATGCCGAAGGAGGCATTTTATAAGCACTTGCCGTTGACAAAGGTGTTGAAAGAGAAATTTATATCCGATGTGGACAGAATTTTTGTGGAAAATAGTCTTACAAAGGATAATTTGAATTTAACGGCAGAGTCAGAAATAAAGGAGATACTTTTTCTATCACTATTCTTAAAGAGGAAGGAGTTTGACACAAAAATCATAGAAACGATTGCTAAACAGAATCCGCATAAGCTGATATTTTTGCTTATCTATAAGGACCATAGTCAATTGGCTATATGGCATAGCAAGTTGTACCGCACAGAATGGATGCCCACAGATGATACGGAACTGAAAGCGCAGGGGTTCTCTCTTGATGAGATATGGGATTCATTTATAGAGCAGATTGCTATTTATGAAGAGCATGTTAAGGCAGCAGGAGAACTCTCAGTTGATGAACGCCTTGTCATGCAGGAGCAGATAATCAGATTGGATAAACAGATACAAAAGACAGAAACAGCCGCATGGAAAGAACAGCAGCCGAAAAAGCGGTTTGAATTGTATCAGCGGTTGCAGGCTTATAAAAGTGAATTGGAGAAACTTAAAAATGAATAAAGAATTTTATGATATTTGCTATGAAGTCTTGTCACATTATCTGAATTTCCCTGATGTGGTTGATACTTATAAAAGTATAGGGGATGGGAACAGCTATTTGAAGAATTATCCACAAAATGATTTTGATTTCCAAAATAAGAAGAATGATATTATTCGCTATATTGTGGAAACTCGTGGCAACAATTTTATTTATCAGTGTCAAGAGAGCAACAAATTGTTCTTACCTGTCACACCGGGGGTTTCAAACAAAACTCTTATTGATGATGATAGGATAGAATTGCGTATTCAGTTAGAAAATGAAATATCGGTTTTGATTTTGAAGGGTATTCATCAAGTGATAAAGCACTTGTATCCTACTTTGGATAACAATATGTTATCTGCGGAATTACTGCAACAAGGTGGGGAAACTTTACTGAAATATGGAGTTGTAAGTGGAGGACAACAGCAATGGAGAAATTAAAAATGCACACGCCGAATTTGGCGGATGAGAATTTTAAAAAGCTGGCTGCAATGTTTCCTAATGCCGTGACAGAAACAATTACAGGCTATGAGGAGGATGGTAAACCAATTATCGAGCGTGCTATTGATGCGGATGTTATTAGACAGGAGATTTCCGCGCAGGTTGTGGAGGGTACGCAGGAACGCTATCAATTCACATGGCCTGATAAGAAAAAATCGGTAGTCCTTGCCAATGCACCGATTGCAAAGACACTCCGCCTTGACAGAGAGAAGTCGGTTGGTCGTGACGGTACAGAGGGCAGCATTGATTCAGAGAATATCTACATTGAGGGCGATAACCTTGATGCACTGAAACTTTTGCAGGAAACTTATCTTGGTAAGGTTAAGATGATATATATTGATCCACCTTATAACACTGGTGGTGATTATATCTACAAAGATGATTTTTCTCTTGAAGTGGGTTTATATCATGAAAATAGTGGTCAAATTGATGAGGAAGGAGGTCAGCTTGTTCAAAATCTTGAGAGCAATGGGCGTTTTCACACAGACTGGCTCAATATGTTGTATCCGAGATTGAGATTGGCAAAGGATTTGCTATCAGATGATGGTGTTGTATTTATCAGCATTGATAATTGCGAGTTTGAGAATTTGACAAAAATATGTAATGAAGTATTTGGGGCAGGTAACTTTATTGATTGTATCACTTGGAATACAAGGGTCCCAAAGAATGACAACAAAGGACTTGGAAATATACACCAGTATATTTTGGTATATGTCAAAAACAAGGCTGCAAATCGCCAGTTTACAATGCAGAAAGATGGATTGGATGATGTATTTGAATTGCTTGAAAAATTAAAAAAGAGGGGTATTCCTATTCCAGAAGCAGAAGAGGAACTTAAGAAGTTTTATGAAAGGAAAGGATATGATAGAGGTATTACTTTATATAATGCCTTAGATGATAATTATCAACCTTGGGGTAAAATAAACATGAGTTGGCCTAATAGTGATACTTTTGGTCCTACTTATGATGTGCTACATCCAGCGACTCACCTTCCCACTAAAAAGCCTGAGCGAGGATGGAGGTGGAATAAAGAAACATTTGATAGCCATCTTGATTATGAACATACTATCAAGCGACATGATGGTAGTTACGTGTGTGGAGACATCTGGTTTTCTAATGATGAAAACACTCAGCCAAGTTCCATCAAATATCTTCGGGACGTTGCGAAGATGCTTCTCAGAACTGTTATCAGCCTGAAAAGTGATGGTGGAGTTGAGCTTGAAAGCATTTTTGGTAGGAAAAGTTTCTTCTCAAATCCAAAGCCAACATCGTTGATTGAGTTGTTGGTGGATTCTATAGAGGAACCGGATGCGATTATTATGGACTTCTTCTCTGGATCCGCCACAACTGCTCATGCTATTATGCATCTTAACGCTGCCGCTGGAGGACATCGTCGCTATATTATGGTTCAGTTGCCAGAAATTATTGATGCTAAAAATGAAGCGAATAAAGCAGGCTATAAAACCATCTGCGAAATCGGTGAGGAGCGTATCCGTCGTGCGGGAAAGAAAATCAAAGAAGAAACGGGAGCGGATATTGACTATGGTTTCCGGGTATTTCGTGTAGACAGCAGCAACATGAAAGATGTTTATTATAAACCTGCCGAGTATACCCAAGAGCAGCTGTCCCTGTATGCCGATAACATCAAGCCGGACAGAACACCGGAAGATCTGCTTTTCCAAGTGATGCTTGACCTTGGTGTATTACTTTCGAGCAAAATTGAGGAAGAAGAAATCGCAGGAAAGAAAGTATTCTCCGTAGAAAACGGCTATCTTATTGCCTGTTTTGACAATGACGTAACGGAAGAAACAGTTACTGAGATCGCAAAAAGACATCCGTTCTATGCTGTATTCCGTGACAGCGGACTGGCAAGCGACAGTGTTGCGGTGAACTTTGAGCAGATTTTTGAAACTTATAGTCCTAAAACGCGGAGGAAGGTGCTGTAATGGGTGAAAAGATAAATGAGGATTTTCTTCAGAGCGTTGCGGATGTTCTGGAAAGAGCGCGGAAAAATGCAAAAGCAGCAATTGATCTGTCAATGGTTTACGCATATTTTGAAACAGGACGATTGATTGTGGAGGAAGAGCAGAATGGTTCACAGAGAGCGGCCTATGGAAAATACTTGATTCCGGAATTATCGGAATATCTGACAGAACGCATGGGACGGGGATATTCCGTCACAAATTTAAAACAAATGCGCAAATTCTATCAAGTTTATGCAGATGATCAAATTGGTCAGATGCTTTCTGACCAATTGAGAAATCTTCCCACAGTGTCAACCGGAAGAAAATTTCCCTTGAGTTGGTCACATTATTTAAAGCTGATGCGTATTGATAATGTGGACGAGCGACATTTCTACGAGATAGAAGCTGCGCAGAATCATTGGGGCGTCGAAGAATTGAAAAGACAGTTCAACAGTGCGTTATATGAGCGTCTTGCGCTTAGCCGTGAAAAAGATAAGGTAATGGAGCTGTCTGAAAAAGGGCAGATTATTGAGAAACCGCAGGATATGCTAAAGGATCCCTATATTCTTGAATTTACCGGTTTGCAGGAACGGTCAGAGTATTCAGAAACGGAGTTGGAAAGCAGACTTCTGGATCATTTACAGGAGTTTTTGCTGGAATTGGGAAAGGGATTTGCTTTTATTGGCAGACAAGTTCGATTTACTTTTGACGAACGCCATTTTCGGGTCGATTTGGTGTTTTACAACCGTTTATTGCAATGCTTTGTGCTTTTTGATTTGAAACTTGGTGATTTGACACATCAGGATCTGGGGCAGATGCAGATGTATGTCAATTATTATGACCGATATGAAAGGACAACAGAGGAAAACCCTACGGTAGGTATTCTGCTCTGTAAAGAGAAGAGTGATGCGCTTGTGGAGTTGACGCTGCCAGAAAACGCCAACATTTATGCATCAAAATACGAATTGTATTTGCCGGACAAGAAATTGCTGCAGGAAAAGCTGAAACAGTGGACACAGGAGGAAAACGGCAGTGAGTGATATGAAATTTAAATTCACCATACAGCCCTATCAGACCGAGGCGGTGGAAAGTGTGACAAATGTCTTTGCAGGTCAGCCTTTCAATGACCGATTTACCTACCGCAGGGATGCTCAGATAGAGCGTGATGTCACTAACTGGATGATGACAGATGAAGAACTGTACATGGGTTTTGCCAACGCGAAGGTACAGCTTGATTCTGGCCAATTGCTTGAAAATGTCCGCAGAATTCAGGCACGCAATAATATCAGGCTTGCGAATGCTGTTGATTCAAATGGTCTTGGCATCTGCTCTCTTGATGTGGAAATGGAGACAGGTACAGGTAAAACTTATGTCTATATTAAGACGATGTTTGAATTGAATAAGCAATATGGCTGGAGTAAGTTTATCGTAGTTGTTCCGAGTATCGCCATCCGTGAGGGCGTTTCCAAGAGCTTTGAGACGATGCAGGAGCACTTCATGGAGCATTACGGAAAGAAAGCTCGTTTTTTTGTATACGACTCAAAGAATCTGTCGAAGATAGACAATTTCAGCCAGAGTGCAGATATCAATGTTATGATTATAAACATTCAGGCGTTCAATTCTACTTTTGATGAAAAGAAAGGTAACAGTGCAGCTAAAATCATTAACTCCGAGCGTGATGATTTCGGTAGCAGAAAGCCTATTGATGTAATAGCAGCCAACCGTCCAATAGTTATTATGGACGAGCCGCAAAAAATGGGTGGTCAGGCAACACAGGATGGTATCAGAAGATTTAACCCCCTTTTTTGCCTGAATTATTCTGCAACCCATAAGCAGCATCATACGCTTGTCTATGTGCTGGATGCATTGGACGCGTATAATAAGCGATTGGTTAAGAAGATAGAAGTGAAAGGTTTTGATATAAAGAATCTGCATGGTACAGACAGCTATCTTTTCCTTGATAGAATTATCATATCACCGAAAAAACCGCCAATGGCTCGTATTGAATTTGAAATAAGATATAATAAATCCATCAATCGTGAGACAAGGGTTGTGGGTGTGGATGATGACCTTTTTGCACTTTCCCAAAATATGGAGCAGTACCGGGGATTTCGTGTAAATGAGATTGATCCGATTCGAGGAACAGTGTCATTTACCAACGGTGAGGTGATCCATGCTGGTGAAGTGGTGGGCGATGTTTCCGAGGCAGATTTAAGAAGGGTACAGATCAGGGAGACAATCCGTTCTCATTTCGAAAAGGAAAAAGAACTGTTTTCAAAGGGCATCAAAGTGCTTTCTCTCTTTTTTATTGATGAGGTTGCAAAGTACCGTAAGTATGATGAGGATGGCGATGAGATCAATTCGGAGTATGGAGAAATTTTTGAACAGGAGTATATGGATATTCTGAATGAGTATCTTACCTTGTTTAATACACCGTATGAGCAGTATCTGCGTAATATTGAAGTACATCAGACACATGCCGGATATTTCAGTATTGACAAGAAAGGCCGCAAAGTTGATAGCTCCACTAAGCGTAACAGCGATGAAAGCGATGATATATCAGCTTATGATTTGATTCTAAAAGACAAGGAAAAGCTGCTGTCATTTAGCAATTCTGTTCGTTTTATTTTTTCGCACTCTGCACTCAGAGAAGGATGGGATAACCCGAATGTTTTTCAGATTTGTACCTTGAAACATGGGGGCAGTTCTCCAACACAAAAACGGCAGGAGGTCGGCAGGGGGTTAAGACTTTGTGTAAACCAAAATGGTGACCGTATGGATGCGGATACTCTCGGCAGCCAGGTTCAGCAGATTAATCAACTCACAGTTATTGCATCGGATGGATATAAAGATTTTGTTGCCGATTTGCAGCAGGGCATTCGTGATGATTTATATGAGCGTCCTACAAAAGCTACTCCCGAGTACTTTATTGGGAAAACACTTGTGATCGGTGGTAATGTTATCACTGTTTCTGATAAGCAGGGCAGGGATATTTATCGTTATCTTGTGAAGAATGATTACATTGATGATGACGATCATGTGACGGACAGGTATCGTGCAGATCTGGCAAATGGCACACTTGCGAGTTTGCCGGAAAGTTGTAAGGATATTGATCAGGGCGTTCATGCACTTGTTCAAAGCATTTTTGATGAACACGCACTGGACAATATGATTGGCAACGGTCGAGAAACAAAAATTCAGGAGAACGCTCTGAATGATAATTTCTATAAGAAAGAGTTTCAGACGCTCTGGAATTATATCAATCATAAATATGCATATACAGTAGAGTTTGACAGTGAAGAGTTAATTAGAAAAGCAATCGCTCATATAGACGATAAAATGTTTGTTGCAAAGCTGCAATATACTGTAACGACCGGTGAGCAAGGCAGTGATTGGAATCCTGATAAACTGAAAAGTGGGACAGGATTTGTGGCTGAGAAAAGTCACACTTTCACATTGGAGCGTTCAGAAGGAAGCCTTGTAAAATATGACCTTGTGGGCAAGGTTGCCGAAGGGGCAAAATTGACAAGAAGATCAGCAGCTAGAATTCTTTCGGGCGTAAAACCAAAGACCTTTGCCATGTTCAAAAATAATCCGGAGGAATTTATTATAAAGGCAGTCCGCTTAATCAATGAGCAGAAAGCCACCATGATCGTGGAGCAGATTACATACAATAAAGCCGAGGGCAGTTATGATGCAAATATCTTTACTGCTGAGAACAATACAGATTTTTCAAAAGCATACCGTGCAAAGAAGAATGTGCAGGATTACGTATTTACAGATGGATATGCCAAGAACGGTCAGAGTATAGAGCGCAGGTTTGCGGAGGACATGGATTTGGCAGATGAAGTGTGTGTGTATGCAAAGCTGCCGAAAGGCTTTTCTATTCCAACACCTGTTGGCAACTATTCGCCGGACTGGGCGATAGCTTTTAGGAAGGGAACAGTGAAACATATTTTCTTTATCGCAGAGACAAAAGGAACTATGGAAACGCTGAATCTGAAACCAATTGAAAAGGCGAAGATTGACTGTGCGAGAAAGCTGTTTAAAAAGCTGTCTGGAGAGGATGTTGTTTATGATAGTGTAGACAGCTATCAGCATTTGTTGGACGTCATGGGAAGTCTGTAAGCTGGAGAATAACCCAAATGAATTATTTAAGTCAGAAGTTTGGAGTTACAGAGTGTGAGTAGAGCGATGGGGAATATACATGTTTTCATCAATAAATGAGTTTGAACTTAATAGAAATGGTGTGAGCACAAATCAGGATTTTGTCTGCTTGATAGACTCACTTACGCAAATTAGAGATTTCCTCAGTGAATTAGGATATTTAGCTTTTGGCAGGGATATGTCCATTTTTAGAAGGATAGGGGCAGTGAATGGTAATATAATTCTTGATTCGGCAACGAGGACCATGGAGAGTATTCGCTATTGTTGTATGAATGCCAATTTAGCAGATGCATATTCTTTGCTTCGTAAATATCGAGATG
The DNA here is from genome assembly GCA_014804645.1 of Lachnospiraceae bacterium. GTDB lineage: Bacteria > Bacillota > Clostridia > Lachnospirales > Lachnospiraceae > Acetatifactor. Next base: position 64,140 of record JAAUZI010000015.1, on the reverse strand, counting down.
ATTTGTTTTATTATGTGTATCTTTTTGCTGTGGCAGATAATAGTGACTTTACTCAGTTTGTTGATATACACCAATTAAATGAAGATGAGAAGAATATTTGGGATTGGGTACATAATCAGCAAAAGGGTTTGCACATAGGTTCTGTTTTAAAGTGTATCGCCTCGCATCCTCTGGCAAGAAAGGCAGTAAAGGATTTTAAGTTAAAGGATTCATTTGATAAACTTGCAGACAAGCTAAATAATTATGTACATTCTAATGGAAGACTCTTTTATAATGAACCATATAGCAAATTGGTTACAGAAAACAAAATAAAAGAGGAGTGTAAGGAGCTTGATGAAGCAGCAATATTTATTACAATGACATTTTTGTTCTTGGTAGTGTTAATAAATCCATTACTTATAATGTCGTATGACTATATAGATTATCTGGAAGTTGGGGATACGCCACCAGATGGCTCCCAGTATTGGGTTGCACCATTTGTATCAAACTTCATAAATAGTCATAAGGATGTGTTGGATGAAAGGTGTGATAATTACCTTAGAGAAAAGACGGGGATGCAGATTTAGGGGAAGTAAATCATAGATAATAGTAAATATGATATTTTAAAAGAACAGGGAATGCTTTCTGAGAGTGTTGAGGTATGGGAGAAAGAAATGAATCTTATATTGTGGGATGATGGAGTTTCAAAGTACAATATTAGTGATGGACCACTTGAACATGAAAAGATGGGAAAAGGAAGTATCATAAAATAAAATGGAAATGAAAGAATTATATAAATTTTGGAGGAAAGACGATGAAACGACCAAAGATGATTCTGTTCGACTACGGGCAGACGCTGATAAACGAGGAGCGTTTTGACGGTGTAAGGGGAACGGAGGCGGTGCTGCAGTATTGTATCGGGAACAAATACCATTTGACGGCGGAGCAGATTCAGCAGGAGGCCAATGCCATCAACAATGAGCTGGGCAGATTTGATCCTGCCAAACGGCATCTTTTTCAGGTGGAAGCACCCAATCATATGTTTACTGCCTATCTGTACGAGTCCCTGGGAATTCAGCTCTCTCTGACGAGTGAACAGGTGGACCGGGTGTTCTGGGACGCTGCCGCACCGGGAAAGCCCACAGAGGGCGTTATGGAATTTCTGGAATATCTCAGGGAGCAGGAAATCCGCACCGGGGTAATCAGCAATATCAGTTTCAATGGCCGGGTGGTGGAGCAGCGAATCAGAGGGCTGTTCCCGGAGCATAAATTCGAGTTTATTCTGGCTACCAGCGAGTACCTGTTCCGTAAGCCCCACAGGCGTATTTTCCGGCTTGCGCTGGAGAAGGCGGATTTGGAGCCGGAGGACGCCTGGTATATCGGCGACCAGTACGAGTGCGACATTGTGGGCGCCGCCGGAGCGGGGTTGTTCCCTGTGTGGTATACCGGAGCCATGGACATGCTCTACATACCCCACGAGGGGGTACTGACGGCAGGCAGCTGGGAGGAGATACGGGCAGTGCTGGATAAGTGCGGGGATGACAGGTAAGAGAGTAAGCTTGCGACATGCAGAAAAGAGGAAAGTATGACGGCGGAAGAAATGTGGGATTTGTATACGCAAAGGGCAGGACTGAATCATGCGGAGTATGAGGCATGGGCTTTTGGAGACCAGACGGATGAACTGGCGGCGTTGGTGGCTGCCGGACGGAAAACAGCTACCGCCTCGGCCTATCCCCTGTATGAGTTGGAGCAGGAGCCTCTTCCCCAGGCGGGAGAGTACAGCGTGATATTGGACAGCGAGGGCCGTGCAGTGTGTGTGATACGGACCGACCGGGTCTATGTGACGCCCTTTAGGGAGATCAGTGAGGAGCATGCCCGCAGGGAAGGGGAGGGGGACCTGAGTCTGTCCTATTGGCGGGAGGTGCACGAGCGCTTTTTCCGGCAGGAGATGGAGGCAGCAGGTTTGACCTTTGACGAGGATATGCCGGTGGTGTGCGAGGAGTTTTCCTGTGTATATACTTTGGGACAAATCTGTAATTGAGGGAGAAAAAATATGGGTGAAAATTTAGTTCCATTTTGGGAAAAATCATATCAGGAATATGATGCCATTACATTTTCCAACAAACCTAATTCAACTATTACGGAATTTGAGCACTTAATCAACAATCCGTCAAAGGTATTGGATGTAGGGTGCGGAGAGGGTCAAAATGCTATATATTTAGCCAAACAGGGACATCATGTTGATGCGTTTGATTTGTCTGAACATGGGATTGCGAAGTTAAAACATATATGTGAATTATCCAATGCGCAAGTAAACGCATTTGTAGCGGATTTAACTACATATCAATTTGTACACCGTTATGATATGATCACTTGTTTTGGAACATTACATTTTGTGGCTAAGAATGAGTGGAAAAGATTTATAAATAACGCGAAGGAATATACAAATATAGGTGGTATTCATATAATTCAAATATTTACAGATACTGTACCGGCATCTGAGGATATAGCGCCATTTGCAATTGGTCTGGCAAAAGATGAGGAAATCAAAGAGTTGTATGCCGATTGGGAAATATTGCAGTTTAAATCGTATGTGTTTGAAGATGAACATCCAAATGTGCCGAAACATTTGCATGCGTCAAACAAAATTGTTGCCAGGAAAATAATATAACAAAAATTGAAATAAATATTGCTTACTTATGGTGGCAGTGATCCTAACGGACAACTTGCCACCATTTTTATTTTTAGCTGCAAGGAAGAAATTTAATGGAAATTTGATAGAAATATAGGTGTGATTGTGGTATTCTATTAGAAATACAAATCGAAGTTTAGTTAAGAAGTGATTTGGCACTTTTTCGACAACATTTTTATTTTATTTATATTAAGGTGGGACTCTTTATGAACAGTGCGGTTTTGACAATTGATGATATTGCTTCAAAAAATACGCCGGCAATCGTTGATTATCTGTGTGAGAAAAATATCAGAGCGGTCGTTTTTGCGGAAGGACAGCGTGTCGAGAATTTTTATAAGGAAGCTGTTTATGCTTTGAAGAAAGGAATGATAGTCGGAAATCACAGCTTTCATCATCCTGCTTTTTCAACAATTTCTGTAGAGGAAGGCATCAATGAGATAGAGGAATGTGAGAAACTTCTTGATCAACTTTATGCAGACGCAGGTGTTGAGAGAAAATACCGTCCATTCAGATTTCCCTATGGAGATAAGGGTGGAGAAAATAAAGATAGTCTGCAGAAATATTTAAGAGAAAATGGTTTTCACAAACTGGTTGATACCCAGATACCTTACTCTTGGTGGAGCGATAACGGATTGAACCAGGATATAGACACTTTCTGGACCTTTGATTTTGCCGAGTATAACATTCGTAAGGGATCAAACTTCACACTCAGAAATGTATGGGATAGAATGAATGACGAAGATCCTAAGCAGGGTGCATCGTTATTTGGAAAGGATAATCGACACATTATTCTTTTGCATGCACATGATGAAACGGAAGAGCTTGTTCCCGAATACTACAAACAGTTCATCGAATATTTGCTTGACAAGGGATTATCTTTTGAAGAACCACAGTTTGTGTAAGTCAAGGAAATTATTAATTTACCTTTTAAAAGAACACGACAACTTCCGGTTTGCCCCTGACGCAAGAAGAAAGGAGCAATCAATTTGCAGCTTATTCGCAGAACCATTGATTTTGAGAAGGACAGAGACTACATTCTGGAGCGTCATTGCCGCATTAATTACACCTGTGAGAGTCCATGGAAACGAGAAATGTCCTACCCTGACTACCGCTCAGAATGGTTTTCATTAACAAGCATACGAGTACGCTGAGGCGAAAGCCAGGTGCAACGACGCAAAAGTCATCCGCTCCGGAACCGGCTTATGCAACAGGGTTTCCATTCAACTGCATGAAAGGCTTGGCTTTGCCCCCTATCGATATGAATTTGAGAAATTGCTGATAAACAAAAACAAGGGAAATACATAAGGCTTGCATAGCCCCCAATTGGAGTAAATGACAGAAATTTTACAATGAGGAGGAGAACAGTGAGTGATATAGGAGAAAAAATACGGGCAAGTCTGTGGGAGCTGCAGGATACAGAGTATCGGGATTTTCATGCAAAGCTGATTCCAACGGTGGCGCCGGAGGCAATCATTGGCGTGCGTACTCCACAGGTGCGCAAGTTGGCAAAAAAGCTGGCAAAAGACGCTGAGATAGGGGAGTTCCTTGCGCAGCTGCCCCATCAGTATTATGACGAAAACAATATTCATGCCTTTGTGGTGGAGCAGATCAAGGATTATGAGGAATGTCTGGCCCAGACGGAGCGTTTTCTGCCCTATATCGACAATTGGGCCACCTGTGATATGATGTCGCCAAAGGTCTTTGCGGGGCATAAGGAAGAATTACTGGTCTCTGTCCGCAGATGGATTGCTTCCTCGGAAACTTATACTGTCCGTTACGGAGTTGGGATGCTGATGCGCCATTACCTGGACGAGGATTTCCAGCCGGAGTATCCGCAGCTGGTGGCTGAGATTCGCTCGGAGGAGTACTATGTGAATATGATGCGCGCATGGTATTTTGCCACGGCGCTGACCAAACAGTACAAGTCCATAATCCCCTATTTTGAGGAGCGGCGTCTGGACAGCTGGACGCACAACAAGGCCATTCAGAAGGCCTGTGAGAGCTACCGGGTGACGGCGGATCAGAAGAGTTATCTGAGAGAGCTGAAGGTGTAAGTTGGATGAATGTGGAGAAGATAAAATGGCCATATATACAGAACAGCGTTTTGAAATACGGGGAAGGGAATATATTTTCCGCAGCGCCCGGGAGGAGGACGCCGAGCGGCTTGTGAAATATCTCAGGCAGACCACGGAGGAGACGCCCTATCTGCTCCGGGAACCGGAGGAGGTGACGCTCACCGTGGAGCAGGAGAAAAGCTTTATCCGGGCAAAGGAGGCTGCACAGCGGGAGCTGATGCTGCTTTGTTTTGACGGGGGGAAACATGTGGGGAATTGCTCTGTCATGGCGTCGGGCGGCTTTGCGCGGCAGGCCCACAGGTGCGAGGTAGCTATTGCACTGTATCGGGAGTATTGCGGCAGGGGGATCGGCAGGAAAATGCTGGAAACGGCCCTGGACAGGGCGAGACAGATGGGGTACGAGCAGGCGGAACTGGATGTGGTATCCACCAATGAAACGGCTGTTCGGCTCTACGAAAAGCTGGGATTTAAGCAATATGGTGTATTTCCCCACAGCATGAAATACAGGGACGGCAGCTATGCGGATTGCGCGTGGATGATGAAGGATCTATCGGGGGATCGGCAAGTGATCAGGCATATAAGGGAAGAAGATATTGATAAGTGTGTACAGGTAATTCAAGATAGCTTTATGACCGTGGCGGATGCCTTTGGCTTTACCCGGGAGAATGCGCCCAGATTTACCGCCTTTGCCACCACCCGGGAGCGGCTGCAGTGGCAGTATCAGGAGGGACGGCCCATGTATGTGTGGGAGGAGGACGGGCAGATCGTGGGCTATTATTCCCTGCATCTGCAGGGGGAGCAGAAATGCGAGTTGAACAATCTCTGTGTGCTGCCCGGATACCGTCACCGACAGATCGGTGAGAAACTTCTGGAGCATGCCTTTGAACAGGCCAGAGATCGGGGCTGCAGACAGATGTTCATTGGTATTGTGGAGGAAAATGTGCAGCTGCGGCAGTGGTATGAGGCTCACGGTGCAGTGCATATGGGGACGGAGAAATTTGATTTTTTCCCTTTTACCTGCGGATACATGGAAAAGCTTTTGTATGAAAAGGAGTGAGACAGACGTGGTGACAATACGATTGGCGGCAGAGCAGGATTACGATGCGGTGGCGCGGATCATGAGACAGGTGCATAACATGCATGTGGATTGGAGGCCGGACATCTATATAGATATAGACCCGATACTGCCCTATGACATGTATCTGGCGCATTTGGAGGAGCAGCAGGTCATCGTGGCGGAGGTGGCAGGGGAAGTGGTAGGCTTGATAATATACTTGACCCGCAATATTTCCGGCGGTCCCATGCGGGAGCGCAAGGTGCTGTATGTGGACTCCATGGCGGTGGAGGAGCAGTATCGGGGCCAGGGCATCGGCCATAAGTTGTTTGACTATGTGCTGCGGCTATGTCAGGAGCAGCAATATGACGGTCTGGAGTTGCAGGTCAACGCCAAAAATGCGGCGGCAAGGGCCATGTATGAAAAGTATGGTTTTACGGAAAAATCTATCACTATGGAGTTTTTGGGATTTTGATATGCAAGGAGGAAAAAGAAAATGATGAAGAACATCGACAAGGCGGAAGTATTGGTGTTAAAGGAGCAGGTGGCGTATCAGCAGGGCCAGGTGGTCAGCAAGACCCTGGCACAGAACGAGGCTATGAGTGTTACTCTCTTTGCTTTTGACAAGGGTGAGGAGATCAGCACCCACAAGTCCGACGGAGACGCCTTTGTGACTTGTCTGGACAGGGTGGGCAGAATCACCATCGACGGTGTGGAATATGAGCTTACCCAGGGAAAATCCATTGTGATGCCTGCGAGGCATCCCCATGCGGTCTATGGAAAGGAGCAGTTTAAAATGCTGCTGGTCGTGGTGATGTAGGGAGGGAAATACGATGATTTTGGAAGAATTTGACCAAGTACTGGGGATGGAGGAATAAGGACTTATGACAATATTGTTTCCCTCCAGCTATATGAGCGGCAGCCGAGTGGACGAGGCGTTTGAGAGAGAATATGAGGCAGCGCTGGAGGCAGGTCTGGATATTATGCTGTTTAATCAGTGTCTGTGGGATGAGAAGAGGGAGATCCTGCTGAACCGGAAGGAGTCTGCCCAGGCTCTGTACCGTGGCTGGATGATGAAACCGGAGGACTATCAGACTTTTTATGACAGATTATCAGCAAGCGGTGTGAGTCTGCGCACAGCCCCCGGCCAGTATGAGACCATGCATATTTTTCCAAATATTTATCCCCAGCTGGAGGAGGACACGCCCAGGATGCTTGTTTTTCCCCTTCATAGCCGGCTGGATATGAAAGAGATCGGGGAAAAACTGGGGGATTTCCTCGTCAAGGATTATGTTAAGTCAGCGAAAAATACGGATTTCCCGACATATTTTGAGAAGGATATATCTCAGGAGGAATTTGACCGTTGGATGAACCGGTTTTATGAAATCCGGGGAGAACTGCTCACCGGAGGAATTCTGGCAAAGCAGTATGTGAATCTGAAAAAATATGGTGAATGTACCAACGAGTACCGGGTTTTCTATCTGCAGGGCCGTATTCTCTCCATAAGCAGGAATTCCCTGCAGCCTAATTATGCCGCCGAACTGCCCGGAAAGCTGGCCGAGAAATATGCCGGACTGCCCAGTCCTTTCTATACAGTGGATTACGCGGAAAAGGAAGATGGGAAATGGACCGTCATTGAGGCCGGAGACGGCGGAGTGTCCGGGCTGTCGGAGGGACAGGACTACAGGGCCTTTTTCCGGGCGGTCAGGGTAGCGCTGGAAAAATAGAATCCGCCTGAATTTTTCGATATGTCAGGGGAGGGACTCCATAGTATTTTTTGAAGGTTTCGCAGTAATAGCTGGCTCCGCCGAAACCATATTCATAGGCGATATCTGTGATACTCCTGTCAGACTCCAGCAGCGCCGGGAGACTTTTTCGCAGCCGCAGTTTGGTAGTATAAGTGATGGGAGTGTCACAGAGATATTTCTTAAAGAGCAGGGAGCATCTGCTCTTACAGCAGGCACCGGATTGCGCTATGTTTTCCAGTGTAATGCGCTCCATATAGTGATCCTCTATATAGGAGATCATACTGCGGAGAACGGCCAGTTCGACGGCATTTTCTTTTTTGACGGTCTGCTCCATATTGAAATTTACATACAGAACACGCAGGATATATATAAAGTCTTCTATCAGCGTAAAATATGTCTCGGTGGTCGGATTCCCGGACCCAAAGGAGAGATACATTTTATCCAGTCTCTCCAGAATATTTTTTGTCCAGTCATTGTGGGAAAGGTACTGATAAGGATAGGCCGGATGCTCAGTGATTCGCTCAATATAGTTTTCGTAGAACCACCTGTTGCCCTGCAGCAGTTCCGGGGACAGGATGATGCAGATAAATTCGCATTCATGATGTTCTGCGGAAAAGCCATAGTGCAGTTGTCTGCTGTTTACCATGAGTCCGTTATTTTCGGTCAACTCAATCAATTCCCCATTTACATTATAGGTCATACGCCCCTTTTTCACCAATATAAATTCCAAGTCCCTGTGCCAGTGACTGACTGCGGAATAGTCCGGATAATGGGACAGCATTCCATAGCGGATATAGGCGGGAAATAGTGGATTGTTATAAGCTATGGTCTCTGAGGCGTCCGTGTTGAACACGGAGCAATATCTGGTATCATGCATATAGTTTTCCTCTTCTGTCAAGGGTTTACAGCTACCCGCTCCACACTGCATGCGGCAGGCGCCGTATTCTCAATACAGTTCCAAAATAAAAAAGATTGTTATACAATTATATATTATTTTTGAAGAAAAAGAAACAGGAATCTGATAGAGTATGAAAAAATACTTGATTTTGTAAAGGAGAATGGTACAATGACGATGCGGGAGAGAATTATGAATGGCAAATTGTTCACAGATTATTGTGAGGGACTGCCGGAGGACAGAAAAAATTGTAAAAAGAGGATGATTGCATTTAATCAGTCTTCTCCGGAGGACGCGGAGGGCAGGATGGCAGCCATGCGGGAGTTGTTCGGAAAGGATACGGGTGCATGGATAGAGCCGCCATTTTACTGCTGCTATGGTTACAATATCGCAATTGGAGAGGGAACTTATATCAACTTCAACTGTAATTTTGTGGACGACGGAAAGATTGTGATCGGCAGGAAAGTCATGTTTGGGCCCGCCGTCACGATTGCGACCGTAGGACATCCGATCAACCCCGATATGCGGGAATATATGTATACCGATCCCGTGAGTATTGGGGATAACTGCTGGATCGGAGCGGGCGTAACTATCTGTCCGGGAGTATCCATCGGAGAGAATACCGTGATTGGTGCAGGCAGCGTGGTGACAAAGGATATACCGGCGAACTGTGTTGCCGCGGGCAATCCTTGCAGGGTAATCCGGGAGATTGGGGAACAGGACAGAAAGTACTATTATAGGGAGCGAGAGATTACGGCGGAGGACTTGGAGGAAGAGCGAGCGCTGCGGTAGAAAGATCGGAAAGGAGATATAAGAATGACAAACATAGAGCGTAGAGACGCACAGATGGCATACATTTCGGACAACAGTGTGTTTGAGGAGCAGATAAAGTGCAGGAAAATTCTGCAGAGGCTGAATTTTATGGACAGAGCTGATTTTGCCGGAATCAGCGAGACGGTGAAAGAGCTTTTGGGAAAATCGGAGGGCGCCTTTATCAATCCGCCTTTTTACTGTGACTACGGCAAGCATATTGAGGTGGGCAGGAATTTTTTTGCCAATTATAACTGCACGCTTCTGGATGTGGCTAAAATCAAGATTGGGGACAACTGCCAGATGGCTCCCAATGTGGCCATCTATACAGCCGGACATCCCATTTATCCCGTCACCCGCAACTCCGCCTATGAATATGGCAAGGAGGTAACCATAGGGGACAATGTGTGGCTGGGTGGCAACACAGTGGTCTGTCCCGGCGTACATATAGGAAACAATGTGGTGATCGGCGCGGGCAGTGTGGTGACAAAGGATATTCCCGACTGGAGCCTGGCTGCGGGCAATCCCTGCAGAGTGATCCGCCAGATTACCGAGGCGGATAAGAAAAAACTGTTCCGAGATGAGGAGATCGACGAGGAGGCCTGGAACGATATTGTTGAACGGATGAATTTTGATATTTAACGAGTAAATCGTGAGAATATGCGAGAACGCATACAATCAATATACGGGAGGACTGAAAAAATGGGGAACAGGTATGAGATAGACTGGGATGCCTATGCACGGACAGCGCGAATGGCGGCGGCAGAGGGCGCAGTGCTGCTGAAAAATGACGCGAAGGTACTCCCTCTGAAGGAGGGGGAGCGTCTGGCGGTCTTCGGGAGAATCCAGTTTGACTATTATAAGAGCGGCACGGGCTCCGGGGGGATGATCAACACCCGGTATGTGGTGGGGATTCTGGACGCTTTAAAGGAAGAGAAACTTGTATTAAACCGCGAGCTGGAACAGATTTATCGGGACTGGATTGGCGAGAATCCCTTTGAGCAGGGAGGCGGCTGGGCACAGGAGCCTTGGAGCCAGCAGGAAATGCCCCTGAGCAGTGAAATCGTAGCGCATGCTGCGGCGGAGAGTGATACCGCCCTGGTGATTATCGGCCGGACGGCCGGCGAGGACCGGGACGCCAAAAACGATAGGGGGAGCTATTATCTCTCGGAGGAGGAAGAGGGCATGCTGGAGCAGGTGTGCCGTGCCTTTGACCGGGTAGTGGTGGCGCTGAACGTGGGAAGTATCATTGACATGAACTGGGTAAATACCTATAATCCCCAGGCGGTACTCTATGTATGGCAGGGCGGCATGGAGGGCGGACACGCGGTGGCGGATATCCTTATGGGGAGAGTGAACCCCTGCGGCAGACTGGCAGATACCATCGCCGCATCGGTGGCGGACTATCCCTCGGACGCCAATTTCGGCGGTTCCAAGGGCAATCGGTATGAGGAGGACATCTATGTGGGGTATCGCTACTTTGAGACCTTCGCCTCCGCCAGGGAAAAAGTGCTTTACCCCTTTGGGTTTGGATTATCCTACACCTCCTTTGCGGTGAGCTGCAATATGGAAGCGGAGGAGAACGGCTGTCTTTTTCATGTGTGTGTAAAAAACACGGGCACATATGCGGGAAAAAATGTGGTGCAGGTGTATGCCGGTGCGCCACAGGGCAAGCTGGGTAAGCCGTCGCGGGTTCTGACCGGATTTGCCAAAACCAGGTGTCTTGCCCCGGGGGAGGAGCAGGAGCTTGACATAAGAGTGGAGAAAATGTCCCTTGCGTCCTATGATGACAGCGGGATCACGGGCAATAAGTCCTGCTATGTGCTGGAGGCGGGAGAATATTCATTTTATGTGGGCGGAGACGTCAGAAGTGCAGAGCCTGTGGGAACCATGAAGGTGGAGGAGACGGAGGTTCTGTCCAAATGTACCGAGGCGCTGGCTCCTGTGGAGGAGTACGATCGTTTTAAGCCGGTTCAGGGAGAAAATGGGACTCTGACGCTTTCTCGGGAGAAAACGCCGACCCGCACCTACAGCATGGCCCAGAGGAGCAGGGAGGATGTAAAGCCGGAGCTGCCGTACACCGGGGACAGGGGATTTCGGCTGGAGGACGTTCTTGACGGCCGGATTTCCATGGATACATTCATGGCCCAGCTCAGCGATGCGGAACTGTGCTGCATTGTCCGGGGCGAGGGCATGTGTTCTCCCAAGGTGACGCCGGGGACGGCGGCGGCCTTCGGAGGAGTTACCAAAGCGCTTGCCGGGTATGGGATTCCCTGCGGGTGCTGTGCGGACGGCCCCTCCGGCATCCGAATGGACTGCGGGACCTATGCTTTCTGTCTGCCCAACGGAACCTGTCTGGCATGCAGCTATAACGAGGAGCTGGTGGAACAGCTCTATGAGCTGGAGGGAGCAGAGCTGCGCAAAAACCGCATTGATATTCTGCTGGGGCCGGGAATGAATATCCACAGGCATCCTCTGAATGGTCGGAACTTTGAGTATTTCTCGGAGGACCCGCTGCTGACCGGCAGAATGGCAGCGGCCCAGATTCGGGGTATGGGGCGGTATCAGGTCACCGGTGCGCTGAAACATTTTGCCGCCAACAATCAAGAGTATAACCGCAGCAAGTACAATTCTGTTGTCTCAGAACGTGCCTTGCGCGAAATCTATCTGAAGGGTTTTGAGATTGCTGTCAAAGAGAGCGGCGCATATGCCATAATGACTACCTACGGCGCAGTCAACGGCATTTGGACGGCGGGCAATTACGATTTGCTGACAACGATTCTGCGGAAAGAGTGGAATTATGACGGATTGGTAATGACGGACTGGTGGGCGATGATCAACGACGAGGGGGAGACAGCCACCATCAAAAATGTGGCGGCAATGGTTCGGAGCCAGAACGATGTGTATATGGTGACGCAGGATTCTGAAAAGAATTCCAATCAGGACAATCTGGAGGAATGCCTTGCAAACGGCACGTTAAAGCGTTCTGACCTGTCGGTGTGCGCCGGGAATATACTGAGTGTGCTGATGCGATCCCCCGCCATGGCAAGGAGTCTGGGGAGACTCAGTCAGGAGGAGCTGGATGCCTTTGCGGCCCTGTCGGAGGAGGACTGCGTAACCGCTGACTTGGATTGGTACTCTCTGAAAACAAAGCTGACATTGGACGGAAAGGGGATTGACACCGCCAGGGGAAAATCCTTTATGTGCGGCCTGCAGGATGGAGAGAAACGTTCGTACATCATCCGCCTGAGAGTAAGGATAAATGCCTCTGAGCTCGCCCAGGTTCCCATATCAGTATTTGTAAACGGCACTTTGCAGGGAACCCTCACATTGAACAGTACGAACGGGGAGTATACGCAGGTGGAGTTGACCAGCTGGGCGATTACCAACGCTCACAATTACTTGAAACTGTATTTTGCCGAGAGTGGAGCACAGATAGATACGTTGGAGATCGAGGCTGGGCCGGTATCAAAAGAATAAAAAGAAGAAATTAAAGGAGAACAACGAATATGAAAGTATTGCTTTTAAACGGCAGCGCGAATCAGAAGGGATGCACCTACACCGCTTTGGAGGAGATCGGACGGACGCTGCAGGCGGAGGGGATCGACTACGAGATATTTCAGATGGGAGGGCAGCCCGTAAGAGACTGTATCGGCTGCAGACAATGTACGGATCAGGGCTGTGTATTTACGGATGACCTGGTGAATGCCTTTGTTCAAAAGGCCTGGGAGGCGGACGGTTTTGTGTTCGGCACGCCCGTATACTATGCTCATGCCAGCGGACGGATACTATCCCTGCTGGACCGGGCATTTTACAGCAGCAAGGACGCCTTTATACATAAGCCTGCGGCAGCGGTGGCCTCGGCTCGGCGCGCGGGAACCACAGCATCCCTGGATGACTTGAACAAATATTTCGGTATTACTCAAATGCCCACAGTAGGTTCCAGCTATTGGAACATGGTGCATGGCAATCGGCCCGAGGAGGTGCTGCAGGATGCGGAGGGACTGCAGACCATGCGAAATATCGCCCACAACATGGCCTGGCTGCTGAAATGCATTCAGGCAGGCCGGGAGCAGGGCATTCTTCCTCAGACAGAGAGCGGCTGCTGGACGAATTTTATCCGCTGAGGAATCTTTGGCTTTGAGGACATGCTGTTCCATCAGTGCAGCTGGCGGTGAGGCATCGGAAAGGAAAAGTATAGCATGAAGAATACTCTAAAATACTTTACGGCCATGTCATTGGCGGTCTCTCTTATCTTGGGGGCGGCGGGCTGTGGCAGGGGGGAGACGGATGCGGGTTCCGGCGCAGGGACAGAAGAGCAAAAGGGTTATGTGTCAGAATATATGGATCTGGGCGAGGGAATAAGCGATATGGCATTGTCTTACGGAATGCAGCAGCTTGGAGACGAGCTGTGCTATATTTCCGATGACCAGGATGGCGGTCAGATTCTTGACAAATATTCTCTGACGGACGGCAGCCGGACGAGCATTTCCTTTACATGGCTTGAGCCTGCAAAGCGGCATTATATTACCAGATTTTCCTTTGCGGAGAATGGCGGCATATATGCGATAGTATATCAGTATTCCGAAACGGATTCCGCCGACAATTCCTTTGTGGTAAAACAGTTATGCGGATTTGACGCCCAGGGCAATCAGTCCTTTGCCGTGGACATATCGGAGCAGATCCATGAGGGATCAAGTGGCGGCGTCAACAGTATGATGGCAACAGACGTTCAGGGGCGCATTTATATAGCCGGGAAGACAAAGGTCTGGATGTATGATTTACAGGAAGGCGCAGAGCCGGATTATCGGGGAGAGGTATCGGTATGTACCGGTGAGGGAGAGGAGAGCCAGATCAGCTCCATCCTCTGCGGTAAGGATGGCAATGTATATGCCTGCTGTCGTAAGGGGGAGAGCATTTTTCCCGCCGCTTATTCCTTGGTGCGGATTGACTTTGACAAGTGTGGGATCGGCGCGGTTTATGAGGATTTCCCCGGCACGGGAGGGATCGTGCCCGGCCTGGAGAAGGATTTTTTGGTGCATGACGACAGTGAAGTCTATGAGTATGACCTGATATCCGGGACCATGGAGCCTGTATTGAATTGGGTGGAAAATAATGTGGCGGGCAACGAGGTACAGTATTTCGGCGCAATGACGGACGGGCGCATTTATGCAGTGACGACGGACTGGGAAAAGGATGATTCGGGGCTTATGATTTTTTCAAGAGCGACCGGAGAAGAGCAGAAAGATGAAAAGGAAGAACTAATTTTTGCCTATTTATATCCAAATAGCATATTTCAGAAGGCTGTGGTAGATTTTAATAAGAGCAGCGATAAATACAGGATCGTTTTGAAAGAGTATGATGGATATGATAGGCTGCTGGTAGATCTCACTGCAAATTGTCCGGATATTCTGGATTTGAATGGTTTAAGCGTGCAACAGCTTGCCACTGCGGGGGTTCTTGAGGATTTAGGTCCTTATCTGGACAACAGCCAGATGCTTGACCGCTCAGATTATCTGGAAAATGTCCTGGATGCCTATACCTTTGACGGCAAACTGGTGACAATTCCTTCATCCTTTTGGCTGCAGACGGTATTTGCCAGTGCAGAGGGGCTTAGAGAGGTCTTTGGAACTGACATTGAGGGCGGCTGGACTGTGGAGGAGCTGATGTCTTATGCGGATGCAAATCCGGAGACAGAGCTGTTCGACGGACTTTCCAGAAACACCATCATGTACTATCTGATGATGTATGGTCATAACAGTTTTATTGACTGGGAGACCGGCACGTGCAGTTTTGATTCTGACCGTTTTAAAAAGGTCTTGGAATTTGTGGAACGTTTCCCCGAAGAGACGGTATCGAGCTCCGCAAGCCCACCGGCGAGAATAGAGGCCGGCGAAGTGCTTCTGGCCGCCGAATATATCAACCGTTTTGATGGCCTGCAGCTATTCGAGGAAATGTTTGGCGGCGAGGCGGCATGTGTAGGGTTTCCTGCTGCGGACGGCAGCACGGGCTGTAGATTTTATGCAAATAATGCCCTTGCTATTTCATCCGGTTCCTCCCATAAGGAAGGCGCATGGGAGTTTATGGAAAGCTTTCTGGCAAATGAGGACTATGATGCAAACGACTTTGTGACGAACAGAGCATGGCTGGAAAAGAAAGCGGCAACGGCGCTGGCGGCGGAATACGCCACCCGTGACGATGGTACACTGGTGGAGGTAGACGGCAAATATGTTATGAAAAATTATTCTGCTTATACCGTAACATACGAAGACGGTTGGACATTTTCAAGCCATATTCCGACTGAGGAGGAAATTCAGCAAATCTTTGCTTTGATAGAAATGGCGCACCAGCCTGGCGGCGAAAGCAATATGATTTTAAATATTATCGATGAGGAAGCAGAGGCTTTTTATCAGGGGCAGAAGAGTGTGGACGCGGTGGCGAACATTATCCAGAATCGTGCCCAGGTCTATATCAACGAAAACATAAATTAGATCGCAGATGTGTATCAGACAAAAGGAAACCATAAACAGAGAGGATATATCTAGCCAACACCCACAAAATGTGGTATGATAACTAAATAGGCAAACAAGATGGAGCATTTGCCTCAAAACGGCAGATGCTTCTTTTTCGCGGAGGAGGATTTCCCATGCAGAACGAATATACGGTAGACGAACATATCCACAGACAGCGCACCAGGATCGTACAGATCGGTCAGGTGCAGATCGGCGGCGGCGCGCCCATCGCTATCCAGTCCATGACCAACACCCGGACGGAGGATGTGGCGGCCACGGTGGCCCAGATACTCCGGCTGGAACAGGCGGGGTGCGAGATCATCCGCTGCACTGTGCCCACTTTGGAGGCGGCCCAGGCGCTCAAGGAAATTAAAGAGCAGATTCATATTCCTCTGGTGGCGGATATTCACTTTGATTATAAGATGGCTATTGCGGCCATGGAGAATGGCGCGGACAAAATCCGTATCAATCCAGGCAATATCGGCTCACGTGACAAGGTCAAGGCGGTGGTGGACGTGGCCAGGGAGAGAAACATCCCCATCCGTGTGGGGGTCAACAGCGGTTCTCTGGAGAAACCTCTGCTGGAAAAATACGGCGGGGTGACGGCCCAGGGCATTGTGGAGAGTGCCCTGGACAAGGTACATATCATAGAGGAGCTTGGGTATGACAATCTTGTCATCAGCATCAAATCCTCGGATGTATTGATGTGTGTCGAGGCGCATGAATTGCTGGCGGCGCAGACAGAGTATCCTCTGCATGTGGGTATCACGGAGTCCGGCACCGTGCAGAGCGGCAATATCAAATCCGCCGTGGGACTGGGCATTATCCTGCACCAGGGAATCGGCGATACCATACGGGTGTCCCTGACGGGAGATCCGGTGGAGGAAATTAAGTCGGCAAAGCTTATTCTGCGCACTTTGGGGCTTAGAAAGGGAGGAATCGAGGTGGTGTCCTGCCCTACCTGCGGCAGAACCAAGATTGATCTGATCGGCCTGGCAACCCAGGTGGAAAAGTTGGTGGCGGACTATCCGCTGGATATCAAGGTGGCGGTCATGGGATGCGTGGTGAACGGCCCCGGAGAGGCCCGGGAGGCGGACATAGGTATTGCCGGAGGCGACGGAGAGGGACTGCTGATCAAGAAGGGCGAGATTCTGCGCAAGATGCCGGAGAGCCAGCTGCTGGCGGCGCTGAAAGATGAGTTGGATCATTGGGGGGAAGAGAGGTAATAATGGCAAAACCGTTTTTTGAGGTATTTCCCACGTTACAACTGAATGGAAAGGTTCATGATATCATGGAGCAGACCACGGTGGAGAAGATATCCGCCACCAAGCGCAAGGATTTTCTGCGAATCTATCTGTGCAGCTCCCGCCTGATTATGAAGGAGGATATCAAAGCTGCGGAGAGCGAGATTAAGAGGCAGCTGTTTCCGAGCGCTCACATTGTTGTGAAAATCTATGAAAAATTTGATTTGTCCTCCCAGTACACGCCGGAAAAGCTCATGGACGTCTATCAGGACAGTATTTTGGAGGAATTGCGGGAGTACAGCCATATCGACTATAACAGTTTTAAAGCGGCGCAGCTTTCCTACCCCAGCGAGCGGGAGATGGTGGTGACACTGGAGGACAGTGTGCTGGCCCACAGCCGGGAGGAGGAGTTTGTCCGCATATTGGAGAAAATTCTGGTGGAACGGTGCGGTTTCGACCTGTCTCTGCATGTGGAGTATCGACAGTCCCAGACCAGCAGATACGCCGAGGAGGATGAACAGAAGATAAAGCTGCAGGTGGCGGAGATTTCCCGGCGCGCAGGCAGAGGCACAGGCAGGACGGCGCAGGACAGTGCGGGGGAAGAATTTATGCAGGCGGACGTCCCCAAAACGCTGGATGTGGCGCAGGATTCCGCCGTGGCTGCAGGAGGTGGCAAAGAGGCCAAGGCCGCGCCGACAGCGCAGAAAGCGGCTCAGGGGAGCGGCAGGAGTGGATCAGGCAGAGGAGAGTTTCATAAGGGGAGTTTTAAGAAGGGAGAATTTACCCGGGGCGGAGCCTACGGCGGCAGCGTCAAGCGCTCCGACAACCCGGATGTGATATATGGCCGGGACTTCGATGAGGAGGCCATGCGCATCGAGGATATTATCGGTGAGATCGGCGAGGTGGTTATCCGCGGCAAGATTCTGACCGTGGACAAGCGGGAGATTAAGAACGAGAAGACCATTATCATGTTTGATGTGACGGATTTTTCCGACACCATGACCGTTAAAATGTTTGCGCGAAACGATCAGGTGGATGAGATTCTGGGCGGGGTCAAGGCAGGGGCCTTTGTGAAAATCAAGGGCATCAGCATGCTGGACAAATTTGACCACGAGTTGACCCTCGGTTCTTTGACAGGTATTAAGACGATTGCGGATTTCACTACCGGCAGGGTGGATACTGCTCCCTGCAAGCGGGTGGAGCTGCACTGCCATACCAAGATGAGCGACATGGACGGCGTCTCTGAGGCCAAGGACATCGTGAAACGGGCCTACAAGTGGGGACACAGGGCTATTGCCATCACGGACCACGGCGTGGTGCAGGGTTTCACGGACGCAAATCATGTTTGGGACGATCTGTGGAAGGCGGAGAAGGGCAAGCGTAAGGAGGCCGGGGAAGAAAACCCGGACAAGCAGGACTTTTTCAAGATTATCTACGGCGTGGAGGCCTATCTGGTGGATGATCTGAAAGAGATCGTCACCGGTGACCGGGGGCAGGATCTGGACGCGGATTTCGTGGTGTTCGATATTGAGACCACGGGCTTTTCCCCGGTGAATAACAGAATCATTGAGATCGGCGCGGTGAAGGTGGAGCACGGGGAGATCACGGAGCGCTTTTCCAGCTTTGTGAACCCGGATGTGCCGATTCCCTTTGAGATCGAGAAACTTACAGGCATAAATGACAGCATGGTCATGGACGCTCCCATGATTGACGAGGTGCTGCCAAAATTTCTGGAGTTCTGCGAGGGCTGTGTGTTGGTGGCTCACAATGCCAGCTTTGATATGAGTTTTATCATGGAAAACTGCAGACGGCAGGACCTACCAGACAGGTTTACCTATGTGGATACTGTGGGAATCGCCCGGATTCTGCTGCCGAATCAGGCCAAGCACACATTGGACGCCGTGGCTAAGACGCTGGGCGTGTCTCTGGAAAATCACCACCGGGCGGTGGATGACGCGGAGGCCACAGCCCATATTTTTGTAAAATTCATTCCCATGCTCCGGGAGAACGGGGCGGAGAATCTGCGTCAGGTGAACGCAATGGGGGCATCCAGCCCGGATATAGTAAAACGCCTGCCCACATATCACGCCATCATTCTGGCAAAAAATGATCTGGGACGGATCAATATGTACCGCCTGATTTCCGAGTCCCATACCACCTATTACAGCAAGAGGCCCCGGATTCCCAAGAGCTTGATTCTGAAATACCGGGAGGGATTGATTCTGGGCAGCGCCTGTGAGGCCGGGGAACTGTACCGGGCGCTGCTGGAGGGCAAGTCGGATGCGGAGATTGTCCGGCTGGCTGATTTCTATGATTATCTGGAGATTCAGCCCGAGGGCAACAATCGCTTTATGATCCTGTCCGACAAGCACCCGGATATCCAGTCGGTGGAGGATATTCGCAATATAAACCGCCGGATCGTCAAGCTGGGAGAGCAGCTGCACAAGCCGGTGGTGGCCACCTGCGATGTGCATTTTCTCGACCCGGAGGACGAGGTGTACCGCCGGATCATCATGGCGGGCAAGGGCTTTGAGGATGCGGACCAGCAGGCTCCTCTGTATCTGCACACCACGGAGGAGATGCTGGAGGAATTCGCCTATCTGGGGCCGGATAAGGCCAGGGAGATCGTAGTCACCAACACCAATAGGATTGCGGACATGGTGGAGACTATCGCCCCGGTGCGGCCGGACAAATGTCCCCCGGTGATTCCGGATTCCGATAAGACCCTGACGAAGATATGTTATGACAAGGCGCACGAATTGTACGGGGAAAAGCTGCCCCAGATTGTGGAGGACCGCCTGGAAAAAGAGCTGCATTCCATCATTACCAACGGCTTTGCGGTGATGTACATTATCGCCCAGAAACTGGTGTGGAAATCTGTGGAGGACGGCTATCTGGTGGGGTCCCGTGGATCAGTGGGGTCCTCTCTGGTGGCGTTTATGGCGGGTATTACGGAGGTGAATTCCCTCAGTGCCCATTACCGCTGTGGTAAATGTTTTTACTATGATTTCGACTCCCCGGAGGTGAAAGCTTTTGCGGGCAATGCGGGGTGCGACATGCCGGACAAGATCTGCCCGGTGTGCGGGGAGCCTCTGATCAAGGACGGCTTTGATATTCCCTTTGAGACTTTCCTGGGGTTCAAGGGCGACAAGGAGCCGGATATAGACCTGAACTTCTCGGGAGAATATCAGTCCAAGGCCCATAAGTATACCGAGGTTATCTTTGGGGCGGGACAGACCTATCGGGCGGGAACCATCGGCACCCTGGCGGACAAGACGGCTTTTGGCTATGTGAAAAACTATTTTGAGGAGAGGGGAAAGCATAAGCGTACCTGCGAGATCAATCGGATCACGGTGGGCTGTACCGGCATACGGAGAAGTACAGGTCAGCATCCCGGCGGCATCATTGTGCTTCCGGTGGGACAGGATATCAATTCCTTTACCCCGGTGCAGCATCCCGCCAACGATATGACCACGGATATCATTACCACACATTTTGACTATCACTCCATTGACCATAATTTGCTCAAGCTGGACATTCTGGGACATGATGATCCTACTATGATCCGTATGTTGCAGGATTTGACGGGGATCGACCCCACGAAGATTCCCCTGGATGACAAGGGTGTCATGAGCCTGTTTCAGAACACGGACGCTCTGGGCATCACCCCGGAGCAGATCAGCGGCTGCCCAGTGGGGTCACTTGGCATCCCTGAGTTTGGCACGGATTTTGTGATTCAGATGCTGCTGGACACCAAGCCTCAGCAGCTCTCGGACCTGATCCGGATCTCCGGGCTGGGTCATGGCACCGATGTGTGGCTGGGCAATGCCCAGACTCTGATTTTGGAGGGTAAGGCCACTATCTCCACCGCCATCTGCTGTCGTGATGATATTATGATCTATCTGATCAACCAGGGGGTGGAGAGCTCTCTGTCCTTCACCATCATGGAGAGTGTGCGTAAGGGTAAGGGCTTAAAAGACGAATGGATCGATGCCATGACGGAGAAGGACGTGCCGGACTGGTATATCTGGTCCTGCAAGAAGATCAAGTACATGTTCCCCAAGGCCCACGCGGCGGCTTATGTGATGATGGCATGGCGGATCGCCTACTGTAAGATCAATTATCCGCTGGCCTACTATGCGGCGTTTTTCAGCATCCGGGCCAAGGCTTTTTCCTATGAGCTCATGTGCCAGGGGCAGAAACACTTGGAAAATATTATGGCGGATTACCAGAGGAGGTCTGACTCTCTTTCCAACAAGGAGGAGCTGGCCTACGGGGATATGAAGATCGTGCAGGAGATGTATGCCAGGGGCTTTGAATTTATGCCCATCGATATTTTCCGCGCCCAGTCCCGCTCTTTTCAGATCGTGGACGGCAAGCTGATGCCCTCCTTAAACAGCATTGACGGCCTGGGAGAGAAAGCGGCGGATGCCATCGTGGAGGCAGCCAAGGACGGACCGTTCCTGTCCAAGGACGATTTCCGGGAGCGGTGTAAGGTGTCTAAGACCATCGTGGACCTGATGGCGGACTTAGGGCTGCTGGGCAGTCTGCCCGAGTCCAACCAGATCAGTTTGTTTGATTTTGTGTAGGATATGGTGTATACTATATAGAAGGTCTTTGTTAAAGGCCGACTTTAAATGTGGAAAAAGGAAACACCGAAATGTATCTCAGAGAAAAACGAATCAAAATCCTGAAATTAAAAAATGTGATCTTTACGGCTTTTGGACTCTTCTTTGTCATTGAGTCGGTATTTGTGATGGTTTCGTTGATCTCATATTACCATGACGACCTGGAAACGGTTTTAGAGGCAAAAGCAACGCCGGAATCCATTGTGACATTTATCATAGGTATAGTCCTGCTGCTGACAGCGGGTATATCAAGGCGGCTGATTGGGGATGCAAATTTCTATTCAAGCTATTTTGAGGGAGATTTGAGCGGCTATATCCAATATAGCGACCTGGCGGATGTCACAGGGAAAAGAGCGGGCATGATAAGGCAACAATTACACTTTTTCCGAAAAGTATATATGAAAGGGTATGAGCAGAAAAAGGTAGATCATACGGAGCAGGTGGTTCTAAACAGCAAAATAAGTGCCTGTGAGTGCAGACATTGCGGCGCATCGATTGAAAAGCGGATCTATTTTACAGGTATCTGCCCCTATTGCGGTAATTCGGATCTGTTTGCGAAAGTTCTGACAGATAACCGATTTTACAGTATTGAAAACAGGGTATCGGAGGGAATAAAAAACCCGGAATTCTATTCCGTAAAAAATCTTATCACGAAAAAGATACTGTTCGTACTCTATCTGTGCCTGGGACTGTCCGTAATCGGTATCGGAGCGGTCGTCTGTCTGGGGAATATCGCCGATTACAATAACCAGGAGTATTTGAAAGAAGTGCTGTTATCGGGTAAAAGTCCCTATTCTTCGTATGCACTGATAAAAGCGGAGATTATGGATAATATTATTATGGGGGCTGTGTTTGCCCTGGCGTTTATCCCTGTGGCCATTAACAGGCGTAAAAAGATAAAATATATTTTTGTGGCGGACGATTGTTCGCAATTTTTCGCGCAATGTAAGACGCCGTTTATAGATGCGGAGAATCTGCCGGTTTTAACAAAAAATTCTAATCGAAAAAGAGTTCTTAAATCAGTCAGAGGCGCACTTCGGCAGCGTTATCTTTTGAACTGTACGTTTGAAAAGCATGAAGATGTTCTGAAAGTAGCGCTTGCCAGGAAAATTGTCAAAGATCAATGTCCATCCTGCGGAGGGGCGATCGTCGGAGCGGTTGATGAACACTATCAATGTAAATACTGCGGCAATATCATTATGGGAGTTATACATAAAAAATAATGTCTTTTTCGGAGAGGAGTTAGTTTATCGCGTGGACAAACCGGAAAGTGCAAGGAAAATACCTTTGAGATTATGGATACAGGAGGCGCCGCATGGGAATTTATCTAAATCCAGGCAATGACGGTTTTAATCAGGCAATTCGCTCGGAGATTTATGTGGATAAAACCGGGCTGATCGCAAACACGAACAGATACCTGAATACAGAACAAAAGTTTATTTGTGTCAGCAGGCCCCGACGTTTTGGAAAATCTATGGCGCTTAAGATGCTGGCTGCTTATTACAGCTGTGGCTGTGATTCTAGGGAATTGTTTGCAGGATGGAAGATAGAAAGTGATTCGTCTTTTGAGGAGCATCTGAATCAGTATGATGTGATATTTGTGAATATGCAACAGATTCTGATTCGTGCTAAAGACCAAGAAGTAACTGATTATTTGGAGCGGACAGTTATTGCTGAATTTCGTGAGATATATGGAACGTTATTTTCGGAGAGCGAGACCATTCTTGCCGTTATATTAGAGCGGATATATGCAAAAACAGGGAAAAAGTTCATATTCCTGATCGACGAGTGGGACTGCGTGATGCGGGAACGGCAGGAATCCGAATTACTCCAGAAACAGTACCTTGATTTCCTGCGCAATCTCTTGAAAGATCAGCCCTATGTTGCCCTTGCCTATATGACAGGGATTCTTCCCGTAAAGAAATACGGGCTGCACTCCGCACTGAATATGTTCTGGGAATACTCCATGACAGATCAGGGATTTTTTGAGGAATACACCGGTTTTACAGAGACAGAAGTAAAAGAGCTGTGTCAGCGGTACGCTATGGACTTTGCCGAGGTCAGCAGCTGGTATGATGGATATCGATTTACAGAGTACCGGCATATTTACAACCCCAAGTCTGTGGTGGAGGCAATGCACCGCCATAAGTTTTCCAATTACTGGACCACTACAGAGACCTATGACGCCCTGAAAATCTATATGGACATGGATTTTGACGGTCTGCGTGAGAGTATTGTGCAGATGCTCGGCGGGGAACCTGTCAGGGTAAACACCCTCAGTTTTCAGAATGATATGCGCAACTTTCGGACAAAGGACGATGTGCTGACTTTACTGATTCATTTGGGATATCTTGCATATGACTCTGAGAGGGAGGAGGCCTTTATTCCAAACAGAGAGATTATCCGGGAATTTGAAAATGCCATGAATGTGGGTGGGTGGTCAGAGGTCATGCGGGTCTTGAAAGCATCTGAAAGACTGCTGGAAGATACCTTGCGCTGTGATGAAAAAAGCGTTGCGGAGGGACTTGACCGGGCGCATACGGAGGTTGCCTCCATATTGACCTACAATGATGAGAATTCTTTGGGATGTGCCATTGGCCTAGCCTACTACAGCGCAAGAAAGGACTATAAGCTGATCCGGGAGCTGCCCACGGGCCGCGGCTATGCGGATGTAGTCTTTCTGCCACAGACCTTCAGTAAAAAGCCTGCTCTGGTGGTGGAGCTGAAATACGACAAGTCCGCAGACACTGCGCTGCAGCAGATTAAGGACAGAAGGTACACCCAAGCGCTGGAGGACTACTCTGGAGAAATCCTGTTGGTGGGTATAAACTATGACAGAGACGACAAAAACAAGCCTCATAGCTGTGTGATAGAAAAGCTAAATAAAGAGTCATGAGAGGAGGTGTCTGCATGACCTGTCGGGAATGTGAGAAACAGATACCGGATTTTATCGGTCGAAAGATGGATTATCTGAGAACAAAGCTTTTTACAGAGCATGTGGACGACTGTGACAGCTGCCGGGAGGAGTTGGTGATTCAGTTCCTGATTCAGGAGGGCATGGTCCACCTGGAGGAGGGCGATGTCTTTGACCTGCAGGGTGAACTGCGGGAGAGGATGGAGGAGGCCCGGATAAAAGTGCGTATAAACGAGGGAATCCTGTGGGCGGGAACCCTGTTTGAGGTGCTCGCCATGGCGGGCATCCTGGGGATTGTGGTGTGGATTTTACTGTGAAAGAGATGCAGGGGAAATATGAGGAGTGCAAAATGGCGGAGAAACTGGTATTAATTGATGGACACAGCATACTGAACAGGGCATTTTACGGAGTGCCCGACTTAAGCAATGCAAAGGGACTGCATACCAATGCGATTTTTGGTTTCTTAAATATATTGTTCAAAATCCTGGAGGAGGAGCACCCGGACTATCTGGCGGTGGCCTTTGATGTGCATGCGCCCACTTTTAGGCATGAGATGTATGAGGGCTACAAGGGAACCCGCAAGCCCATGCCGGAGGAGCTGCGAGAACAGGTGCCGGTGATGAAGGAAGTGCTGCAGGCCATGGGGATCACCATTATGGAGCAGGTCGGTCTGGAGGCGGACGATATTCTGGGAACGCTGGCTAAAAAAGCGGAAGGCCAGGGTATGGAGGTGTCCCTGGTATCCGGGGACCGGGATCTGCTGCAGATCGCCACGGAGCATATCAAGATTCGCATTCCCAAGACCAAGATGGGGCGGACAGAGATCGAGGACTACTATGCGGAGGATGTGAAGGCGCTGTATCAGGTGACGCCCACTCAGTTTATCGAGCTGAAGGCGTTGATGGGGGATGCCTCCGACAATATTCCCGGCGTGCCCAAGGTGGGAGAAAAGACCGCCATAGCGCTGATGACAGAATATGGCTCCATTGACAATATCTATGAACATCTGGAGGAGATCAGCAAAAAGAGTATCAGGGAGTCGCTGGCACAGAATCGGGAGCTGGCGGACTTGAGCAAAAAGCTTGCCACCATAAAGACGGATTGCGATCTGACAATGGACTACCAGGCGTCCCGGGCGGAGGGCTTTTACACCCCGGAGGCCTATCAGCTGTTCAAACGGCTGGAATTTAAAAATATCTTGAATCGGTTCGACAGGCAGGAGAGTGAGAAGAGTCAGGAGCAGATCACGGAGGGCTTTCATCTGCTGCGGGACAGCGGTCAGATGGTGAAAGTGCTGGAAAAGCTGGAGAAAAAGAGCGGACAGCCGGTAGGGCTGCTGGCGCTTACTCAGGACGGAAAGCTGGCGGGAGTGGCGTTGTCCGACCAGGACAAGCAGAGCTATTTTTACTGTGCGGAGATCGGCAGTGCCCCTCAGGAGAATCAGCAGCTCTCCCTGTTTGACGAGGTGCAGGAGACGACGGAGGATGCCGCGCTGGCGCAGGCTGTTCGCAGGCTCACTGCCCGCTGTCAGGTGTACACTCTGAATATCAAGGAACAGTACGGGTATTATGCCTGGGAGGAGTCGGGGGAGAATTCCACGGAGAACTATTTTGACGCTATTATCGGGGCTTATCTGTTGAATCCCCTGAAAAGCGACTATGACGGAGAGGCCGTTGCGGCGGAGTATCTGGAGCTGACTATCCCCGGCTATAAGGAGTGTTTCGGCAAAAAGAGCCTGGCCCAGGCGGCTGCGGACAATCTGGAGCAGCTTGCGGTATTTTATCAGTATCAGGCGTATACGGCGCTGCAGGCGGGCCAGGTCATCCGGCAAAAGCTGGAGGAGACGGGGATGCGGCAGCTGATGGAAGAGGTGGAGATGCCGCTGTCTCTGGTGCTCTATGAGATGGAGCAGGAGGGCGTGGCAGTGCGTCGGGAGGAGTTAAAACACTATGGGGACGCCCTGACGGACCGTATACAAGAGTTGGAGCAGAGTATCCATGAGCAGGCAGGTTGTGCTTTCAATATCAATTCTCCCAAGCAGCTGGGCGAAATTTTGTTTGACCAGATGCAGCTGCCGGGGGGCAAAAAGACCAAGACCGGTTATTCCACGGCGGCGGACGTGCTGGAAAAGCTGGCGCCGGAGCATCCCATCATAGCGGATATTCTGGAATACAGAGGTCTGACCAAGCTAAAGAGCACCTATGCGGACGGCCTGGCGGAATATATTGACGCAGGAGGCCGGATTCACACCAATTTCAACCAGACGATTACGGCTACCGGACGCATCAGCTCCACGGAGCCGAACCTGCAGAACATCCCCATGCGGATGGAGCTGGGGCGGCGGATTCGCAAGGTGTTTGTGCCTAGGGAGGGATGTGTGCTGACAGATGCGGACTACTCCCAGATCGAGCTGCGCGTGCTGGCCCATATGTCCGGGGACGAGGAGTTGATTCAGGCCTACCATATGGATCAGGATATTCACAGGATCACTGCCTCCAAGGTGTTTAAAACACCCTTTGAGGAGGTGACGGACCTGCAGAGGCGCAATGCCAAGGCCGTGAATTTTGGCATTGTGTACGGCATCAGTTCCTTTGGACTGAGCCAGGATCTGAGCATCAGCAAAAAAGAGGCGGCGGAATATATCGAGCAGTATTTTGCCACCTATCCCAAGGTGAAGGAATATCTGGACAGGCTGGTGGCGGACGCCAAGGAAAAGGGCTATATCACTACCATGTACGGCAGACGCAGACCCATACCCGAGCTGTCCTCCTCCAATTTCATGCAGCGCTCTTTCGGGGAGAGAGTGGCTATGAACAGTCCTATACAGGGTACGGCGGCGGATATTATAAAGATCGCCATGATCCGGGTATGGAAGGAGCTGCGCAGGGCGGGGCTTAACTCCAGATTGATTTTGCAGGTACATGACGAGCTTGTCATTGAGACCTGCAGGGAGGAGACGGAGCAGGTGTGCCGGATTCTGGAGGAGAGCATGAAACAGGCGGCACAGCTTGCGGTGCCTTTGGAGGTGGACTTGCACACGGGCGAGAACTGGTATGAGGCCCATTAACGAAAAGAAGGTGGCAGGATGCGCTTAATTGGTATAACCGGCGGTGTGGGGGCCGGAAAATCAACTCTATTGGAATATATAAAGGCCCATTACCTCTGCCGGATTTACTTGGCGGACCAGGTGGCCCATGCAGTCAAGGAACCGGGACAGCCCTGTTATGAGGCTCTGGTGGCGCTGCTGGGCCGGGAAGTCCTGGAGGAAGACGGGCGGATTCACAAGGGCAGGATGGCGGAGAAGATTTTTCGGGATGAGAACCTGCTGGAGCAGGTAAACGCCATTGTCCACCCTGCAGTGCAGGAGTACCTGTTGGAGAAGATTCAGGAGGCCCGGCAGGAGGGGCAGACGGAATTGTTCTTTATCGAGGCGGCTCTGCTGATCGAGTGCGGCTACGGCGATATTGTGGATGAGATGTGGTATATTCATGCGGGGGAAGATGTGCGCAGAAAACGCCTTGGGGAGAGCAGGGGGTACAGCCCGGAGAAGACAGGGCAGATTATGGAAAGTCAGCTGACGGAACAGCAGTTTCGAGCGGGCAGCGATTTTGTCATAGATAACAGCGGGACGCCGGAGGAGAGCTACCGGCAGATTCGCAGTAGGCTGGAGGGTTACACATGGCGGCAGTAAAGGGAAAGGATTTGGTATTTGGGCTGGATATCGGCACCAGGAGTATTGTGGGAACGGTGGGCTACAAGGACGGCACACGTTTTCATGTGGTGGCCCAGCGGGAGAAGGAGCATGAGTCCAGGGCTATGCTGGACGGTCAGATTCACGATATCGGCAAGGTGGGCGCCACCATTGCCGAGGTGAAGGGGCTGCTGGAGCAGGACCTGGGGCGGAAACTGACCCAGGTGTGCATTGCCGCAGCAGGTCGAGTGCTGCGGACGGTGACAACCTCGGTGGAATACACTTACGGTACGGAAAAGGAAATTTTAGACGAGGATATCTATGCTCTGGAAACTATGGGAGTGGAGCAGGCCTACGAGGAGTTTATCCGAGACAATGACACGGACATGCAGTTTTACTGTGTGGGCTACACTGCCATGCGCTACTATCTGAACGGTTATCCCATAGGCAATCTAGAGGGGCATAAGGCCAGAACTGCAGGGGTGGATCTCATCGCCACGTTTCTGCCGGATGACGTGGTGGACGGCCTGTACAAGGCGGTGGGCGTCGCCGGGCTGCAGGTGGCCAATCTGACGCTGGAGCCGATTGCCGCCATTCAGGTGGCTATTCCGGAGAAATTTCGGATGTTGAATCTGGCTCTGGTGGATGTTGGCGCCGGGACCAGCGACATTTCCATCACCAAGGAGGGCGCAATCACCGCATACGGCATGATTCCCATTGCCGGGGACAGTCTGACGGAGATTCTGGTACAGCATTGTCTGGTGGATTTCGAGACGGCGGAGCAGATCAAGCGGAAAATCGGAGTGCAGGAAAGCATAGATTACGTGGATATTCTGGGGCTGCCACAGACCATCGGGGCTGGGGAGGCCAAGGAACTGCTGCAAGACAATATTCAGCGCATGACCAAGGAGGTTGCAGACTGTATCCGGGAGTTGAATGGAGAAAAGCCCGTAAGCGCAGTGTTTGTGGTGGGCGGTGGCGGAATGGTTCCCGGTTATACGCAGGCGCTGGCAGAACAGTTGGGCATAGCGAAAGAACGTGTGGCTATCCGGGGCGAGGACGTGATGCAGACCATCACCTTTGATGTGGCAAACGCCAGAAAGGACTCCCTGATGGTGACGCCTATCGGTATCTGTCTGAGTTACTACGAGCAGAGCAACAACTTTATCTTTGTGGCCTTTAACGATCAGAGAGTGAAACTCTATGACAACGGCAGACTGTCCGTGGTGGAGGCCGCCATTGCCGCCGGTTTTCCCAATGAAAACCTGTTTCCCAAGAGAGGGGATGCCGTGGAGTATACAGTGGACGGAAAGAGCCGCATGGTCAGAGGCGAGCAGGGAGAGGCTGCCGTGATTACGGTGAATGGGCAGGAGGGAGATATCCATACCCGGATACAGAACGGGGACAAAGTGGTTCTGGTGCCTTCTACTGCTGGGGAAGCAGCCCATCCTATGCTGGAAAGGCTGCCGGAGATGGCGCAGCAGGTACATATTACTGTGGGCGGTATTCAGATTGAGCTGCCCAGACAAGCTTATGTGAACGGCCAGCGGCAGCTGGGTTTCTATGAGATTCAAAACGGCGATGAGATCCGCATTCAGAATTGGTATACAGTGGAGCAGGTGGCACAGTATGCGGATATTCCCATACAGGGGCGGATTCTGGTAAACGATGCTCCCGCCAGACCGAACACAAAAGTTTACGAGGGGTTTGACGTAAGGTTTGAACAGGGTGAGATAGAGGATACCTGGGAGAATTTGCCGGAGGAGCCAGAGGAGACATGGGAGGAACTGCCCAAGGAGCCGGAGGAGACTTGGGAGAATTTGCCAGAGGAGACAGAGGAGATTCGGGAGGAGTCGTTGGAAGAGACAGAGGAATCCCGGGAGGATACGGTGGACCGGGCGCAGGAAAATGCGGCGGAAACTGTTCCCGCGCAGGCCGGGGAGGTGGAGCTGCAGGTGGTGGTAAACCGGCAGACGGTGACACTGCGGGGAAAGAGTGGATACGTGTTTGTGGACATATTTGACTTTTTTGAGTTTGATCTGGGCAATTCCCAGGGTAGGAACATTGTGACGCTGCTTAACGGTCATTCTGCCCAGCATTTTGAGGAACTGCACCAGGGCGATGAGATCGAAATTTACTGGGCGTAGGAAGAGGACGATACATTATGAGGATGTGTAGTATTGCAAGTGGGAGCAGCGGCAACTGCATCTATGTGGGGTCGGATGCCACACACTTGCTGATTGATGTGGGAATCAGCGGAAAGCGGACGGAGGCCGGACTGGAGGAGTTGGGACTCAGCGGCCGGGATTTGGATGGAATTCTGATCACCCATGAGCATGCAGACCATATCAGCGGTCTGGGAGTGCTGGCACGCAAATATGAGATTCCGTTGTATGCCACCAGAGGAACCATAAATGCCATAGGAAAGATGAAGAATATGGGAAATATAGACCCAGAGCTGTGGGTGGAGGTGCGGGAGGATCAGCGCTTTACGATCAAGGATCTGAGTATAAATCCCATGCGCATCAGCCATGACGCAGACCAGCCTGTGGCTTACCGCATCAGCTATGGCAGCAAGCGGGTGGCGGTATGTACGGACCTGGGGGAGTACAACGATTACACGGTGGAATGTCTGAAAGGGCTGGACGCCATCTTGCTGGAGGCCAACCATGACGTGAACATGCTTCAGGTGGGGCCCTACCCCTATCCTCTGAAACAGCGGATTTTGGGCAGCCGCGGTCATCTGTCCAACGAGAATTCCGGCAGGCTGCTGAGCAGGATTCTGCACGACGGACTGAAATATATAT
This sequence comes from Lachnospiraceae bacterium, assembly GCA_014804645.1. GTDB lineage: Bacteria > Bacillota > Clostridia > Lachnospirales > Lachnospiraceae > Acetatifactor. Next base: position 33,091 of record JAAUZI010000015.1, on the reverse strand, counting down.
CGCTGGGGCATCTGAGTCAGGAAAACAATCTGCCGGAGCTGGCCTATGAGACAGTGCGCATGGAGATCACGCTGGGAGAAAATCCCTACAAGGCGGAGGATTTTCAAATTCAGGTAGCCCGGCGCAGCGAGATATCGCCGGTGATGGTGATATAATTGGGAGGACAAGGCTTGCTTTTGCGGGCTATTCGTATTATGATACAAATTGTAAAAAACGCAGAAATCCGTGAATGGAAACGATAACAGGAGGCAGAGATGAAAAAGGCAATTATTACAGTGGTGGGCAAGGATACCGTGGGCATTATCGCCAGAGTGTGCACTTATCTGGCAGAGAACCGGGTGAATATATTGGATATCTCCCAGACCATTGTGCAGGACTATTTTAATATGATGATGATCGTGGACATCGGCAATATGACCGGGGAGTACGGAGATATGGTGGACGATCTGGAGAGACTGGGCCGGGAGATCGGCGTGGCGGTGAAATGCCAGAAGGAAGAGATTTTTGACCAGATGCACAGAATCTAGGGAATCTAGGAAATCAGAGAGGAAAGTTTGAAAATAGATTTTCAGATATTGATTGGTATGCGTGCTGAAGCACGCAAGGGGTATAATTATGATTAATATATATGAAGTGGCAGAAACCAATGAAATGATTGAGAAGGAAAATCTGGACGTGCGCACCATCACCATGGGAATCAGTCTGCTGGACTGCATAGACTCGGATTTAAAGCGCCTCAACGAGAAGATCTATGAAAAAATTTACCAGTCTGCCAGAGATTTGGTGAAAACGGGGGAACAGATCTCCAGAGAGTACGGCATTCCCATTGTGAACAAGAGAATATCGGTGACGCCCATTGCTCTGGTGGGCGCAGCGGCCTGCAGAAATCCCCAGGATTTTGCGGGCATTGCAAACACCCTGGACAAGGTGGCCCATGAGGTGGGGGTGAATTTTATCGGCGGCTATTCCGCGCTGGTCAGCAAGGGCATGACGCCGGCGGAGGAGATGTTGATTCGCTCCATTCCCCAGGCGCTGTCCGCTACCGAGAGGGTCTGCAGTTCGGTGAATCTGGGTTCCACCAGGACGGGTATCAATATGGATGCCGTGAGACTCATGGGGGAAGTTATTAAGGAGACGGCGGAATGCACCAGAGAGCAGGATTCTCTGGGATGCGCCAAGCTGGTGGTATTCTGCAATGCGCCGGACGACAATCCCTTTATGGCGGGAGCTTTCCATGGGGTGACGGAGGCAGACCGCATTATCAATGTGGGCGTAAGTGGACCCGGCGTGGTAAAGACGGCGCTGGAGAAGGTGCGAGGCGAAAATTTTGAGGTGTTGTGCGAGACCATTAAGAAGACGGCGTTCAAGGTCACAAGAGTGGGCCAGCTGGTGGCCCGGGAGGCGTCCCAGAGACTGGGCGCTCCCTTTGGCATTGTGGATCTGTCCCTGGCGCCCACCCCTGCCATAGGGGACAGCGTGGCAGATATACTGTGTGAGATCGGTCTGGAGTATGCGGGAGCGCCTGGCACTACGGCGGCGCTGGCTCTGTTAAACGATCAGGTGAAAAAGGGCGGCGTTATGGCCTCCTCCTATGTGGGGGGGTTAAGCGGAGCCTTTATCCCGGTCAGTGAGGACCAGGGCATGATCGACGCGGTGACGGCGGGAGCGCTGACCCTGGAAAAACTGGAGGCCATGACCTGTGTTTGCTCGGTGGGACTGGATATGATAGCCATTCCCGGAGACACGAAAGCCACCACAATATCCGGCATTATTGCCGACGAGATGGCTATTGGAATGGTCAATCAGAAGACCACGGCGGTCAGGGTTATTCCGGTGGTCGGCAAGGGAGTGGGAGAGACCGTGGAGTTTGGCGGCTTGCTGGGCTATGCCCCGATTATGCCTGTGAATCCTTTCTCCTGCGACGACTTTATCAACCGGGGCGGACGAATACCTGCGCCGATTCACAGTTTCAAGAATTAAAATCATTAACCGCCCAAACAGTGCCTGGAAAAATTTTTGGCCGTTTAAGGACAAAAGTTTTTTTGGCGGTTATGGGACTAAAAATACGAAAAGAAAAGCCGGGTGGAAGAGACCATCCGGCTTTTTTACTCAATTATACAACAATCATGGGTCTGGTGTACTCGTGATACATTTTGTGGCCCGCCTTGGAGGCCTGAATGCTGCTGTAGATATCAGTGATCTGCACCTCCTGCTGGAACATATGTTGCCCGCCTCCCGTCAAAAGTTTCTCAGCATCCGCCATCTTGGTAATCAGCGGAATGGAGGTGTTTTTGTCGATGGCGGTCAGCAGCGGCTTGGCGTCCTCACGAAAACCCAGCAGCCGTGCGTAGGATATGGCATCTTGATTGTCTATGTAAAACTGCATATTATCCTTGGTGATGTTCAGGAGGATATGCAGCAGACAGCGGCTGATCCGGGTGTAGGTCATATCCTTGGACTTCAGCAGATCACAGAACTCGCTGAAGGTGGTGTACTGATATACATATTTACATATCTTGTCGGACAGGTCCGGTGTGATATCCAGATAGTCCGTGTAACCCTTGGCCTGCTCCGACAGCAGCTTGTAGTGCAGCAGCGTGGAGAAATCATCCTGAAACAGAGGCTTTTCCCGGTCGAAATAGTCCATCAGTATACCGTGTGCCTCCTCCGGCATCTGTGATTGCAGCTCCTCTATGCTGCGGTTGCTGTATATTGCCTGACGCAGTGCCCTGGACGAACTGTGGAAAGGCCCCATGCGCTTATCACGGTAATCGGAGCCGATGCGGCGGATGTTGACAGGGTGAATGAGACTGCGCCGCCGATGCAGTGCCTTAATATACTCAATCCCCAGTATATTATTGGGACTGGATATAACCGATATATCCGCCGCCAGCTCGGGATAGGCAATCACCAGTGCATTGGAGCGGGCGGTGGGGTAGGAGTAGCCCAGTTTGAGTTTTTCCAGCAGAATCTTCTTATAAGGTTCCGGCTCCTTCAAAAAGATATCCGCAAACTGCGACAGGAACTGTATCTCTGAACACTCGCTGCCAAAACACAGAAAGTCTATCATGCCCAAATGATCCAGCATGGATATGGCACCCCTGGCAAAATATTCTGCGCTGCCAGCGGAAAAGCAGGTGGGCAGTTCCAGCACCAGATCAGCGCCGCAGGAGAGTGCCGTCTTGGTGCGGGCATATTTGTCTACCAGCGCCGGTTCTCCACGCTGCACAAAATTGCCGCTCATCACAACAACAATATAGTCGGCATCTGTAAGCAGCCGGGCCTGTTTCAAGTGATATGCATGGCCGAGGTGGAAGGGATTATATTCCGCAATGACAGCACATACCTTCATGGTGTTTTCATTCCTTTCTATAATAATGTAGATTTATTCACAAATATAAACTAAATATCGTTAATAAAAAACAAGGGACTATGTGAAAAAAATAACAGGCGGTGTAAGCGTTTACATGTACATAAAAATCACGTTTTTTATGTGAGGGAAAGAGGTGTTTTGTATTCCAAAATATACAATTTAACGCATATTAGCGCTTGTTAAATTTTTCTATCTCTAGTATAATATAAAAAAAGGTATTTGTTAAGCAGTTTTTTGAATTTTATCACAAAAAATAAAAAGATTGCGGCAATTCCGCAGGAAGGAGAGAATATGTCATATATTGACACTATCAAAGCTCGGGCAAGGCTCGACAAAAAGACCATTGTGCTGCCGGAGACCACAGACAAGAGGACGCTGATAGCGGCGGCAAAGATTATGGAAGAGGGGATTGCGAACATCATTATGATCGGTGACGAGGAGAAGATCATGGATGGTGCAGGCTGGCTGGAGGTGGACCTTACCGGCGTAGAGGTAATCAATCCCAAGACTACGGACAAACTGGATAGCTATGTCGATCTGCTATATGAGACCAGAAAAGCCAAGGGGATGACGCCCGAGAAGGCAAGGGAGATTCTGCTGAGCGATCCGCTGACCTTTGGCATTGTGATGGTAAAGGCCAATGAGGCGGACGGTATGGTGGCTGGCGCGTGTCATTCCACAGCTGACACTCTGCGCCCCGCGCTGCAGATTTTGAAGACGGCTCCCGGCGTGAAACTGGTGTCCGCTTTCTTCGTGATGGATACCCAGTTTAAAGATCAGGGTGAGAACGGTACCTTTATTTTTGCGGACTGCGGTTTAAATCAGGACCCTACGGCGGAAGAACTGGCGGCCATTGCGGAGACCTCCGCCAGAAGTTTCAAGAGCCTGGTAGGTCCCAAGCCCGTGATCGCCATGCTGAGCCATTCCACCAAGGGTAGTGCCAAGCATGCGCTGGTGGACAAGGTGGTGGAGGCCACCCGTATCGCCCATGAGCAGTATCCACAGCTGACGTTGGATGGCGAACTGCAGGTAGACGCTGCGCTGGTTCCCGGTGTGGCCAAATCCAAGTCTCCCGGCAGCAGCGTGGGCGGCAGAGCCAATGTATTGATTTTTCCCAATCTGGATGCGGGCAATATCGGCTACAAGCTGGTGCAGAGACTGGGCGGCGCCGAGGCATACGGCCCCATGCTGCAGGGCATTGCCAAGCCGGTCAACGATCTGTCCAGAGGCTGCTCCTGGCAGGATATCGTGGGCGTGGTGGCGCTGACGGCGGTGCAGGCTCAACTGGTATAGGCGGTTACGGAACTCTAATATAGAAAGGATGTTGGAATATGAATATTTTAGTGATTAACTGTGGGAGTTCTTCCCTGAAATTTCAGCTGATAAATTCCGAGTCGGAGCAGTGCATTGCCAAGGGTCTGTGTGAGCGTATCGGCATTGAGGGCAGCCAGATCAGCTACACTCCGGCAGGGGGAGAGAAGGAGCTTAATGTGACACCCATGCCGGATCACACCGAGGCGATACGTCTGGTGCTGGAGGCATTGACAAATGAGAAGACCGGCGTAGTAAAGAGCCTGGAAGAGATCGGCGCGGTGGGACACCGAGTGGTGCACGGCGGTGAGAAATTTGCCCAGTCCGTGATTATTGACGATGAGGTACTGGCGGCAATAGAGGCCTGCAACGACCTGGCGCCCCTGCACAATCCCGCCAATCTGATCGGTATAGACGCCTGCAGGAAACTGATGCCCGGAACGCCCATGGTGGCTGTGTTCGACACCGCTTTTCACCAGACTATGCCTCAGGAGGCCTATATGTATGGTCTGCCTGCGGAATATTATGAGAAATACAAGATTCGCCGCTATGGTTTTCATGGCACCAGCCATTCCTATGTGTCCAAGCGTGCGGCAGAGGTGCTGGGCGTACCCTACGAGTCCTTAAAGACTATCGTGTGCCATCTGGGCAATGGCGCCAGCGTATCTGCGGTAAAGAACGGCCAATGCGTGGATACTTCCATGGGCCTGACTCCTCTGGAGGGCCTGATCATGGGAACCCGCAGCGGTGACATTGACCCGGCTATTATTGAGTTTTTGGCTCACAAGGAGAACAAGAGCATTGACGAGATCATGAATATCCTGAACAAGAAATCCGGTGTGCTGGGACTGTCCAACAATCTTTCCTCGGATTTCAGAGACCTGGAGGAGGGCTACCACAAGGGAGATGGCTATGCAATCTGNGCCATGAAGACCTTTGCCTATCGCGTGGCAAAATATATCGGCGCCTATACCGCCGCCATGAACGGCGTNGACCTGATCTGCTTTACCGCCGGAGTGGGTGAGAACGCNGCCNTGGTGAGGACCATGATCTGTGAATATCTGGGCTATCTGGGCGTTGCTNTGGACCAGGAGGCCAACAAAAAGCGGGGCGAGGATATTGTGNTCAGCACTCCCGANTCCCGCACCAAAGTNATGGTGATTCCCACCAACGAGGAGCTNGCCATTGCCAGAGAGACNGTGAGATTGGTGTAGNTATCCCTGTCTGCNCNAAAGNGGAGAGACTGATATGGGGAAAAGATATATAAANGACNTACAGCTTGATCTTCCTGAGNATGAGGTACAGAGTATTATGCNGCGGTTNCTCAGTACCAACCGATTTGAAATNAAAACATCCTCTGACGGAAATCCCTACTATGTTTTGGGTGAAAATTCTNTGCGCAGTTATTGTTTTTTTCAGTATCATTATAAAGATGGCTGTCTGCATATGGAGGCGTGGCTGGGCCTAGGCAAGGNTGAGGAGGGGCTTACAGGCTGGGGCAGTGTGGTGGAGAAATCCACATATCTTGAAAGGGTTCATCGCCTGATTGAGGAACTGTTGGCGCTGCTNCCGGCAGGCCATCCTGTTGTTGTGGCAATCNGCAAAGAGCTGGNCCATGAGAAAAGATCGAATCAGGCNGGGATTGTCTTTATGNTAGTNATGCTNTGCCTGTTTGGGNTTATGTATGCTGTNGCCAAATATTCATAAAAAAGTTCTTGACACCCTTNCNGACTTGGAGTAATATNATAAAAAATAAATAGCGGAACACAAACCGTTGAAGTGGAGATAAAAACAGTANATGCGCTTACAGAGAGACCGGATGCTGAGAAAGGTTGGAGATGCAGGCTGTTAAATGGACCACTGAGGGCATGAGGAAAGGCTGTTATNNAGGCCGAGTATTTCATGACGTGCGCATACGTCAGTTGCAAGGGATATGTTGGTATCCTGAAGAGGGCATGCCGTNGNGGCATGAATCAAGGTGGCACCGCGGGGAATGAGTATTTACCCGTCCTTGACAGAGAGTATATCTGTCAAGGGCGTTTTTTTTGTGCGNNGNGGTCCGGGAATGATACTGGTAGGGACNCTGCGNAACAGAGGTTCTAAAGAACCTCAAATAGGAGGAGAANANCTATGAAAATCAGACCAACTCTGGAGGAAGTAAAACAGATCATGGCGGAGGGNNACTATGGCGTCATNCCNGTCAGCGCGGAAATCTACTCTGACAGCACCACGCCGATAGAGGTGCTGCGCAGACTGAAGGTAGTCAGCAAACATGCCTATNTGCTGGAGAGTGCGGAGGCGGATAAAAAGTGGGGACGGTATTCGTTTCTGGGCTATGATCCGGTGATGTCNATCAGNTGCTATGACGGNCAGGTGACGGTCAGGACCCCGATGCTGACCCAGAATATCCAGGACAATCCCCGTCAGTATATCCGCAATATCGTGGAGGAGAACCGGAGCCCGCAGNTNGAATATCTGCCCAGCTTTACCGGCGGCCTGGTGGGATATTTCTCCTACGACTATATCAAGTACAGTGAGCCTACNCTGAAACTGGACGCGGAGGACGAGGACGGATTCCAGGATGTGGACCTGATGCTGTTTGACAAGGTCATCGCCTTTGANAATTACCGCCAGAAGATCGTGCTGATCGCCAACATGAAGACGGAGGATGTGGANACNGGTTATCACAAGGCGCTGCTTGAGCTGGAGAATATGAAGGCTCTGGTGGAGCGGGAGGAAAAACAGCCCATTGCGCCCCTGAAACTGCTCAGTGANTTTGAACCGCTGTTCAATGAACCNCAGTACTGTGCCATGGTGGAAAAGGCAAAGCACTATATCCATGAGGGAGATATTTTCCANGTGGTGTTGTCCAACCGNCTGGAGGCNAAGATGGAGGGGAGTCTTTTAAATGCCTANCGGGNGCTGCGGACGCTGAANCCCTCCCCGTANATGTTCTATTTTTCCGGCCAGGACGGNGAGATCGCCGGGGCCAGCCCGGAGACTCTGGTAAANCTGGAAAACGGNAAATTNTACACTTTCCCGNTGGCGGGCACCAGGCCCAGAGGCAGGGACGANACNGAAGANCTGGCANTGGAAAAAGAATTGCTGGCGGACGAGAANGAGCGGGCGGAGCACAATATGCTGGTNGACCTNGGNCGCAACGATATCGGCAAGATCAGCGCCATCGGCAGTGTACAGGTGGAAAAGTATATGTCCATAGAGCGGTATTCCCATGTGATGCATATCGGNTCCACNGTCAGCGGNCAGATCGACCGNGGGCGGGATGCGCTGGATGCNGTGGACGCCATCCTGCCGGCGGGNACGCTGTCCGGCGCGCCGAAACTNNGGGCCTGCGAGATCATCAATGANCTGGAGAACAACAAGCGGGGAATCTACGGCGGCGCCATCGGCTATCTGTCCTTTACCGGCAATCTGGACACCTGNATCGCAATNCGGCTGGCCTTTTCCAAAAACGGAAANGTGTTTATCCGNTCCGGTGCGGGGATAGTGGCGGACAGTGTCCCCGAAAAGGAATACCGGGAGTGNATTCAAAAGGCNGCGGCGGTNAGAAANGCGATACAGACGGCCTGTGAGATGGAAGAGGGGAGGTAAGGCAATATGATACTGCTGATCGACAACTACGACAGNTTTTCNTACAATGTATACCAGTTAATCGGCTCCGTCAANCCGGATATGAAAGTNATTCGGAATGATGAGATGACTATAGAGGAGATAGAGGCGTTGGCTCCCAGTCATATCGTCATATCTCCGGGACCGGGGCGTCCCCGGGANGCNGGGATATGTGAGGACGTGATACGGCATTTTCAGGGAANAATNCCNATTNTGGGAATCTGCCTGGGGCANCANGCCATATGTGAGGTGTACGGAGCCACCATCACNTACGCCCGGGAGCTGATGCACGGCAANCAGTCNGTNGTCACTCTGGACCAGGACAGCAGNCTGTTTGNGGGAATGGANANACAGATCACNGTGGCGAGATACCANTCCCTGGCGGCAGACCCGGACACGCTGCCGGACTGCCTGCAGATCACAGCCACCACNCAGGACGGGGAGATCATGGCGGTNCAGCACAGGGAGTATCCGGTATANGGCGTCCAGTTCCACCCGGAATCGGTGCTGACTCCCCAGGGGAGAGCNATTCTNGAGAATTTTNTGACAGNAGAGAGCNAGCGNCATACAGAGCNNCAAANAATAAANNGAAAAGAGGAGAAAAAGATGATAGGAGAGGCAATTATCAAACTGAGCAANAAGGAAGACATCGGCTANGAGATGGCCAAGGCNGTTATGAANGAAATCATGAGCGGGGAGGCCACGGATGTGCAGAAGAGCGCNTATCTCACGGCNCTGTCCATGAAGGGGGAGACTATNGAGGAGATCACCGGCTCGGCGGAGGAGATGCGCCGCCACGCCACCAGGCTGCTNCACGAGCAGGATGTGCTGGAGATCGTGGGCACCGGNGGGGACGGNTCCAATTCNTTCAATATCTCCACCACGGCGTCCCTGGTGATTTCCTCTGCGGGCGTGCCTGTGGCAAAACACGGCAACCGGGCGGCCAGTTCCAAGTCCGGAGCCGCNGACTGCCTGGAGGCGTTGGGNGTCAACATCAGCCTGGAGCCGGAGCAGAGCCTGAAANTNTTGAATGAGATCAATATCTGTTTTCTGTTTGCGCAGAANTATCACAGCGCCATGAAGTATGTGGGACCTATCCGCAAGGAGCTGGGAATCCGCACGGTGTTCAANATTCTGGGGCCCCTGACCAATCCCGCAGGCGCCAATATGGAGGTGCTGGGAGTTTATGATGAGTCCCTGGTGGAGGTACTGGCNGAGGTTCTGCGGAATCTGGGCGTNACCAGGGGGATGGTGGTATACGGGCAGGATAAGCTGGATGANATCTCCGTCTGCGCCCCNACTACGGTATGTGAGATTCGGGACGGACAACTCAAAAAGTATGTGATCACCCCGGAGGAGTTGGGGCTGAAAACTCACGACAGAGGACAGCTGCTGGGCGGCACGGCTCAGGAGAACGCGGCCATAACCAGAGCGATCCTCAGCGGACAGGAGCAGGGAGCCAAGCGGGATGCGGTGATCATCAATGCGGCGGCGGGGCTGTATGTGGCAGACAAGGCGGAGGATTTGCGCGACGGTGTGCAGCTGGCCCAGGAGCTGATCGATGGCGGCAGAGCCTTGCAGCAGCTTGAGANATTCATCGNGTATTCTCAGAAACTGGGAGGAGAGAGATGATTCTACAGGAAATTGCACAGAAAACCGTAGATAGAATCAAGCGGGAAAAGGAACTTATCTCTCTGTCTGAGCTGCGCGCAAAGGCCAGGGAATGCGATACGGATACGGGTTATCCCTTTGAAAAAGCTCTGGCGAGGCCGGGCGTCAGCTTTATCTGCGAGGCAAAGAAGGCATCCCCGTCCAAGGGCGTGATCGCAGAGGATTTTCCCTATGTAGAGATTGCAAAGGAGTATGAAAAGGCGGGGGCGGACGCCATGTCCGTGTTGACGGAGCCTTATTACTTTCAGGGGCAGGATGAGTTTTTGAAACAGATTCGGCAGGCGGTGTCCATTCCCCTGCTGCGCAAGGATTTCACTGTGGATGAATATATGATTTACCAGGCGAAATTGATGGGAGCGGATGCGGTGCTGCTGATATGCGCCATACTCAGCCCCATGCAGCTTGACGAATATCATGGAATTGCCCGTGAACTGGGGCTTTCGGCTCTGGTGGAGGCCCATGACGAGCAGGAGATTGAGATGGCGCTCAAGGCGGGAGCCGGAATCATCGGTGTGAACAACCGCAACCTGAAAGATTTTACGGTGGATATCAATAATTCCGTAAAACTGCGGAAACTGGTGCCCCCGGAGATACTCTTCGTGTCGGAGAGCGGCATGAAGACCAGGGAGGATATCCGCAGACTGGAGGAAAACGGCACGGATGCGGTGCTGATCGGGGAAACCTTTATGCGCAGTGAGGATAAGGCCGGGATGCTGCGGCAGTTAAGATATTCTTAACGTAGAAATTGGAAAATCTTAACGTTATTCAGTATAAGTCAGGAGTAAGCGGAATATGAAGATCAAGATATGTGGTTTGACCAGGCCGGAGGATATCGCCTGTGTGAACCGGCTGCTGCCGGATTATATCGGCTTTGTGTTCTGGCCCAAGAGCAGACGGCTTGTAACCAGACAGCAGGCGGCGCAGCTAAAGGCCATGCTTTCCCTCGAAATCCAGGCCGTGGGCGTGTTTGTGAATGCGCCGATGGAGGAGGTGGCCGGACTGTTGGCAGAGGGGATTATTGATATGGCCCAGCTCCACGGGGAGGAATCGGAGGAGGATATCCGTTATCTTCAGACGGCGACCGGCAAGCCGATCATCAAGGCAGTGAAGGTGCATGGCCGCCAGGATGTGGAGGCATGGCTTGGCAGCGCAGCGGATTATCTGCTGTTTGACAGCGGTATGGGCAGCGGCCAGACCTTTGACTGGAGTCTGCTGGAGGGCGTCTCCCGGCCCTACTTTCTGGCAGGGGGCCTGGGGCCGGACAATCTGGAGCAGGTTTTATTCCAAGATGGACCCTACGGAGTAGATTTGAGTTCGTCTCTGGAGACGGACGGACGCAAGGACCCGGAGAAGATGCGCCGGGTGATGGAACTGGTAAGGAGTGTGCGGATAGGAGGAAGAGGATTATGAGTAAAGGACGTTATGGCATTCACGGCGGTCAGTATGTTCCCGAGACATTGATGAACGAACTGATCCGTCTGGAGGAGTGTTACGAGCAGTATAAGAAGGACCCGGAATTCCAGCAGGAATTGCAGACGCTGTTGAACGAATATGCGGGCAGACCTTCTCTGTTGTACTATGCGGAAAAAATGACGAAAGATCTGGGCGGAGCCAAAATTTATCTCAAGCGTGAGGATTTGAACCACACCGGCTCCCACAAGATCAACAATGTGCTGGGCCAGGCGCTGTTGGCAAAAAAGATGGGCAAGACCCGTATTATCGCTGAGACCGGAGCTGGTCAGCACGGCGTTGCCACAGCCACGGCGGCGGCTCTGCTGGGCATGGAATGTGAGATTTACATGGGGGAGGAGGACACCATCCGTCAGGCTCTGAACGTGTATCGCATGGAGCTTTTGGGGGCGAAGGTTCATCCCGTCACCACCGGCACCCGGACACTTAAGGATGCGGTCAACGCCTGTATGCGGGAGTGGACCAATCGGGTGGAGGATACGCTGTATGTGCTTGGTTCCGTCATGGGTCCCCATCCCTTTCCCATGATCGTGAGGGATTTTCAGAGCGTTATCAGCCAGGAGGCAAGGCAGCAGATACTGGAGAAAGAAGGGAAACTTCCCGCTGCAGTGGTGGCCTGTGTGGGCGGCGGCAGCAACTCCATGGGAATGTTCTACAACTTTATCGAGGATAAGGAAGTGGAACTCATCGGCTGCGAGGCGGCGGGCAAGGGTGTGGACACGGCGCTGACAGCCGCCACCATCGCCACCGGCAGCCTGGGAATCTTCCACGGTATGAAGTCCTATTTCTGCCAGGATGAATACGGACAGATTGCGCCGGTGTATTCCATCTCTGCCGGGCTGGATTATCCCGGCATCGGGCCGGAGCATGCCCATCTGCATGATATCGGCAGGGCGCAGTATGTGCCTGTCACCGACGACGAGGCCGTGGACGCCTTTGAGTATATCGCCAGGACGGAGGGAATTATCTGTGCCGTGGAGAGCGCCCATGCGGTGGCGCATGTGCGGAAGATAGCAAAGAATTACAGCCCCGATCAGAGCATTATCATATGTCTGTCGGGCCGCGGAGACAAGGATGTGGCGGCAATCGCCAGATACAGGGGGGTGGATCTTCATGAGTAAATTACTGAGTAATGACATAAGCCAGGCGTTCCAGACGCCCAACCACAAGGCATTTATCGCTTTTCTGACAGCGGGAGACCCCACTGCGGACTGCACCGTGAACTATATTCTGGAGATGGAGCGGGCGGGAGCGGACCTGATCGAGATCGGTATTCCCTTCTCAGACCCCACTGCCGAGGGAGTTGTGATCCAGGACGCCAATATACGGGCGCTCCAAGGGGGGATGACCACAGACGGAGTCTTTGAGATTGTGCGGCGGGTGCGGGAAAAGTCCCAGATTCGGTTGGCTTTTATGACCTATGCCAACCCGGTGTTCCACTACGGCTGCGAGCGCTTTTTTGCCAGATGCGAGGAGCTGGGCGTGAGCGGTATCATCGTGCCCGACATGCCCTACGAGGAAAAGCAGGAGATGGAGGAGACGGCGGACGCTCACAATGTGGCGGTGGTATCCATGATTGCGCCCACTTCTCAGGAGAGGATTCAGATGATTGCCCGTGAGGCGAAGGGATTTATCTATGTGGTGTCCTCCATGGGAGTTACCGGAGTTCGCAGCGAGATAAACACCGACCTGGAGGCCATGGTGAAAAATATCCGGGAGGTGACGGATGTGCCCTGCGCCATCGGTTTTGGCATCAGTACGCCCGAACAGGCCCTGCATATGGCCCAGGTATCCGACGGCGCTATCGTGGGCAGTGCCATCGTAAAGATCATCGCCCGTGACGGCGAGCAGGCAGGTCCCGCCATATATGAGTATGTGCGGAGTATGAAGGAGGCCGTAGCCCGGGCCTGACGGATGAGAGAATACGGAGAGTGAAAAACACAGTCTTTGAGGAGTATTTCCTGAAAGGCTGTGTTTTTTACTTAGTTTTTGACATGCCGCCTTGAACCAAATATTGATTTGTGATAAAATCTGAAAAATAAGATGAAGGCAATCATGAAAATGGGGAGGCCTATATGTTTTTAGATACTGATTTTTTGGAGAATGAAGAAATAAAGTTGGTTTTGGAAAAGACAGTTGACGGAGATGTGGAGAAAGACTGGGTTCCGGCGTATCACTTTGCCATTCACAACAAGCAGGGGATAAAGATGGGCGTCTGCGACTTGCGCATCGGACACAACGACAAGCTGTATTATGGCGGAAATATCGGATACCGGGTGGAGGAGGAATACAGGGGACACCACTATGCGGGAAAGGCCTGCCTGCTGTTGTTTGAACTGGCGAGAAAACATGACTTGGGGTATCTGATTATAACCTGTAATCCGGATAACTATGCGTCGAGAAAGACCTGCGAGTACGCGGGTGGTGAGCTTTTGGAAATTGTGGAGCTGCCGGAAGACAATGATATGCGCGAAGACGGAGAATTTGAAAAATGTATTTTCCGGTTTGCATTGTAGGAATGGGCAATTGAAAACATTCTCTGCGAGTGACGGGACTGGTCAATATAGACAAAAACGGGCTCCGATGCGGTGGCAAGTCGCCCTTATTTTGTCTATACTGCCCATTCCCTGTGTCATGGAAGGGAGTTTTACAATTCATTGGTGTCTTTAATTCGGTTTTAAAGTGACAGGAGGTAGAAAATGGTTATTTTGATTACAGGAGCATCTCATACAGGTAAGACAGCGCTCGCACAAAGACTGCTGGAAAAGTATAAATACCCCTATCTTTCTATAGATCATTTGAAGATGGGGCTTATTCGCAGCGGCTATACGACGCTTACGCCTGTGGACGAGGATGAGGCGCTCACGGAATATCTGTGGCCCGTTGTGCGTGAAATGATAAAGACAGCCATTGAAAATACGCAGAATCTTGTTGTGGAGGGCTGCTATATCCCATTTACCTGGGCGGAGGATTTTGAGCAGGAATATCTGGACGAAATCCGGTTTTATTGTCTGGTGATGAGCGACAAATACATTGAGAATCATTTTGAGGATATCAGAAAATATGCAAGCGTCATCGAGGAGCGTCTGGATGATGAGGGCTGCACGCCGGAGACGGTGCGCAGGGACAACGCCCGGATGCTGGAGCAGTGCCTTGAGCATGGCGCGGAGTATATTTTGATTGATGAAGAGTATCAGGTGGATATCGAGTTGTATTGTTAGGACTGTTGTCAGTGGCAGGAGCAGTACTGTTCATGGCAGATGGCCTTAAGCCGGAAGAAAGCCTTCAAATCTCTTCTATAAATTGACAAGCAAATGCGTGCGGTGTACAATTCAGGAAAGTTGGCGATTTATGAAGATCATAGGAAAGGAATGGTGAAAAATGCGCTTTTTATTTCAAGGAGATTCCATAACAGATGCAGGGAGGGATAATTATGAGAATCCCTATGCCACGGGAACAGGGTATCCTCGTCTGCTGGAGGCGGATATCAGTTTTGGTCAGAGCGGCCATGAGATTTTAAACTGTGGTATCAGCGGGAACAGGGTAGTGGATTTGCTTGCCAGATGGAAAAAGGATTGCCTGAATCTGAAACCGGATGTGCTGACGATCCTGATAGGCGTGAATGATGTCTGGCATGAATTGAATTGGGGAAACGGAGTCAGCGCGGAGGTGTTTGAACAGGTCTACCGCATTTTGCTGAAGGAAACCTTGGAGACGCTGCCGGATATCAGGATCATCTTGATGGGTGCATATGTGCTACATGGAGGAGCCACAGATGAAAAATGGGACGTGTTCGACAGTGAAGTGAGGATGCGCAGAGATATTACAAGAAAGCTCGCGGAGGAATTTCATCTGGGTTATGTAGATCTGCAGGAAGTGTTCAATAAGGCGCAGGAAAAAGAGGCATCCAGCCATTGGAGCCAGGACGGGGTGCATCCTACGGCGGCGGGACATAAGCTGATAGCTCAGGCATGGAAGGAAGCCGCCAAGAAAATAAAAGTATAAACATTAGTATTTAAGAACATGGAAGGGAGAAGGACTTATGGGTAAAAGTGAAACAATCAGAAAATTGTGTGAGGAAAAGCAGATACGCATGATTGATTTCAAGATGACGGATATTGACGGACGCTGGCGGCACATTACGATTCCGGTGGAAAGATTTGGGGAGGACATTTTTACCTACGGCATCGGATTTGACGGCTCCAACTATGGATATGCGCCTATCGAGAAGAGCGACATGGTATTTCTGCCAGATCCGGATACAGCATATGTGGATCCCTTTGCGGCAGTGCCTACGCTGACTATGTGCGGCAATGTATGTACCATAGGAAAGGGGGAGAATAAGCCCTTTGACCAATATCCGAAAAATGTGAGTCTTCGGGCTGTGGAGTATATGAAGGAAAGCGGGATTGCCGACCGTATGGTGATAGGGCCGGAGTTTGAGTTTTACCTGTTTGACCAGGCACGGTTTGAAGTGACACCGCAGCAGTGCGGGTATCGGATCGATACCAGGCAGGCGGATTGGAACTGCAAACTGGACGTTGCCGGTAATAATGGCTATGAAGTGCCCTACAAGGGAGGCTATCATGTGGCAGCTCCTCAGGATGTGGGATATGATCTGCGCAGCCGGATGTGTATGATGATGGAAGATTGGGGGATCAAGGTAAAATATCATCACCATGAGGTAGGCGGCCCGGGGCAGATGGAAATTGAAGTTGAGCTTGCGGATATGCCTGCCATGGCGGACAATACCATGATTATCAAATACATTATTAAAAATCTGGCGGCACAGGAGGGGAAAACCGCCACCTTCATGCCGAAGCCTATCTATCAGGAAGCGGGCAGCGGCATGCATGTACATATGCTGCTTTTCAAGGAAGGACAACCGCTGTTCTATGATGAGGAAGGGTATTCCGGGTTAAGCCGCACCGCCCATTATTTTATGGGGGGACTGCTTGCGCATATCGCATCCCTGTGTGCTTTTACCAATCCCTCTACCAATTCCTTTAAACGTCTGGTGCCGGGGTATGAGGCGCCGGTCACCATCGGCTATGCAACGTCCAATCGCAGTGCGGTCATCAGGATTCCTGCATATGCCAAGTCCCCGGAGACAAAGAGGTTTGAACTGCGTAATCCGGATGCCACAGCCAATCCATATTACGCCTATGCGGCTATCCTGATGGCGGGCTTGGACGGCATTGAAAAGCAGATCGACCCTGCAGAAAACGGATGGGGGCCCTATGACTTCAACCTCTATAATCTGTCCGAGGAGGAACAGAAGAAGATTAAAGGTCTGCCGAAGAGCTTAGGCGAGGCGTTGGATGCCCTGGAGGCTGACCATGATTATCTGACCAAGGGCGGGGTCTTTCCCCAGCGGCTGATTGATGTATGGGTAGCCCGAAAGAGGGAGGAATTGAAGCAAATGGAGCAGATCCCGAATCCTGCGGAATTTAAGAGATATTATGATTTATAATGGTGTGAGCAAAGAGGACATTTGGGGGCGATATAAATTAGTTTATTGAGATTACCTATATAATTGGATCGGATCTGGATGAGTGAATTTGATTTCAGGAGCTGTTAAGGGAGTGAATCATAATGGTAAAAGTGAAACTGACTGTTACCGAGAGCAAGTGCAGAGGCGGTTATTGTAAGACAGGTGATGAGTATATTGTTGAAGACTTGTGTCCGCCAATATGTCACGAATTGTGGAATAATATATATCCGCTTGTCTATGCTTTGCAGAATGGAGCGACGCTGGATTATGGTAATGACCGGGCCAAAAAGTTTGATGCAAGATGTCCGGACGAATGCAGAGTGAGTATACATGGAGAGATTGTAGAGGAATGACTGGAAGACCAATAGGAGGAGAGCTTTTATGATTATCGAAAATGAATTCCCAATTTTAGAGTACAGCACCGAGTATAACGCGGTCATAGACCCTAAGAAAGGAGAGGAACCGTTTCCGCGCCTCTGTATCATGACCTTTTTCAAAGACGTGATGGACACTTTCTTAAGCGAATATCCCGGCGAGATCATCGGAACATATATTTCCGAGATGAGACACTTTCCCGCTTACAGGATTAAATATAAAGATACGGAGATCTGCCTGATACAGGCAGTGGTGGCATCCGGCTCCATAGCGATGATGACGGACTGGCTGTATGGAAGGGGCGTGGAGGTATTGTTGTGTTGTGGGGGGTGCGGCGTACTTGCCGATATTCCGGCGGGGGATGTCATCATTCCGGTTCGGGCGCTGAGAGATGAGGGGGCTTCCTACAAATATTTGCCGCCCAGCAGATATATTGAATTACATAGAGAGCCAGTGGAAATATTCAGACAGGTGTTGGATGAATATAAGATACCATATATGGAATGCACGACATGGACGACGGACGGTTACTATCGGGAGACAAGGGATATGGTGGAGCATAGGATCGGACAGGGCTGTAAGGCGGTCGAGATGGAGTGCGCTACCATGGCAGCCATAGCGCAGTTCCGTAAAAAGATATTTGGCCAGCTGCTTTACAGCGGGGACATTCTGGTTGGAACTAAGGAGTATGATTACAGAGACTGGAATTATAATATATCGGCGAGGGAGAGACTTTTCCGGCTGACATTGGAGTCGCTGATCAGATTTGCAAAATGACAGGGAGGAGAATGCGGTGGGACTTGATTTATATATTGAGGCAAGAATCAAAGAACAGAAAACAGGGCGGGTTATCTCTCATGGTAGTGATGATCCGTATGTTGAAGAGGAGGCTAGGGGTTTTTTTGAGATATGCTGGTGGTGTGGCTGGGATTGCTGCGATATAAGAGATAAAATGATTGAGATATGCAACAGCCATGCGGGAACAGGTTATACAAATTCAGATTTTAAGATTCCCATTCCGCCATCGGCACTGCGTGATATATATGCGTATATTGTAAAGCGCTGTTATCTTCCGGAGGATGAACCCTTTGGAGACGTGCCCTATGAGACAGAAGAGTATGAATGGTCTGAAAGAAGAACATATGAAAGGGCGAATCTGACGAATGCGGACAAACTGTTCGGTTTGATTGATATTCTTGGACAAATAAAATATAATAATTACACGTCGGGCTATTGGTCTCTATATAAAGAAAATATTCCCAATGAAAGTGATTTAAGGCTCTTTGAGGATAATCCATCGGCATACGAATGGGAATTCAGAATATGGAATTCCTATTGATGATTTCAGGCTTTGTGTGGGGAAAATAGCTCCAATTCGGCAGGCGGTCGCCATGAGTGGCGGCCGCCTGTCTGCGTATGTTGGCAGGTGATATGACGGATAGAAAATACTGCCAATAAATTTGTATGTAAAAATATAAGAAAATTGTAGAAATTTAAAGTGTTTTATGATAGACTTGTATCCAATGTATTTTTACATATATTAAAAACAGTAACTGTCCGGATGAAGAAACATTCGGAAATTGCTCTGCGGGGATTGGCACCATCCGGACAGTTACGGAACTCTAAATTCAAGGAGGAGACTGCGGTGAGCAAAAGCGCACAATCTGAACATTTTCTGGAATTTAAGTCCCTGTGCCGTACCTTTGAGGACGGCTTTGTGGCAGTGAACGATTTCAATCTGACCATAAAACAGGGCGAGTTTGTGACTTTTCTGGGGCCTTCCGGCTGTGGTAAGACCACGACGCTTCGGATGCTGGCTGGTTTTGATCTGCCCAGCAGTGGGGAGATTTTGTTGAACGGCAGGGATATCACGAAACTGCCGCCCAACGAACGGCCCATTAACACGGTGTTCCAGCGTTACGCCCTGTTTCCCCATCTTAATATTTTTGACAATATCGCCTTTGGGCTGAAATTGAAAAAACTGCCCCGGGCAGAAGTGGTAAAAAAGGTGAAAAAAGCGCTGGAGATGGTGGATCTGGAGGGCTTTGAGACCAGAACTGTCCAGACTCTCTCCGGCGGACAGCAGCAGCGTATCGCCATCGCCAGAGCCATTGTCAACGAGCCGCAGATTCTGCTGCTGGATGAACCTCTGGGCGCATTGGATTTGAAAATGCGCAAGGAGATGCAGCTGGAGTTAAAGAGCATGCATGACAAGCTGGGTATTACCTTTATCTATGTGACCCACGATCAGGAGGAGGCCCTGACCATGTCCGACAAGATCGTGGTTATGTCGGAGGGTAAGATACAGCAGATCGGAGCGCCGGAGGATATCTACAACGAGCCGAAGAATGCTTTTGTGGCGGATTTTATCGGGGAGAGTAACATTTTTAACGGCATTATGACCGGCAAGTATAAGGTGCGTTTTTGCGGTGCGGAATTCACCTGTGTGGATGACGTGGAGAACGGCACCATGATCGACGCGGTGCTGCGGCCGGAGGATATTCAGATCACACCGCCCGAGGAGGGGATTATCCAGGGGGAAGTGACCTCTGTGGTGTTCAAGGGAGTACATTATGAGATCACCGTGCAGTCCGGCAAGAATGAGATCGTGATTCAGTCTACCCGCAAGGCCCAGGTAGGGAGCCGGGTGGGGCTTACCGTCGATCCGGAAGGCATTCATATCATGATTGCAGAGAACACGGTGAACAAGTTTGAGGTGGGCGTAAAGAGCGGCTATCAGCTGGATTTCCTGGATGGGGAGTTCGATTTTGACATCACAACACTGATTCCCGGCTCCCGTATGGCAGAGGGAGATACGCTGGTGGACGCCCACGGGGACGAGGTGGAGATTTCGGCTCTGCGCATCGTCGTATCCATCAAGCCGGAGGATATCTCCATGAGTGACGACGAGGAGGCCGGCGTGGTGAAAGGACACATTATCAACCTGATCTACAAGGGCGACCATTACCGTTACATAGTCCGAACTGATGAGGACGAGGACTTTATTGTGCGTGATGAATACCTGTGGAATATGGATGACTATGTAAGTCTC
The DNA here is from genome assembly GCA_014804645.1 of Lachnospiraceae bacterium. Classification (GTDB taxonomy): domain Bacteria; phylum Bacillota; class Clostridia; order Lachnospirales; family Lachnospiraceae; genus Acetatifactor. Next base: position 12,715 of record JAAUZI010000015.1, on the reverse strand, counting down.
ATTATTTCCAGGGACAAGCTGCAGTATGCTCTAAAGAAATAACGGAGGTAGATACATGGGAGTGTTTCGTTTTTCCAGAAAGCAGCTCTGCATTCCCTATGCAGTGTTTTTGCTCTGCTTTGTGGCTGCGCCGCTTCTGGTCATTATATATTATGCGTTTACCAATGGAGAAGGAAAGTTTACCCTGGGTAATTTGACAGGTTTTTTCACCAGTCCCTATACCATAGGCACACTGGCCTACAGTTTCGCCATTGCCGTGGTGACCACCTGTGTGTGTCTGCTGCTGGCATATCCCATCGCCTATATTCTGGCCAGGAGCCAGTGGAGGCAGAAATCCGTTATCGTGGTGATGTTCGTCATGCCCATGTGGATTAATTTTACGCTGAGAATAACGGCCCTGAAAGAGATTCTTACCGTGATTGAGGGGAATCTGGCGTTCCACCCGTTTCTGAACACGATCATTGGCATGACCTATGATTTTTTGCCTTTTATGATTCTGCCCATGTACACCACGCTGCTGAAACTGGACAAAAGTCTGTTGGAGGCGGCGGCGGATCTGGGAGCGGGTCCGGTACAGGTATTCTGCAAGGTGACGCTGCCGCTGTCCGTGCCGGGGATCATCAGTGGCGTGGTTATGGTATTTCTGCCCTCCATGACCAACTATGTGGTGCTTGATATGCTGTACAACAGCACATATATTATGGGCAGCCTGATCGGCAGCTTTTTCAGCGCCTACGACTGGCATGGCGGTTCCATGATCGCCCTGATCCTGCTGCTGATCATTCTGGTCTTTACCCTGATCACGGATCGCTACACGGAGGAGGATACCGGTAACAGAGGAGGTGCCCTGCTATGAGAAAGGATCGGATGGGCAAGGATTTGCCTGGAAAAATTTTTGTCGGAGTAATGTTGCTTTTGCTGTATTTGCCCATTTTGGTGCTGGCCTTTTACAGCTTTACCACCTCCGCCAATATAGGTTCTGTCCACGGCTTTACCATGGACAATTATATCAATCTGTTCTCCAACGAGGAGCTGCGGAGCATGATACTGGGCACGGTGTTTCTCGCCTTTGGATCGTCCTTTCTGGCTGCGGTGCTGGGCACTTTAGGGGCTATCGGTGCATTCTATGCAAAAAAAGTGACCAAGAACTTTGTCGGAGTTATGAACGAGGTGCCGGTGATCAACGCCGATGTGGTGACGGGCTTTTCCGTGTGTATTATGCTGGTGGTGGTGCTAGGTATTGACAAAAGCACCTATGTGCCGCTGGTGATCGGCCATGTGGTATTGTCCGCCCCTTTTGTCTACCTGTCGGTGGTACCCAGGCTCAAACAGATGGACGCCAGTCTGTATGAGGCGGCCATGGACTTGGGGGCTACGCCCAGACAGGCGCTCATCAAGGTGGTGCTGCCTCAGATTCAGCCGGGTATCGTGTCCGGTTTTGCGCTGGCTGTGACGCTGTCCCTGGATGATTACTTTATTGCCAGTTATACCAAACCGGCTACCTTTGACACCATCAGCACCTATGTGGTGAATGCCACAAAGGGCTCCCAGACGGAGATCAAGACAGCGCTGTGGGCGCTGTCCACGCTGATTTTCCTGATTGTAGTGCTGGTGGTGGTGCTGATGAATCTGTCAGGAGGAAAGGAGCGTGATAAATTTGAAGGCTGACAAGAGAGTGCGAATTCCGGTGCTGTGTCTGACCGTGCCTCTGGCGGTGGCCGCCCTGGGAGGGCTGCCATGGCTCTGTGGAGAACAGGTGCAGGCAAAGGAAGAGACAATCACGCTTCGCGTCTGCAACTGGGAGGAGTATATAGATCTGGGCGGCTGGGACGAAGAGGAGCGGATGGAGCTGGACAACGGCGTGGAGATCATGGGAGAAAAGGCTCTGTGCGATGAGTTTGAGGAGTGGTATTACGAGACTTACGGGAAAAGGGTGCAGGTGGAATATTCCTGTTTTGGCACCAACGAGGATTTATATAATCAGCTGACACTGGGGGATACCTACGATCTGGTCTGTCCCTCCGACTATATGATTATGAAACTGATGGCAGAGGGGGCGTTGGAACCCTACTCGGAGTCCTTTTTTGACCGGGATAATGCGGAGAATTACTATTCCCGGTGTGTGTCACCTTATATCGCGGGGGTTTTCGCGGAAAACGAGATAAACGGTGAGAGCTGGGAGCGTTATGCCGCCTGCTATATGTGGGGCGTGACGGGAGTCTTGTACAATCCGGAGCTGATGACCGAGGAGGAGGCATCCACATGGGCGGTGTTTGACAATCCCGATTTTTATCGGCAGATCACGCTGAAGGACAATGTGCGTGACACCTATTTTTCCACATTGGGCTATCTGCTACAGGACCAGCTGACAGATGAGTCGTTTTTGGCGGATGCGGATTATCGGGAGAAATTGGGCGATATGATGAATGATGTATCCCCCGAGACCATTCAGGCAGTGGAGGAATTGCTGGGGCGTATCATGGGGAATATCTATGCTCTGGAGACGGACAGCGGCAAGGCGGATATGGTGACAGGAAAGATCGTCGCCAACTATCAGTGGTCTGGAGATGCGGTATATGCCATGGACCAGGCGGAGGAGGAGGACGTGTATCTGCAGTTTGCGGTGCCCAGAGAATGCACCAACCTCTGGTTTGACGGCTGGGTCATGCTTAAGAGCGGCATCGGAGCGGACGCAGAGAAAAAGCAGGCGGCGGAGGCCTTTGTCAACTTTTTGTCCAGACCGGAAAATGCAGTGCGGAATATGTACTATATCGGCTATACTTCGGCCATTTCCGGCGGGGAGGACGATACAATTTTCTCCTATCTGAACTGGTGCTATGGCGCGGAGGAGGACGAGGAGGATACGGTGGCTTATCCCGTGGGATATTTTTTCAACGGAGATAACGAGGATGAGGACTATATCGTCTATACTTCTCCGGAACAGGTGGGCAGACAGCTGTTCACCCAGTACCCGTCCCAGGAGGTCATATACCGGGCGGCTGTCATGGGGTATTTTGACGAAGAACAGACTCGCAATATCAATCAGATGTGGATCAATATCCGATGTCTGGACGTGAGAGAGATTCCTCTGTGGTGTGTGCTGCTGACTTTGTGTGTCATAGCGGCGGTGGCAGCCGCATGCATCCTGTACAAGAAAAATCATTATTGCGGGTAAAAATCTGTTGACAAACAGGAAACACTTATGTATAATAAAACAGTGTGTGAAAAGAATCACACGAATATTATGCATAGGAGTCGCTATGTTCATTCATTTATCCGATGTATTTACGTCAGAGGGCAAGCGTCTGGATGCAGAGGCGGAGCTTGAGATGACATGCTTTGACAATGGACTGGAGCGCTTTGAGATTGTGGAGAAGTCTCTGGTTGCGGTGAGTGCTGTGCACCTTGAGGCGGGTAAGGCTCTGCTGAAAGCTGATTTGCAGCTTGTGCTGCAGGCAGCCTGTGACAGATGTCTGACGGAGGTGTCGGTGCCGCTCACGCTGCATGCCGAGAGGGTTGTGTATTCCCCGGAAACAGTGGAGAAGGCAGAGGAAACAGACGAGCAAAGCTTTGTGGATGGATATGAGCTGGATGTGGAGGCTTTGGCGCATGATATGATCATTGGTAACTGGCCTGCAAAGATTCTGTGCAGAGAAGATTGTCAGGGCATATGCCCGGTATGCGGACAGAATCGAAATTTGAGGGACTGTGGATGCGACACTTTTGTCCCAGACCCACGGATGGCAGTGATACAGGATATATTTAATGCGAATGCGGAACTTTAAAAGGAGGTGTAACGATGTCTATTTGTCCTAAGAATAAATCTTCCAGAGGTAGGAGAGATAAGAGAAGAGCGAATTGGAAGATGAGCGCTCCTGCTCTGGTAAAATGCAGCAAGTGCGGCGCACTGATGATGCCCCACAGAGTATGTAAGGCTTGTGGTTCTTACAACAAGAAACAGGTTGTGGATGTTCAGTAGTGGAATACCCTGTGAAACCTGAGACTTCTCCGCTTGCGGAGGAGTCTTTTTTTACCGTTTTGAAAAGTTCATGCTTGATTTTTACAGGCTGCTTTAGTATAGTAGTATATGGGATTTTTTGTGCAAAACAAATAGAAAATAAATCAAACATACAGAACTCTTAATAGGAGGAAGTAAACAGATGGTCAATGTGGCAGTGGACGCAATGGGCGGGGATAATGCCCCGGTTCAGATCGTTAAAGGCGCCGTCGAGGCGGTGAACGCAAATAAGGAAATAAAGGTTTTTCTGGTGGGGAAAGAGTCTGTCATCAAGGAAGAACTTGCGAAATATACTTATGATATGACGCAGGTGGAGGTGGTACATGCGTCGGAGGTAATCGAGACGGCGGAACCACCTGTCATGGCTATCCGCAAAAAAAAGGATTCCTCCATTGTAAAGGCTTTGTACATGGTTAAGGACGGCACCTGCGACGCATTTGTGTCCTCCGGCAGTACCGGTGCGGTACTGGTGGGCGGACAGGTGATCGTGGGCCGGATCAAGGGTGTGGAGAGACCACCCCTGGCGCCGCTGATCCCCACGGAGAACGGGGTAAGCCTGCTGATCGACTGCGGCGCAAATGTGGACGCCAGACCCTCTCATCTTGTACAGTTTGCCAGAATGGGTTCCATTTACATGGAGAGTATCATGGGGATAAAGAATCCCCGTGTGGGTATTGTGAACAACGGTGCGGAGGAGGAGAAGGGCAACGTCCTGGTCAAGGAGACCTTTCCTCTGCTGAAGGAGTGCAAGGATATCAATTTTATCGGCAGCGTGGAGGCCAGGGATATTCCCGCAGGCGTGGCGGACGTGGTGGTCTGTGAGGCCTTTGTGGGCAATGTGATTCTGAAACTCTATGAGGGAGTGGGTGCCACTCTCATCAGAAAGGTGAAGAGCGGAATGATGACGTCCCTGCGCAGCAAGCTGGGCGCACTTTTGGTGAAACCGGCGCTGAAAGCCACACTGAAGAGTTTTGATGTACAGGAGTATGGAGGCGCTCCCTTGCTGGGTCTGAGCGGTCTGGTGGTTAAAACCCATGGCAGCGCCACCGCGGTGGAGATAAAGAACACGATTTTACAGTGCCTGGAATTTAAGAACCAGCAGATCAACGAGAAGATCAAAGAGAAAATCGGACTTCAGGAAGAATGAAAAGAGGGAGACGGAGATGGAATTTGAGAAGATCAGAGGGATTATTGCCGGGATTTTGAACGTTGATCCCGAGGGAATAAGCACCGACAGCACGTTCATTGAAGACCTGGGGGCAGATTCGCTGGATGTATTTCAGATCGTCATGGGCATTGAGGAAGAATTTGATATTGAGATATCTCCGGAGGATGCGGAACGGATCAGCACGGTGGGAGAAGCAGTGGAGCTGGTTCGCGGCGCCGCAAATTGACTTTAGAGAATCCTGCCAGCCAGGATTCTTTTTCATGAAAGACAGGGAATAGAGCAAATGAGAGAAGGACAGGATTTGTCTCTTTTGGAGGAGAGGATAGGGTACAGGTTTAAAAACCGGGATTTGCTAAAGCAGGCACTCACCCACAGTTCCTATGCAAATGAGAGACGTATCAACAAGATCAATAATTATGAGCGGCTGGAGTTTCTGGGGGACGCTGTGCTGGAGCTGGTGAGCAGTGAGTTTCTGTTTCAAAGACACCCACAGCTCTCGGAGGGAGATCTGACCAAACAGCGGGCGTCCATGGTATGCGAGCCTGCGCTGGCGTTCTGTGCCAGAGATATCCGGCTGGAGGAATTTATTCTTCTGGGTAAGGGCGAGGAATGTACCGGCGGCCGGAGACGGGATTCCATTACCTCAGATGTGATGGAGGCGGTGATCGGAGCCATATATCTGGATGGAGGCATGACGCCGGCCAAGACTTACATTGATCGCTTTATTCTTTCGGATCTGGAGCACAAGAGACTGTTTTACGACAGCAAGAGCAAGCTGCAGGAGGTGGTTCAGGGAAAACTGAAAAAAAATATGGACTATGAGCTTTTGGACATACAGGGACCGGAACACAACCAGACTTTCCGTGTGCAGGTGCGCATGGGTGAGGAGGTGCTGGGAATCGGGGAAGGACACACCAAGAAGGCCGCGGAACAGCAGGCGGCATACAAGGCGCTTCTACTGTTGCAGGGCGAAGACAATGTTGCCGAAAATGCGGCTGCGGAGCTTTAAATAAGCATAGAAAGGTACGATAAGCGGAATGTATTTAAAAAGTATAGAGATACACGGATTCAAGTCCTTTGCCAACAAGATAAATTTTCAGTTCCATAACGGAATCACCGGCATTGTGGGCCCCAACGGCAGCGGCAAGAGCAATGTGGCGGACGCCGTCAGATGGGTGCTGGGCGAACAGCGCATCAAACAGCTGCGGGGAGCCAGCATGCAGGATGTCATTTTCTCGGGCACAGAGACCAGAAAACCTTTGAGTTACGCCTATGTGGCGATTACACTGGACAATTCCGACCATCAGCTGGCCATCGATTTCGACGAGGTCACTGTGGCCAGGAGAATATACCGTTCCGGAGAAAGTGAATATCTGATCAACGGGACTCCCAGCCGACTGAAGGACGTGAATGAGCTTTTCTATGACACCGGTATTGGCAAGGAGGGCTATTCCATTATCGGTCAGGGCCAGATTGACAAAATCCTCAGCGGCAAGCCGGAGGAGAGAAGGGAACTGTTTGACGAGGCGGCGGGCATCGTCAAGTTCAAGAGGCGTAAGGCGGCGGCGCAGCACAAGCTGGAGAGCGAGAAACTGAATCTGGTGAGAGTGACGGATATTCTGTCCGAGCTGGAGAAACAGATCGGCCCTCTGGAGCGGCAGTCCGAGGTAGCGAAGATTTATTTAAAGAAAAAAGAGGAATTGAAGACGCTGGATGTGAATGTGTTTCTGCTGGAGAACGACCGGCTGAAAAAGCAGCTGGAGGAGATCGGAGAAAAGCATCGGATCGCCGGCGGGGAATTGCAGGAAACCAGAGACAAGTATGAACATATCAAGGAGGAATATGAGCAGATACAGTCCCAGATCGAGGCGCTGGACGAGGCCATTGAGGAGGCGAGAACCACGCTGAATGACACGGGGCTGATGCGGGGGCGTCTGGAGGGCGAGATTGCAGTGTTGAAGGAGCAGATCAACTCTGCCCAAGGCACCCGGACACATTTGAGAAACCGCAAGGAGACCGTGGAGGCGGAAATAGCTGTCAAAGACCGGGACAAGGAGGGAATTCTGGCGGAGAAAGCCCAGATAGACCTGCAGGTGCAGGAACTCACCGGTATCAGGGACGAGGTCCGCGGCCAGCTGGAGGCGGTGCAGAGTAGAATCGAGGAGTTGAACAGTCAGATCGAGGCGGGCAAAAATGCCATTATCGGGGAGCTGAACCAGAGAGCTACCATCAAATCCCGGCTGGGGCGCTACGACACCATGACAGAGCAGATCAATATACGCAAGGCGGAGCTGAATTCCCGGATTCTGCGGGCCAAATCCGATGAGGAGGCCAGAGAGGAAGGTCTCAGGCAGCTGGAGGAGCGCTTTGAGCAGATAACGGAAAAGCTGCGTGTGATGAACGAGGATATTGCCGCAAAGGAGCAGGAGCTGGGGGGGGTCCGGCAGACTCTGGCAGACCATGACAAAAAGCTGCGGGATACCCAGCAGAATTACCATCAGGAAAAGTCCCGGCTGGAGGCGCTGGCTGGCCTTACCGAAAGGTATGAGGGCTACGGCGGCAGCGTGAAAAAGGTCATGGAGCAGAAGGAACAGGTCAAGGGAATTATCGGCGTTGTGGCGGACATTATCCAGGTGGAGAAAAAGTATGAGACCGCCATTGAGACCGCACTGGGCGGCAATATACAGAACATTGTCACAGACGACGAGGATACGGCCAAGAAAATGATTGCCTATCTGAAGGAACACAGGGCGGGCCGTGCCACATTCCTGCCCCTGACCAGTATTATCCATCCCCAGGAGTTCAAGACCCCGGAGGTATTGAAAGAGAAGGGCGCTATCGGCATGGCGGATGAACTGGTGTCCACGGACAAAAAATACCGCAATGTCGCGAAGGCCATGCTGGGCCGCATCGTCGTCGTTGACAATGTGGATAATGCGGTAAAAATCGCCAGAAAATATGACTACGGTATCAGAATGGTGACTGTGGAGGGCGAACTGCTGGTGCCCGGCGGCGCCATCAGCGGCGGCGCATTTAAGAACAGCAGCAATCTGCTGGGGCGGCGCCGGGAGATGGAGGAGCTGGAAAAGAAAATCAAGAAACTTGCTCAGGCTGTGGAGGATACAAACACGGCCATTGAGGATACCAAGAATCACCGGAATAAGCTGCGCATGGAGATAGAGAGCATGAAGGCAGACATGCAGAGATGTTCCATAGAGCAGAATACCGTGCGCATCAGCATTTCCCAGGCCAGGGAGCGTATGGCGGAGGAGGAAGAGGGTTTCGACTCCATGAAGAAAGAGGAGAGGGAGATCGAAAGCCAGATTCAGGAGATCATCAGCAGTAAGGAGGAGATACAGAAAGAGCTGGCGGCCAGCGAGGAGCTGGAGAACAGCACACAGGAGCAGATACTTAAGTGGCAGGGACAGCTGGAGGAGAGCCGCCGCGAGGAATCTGAATCCTCAGCCCATGTGGCGGAGTGGGATCTGAAGGTGGAGAAAATGATACAGACCCAGGAGTTCCACCAGACCAATGTGGACCGTATCAACGGGGAGATCGAACACTCTCAGGGGGAGCTTCGTGAGATAGAGGAGGCGCTGCTTCAAAATGAGCAGGACGCGGATGAGAAGAGTCGTCATATTCTGGAGATACAGCAGACCATTGTGGCGTCCCACGACGCGCAGACCCAGTCGGAGAGTAAGCTGAAGGAGGACATGGAAAAGAAGGAGATTCTGAGCGGCAGACAGAAGAATTTCTTTGCCTCCAGAGAGGAACTGGCGGAGCGGATGACGGCGCTGGACAAGGAGGTCTACAGGCTCTCCTCCCAGAAGGAACGTCTGGAGGAGACCATAGAGTCACAGATCAATTATATGTGGGATGAATATGAGATTACTCTGAGCGATGCCGTGTCCATCCGCAACGAGGAAATGACGGATCTGTCATCCATGAAACGTGAGATCGGAAATCTGAAGGATCAGATCAGGAAGCTGGGAGACGTGAACGTGAATGCCATCGAGGATTTCAGGAATCTGATGGAGCGCTACACCTTCATGAAAACCCAGCACGACGACCTGGTGGAGGCCGAGAAGACCTTGGAGGGCATAATCCAGGAACTGGACGTTGCCATGAGAAAACAGTTCAATGAAAAGTTTGCGGAAATCAGCCGGGAATTTGACAAGGTGTTCAAGGAGCTTTTCGGCGGGGGAAAGGCAACGCTGGAGCTGATGGAGGATGAGGATATCCTGGAGGCAGGTATCCGCATCATTGCCCAGCCGCCGGGGAAGAAACTGCAGAACATGATGCAGCTCTCCGGAGGAGAGAAGGCGCTGACAGCTATCTCCCTGCTGTTTGCCATACAGAACCTTAAGCCATCCCCCTTCTGTCTGTTGGACGAGATCGAGGCGGCTCTGGACGAATCCAATGTGTCCCGGTATGCCAAGTATTTACATAAGCTGACAAAGCACACCCAGTTTATCGTGATCACGCATCGGCGAGGCACCATGGAACGCGCGGACCGGCTGTATGGAATCACCATGCAGGAAAAGGGAGTGTCCACGCTGGTGAGCGTGAATCTGGTAGACAAGGATCTGACATAAATTTTGATACTCTCTAACGATTAGATTTTCGGAAAATCTTAACGTTAGTCAGTATAATGTTCTGTCGGCAGGAAGAGCGGAACAGGAATAGGAGACGGTGTATGAGCGATGAGAAAAAGGGATTTTTCAGCCGTTTAAAGGAGGGCCTGAGCAAGACCCGGAACAATATTGTGCGTGGGATCGACAATGTCTTCAGCGGTTTTTCCGCCATTGACGAGGATTTTTACGAGGAGTTGGAAGAAATTCTGATCATGGGAGATATCGGTGTCAACGCCACAGGGGAGATTGTGGAGCGTCTGAAACGCCAGGTGAAGGAGCAGCATATTAAGGAACCTGCGGCCTGCAAGCAGCTGTTGATCGAGAGTATACGGGAACAGATGCGGGTGGATGATACCGCCTATGATTTTGAACACCAGAAATCCGTGATTATGGTGATAGGTGTCAACGGCGTGGGAAAGACTACCTCTGTGGGAAAGTTGGCGGGCAAGCTTAAGGACAACGGCCTGAAGGTACTGATTGCGGCGGCGGATACTTTTCGCGCGGCTGCGGGAGAGCAGCTGGCGGAGTGGGCCAGGAGAGCAGATGTGGATATGATCGGGGGAAGAGAGGGCACAGACCCGGCCAGCGTAGTGTTTGACGCTGTGAATGCGGCAAAGGCCCGCCATGCAGATGTACTGCTGATCGATACGGCGGGACGGCTCCACAACAAAAAGAACCTGATGGAGGAGCTGCGGAAAATGAATCGGATCATCGACAGGGAGTTTCCCGATGCACACAGGGAAAATCTGATCGTGCTGGACGGTACCACCGGACAGAATGCCATGGTGCAGGCCCGGGAGTTCGGGGAGGTGGCAAATCTTACAGGCATTATCCTGACTAAGATGGACGGCACCGCCAAAGGCGGTATCGCCGTGGCGATTCAGTCCCAGCTGCGGGTACCGGTGAAATACATCGGTGTGGGAGAGACTATAGAAGACCTGCAGAAATTCAACTCTGATGAATTTGTGAATGCGCTGTTTGACGTGGAGCCATCGGAGGATCTGGACACGGAGCAGTGAGGACAAAGCGGATAAGGAGAAGTAATATGCTGACATTGGATCAATTTGAGGGAGCCTGTGAGGTAGTGAAACGCGTTACTCAGGAGACCAAGCTGGTATACAGCGATTTTTTGAGCAGACAGACGGGCAACAAGGTGTATCTGAAACCGGAAAATATGCAGTTTACGGGAGCTTACAAGGTGAGGGGCGCCTACTATAAGATGAGTACGCTGACGGAGGAGGAGAGGGCCAAAGGGCTGATCACTGCCTCTGCCGGAAATCATGCCCAGGGAGTGGCTTATGCAGCACAGTGTTACGGGGCCAAGGCAACTATTGTCATGCCCACCACCACGCCGCTGATGAAGGTGAACCGCACCAAGAGCTACGGGGCGGAGGTAGTGCTGCACGGGGATGTGTATGACGAGGCATGCGCCAGGGCATACGAGCTGGCCGAGGAGCACGGATACACATTTATTCACCCCTTTGACGATCTGACCGTGGCCACCGGTCAGGGAACCATAGCCATGGAGATCGTGAAGGAGCTCCCGCTGGTGGACTATATTCTGGTGCCCATCGGCGGCGGTGGACTGGCCACCGGCGTGTCCACTCTGGCAAAGCTTTTGAATCCTAAGATACAGGTTATAGGTGTGGAACCTGCGGGAGCCAACTGTATGCAGGAATCCTTGAGGGCGGGAAAAGTGATCACCCTGCCGCAGGTCAATACCATTGCGGACGGCACGGCAGTGAAGACGCCCGGCAGCAAGCTTTTCCCTTATATTCAGCAGAATCTGGACGATATTATCACTGTGGAGGATGAGGAGCTGGTGGTGGCGTTTCTGGACATGGTGGAAAATCACAAGATGGTGGTGGAAAATTCCGGTCTTTTGTCCGTGGCGGCAGTTAAGCATTTGGATGTGAAAGACAAAAAAGTGGTGGCGATTCTGAGCGGCGGCAATATGGACGTGATCACCATGTCCTCTGTAGTGCAGCAGGGATTGATTTTCCGAGATAGGATATTCACGGTATCTGTGCTGCTGCCGGACAAGCCGGGAGAGCTGTGCCGGGTATCCGGCGTGATCGCGGGCGAGAACGGCAATGTGATCAAGCTGGAACACAACCAGTTTGTCTCTACCAACCGCAATGCTGCCGTGGAGCTGAGAATCACTATGGAGGCTTTTGGCACGGAGCACAAGCACCAGATCATAGAGGCGCTGGAGAGAGGCGGTTACAAACCCAAGCTGGTCCGTACCAATATTTAGCGTGGCTGCGTTTCAGTCCCAGGTTCGGGATCTGCCGAGAAAAGAAGTATAATAGAGCGAGAATGCTGTATACTGATTATGAATCCGCATATGAAAATATGCGGATTTTTTATCACTGTTCCGGGGCTTACGGAACTTAAAATAAGGAGGATTAGTGAATGAATAAACAGAAAAAAAGTACAGGCAAAACAGTGTTGAACTATTTGCGTATCACCGTGGCCTGCGCCATATATTCGTCGGCGGTCAGTCTGTTTCTCGACCCCAATTCCCTTGCGCCCGGCGGCGTGACGGGTATCTCCATCATTCTCAACCGGGTGATTCCGGTGGAGACCGGTACGCTGATTTTTCTGATTAATATTCCCATTCTGATTCTGGGAGCATGGAAGTTTGGCCTGCGTTTCATTTTGTCCACTATTTACTCCACGGTGCTGATCTCCCTGTTTACCAATCTGCTCTCCGGTGTGAATGCGGTCACCACGGATCCGCTTCTGGCCGCGCTGATGGGCGGCAGCCTGGCGGCGGTGGGAATCGGCTGGGTGTTCAAGACGGGAGCGACTACCGGAGGCACAGATATTATCATCAAGATTTTGCGAATTAAAATGCCCCACCTCAAGACAGGCGGTCTGTTCCTGGCTATG
>JAAUZI010000014.1 GCA_014804645.1 Lachnospiraceae bacterium | reverse complement strand
GGGCTTATTTTGAGTACCCCTCTTCCTGGTCCTGCTCTTCTGATGCTTTCAAAAACCAGCAGATTGGTACTTTGGGCAGGCATACTCACTTTCTGGTTACAATTTGCGGAAACTCAAGGAACATATGAAAACATACTTATATCTTCCACTACAAAAAAAAGAGGGCGCCGGATAACGCCCCCCTCTCAGACTGCTCTTGACATATTTTACACGACAGCATTTACTGGCTGCTCTCCTCAGTGCCATTGGCATTCTTGTGCGGAGATTTGCCTACGATTTCGATCGCCTTGCTCACAGCTACGGTTACCTCAATATCATTCTGTACCTGGCTTGACGAAAAGCGATACAGCACCTTTCCTTTTATCGACTGTACATACTGCGGTGGAAGACGGTTTAATGCATAGGCAGCTATGTCCATCCGACAGCTTTCACACTTGCAGTAATTCGTGTTGGGCAACAGCTGGTCTATCTTGTTCAACACCGTTTCTTCCATTAAATTTATCAACCCCGCCATACCATTACCTCACTTAGAAAGTTTTTTCTTATGTACCCATCGCACCGCTGACCTGCGGCCGCCATATGACAAACCCTCTTAAAAAAATTCTCCTATTCAGTATAACACTAAATTCCCCATATGAAAATATCTTTTATAAAAAAATTATAAAATTTAAACTATTGCTCAAATTTTCCCCATAATCGGTGCAGAAAAAGGTATCTGAAAAACTGAATCGCCAGAAATCCCATGCTCCCGCCAACCAGCACATCACTGAAAAAATGAGCGCCCGCAGCCACCCGGAAAAATGCTACAGTCACTGTATAGGCAATGGGAATCGCATAGGACAAAGCCTTCCTCTTTCCGGTCTGCAGGCTCCCAAACAGATCCGGCAGCAGCATCACCAGACAGGCCATGGAACCCGAAAAGGTGTGGCCGGAGGGAAAGGACTTAAAATAATCCCTGTCAAATCCCAGACTTCCCAACTGCGCCCTGGCATCACTCACCCGATACCAGGGCGTAAAGTATGAATAGTCCCCTATGTAGTGCATGGCCCGAAATCTCATTCTGCCCACAGGATTCTTAATCAGCTCCACAAAGAGAAAACAGCAGCAGGAACAGGCAACTGCCAAAGCAAATGGCAGCAGCTGCCGCATATGGGCCTGTATCCACTTTCCTGCCAGTGCGAGCACCAGCACTGTGACCAACAGGCCAAATGCCGCCATCAGTGCCTTAAACCATGCCTGTTTCATAACTGTCTCTCTGTCCAGGATCTGCAGCAGGTATTTCATCATGTCACGCAGGAGGGATGAGCCCGTAAATACGGACAGTCCAAAGAACAGAATGCTCAAATATCTGGCCACACCGGCCCTGTGGTGAAAAAAGACCGTCAGAATGCAGGCCGCAAAGGTTGCAAAGCCCCATATGGGCGCCATGGCCACCACCTCTACCAGATTGCAGAGAAAACTGGTGGAAAAATATCTTCCCTCCGCCAGATTGGGAGCCGCCAAAGCAAAACTCACCTGTAGATCAAAGACTGTGGCCAGCGCCAGCAATCCCCCGAATAGCACCAGCAATCCCGCCGCTGCCACAATATGCTTTCTCTTGTCCGCCATGGCAAATCCCCCTTTATACCTCTGACCTTCCTTTCGTTTATCTCACTCATTATATAATATTTTTCTTTTCTTGTATACCCGTTCTCCGCGGCTTTTCCTATTTTTCCACCAGACTGATGGCCGGCGCAGGCCCAGAAATTTTTTACTATCTCTTATTGGACCGCCTCCATATTTTTCTCTCCTGGGCCTCCCGGATCAACATATCCCGGAAGTCCGGGTGGGCAATGGAAATCAATGCCTCCGCCCGCTCCCAGGTGGAACGGCCCTCCAGATTGATGACGCCGTACTCTGTTGCCAAAAAATACACCTGACTGCGGGGAGATGTAATGATATCCCCGTCAAACTGAGGCTTGATCCGGGAGTGTTTGACCCCATGCCGATCCGTATGTACAGAGCTCATGCAGATAAAGGCTTTTCCTCCCCGGGAGGCAGATGCTCCAATCAGAAAGTCCAGCTGTCCCCCTGTGCCGCTGATCTGCCTGGCCCCGGCGCTCTCCGCCGCCACTTGGCCGTAGAGATCCACCGCCACACAGCTGTTGATGGACACCATATTGTCGATCTGGGCAATCACACTGGGGCGGTTCACATACTCCAAAGGATAGGCAGCAATGCCGTGGTTGTCATCCAGCCACTGATACAGCCCCAGGCTGCCCAGCGCGCAGCCAAAAACGCCCTTTCCCCTGTCAATATTTTTTTTCCGATTTGTCAGCTTGCCCGCCCGGTACATGCTGAGGTATGCATCGGAACAAAGCTCCGTATGCATACCCAGGTCCTTTAAATCCGACTGGGCGATCAGCTCCCCCAATGCGTTGGGCATACTGCCGATACCAAGCTGCAGAGTTGCGCCGTCCACAATATAGGGGATAATGTGTCCTGCAATCTGTCGGTCCACCTCCCTGGGCACAAAAGCCTTGCTGCTTTCAAAGGGCGCATGAGGCCCCTCCACAATATAGTCAACCTCCGAAATATGGATACACTCGTCGTAGCCGCCGTGTATCTTGGGCATATGTTCGTTGACCTCCACAATCACAATATCCGCCATTCGGGCGATGGGCGCCGCCACTCCCGTGTTGACCGAGAAATTGAAATAGCCGTGCTTGTCCATGGGAGACACGCTGACCATAACCACGTTCACATCCAGAAAAAATTCGTAGTAGGCCGCATTGTTGTGGAACACCATGGGGATATAGTAGCACAGCCCTCTGTCGCAAAGTCCCCTCTCATAGGAAGAACAGTGCCAGCTGTGATAGGTGAAATGCTCCTGGCTCTCGTCACACTCCGCCACATGGATGGGACCGTCTATCAGGTTGCCCCGCACCTTCACATCCCAGAGTTCGTCCCGGCGCTGTGCCAGAGCCTGGTCCAGCAGCACCGGTTTTCCCAGACAGCTGGTATAATCCACCCAGTCTCCACTTTTCACCACCGCCACCGCATCCTGGGGCGAGCGCAGTTTATTCCGATACTGTGCCGTAAAATCCTGTAGCATCTCATACCTCCCCCTCTTATACTCGGCCGTGAGTATGATCATTCATAATCCACCTGCAACAGACACAGCCCCTGCGCCGGAGCCGTGGGGCCTGCCTTCTGCCGCTCCTCAATCTGCAATACATCTCTCACCTGCTGAAGACTCATGCGTCCCCAGCCCACCTCCAGCAGAGTACCCACCATGATCCGCACCATGTTCTGCAGAAAACCTGTGCCATGGAACGTGAATCGGATATACTCCCCTTCCCGCTCTATATGTATCTGGTCAACCCTGCGCACTGTGGACTTTTTCATCCGGGGATTCATACAGAAATTGCGGAAATCATGCTCCCCCTTCAGCAGCTCTGCAGCCTCCAGCATAGCCTCTATATCCGGAGATTCCTCCAGCACATACACGTATTTTCGGTCAAAAACCGGTTTGATAGGCCCGTCAAAACAGGTATAGCAATAGGTTTTCCCGGTGGCGTTGTATCTGGCGTGAAACCGCGGCCCCGCCGCTTTCACTTCCCTGATCCCGATGTCCTCCGGCAGATAACGGTTCAGATAATCTCTGATTTCCTCCGGTCCAAGGGACACATCCAGCACCGCATTGGCCACCATATTCCGGGCATGTACGCCGGCGTCCGTGCGGCCTGCTCCGATGACCTCCACCGGCTCACCGCACAGCCGCTCCAGCACGGCCTCCAGCTTACCCTGAATCGTGTCGTGGTCCGGCTGCCGCTGCCATCCATAGTACCTGCTGCCGTCATACATAATGATAAATCTGTAGTTCTGTCTCATACTAATCCCCCATGCATATCGCAGACTTTACCCTCAGACCATTTACTCTGACTGACGTGCCCTGATAAATTGTTTCTTGACCTCAAGCAGTTCTTCCATCTGCTTGAGGATATAGAACAGCACCGCCCGGGCCTCGAACTCCTCCCGGCTTTGGGGCAGAGGCTGGGTCTGCATGTCCGCCAGCAGCTCTCTCATCCGCGCGAGCAGTCCCTCCACATTGTTGTAGCGGTGGTATTCCTGCCTGATCAGCCTAAGCAGCTGCGCCACCTGCTCCGCCTGCCGGGGCAGATAGGTGATTCCCCTGATATTGTCATAGACCGCCCGCAGAATCACCGCCTGCTGCTGCCGCATCCGCACATAGTCCAGTTCATAGGTGTCTCTGGAGAAAGGAGCGTTGCCATAGTTGGCCACCGCGCAATCCTCCGCCTGCTGCAATGCATTATTCAGCAGATCAAAGCCGTGCTCCCCATAGCCGGACTTATCCTCCTGCACCAGCCACAGAGCCATATCTCCCAAAATCTCCTTGATCTGCACGTCCACCCGGTCAGAAAACTCTGTGAACTGTTCCCTGCGGCTGCGCAGATGTAAGTTTACCAGAATTCCAAAGCCCGCACCTACCACAAACAACAGCGCCTCGTTGCCCAGCTGGGGAAAAAAGCGCTCCTGACCCAGAAAATGGCTGACCAACACGGAGTCCATGGCGATAGCCTCCTGCCATCTCATGACCAGACACAGCAGAATAAACAGAAACAGATAGCTCCCAAAGGCCCACACTGTATAGCCCATCAGTCCATAGCAAGCCCCCGCCAGCATCAGCGCACAGAGAAAAGCCAGCGCCCTCTTTCCCGCAGTCTTAAGAGTCTCCAGCTTGGTGCTCTGAATGCTGAGTACAGTGATGATCCCCGCCGTGGTGGGATACTGCAGCCCCAGCTCCTGCGCCAGGACAATGGCCAGCAGAGCCGCCAGGGCAATCTTCAGGCTCCTGATCAGTTTTGACATCAGGCTATTTTGCATTCGCTGTCCTCTTTATGTTTCATGATACAAGTCAACCGATACAACCACTTAGCAGCAGCGATTCCTGATTTCTACCACTTGTCTCTGCGCCGCCACAATCTCCTCCTCTGTCCCCTCCCATCTGTCAATATCCTCACTGATAAAGGCCAGCAGACGGTCGGACAGGTTCGCCATAAACGCGACTACCACAGCCCCCGAAGCACCGCACATGGCCACCGTAAAGACATCTTGGTCCAGATTCCGTAATATCGTCTGTAACTCAAAATCCCCCAGCTCTGTAAAGCTTTCCAAAAGGTCTGTGGCCGCAGAATATTGTTTCTTATCCCGATAGCGCTCCAGCACCTCCTCCCGCATACAGCGCAGGGCTTTGTCGCCCACTATCTTCTCCCAGTAATTCATGCCCACATAGGAGGCAATGATCTCCTTTATCCATTCCGCAGGTTCCCCGGAGACAATGGCGGCCAGAGCAGCCACGACCATGGGACCTTCGCTCTGTTCCTTCGGCAGGGTTTTGGCATAGTTATTGAGCAGCTCCACAACCCTGTCCACAGGCATTTCCTTCATGAACGCCTGTAGAATAAATCGGATTGCAAAGGGCAGAAACTCGCTGTCTCCCTGAAATTCCGCAGTCAGCTCCTCCAAGGCGAGAAGTCCCTTCTGCCTGCTGACCTCACTGCAGCGCAGCAAATCGTCCGCTATGACCATGAGGCGGAGGTGCTCCTCATCATATACACCCACCTTCTTAAGCTGTTCCTCCCTGCGCCCTACCAGCTCGTCTATCGTACAGCCAAAATAGTCTGCCAGAAGCCACAACAGTTCCACATTGGGGAGCGCCAGATTCCTCTCCCATTTAGATACCGCCGCAGTGCTCACACACAGTACCGACGCCAGCTGCTCCTGGGTCATCCCTTTTGCCATTCTCAGCGAACAGATTCTTTTTCCCATTATGATTCTGTGATATTCCATATCGACTCCTTTCCGCCTCCGGGGGCGCTCCTTTTGTGCATTTCTCTGTCTGAGATAAGCATAACGGATAATCCTCCCCCCGTCAAAGGATAAGAAGTCGTCTCATTCAACCGCCGGTTTTACCCGGCATATTACCTACCGTTCTGCACCCGGATCTGTCCCTCCTGAAGCATGGAATACTGAATCAGTTCCGCGCTGTCCAGATTTTCCAGTCTCATGTCCACCGCCGTAATCTGATGATTGTCATAAGTGGTATAGTAGAATATACCCTTGTCCGCATTGCAGCAGGAGGTGTAAATGGTGATCTCGTATTTATTCTCCTCCACCTCGCAGCAGCCCCTCTGCTGATCCACCGAGCCGAGGATATGGAAGAATTGGCTGACACTCTCTTTCTCACTGTCGCCGGAGACAGAATTCATCTTCACAAAAGCCACTCTGACAAAGCGGGATTGGGAGGAGAGATCCCCCGGCAATCCCAGAGCGCCCATGCCCCGGCTGTAGCACTGCAGTTTCAGCTTGTCCGAAAAGAGATTCCGCGGCGCCTTGGGCGACAAATGCATATAGTTGTTCAGCGCAAACAGCTGCTCGTCAAAGGGCGGATTGTTGGTCAGTACCCCCACCGGGTTTTCATAGACTTTGACGCCCTCCTCCACGGATTCCACCGTTATGGACTCACTGCGGTCGGCAATCAGCCAATGCAGCTGGCTCGGAGGGAGTTTCTCATCAAAGGCTGTGTCCGTCAGGTTGATCCGCTCAAGCAAGACCCTTGCCTCCCGCACTGTGGCGCACCTACCCAGAATCCAGGGAATGAATTCAAAAGTGGCGACATTATCCCGTCCCGTTTCCTCCGGGCGGTACTTGGCGTTTCCCACAAAATTCAGCCCGGCCATCCCCAGGCCCTTCTCGTTCACAGCCTCATAATACAGAGGACAGCCCCCCGCTACATGGGCCATGCCGATCATGGCATAGTGGCTCTCCATAGGGTTTTGAAAACGAAAATTCAACGGGAAATTGCGGGGAGCTATCACTACCTCCTCGCCGTAAGAAAATTCATAATCCAAAGTGCGTCCAAAGTAGAAATCCTTCGTCTGATAGGTTGCCGCCGTACACATTATTCAAGACCTCCCGCCATCATGTATATTTATTAATTCCATAAAACATCCGCAATTATTCCCCGCTCTTCGCACTGCGTATTCTCCTGACAAATCATCTTGCACAGCGTCCCTTACAGATCGTACGGCGTAACCTGATATACATAGTAATTCAGCCAGTTGCTGTACAGGTTGTTGCTGTGAGACCTCCACTGCAGCAGAGGTTTTTGCTCAGGGTCGTCATCCGGATAATAATTGTAGGGCACATGGATGGGCAGACCTTTGTCCAGGTCACGATGATACTCATTGTTCAGCGTATAGCGGTCATACTCCGGGTGGCCGTTGACGAATATCTTTTTCCCGCCCTCGGCGATGGCCAGAAATACTCCCGCCTCTTCGCTCTCCGCCAGTACCGTCAACTCCTGACAGGCATGGATGGCCGCCGCCGGGGTCTCCGTGTGGCGGCTGTGGGGAGCCAGGAAGATATCGTCAAAACCTCTGACCAGAGGAATCTTCCGGTTGGACACTCTGTGGGCATACACGCCGAAAAGCTTTTCTGAAAGCTTACGCTTGTTGATGCCGTAATAGTGATAGAATCCGGCCTGTGCCCCCCAGCAGATATGCAGAGTAGAGGTCACATGGCTCTCGGCCCAGTCCATGATCTCGCAGATCTCGTCCCAATAGTCCACTTCCTCAAAAGTGATATCCTCCACCGGAGCTCCGGTGATAATCAGGCCGTCAAATTTCCGATCCCGCACCTCGTCCAAAGAGGTGTAGAACTTGTTCAGATGATTGGCGGGTGTATTGACAGAGATATGACTCTTCACATTCAAAAAAGTCACGTCCACCTGCAGCGGTGTATTCGACAAGGCTCGCAGCAGCTGTAGCTCCGTGTCCTGCTTTACAGGCATGATATTCAATATCATAACCTCTAAAGGCCGAATATCCTGATGCATGGCCCTGTTTTCATCCATCACAAATATATTTTCATTTTCCAAAATCTCCTTCGCGGGGAGATCGCTCTGTGTCTTAATGGGCATAATCCCACACTCCTCTCCTCAATCCTTTTATGGCAAGGCTGCACCGATTCCGGTTCTGGCCTTCTCGCCGCATTTCCTCTACAAGTATTTTGCCATAAAATCCTCTTCTGTCAAGATGGGGATGCCCAATTCCTTGGCTTTTTTATTCTTGGAGGAATTGGAGGCAATATCGTTGTTGATCAAACACTCCGTCTTGGAGGTCACGCTGCCGGTGACCTTGCCGCCCCGCTGCTCGATCACATCCTTTAACTCGTTGCGGCTGCCATAGTGATTCAAACTCCCCGTAATACAGAAACCCTTGCCCGCCAGATTCTGCTCCGCAGCCGCCTGCACCGCCTGAATCCGCAGTTCCTTCATCAGGTTCTGAATTTTCCGCGCATTCTCCCCGTCCCGCATATACTCCACAAAGGCGCCTGCAATCACCTCGCCCACTCCCTCTATGGCGCTGAGCTGTTCCGCGTCCGCCTGCATCAGCTGCTCCAGATCATAGTCAAAATGCCTGCACAGCATCTTGGCGTTGGCCACGCCGATATTGGCGATGCCCAGAGCGTAGATCACCTGGGGCAGCGTAGCCTCACGGGATTTCTCAATGCTGCCCAGCAGATTCTGATAGGATTTCTCCCCAAAACCCTCCATGGCGGTGATTTCCTCATGGTATCGGTCCAAATGATACAGATCCGCAAACTCATGCAGAAATCCGCTGCTCAAAAACTTTTCCAGCGTCGCCTCGGACAGGCCGTCTATATTCATGGCGTCCCGGCTGACAAACAAAGTAAAGGCTTTGATCTTCTTGGCGTCGCAGTCCTCATTGGTGCAGTAAAGGCTCTGGGCGTCCGCCACCTGGCGAATCTCCGTTCTGCCGCCGCAGACAGGACACACCTGCGGTATCTCTACAGTATCGCTCCCCGTCAGATTTTCCGCGATCTGGGGAATGATCATATTGGCCTTGTACACCGTAATCCGGTCGCCGATTCCCAGCCTAAGTCCCCGCAGAATACTGATATTGTGTACCGAAGCCCGGCTGACCGTGGTACCCTCCAACTCCACCGGCTCAAAGATCGCTACCGGATTGATCAATCCCGTCCGGCTGGGACTCCACTCAATCTCCTTCAAGGTAGTCTCCCGCAGTTCGTCCGCCCATTTAAAAGCGATGGAATGCCGGGGAAACTTGGCGGTCCGCCCCAGCGACTGTCCGAAAGCAATATCCTCATAGGTCAGCACCAGACCGTCCGAGGGAATCTCATAGTCTTCTACCCGGTGGGCAAAATCCTCGATGGCGCCCAGAATCGTGTCCTCCGTGACCGTGACCCGCTGCACCACCTCAAAGCCCTGTTCCTCCAAAAAAGTAAACTGGGCCTCCCTGGAATTGGCAAAGTCCACCCCGTCCGCCCGCACCAGATTGAAGGCTATGAACCGCACCTTTCTCTGGGCGGTGATCTCGCTGTTTAGCTGGCGCACGGAACCGCTGCAGAGATTCCGGGGATTCTTGTATCTGGCGTCCACATCCTCAATCCGGCTGTTGATCTGCTCAAAATCAGAGTAGCTTATCACCGCCTCCCCCCGCAGCACCAGTTCTCCCTTAAACCCTATATTTAGTGGCAGGTTGATAAAAGTCCTGGCATTGCCGGTGATGACCTCACCCACTTCCCCGTTGCCCCGAGTTACCGCTTTTGCAAGTTTTCCGTCAAGATATGTCAATACAATGGTTAATCCGTCGAGTTTCCAACTCAAAATTGCAGGCTGTCCCTGCAGCCAGGCGCGCAATTCCTCCCGCTCCTTTGTCTTGTCCAGAGAAAGCATGGGGGATTCATGAGCCTCCTTGGGAAGTTCGTCCACAGCCTCATACCCTACATGTTGTGTAGGGCTGCCGGCCAGGATAACTCCCGTCTCCTGCTCTAAACGCTCCAGTTCGTCATAGAGCCTGTCGTAATCAAAATTACTCATGATCTCCTGATCCTGGGCGTAGTAGGCCTTGGATGCCCTGCCCAAAAGTTCTGTCAGTTCCTTAATGCGATCCAACTTTTCTGCTGCCATGATATGTTTCCTTTCTATTTTTTTATAGTTCCGCCGCGGCTCTCCCGATACAGCTGCTCCAGCTCCTGCCCCTGCACCTCTCGGTACTTTCCGGGCGTCAGATTTTCCAGTTGAATATTCATGATCCGGATGCGCTTAAGCTGTTTTACCTCATAGCCGCAGGCTTTGCACATCCGTCTGATCTGTCTGTTAAGCCCCTGCGTCAGAATGATCTGAAATGTATATTTACCCGTCTGTCTGATCTCGCAGGGTCTGGTAGTCTGTTTCAGTTCCGGCAGATATATACCTGCCGCCATCTTTTCCAGAAACAGAGGTTCTATCTCCTTATTTACCTTGACAATGTACTCCTTCTCATGCCTGTGAACGCCCCGCATGACAGCCTCGATCAAGTCCCCGTCATTGGTCAGCAGCAGCAATCCTTCAGAATCCTTGTCGAGACGCCCCGCATAGGTGACCCGCACCGGGTATTTCACATAGTCATTAATAATTTTCTCCGCATGCTTGTCCCGCTCCGTGCAGGTGACGCCCACCGGCTTGTAAAAGGCCAGCACCACTCTTTGAGGCCTGCCCTGTAAGGGCTTGCCGTTCACCGAAATGCTGTCCTGCTCCGTGACCTTGCAGCCTTTAGCGGCAGTCTGTCCGTTTACCACGACCCGCCCCTGCTCAATCAGACTATCCGCTTCCCGCCTGGAGCACACGCCATGGTCCGCCAGATATTTATTCAATCTTATCTTGTCCGCATCCAAGCCTCTTCCCCCTTATATGAGGATAGTCAGATCCTCCGCTCACTCCGCCCACGGCTCCATTTCCTCCATCCGCCGCACATCCGGAATCCCGTCTCTCTCTGTCAGTCCATTCTTGGCAAGCCGGTCCGCCAATTCATTGTAATACACATTAGAATGGGCCTCCACTTTGGTAAAATGCATCTGAATGCTGCCCCTCCATCGCCTCATAGCCGCCGCATACTTCTGCGTAAGCTCCGTCTTGCTCTTCCATGCGCCGGTCACCCATTTTTCAATGCCCTCATAATCATAGCGCAGCTCAATTCGTGAAAATCCGTTCTTGATAGCCCACCTGACGGCAAACATCGCCCCCAGCATCTCCCCGGACACATTGCGCTGCTGGGCCGTATCGGCGTTGTCTCCGCTGCCGTTTTCCACATATACGGTATCGTCCGGCAGGATGAACACACATCCAAAGGCATATCTTTTGAGGGAATGCTCGTAGCTGCCGTCCACATAGGCCACCAGGCCGCCCTCGGGATCTCCCATCCCCCTGGGGCGCTCCTCACCGTCAGGCTGCTTTGCTTTCTTGCCGCCAGCGGCCTTTCCCTTTTCATCCGGCTCCACTGTGTAGGCAATTCCCTCCATATAGGTCCGGGCCTCCTCCAGCGTCTTAAATCCTTTGTACTCCGCCCCCGGATATCCGTCCACGGCCTCCTTGCAGGCGTCCCAGCTGTCCAATATTCCTATGACTTTCCCCCTGCGCACCGCATATACCTTTTTTGCCGCCATTCCCGCCTCCACGTCTGTAGCATAAAGCCACCGCCCTCTCAAGGCTGTGGCTCTGTAAAGTATATTAGCATATTTTTACCGGCAGGACAAGAAGCAATCCGTATTGCACGGAAAAGACGAGCATGCGCACTGCACACAATTTTCCCGCCCCACATACAATATACCAAGAAAAATGACAGGAATTATCAAATTATGTATTTTTTCATCGGTTTTCTACTGCTGATCGTCCTGTGTCTGGGACTCTGTTTCTGGCGCAGACGCAGAGCGCTCAAAAAGGTGTGCTGCATGTCCTGCCGTGAAAAGCAGGAGCTGCTGGATGAGATCCTGGAACCCTTCGGATACTATTATGTCCGCGGCCAGGACCTGATATCCACACGCAATGACGCCTGGCAGCGCCAGGCGGGCTATACGGCTTTCTTTGACAGAGCGGCGCTGGCTCTCTATATGGTGTTTGACGCGCTGCCGATCTACTTTGACTATCGCGGCCGCACATGGCTCATCGAACTGTGGAAGGGGCAGTACGGCATCAACGCCGGCGCGGAGGTGGGCATTTATCACGCTGACCGCCTGCTGGCCCCGGAGGAATACGCCACCGCCCATTTCCAGGCCGTGTCCGACAGCGAAAGGCTGCCCGTCACTTTCGACCTCTTTCACGGAGAGAAACTGCTGGCGACCATGTCCCACACCACCTGGTGGCTCACGGCTTTTCTGGTAGGCATGTTCACAAAGCCCAGCCATCTGACCCTGGAAGTGACCATCGGTTTCCCCTGCCCGGAAATGCAGAATCAATTTTTGGAGGCCCTTGACCGCATCAGCCGAGAAAATGAATCCTTACAGTTTTCCTGCTGCTGCCATGGCATGCAGGCACACATCCGCTACAGCTGCGGGTGCCCCGCCTCCTCCGTCTGTCCCGAACGGATCTCCTGGCTTAGAAGACTGCAGATTCGCTGGGTGCAGCTGTACAATCGCTTTATGTGTCGGATGTACCGTCGTATCACCCGCCCCTTCGACTGCACGCTGGACCGGATTCTGTTCCTATATGAACTGTTGCCCTTCACCCTGCGCCGTATGCTGCGCCACCCAAAAGGAGTTATCCAAGCATGAGCTACTCTTCCCGACTAACCCACGCTTTTCAGAATGCCCCTGTCCTCCCGCTTGGCCCCTGCAGCCGCTATGTGCTAATCAGCGACTGCCATCGGGGCAACGGCACCTGGGGGGACAATTTTCTGAAAAACCAGAACCTCTATTTTACAGCCTTGAAACACTATTACGCACAGGGGTACACCTATATTGAACTGGGGGATGGGGACGAATTGTGGGAGAACAGGCGCATGAGCCAAATCATCGAGATTCACAACAATGTGTTCTGGCTCCTCTCCCTGTTCTACCGGCAGGGACGGCTTTATCTGCTGTACGGCAATCACGATATGGAGAAAAAAAGACCTGGTTATTCCGACCAGGTCTGCGGCTCCTATTTTTGCACGGACTCCCAGTGCCAACAACCACTCTTTCCGGGTCTGACCTTCCATGAGGGCGTCATTCTGGAACAGTGCGGCCAGGGGCAGCGCCTATACCTGACCCACGGCCATCAGGCAGACCCGCTGAACTCCACCTTCTGGCGGCTGGCCCGCTTTCTGGTGCGGTATTTCTGGCAGCCCCTAGAGCATTTCGGGGTGCTTGACCCCACCAGCGCCGCCAAGAACTACACCCACAAGGACCGGGTGGAACAGCGTCTGAGTGACTATGCTCAAAAGACCGAACACATTCTGATCACCGGTCACACACACCGCCCCAGGCTCAGCGCGGACACCCCCTATTTCAACACGGGCAGCTGCATCCATCCCCGCTGTATCACCTGCCTGGAGATTGTGGGAGACAGACTCACACTGGTGAAATGGACCTGTGATACCAGAAAGGACAACACGCTCTATGTAAACAGAGAGGTGTTGTCCCAGATCAAACTATAGGGGTTAATTATACCATGGCATCTATACTTCCGCCCTCCGGCATCGCTGGAGCTTCTGCGGCCTCCACAGGCATCTCCATGCCGCCCAGCTCCAGTGACACGCCGCTGCCACCGTCATAACTGCCGCCGCCCACGCCGTTGTCACTACCGCCAACTCCACCGTCGGAGCCGCTGCTCCCCTGCTGCTTTTCCTGAGCCAGCTTGTAGAAGAGCGCTTTCAGGTAAACCATATCCGCCTCCATGATCTCCCTCTGCTCGTCCAGGCGATGCTTTTTCTTCAATTCGTCCAGGTCCTCAGGGTCCATATCCCTGGCGCCGCCTCCACCCAGGGCGTCGGACAACTCATCCATATCCGAAAGCTCTGCCATCTCCTGCTCGAATTCCCGCTGGGCCTGCTCCATCTCCCGCATCATGCGCTGCATTTCCCGCTGAATCTCCTGCTGACGCTTTTCCAGTGTGGCCTCCTGCTGCCTGCGGTCAAGTTCCGTATCCTCTTCCTGCTCCGCCTCCTCCTGCTCCAGCTGGAACTCCTCGCGTTCCTCCTCCAGTTCGCCAAAACAGGGACCGCCCCGTTTAGCCATCTCCTCCTCCTGCAGATGGCGCATCCTCTTCCTGGCGATACGTTCCATCTTCTCCGCGTGGATGATGGCGCTCTCCAGCTCCTTGTCGTCATACTCTCCGCATTTCAGCCGCTGTCTGAGCAAGGCAACCTTGCCCCTGGCGCGCGCCGCCACCTGTCGGGCGCTGCCGGAGGTCTTAGTCTGAAGGATCATGGCCGAGATCTCCTTGAAATTATAGTTCAGCCGCTTGGGCTTTTTCTGGACCGATTTTGTCACAGATATAGTGCCCACATACGTTCCGTCCATCCGCCGCATAATGGTCTTGGTGGTCACTTTATTGCCTTTTTTAATCACTTTTCTCTCCGTTCCACACGGCGCTGCGCTGCCATAACCCGATCCGATATTGATTCCCATATCCCACCTCTTTACAGAATTGCATACTCTCAGTGTATACTTTCAATTCATATATCGGATTACATATGTAAATAATTAATCCCTCTCTCCTTTTTCTTTGGCAAATTGCCTTAATCATTTCGCCTCAAGCTCTCCGGTGGAATCCTTTATCCAGTAATCCTGATGATATTTTCCATCCCACACATAACGTATCACATGAAAATACTCTCCCCCCTTATATTTCAGCTCCCGATAGTAAAAATAAGCGCCTTCGGCCACATAATAGTGATCCGGCAGCTCCACTCCCATTAAAAGCTCATAGTTCTCCTTCTGCCAGGGCGCGTAGGGTAGCATTTCCTGCACCCAGTCCCCCTCCTCGGAATCTCGAAAACATTCCAGGGCCGCCGCACCGTCCATGCGGGTGGGCAGTTTGTCGGGATAAATGTAATATGAGGAGGAGTACATTTCCAGGTTCGGAAACGCCCCGTGAGTCGCCGGATACTCGTTGTCAGCCAGGTCCACCCTGACCATGCGGTAGCCGTCCATGGCGATAGCATACCTGACCCAGGTTCCCTCCTCCTCGTTATACACTCTCACGTCATAGCCTTCTGCCCCGATATAGTCATCCACGGCTACTGTCCACACCCTCTCCAATCTCCCCTGTCGGTAGCGATAGACCTCCGTCGCCGTGGTGCCATCGCTGCTGCCATGCTCCTCCTTTACCAGCACGTATCCCCCGCCCATCCACATTCCCCGGTAAGGGTTCCCGCGCATGCCGCCGGAAATAAAGTCTCCGATATGAATGTCATGCTCCACCTCTCTCCATGAGCCGTCCTTATTCCTCAGCAATATAAACAGGCGGTGCTCATTGTCATAAGCATATATATCATCTTCCATAAACTCCCCATCAACCACAAAGGCGGCGTCAGGCAGACCGTCCCCATTTAAATCCGCCTCCATATAGTCGGAACATTCATATTCCTCCATTTCCGGCCTGTACTTTTCCATCCAGTCAGCCACCGTCTTTAAATGCTCCTCCGAATCCGGTGCGCTCCTATTCGCAAAATACAGAAAGGGAACCGTCAGCACCGGCTCCAGGTCTGTGCAGGGATTGCCAAAGGCAGATACATACAGCAGTTCCCGCTTATCTTTCAGGGGAGAAAAATCCTGAATCTGGTTGTCCGACAGCCCCACCTGGTTTAAATGAGGCAGATTTTTCAGGGCCGAGATATCGCTGATGTGATTTCCGTCCAATGCCAGGTCAAAAAGGTTCTCCAGGCCCGCAATGGGGCCGATATCGCTGACGGCATTCCCCACAAGCCCCAGACGCTCCAGCTCAGTCAGCTCTGCCAGGGGCGTCAGGTCTGTGACGGCATTGTAATTCAGGTTGACGCTCCGCAGTCTGGTCAGCCCACCGAGAAAGCTGATATCCTCAATTCCGCAGTCCTGCAGTCCCAGGTCCTGCATGTTCAGAAGTTTCCCGATAGTCTCCATATTTTTGGCCTCCCCGTTGCCGTAGAGGGCCAGCTCCACCAACTCTGTCATATTTTCCAGCACCGCCAGGTCCTCCACAGGTGTCTGATACAGGGATAGGCACTCCAGCTGGGACATTTCCGTCAAAAAAGAGGCGTCCTTGAGGTCACAGTTTACCAGAAAAAGCTCTGTGACCGTATCCATCTCCGCCAGAAAGGAAAAGTCCAGTTCTCTCCCTGCGGGATATTGGATATACAACTGTCCCAGACAGGAAAGCTCCGCAATCGGAGCAAAGTCCAAAATCTCAGGATCATCCCATGCGCCATAGTTAATCGTCAGACTCTGAAGATTGGGCAGCGCCGCCCCCAGACCCTCCAGACTGTGAACTGACTCCTGCTGCAATAACAGATGCTCGCACTGTTCCAGTTTCTGCCACAGTGCCTCCTCCTCATCCTCCCATGCTATTCCCGCAGCATACCGCACGCTCGCTTGAAGGCCCTCATCCTGAAGCAGCTCCGGCAATATCTCGCTGGCGGTGCGACCGTCCGTGGAAGACTCTGTCTCCCGGTATGCGTCGCTCTCTGCCACAGTCTCCACATCTGCGCCGGATTCCTCCGCAGCTCTCGGTATATTTTCGGCCGTCTGCCCTGCGCCGGGCAGGCCGCAGCTGGTCAGCAGCAGTCCGCACAGTATGATCCGGCACAATCTTGTACATGCCTTTCCCATATGTTTATGTCCTCCCAACAGTACCTACTATTTTCCCCAGAACTCCGCCCATTTTTCCGGCAGCTCGTCCTCGTAAATCTCCACATTCCCGTCCTCGTCTGTCAGGGTGTATACAGACCCTGACGCCACCACAGAGATACCGTCATCCAAATACTCCTCCTCCAGGACAGCTGTCTCAGCAAAGCCCCCATCCCTGTAGCGATAGGCAAAATACACATAATATCCATTTCCCTGCCGAGCATTGACGCGCAGTGTCTGCGTGGGATAGTCCGCCACGGGAATATCATCGAAGTAACCACCATAGTGATACTCCCACTGTCCGTCACCCACATAGACATTCGCTCTAACTCCTCCCCAGTTTGTCACAGCTCCTGTCGTCACTGCAATATCCGGGATATCGTCGAAGGTGTAATCATCTACCTCCCAGTATCCCTCCGTCCTCTCCCAGTCGCCAAAGGCATACGAAAAATGCCCCTGGTTCACGCCATCCTTGAAGATTGTAGCCTCCGTATCCCCGTCAAAACAAATCTCCCCCTCCTCCAAATGAAACCCTCTGGAAAAGGCGTACAGATAGGTATGCCCCTCCCCGGACGTCCACTCGCAGAGCCGCCTTTTTTCATAGCAGTTATCTGACAGCTCCGCATAGAAAGACTTTGAATGATAGAACAACCACTGCATCACATAGGCCTCCCACACCGTCTCTGTACCGTCAGCGTTTCTTTCACGCACAGAATAATGATATGCCTTCATATACCGCTCCAGGTCATCTCGCCTTTCCGCTCCCCTGTAGACGATCTCATAGCTGCCCTCCCGGCAGGCGACATCCAAATACTCCGCCACCCACCGCTTTCCTTCCTCCACGCCGGAATGCAGCTGAGGCATCTCCACCGCCAGAGGATCGCTGCTCCAAAACCGGGTGCCGTCACAGGCATAAAGGAATAACTCCTCGCTGATATACACTCTGGTCGCAGACTCTGTGGCATCCGGCAGAAAAAAAGTGTATGTTCGATATTCTCTCCCGTCTGCGTCATAGGCCCAGTTCACAAATACCTGTACTTCTTCCTCCGTAAACTTGCCAAAATAAAGTTCACCGTCCATGCCCAGCAGTTCTCCCGCAGCATCCATGGCGGTCTCATAAAGATCATCGCTGCCCGCCAGATGCCGACTTATGTCCGCTAAAAATTTATCCACAGACATTTCATACCTGTAGGGACTGAACTGCTCTGTGACCCAATCTGCTCCTACTGCCGCAGAGACCAGCTGGTCCGAAATTCGGGAGAATATGGCTATTTTTGACGCCTGTGCGGCACAGTACGGAGAGAATGCCGGTATCTGAACAGTATTCTCTTGTCCGGCATCCGAAACTGATTTCACTGTCTCGCCAACGCTCTCCACATTCTGCGGCTCACTGCGCATAGGGCCGCAGCCCGCCAAGATAACTGCCTCCATTGTCAGTATTGTGATCCTCAATACAATTTTTCTGCTGTACATACACGCTCTCCACACTTTTACGGGACCGTTGTCCTGCTCAGGGACGATCCAGCTCCACACCAAGCTCCCGACGGAACTGCTCCGCCCACTCCTCCGTCCGGTAAAACACGATACATTCCTGATACCCATCGCTGGCGACATACAGACAGCGGCCCGTATCCTGCTCCGCTATCACCTGATTCATAAAAGCCAGCATCCTTGCGTCGAACCAGTCATAGTAATACTCGGCCTCATACTCATAGGCTTTCCCGTTGCAGCAAAAACGCACTATCTGGGTTCCCGTCCCAGCTTCCAGTTCCTCCTCTGAGATCACTTCCTCTATGTCCGTAATTTCCAGCTCACCTTCGGCAATCCGGGAGATACCCTCCAGAAAACTTGTGTACATCTGCAGAGTATCCGGCACCTCCATGTCAAAGGCATATATTTTTGATGCCGCCTGCTCCGTCCCGGGATAAAAACCAGACGCAATGCCGCCCAGCATCAATCCGAATATCTCCTCCGATTCCATGTCCCCCACCATATCCTGCGGCATAGAATGAAACTGGTTGACAATATTCTCCTCCGCCTCCAGAGCATCA
This sequence comes from Lachnospiraceae bacterium, assembly GCA_014804645.1. GTDB lineage: Bacteria > Bacillota > Clostridia > Lachnospirales > Lachnospiraceae > Acetatifactor. The sequence continues at coordinate 91,365 of JAAUZI010000014.1, read as the reverse complement.
ATGCCCAGTTTCTGCAGTTTTTCCAGACTCTCATGGACAAACACTTCCAACTCCATCACTGTAACCTCCTTATTCCCGCCAAAATTCTCCCTGTCTCCCGGCATATTTTTTATGATTTGTCCCATATCTGACGGACCGCATCCCATCAGCAGACCACATATCCCTATTTGACACAATATTGTGCCTATTTTTCTCCTAAATCCCCATCTTTTCATCTCATTCTTCCAACTGTTCAATATATTTCACGTCCACATTCTTAGTGAGCCATACCTTGTTCTGAGACAGGTAAAAGGATACCCCGTCCCTGTGCATATCGCCGCTGTGAACCTTCAAGATCACGGGGCGGCCATGCCGTCTGCCCACAGTGCGGGCCGTCTCCGCATCTCTGGACAGATGGACATACAGTCTGCTCATGGGCAGCAGCCCCTTCTCCCGGATGCTCTCCAGGAACCTGTCGGCGGTGCCGTGGTACAGATACTCCGGCGGCTCCTGCTGCGCCAGCTCCACGTCCACCGGAACGCTGTGGCCCTGATTGGCGCGAATCAGTGTTCCGTCCTCGTTGAAAGAATATCTCTGCTTTTTGTCCGTCCTGACGATCTCCTCCAGTTTCTCCCTGTCTATTTTCCGCCCGGCGGCATTCACCCCCGCCAAAAGCTCCTCCACGTTGGCCCAACCATGCTCGTCCAACTGTATGCCCGCGTCCTCCGGCCTGTGCCTAAGCACACGGCTGATAAAAATACTCAAATAATCTCGCTCTCCCATCACATTTATCTCCCTTGTCTTGTACTTTAACAGACCTAACTGTTGTTCTCCATATATTTTTTCAGAAAGCTCAGCACCTCCAAAGTACAGTCAACCACCCGGTTATGACTGTAATGCCTGTTGCAGGAAAAATACCTGAAATACCCCCAAGGGTCCTTGACCTGGGGACCCCAATCCCACAGTCCGTCCTCGCGGACATTGTCTAACAGCCACTCCACCGCATTGGCAAGATAGATAGCGGAGCCTCTGAATTGATTGATATAGTTAAAGGTCTCAAACCATCGTCTGGTCTGTTTGTAGACAAAATTCTCCGGCAGCCTGTCCGGCGTTTTTTCCCAAAAATACCCCTGTTCACTGGCCCTCCGCCCTAAGTGCCTGAGCATGGCGTCCTCCAGGGCATTGGATATGTTCTGGCGTCTTTTCAGCAGCAGTTCGCTCTGCATGGGCACCAGCCGGTCCTCCCTGGTCAGAAACATCTCATGCTGGGCCGCCCTGTCCTTTTCATAGGAGTACTCCCCCTCCTCATAGGCTCTGCCCGCAATATACAGCCACTGGCGATAGGTCTCGTCGCACATCGGATGGTTTGGCGTGATGGCCTCCAGCAGATTGCATGCAATGGCTTTCTGCCACGGGTTGGCCCGCTCATTCTTTTCAAAGACCCCCTCGTTTCCGTTACCTTCAATCAACCCCTGCAGGTACTCGCTCGCCATAAACAGAATATCCCTGTCCTCTATGGTCAGGCCAATATAGAGACAGCGCTCGATCCCCACGCCGGAGGTAGGTATCCTGGCCTTCACCGAGTAGTCCTTGGAGCGCAGCTTTCCCCAGCCCCCGTGAATATCCTGGGTCTGGTACATCTCCTCCACTATATCGCTTTTCAAAAATTCCCTGCGTAGTGCGGTCAACGCACTATCCTGATAGGGCGTATCCAGCAGGGAAAAACGCACCTTATACTGCACGGCGGGATACTGGCAGAAGTCCAGCAGCGCCTCCGCATGTCCCTTGAATTCACTTTGGGTAAACATGTCCTCTCCTCCCTCGCATGGCACCTCTACCACTCGGGCGACAAATAGTACTGATACTTATACCGCTCCTCCAGCGCGCGAAACTCCTCCACGGGCACCCTCTGGCCTTCAATCAGATATTCCCTCACATATCCGGCCTCCAGAATCGTGTCCTGTGTGTAGGGAGTATCCTCATGGTCATAGAACAGCTCCGCATTTTCCAGCAGTTCATCATCGCCGTAGTTTCCCGTTGTCTGATTATAACTCATAAAAGAAATCTCAACCTCTGCCCGGCCATCTCTCAGGATATATACGTCTCCGCCGTATGCATAGCCGCCGAAACCGCCCCAGCTGCCTATCGTACCCATTTTCCATGCGTCCTCCTCCTTATCATATAGAAAACGCACCTCATCTCCTCTGAGAGTACCACTGCCTGTATACCCGTCTATCAACTGTTCCACCTGACCATCTCTGACAATGAACAATGCGCTGCTGCATTCGATATTTATTCTTTTCCAAGGCTCGGCATAAAAGTACAACACGTCCTGCCCCTCTATTCGGTACAGCTTGCCGAAACACCAGCCCTCATTCCTGAAATCCTCAAATCTATCCATATACTCATCACCATGTGCATTCAAGACAGCGATGGCTCCGTTTTTCAAAAAGTCTGCGAAGGGTCCAGCCTCCGGCGTGATCCAGTTAGTCAGAAACTCCTTCTCTGCGCTCTGTCCGGCCTCCTCCCCTGCTTTCAGCAGAATATTGTTTCCGGTATCATCGTGCAGAATATAAGTATCCTTCACTCCCTGTACCGTCTCATACCGCCAATAACCGGGGGCAACCGGCTGCCCCTGCCTGTCCCAATAGTTTCTGCTTTTCCATGTTCCGCTGCGTTCCTCTGTCTCATAGACATTCCCCAGCTCATCTATCCAGCCATATTCGCCGGTGAGAATCAGATTGCCCTGCCTGTCCGTCAGCCTGACCGTCTCTCCCGTCCAGACTGCCATGGAACCGTCGGAAAACAGACAGATATCGTCATATTCCAGAGGCAGCTCCAGCATTCCGTCATTTCGGATTACACCATATTTTCCATCCTGCATCACCATCGCCCTGCCCTCGGTAAAGGCTCCCATACCGTCATAGATCGTCGGTATACTTACTGTGAGATTCTCTCCGTCCAAATAACCGATTTTTCCGGTGTCCCGATCAGTAACGCGCAGGCCGCCTCCGCCGTCCGCATAGATGCTTCCGTAGATAAACGGTACTCTGACCTGTCCCACATAGTCCAATATGCCGGATTCCCCATTCTCATTATACACTATAGCCAGTTCTTTTCCGGCTATCGGAACGATCTGCTCATATACAGGCTCCAGAATCAGATTTCCGTTATCGTCCGCCAAACCGTACAGATCATCCCGGCACACTAAGAGCATTCCGTCCTCTTCCCTGACGCTGTCCCATGCGCCCAGTGAAAACTCTCTTCCTTCTCCGTCAATACAGTAAAATATACCCTCCTTCTCGGCAATGATATAGGTCTCCTCCCGGCGGATACTGCTGTACTGCGGCGCAAGCACCTCTCTGCCGTCCTTATCGATCAGCCCGAAAAAACCGCCCTTCCTCACGCATGCAAGCCCGTCATAAAAATATCCGGCGTCATCATAGGCCGGCGGGATGACAACCTTGCCGCTCTGGTCCATATATCCGTAGAGACCGTCCCGGAAAAAATACGCAAGCCCCTCCCTGAAGGAGCTGATGCTGTCACAGTTCTCCGGTCGCAGGACCACCGCTCCCTCCCGGTCGATCAGCCCATATTCCTCCCCGCAGGAAAAGTAAGCCGTCCCCTCCCGAAAAGGCGACGCCTGGTCATATAGGAAAGGCAGAGCTATCTCCCCGTTTTTATCAATATACCCATATTTGCCATCTAGGCACACGCAGGCCAGCCCCTCGGAAAAGGGCGTCGCCTCACTGTATATACAGGGTGCTATCTCCTTCCCGTCCTCCGCCAGATACCCGTAGAGACTGCCATTGTAATAACAGTAACAGCCCTCCGAGTAAAATGCCCACTCGATTTTTTCTTCCGTAGATAAGGTTACGATGACGGGGCCGCTATCCCTCTCATCCTCAGGCGGCGGCGTCTGCCGGATTGCATCTGCTTTTGCAATTCTTTCCGGTAAATCCGCCGGCATGACATCCCGCCCACACCCGGTCAGAAGGATTGCCGTTATGAGCAATCCAGAAATTGCCCACCATTTTATTTGTATTTTGCGCATAAACTGCTCTCCTCTTTTTCCTTTCATATCCCCGTCAGAAAATCATCAGAAAAAACAATATTTTTTCTGAAAAAGACTGTCCACCCAGAGCCATAACGCCCCAGTTCTCCGCCTTTTTTCCAAATGCTTTCAGATTTCCGTTCGGCGTCATGCGCCATGAGCGCTGTGTGTACTCCCGCATTTCCGGGTCTATCGCGGATACCAGCGCTCTGGCCGCATGGTCACAGTTATATGTATATAGCTGATAGAGGGGCAGCCCCTCCTCCCGGCCAAACTGCTCTAAGGCCTGTTCATACTCCGCCTTCCTGTCTATATCATCCTCTCCTGCCCACTTCCCGTACAGCTCCGCAAATTGCTCCTCGGCCGCATAATAGGGCGCAAGCTGCTCTAAAATAGTACGACAGTCCTCCGCTGAGATTGGCCTGTACAATGCCATATCATAGTTGTCCGCAAGCTGGTCGCCGTCCAGTTTCAGGTCTCCGGTCCGCAAAAATGCCTCCGTCTCCTCCGCAGTCATCTCGCCCACACTCATTTTCCCAACGCCGCTTTTTCCCAGAAGGCTCTCGCCCAGCGACCTCTGCATTCCGTTGAAACTGAACACCCTCCCGCAGCCTTCTCCATCTACGATCAGCAAAATACTGTGCCCCAGCCCCTTCATGCCGTCCACATTCACAATGTAATACAGCATACACTCCTCTTTGGCCAGAGAGGTATCCCGCACTGTAAGACGCATGGAAAAACACAGACACAAATAGACCGCCGCTATGACAGCCACACTGCACAGTATCAGGTTTCTCCGCCTCTTTTTCTTTGATTTCATTATACACAGGCCCCCGATTAATTACAATGAGCATAAAAAGCAAAGTTTATCGGAGCATCCCATATTCTCCCAGCTCTTGGAACCCTATCCGGTTGTATATCCTTCCTGCCACAGGATTATCATAAAACAGGCAGAGATACTTCTTTCCTCTCTCAAAGCAGTCCCGGCACAGCGCCGAGACCACTGCGGAAGCATAGCCTTTTCCTCTGCAGTCTATAGCGGTGGCAACCCCCACAACCATCGCGCTCTCCGAATTCTCCGCGCTGGTGGAGGCGGTGGCGATCAAACGCCCGTCTAAGAAACCTCCCACAGCCGCCTTGCCGCCCTGCTCCATCTCTTCCACCATGCGCCTGATGTGTTCCTCCCGCTCAACTTTTTTGTAGGTCTTGCTAAACTCCCGAATATCCGACAACAGATCGATGACCTCCGCCACATCCTCCTTTTCCAGCCGCCGGATCACCAGTTCATTCGACCCGGAAAGACAATCCTCCACACGGTCACAGCGGCTCATATAGGTAGACTGAATCGTCCACTGCGGGAATGCAGGCGCAATCTTCTCAAGCAGCACGGTCTTTCCGCTGACACAGTCTGGCCGCTGTCCCTTGAAAAACTCTATCGCCTCCTGCGCATTATAATCCTCGTACCGGCTGTACAAAAGGTAATACTGATGGAATCTCAATATCAGAAAATCCCATCTGTCCCTCTCCTCATGGAGATAGATATTGACCGTCTCATTCTCCACTCCGAAACTCTCTATGTCCCCGATAAAAAACAAATTCATCTCCGGCTCTTGCCCCACATAGCAAAGTATCTCTTCCCTGTCCTGTTCATGTAAAGTGCGCATATTCTCCTCCCTCTCTATCAAAAACCCTTTTCATTTTTTTAATGCTTACAGCAGATTCTTCTCTATGTAGCGCGCCACACCATCCATGTCATTGCTCTCTGTCACAAAATCTGCTATTGTAAGAACCTCCCTAATGGCATTGGAAACAGCGACACCCACGCCGCAATTCTTTATCGGCTCTATATCGTCGTTGTCGTCTCCAAAATATACGACCTCCCTCTCGTCTACGCCTGCCGATTCCAACATGGCTTTGATTCCATTCCATTTTGTTGCCGCAGTACTCATGATCTGTATAAGTTTTCCCTCTGCCACCGTCATATAGGTATCGGAAGTCAACGCTTTTTCCACATCCGGCTGTATGGTATTTCCTTCACTGCTCAGCAAAATCTTATATATAATGCTTTCCGTAGGCAAAGCGGGAAAACCCTCAAAGACGATGGCGTTCCATTCCGGAATAGGAACATTTGCATAAATCCCATCTCCCGTTTCCATTGACAGTGTCACATTCGGTATCGCGCTCACCTTTTTCAGAATTTCCTCCGCGCTACGGGGCGCAATGCCGTTTTCCATCACTCCACCGGCTAAAATGATCCTCGCGCCGTTTAAGGTCGTTACTGCGTCAAAGCCGATCTGCTGCTGATAGGTCAAAATAGCCCTTTCCGGGCGGGCCGTCGCAGCCATGAGAAGTATTCCCCTGTCATGGCACTTTTTTAAGACGGTGCATGTGTACTCCGACACAGACTTATCCGTGCGGAGCAGAGTTCTGTCTAAATCAGTTATAATCGCTTTCATCCCGATCCCTCCTTATCTCTACATGTATATACAGATAAGGCAGAACACCTAAAGCGCTCTGCCTGTAATCGTTCCTAAAATATGGTTTAGGTCAGACTAATGCCTGCAATCCGCTGATAATCTGTCTTTCGTGGGCGGACAATTTACGCCCGCATATCAAACAGAGATGTATCACCATCGGCCATATTCACAAAAGTATATTTATCATTGTGCGGGAATAACATTTCCATATACAAATTTCCCAGCAGGCTCTTTACAGTGTCTGTGTCAATATTAGCGACAGGAAAATCTTCGATCTCCAGACGCTTTAAATTCTCCAGAATTATATCTATACTCTGCCACTCAGAAAGCTCCGGCTCCGGTTCATGCTCTGAGATCTCTGAAATATCTGGTTCCATGATAGATTTTATTTCGGGAATTTTATATACAATATTTTTGCATGTCTTCTCAAAACACTCAGGATCATACTCTGCCAGATAACTCAAATCATCCATGGTCAGTGTTCTCTTGTTATGTATTTTTAGATAAATATTGATTAGCCGAGTATCTTTTCCCATAGCTGCATACCTTTCATTTTTACACTTCTCCTATCAGCTTTGATACAAAATCCCTCAATACTGTTTCTCTATTACATGCAGTTTCATAATATGGTATATCGTACAAAATACACTGCCCCTTTATCATTTTACTGACATCTACAATTTCAATGCAATCCCTATAGTTATCTTCATCCGAATGAAAATATGTATAATCATTTGGTGTATCATATGTCTTTAGAATTCTGAACCTTTCATCCGGGGTAACATCAGATGTTATAAAATAATAAATATCACAAATTTCCCTATCAATATACTCTATGTAGTCTTGGGGCAATAATTGATATATATCTATTACCATCCCATAATCACATTCATTGTATTCTCCACTATCCATCATGGCTCTTATAAATGGCCCCATTTTTGAGCTGATATATTCCAGATTTGTCTGCGGTTCCACAGCTGCATCTGTATCGATTCCCGTTTCGGGAAATACCTTTTCAATGCCTGCAATAACAGAATCCATACTGATATGTTGATATCCGAATTGTTTCGCTATCATCTGTGAAACAGTACTTTTCCCAGCCCGCGGTACGCCCGCTATTATTATATGTTTTTTCATACTGCCCTCTGTAATCTTCGTTAATTCTATTATACACAGTTCTTTGGTAAATTACAATAAGCCAACTCTCCATCGGAAAATTGTATAGAGATCATAGATAGTGCAACCCCCATTGAAACGAATTACTCCAATGGGGATATTACAAATCTTATTCTCTTTAATCTTTCCTACGGCTCTTCATATATACTGAAGTCTGTTGTCAGACCATTATTATATAAAGTCCTCCATCTATCTCCCGATATTTGCCATTCACTGTTTTCATTATATATAAGATCATCTATCTCTTCCTCAGAGAGTTCGTCGCTCCTGCCGATTTCTTCGTCATTTACGGTCCATACCCATACCAAGTTATCGCTGGCAGAATCCCCAGACTCCCATATCGCATCCTCACACAATTCTCTAATCATGACGTATGTGTCATCCTGATACTGAAATTCTGCCCAGCTGTGAGAGACAGCATAATTGCGCCATTGGCTGAGTATCAATTGATTATCCGCATCAATCGCAGGATTCGGAATATCTGTAAAGGTGGGAGACTCTATAAAACCGTTCTCCGTCTGTAAAAAGCAATAGTAGGTCAGATCCCCGGCATTGCCGTGGTGCCCCGTACAGATCAAGAGATCCGGAACATCATCAAAATTCACATCCATGTACTCAAATTTATTTTTTACCAAAACCCATACCGCATATCCTCCCTCTGCCTCCACATGGATAATCTGTGGATCCTCCCCGTCGCTTTCACGCGATACTACCAGTACTCCATCCTCATAAAACCAGTTGTCATCGTCATAATAATCGGAGATCAGCCATTCAAAAACCCAGCCGTCAATCCTAAATCGATCATAGATAATGGGATTGCCCTTAAGAATTTCCTGTGGGGATACCTGCGCTATCATAACGTCCTCGGGAACAACTATCATATCTCTGTCACCAGCATATATCTCTATTACATCGCTTTCTTCTGCCGGTATTTCCTGCAATATCTCTGATATTGAATCATCCTCGGAAACAGCTATGCTATCTCTGTCACCGACATATAGCCACATTGCGCCTTTTTCTTCTGCCAGTATTTCCTGCAGTGTCTCTGGCTCTGATATAGAAACGTCAATTCCTCCGTCCTCATCCTCAGATACTTCCTGATGCTCACTCTCCTCAAAATCCATTTCCTGTATTTCGGCAGGCTGCAGCATATTTCCATTATCCTGCGATTCACCACAGCCACTTAATATGAACAGACAGAACAGAATCGCAAAATTTCTGACATACACTCTCATTTGTGATATGGCCCTCCATAATGTACCCAAATGTGTATACTGCATAATTATTGAACCTTATTAGATATTTAGAAAATTAATTTATCTCCCTTCTTCCTCATTGTACTGATTTCAGATACAATTTCTGTTGTGTTTCCTGTATGTCGTTTGGTTCGAGTTTTATTGCCTGTGCATTTCCAATATTTATGACAGTATAGGATGTTTTAAAATCGAGATCGTTCTTAAGCGTCAATAGTGACATAATCACTGCACCGTGAGTTAAAATCAAAACATCCCTGCCAGAAACGATATTCTCTTTCACTTCTTCCATTATCCGGTTTAAAGCTAAAAACAGCCTATCCAATAAATTTTCCTCTATTGTTTTGTTATCCAAATTATTACCTTACCTTCAATTTTCTCCATCATATAGATACAAGCCACATAGAATTTTCATGCAGCATAAAGTGAAGAAAACATGTCTATATATACTCTATCGGAATAATAATGACTTATTTTTTGTGTCTAAAACAGCCTCTCTTCCAATAGGAAAAATTGCATGATTAGCTCCATGACCGAAATCATCACAATAAGCAACAGGAATAGTATATTTTTTCCCAAATCTTTCGAGTACTTCAAATAACTCCGGTGAAATATCATCCGAATAATGCCCAAATAACAACCCTGTAACTTGTTCCATTAACTGACTTTGCCCTATACAAGTTAAAAACATACTGACATCCTGAACCGATTGGAATTTATCTAATTCTTCAATAAACAATATATAATTCCTGTCTGTTTGGTAGGGAAAAAATCTGTTTCCTAAAGTCAAAACAAAATTAAGTAAATACCCTCCAATAAGGTTTCCCTCACAGCGCCCCTCTGTTATCGTATGCCAATCGCTATTACTGATATAATCAGTCACATTTCCTTTTATCAAATGTGACACAAATTGTTCCCTGTCGTACTCACTAATCTTATCAAATAATCCCGGTGTCTGACCATAATATGTCGTTATACCGGTCTGGGCATATATGGCATTAAGTATTGATGTTCCATCACTGTAACTCAGAAAAAGTTTCGGGGTTTCCTTTATTTTTCCATAATCTATATACGGAAGTAAATCAACGCTCCCATAGCCGCCGCCAAAGAATATCATCTTTACGGTTTCGTCATATACCATCTCATTCAGGTCATCAACCCGTTCCTTGACACTCGCAGTGTATCTATAGGTGTCCTTATAAATATTTTTTCCAAACTTGATTTGAAATCCCAATCTTTCAATGCCTTTTGCATATTTTTCATAATCATTTTTATCTGCTACCCCACTCGGTGATATGATTCCAATAGTATCGCCAGGCTTTAACGTATTCATAAGTATTTGCACTCCTTTATATTCCTGTTCTGTTTCCTGTCAATGCCCGCCCTTTCGCACTTACTTGTGGTATGGCTCTCCATTAGAACCTTAAGTGCGAAAAATACCCAAATATTATTAGATACACATAAGGCAGAACACTTTATATGCTCTGCCTGTTACACCAATCACCGGCTTAAATATTTCTGTGATTCCTCCTTTGTCAGCAAAAACTTTTCCTGTAGCTTTTGCAATATCGTACTATCTGGTATATCCAAGTCCCTCAGGGCTGATATCATTCCCCAAATTCCCTGTTCCCTGCCTTTTTCCACATTCTCCTGATCTCTCATCAACAATGTCATATACTCATGCCTCCATTCTCTGTTCTTCCTGGCTTCCCTTACAGCTTCTTCCAGCTTCTCCACATAGGAATCCTTCGGCCTCTTCCCTGCCACATAGTCCAGAAATGCCTTTAGCTCATCGCTGACATCATCCATTGTTCCGTCAGCATTCAGAAATATCTTTACCGTTTCGTCACCCATTGAAATACTATTGTCTTCTTTACAGATATTTTCAAAGGTATAGATATGTCTTCCTTTGCCATATGCATCAAAAGGGCAGATAAATATGATATAACTCCTGTTCAGTTTTTTATAATGCTGCCCCTTATCAATAAGCTGCAGGTCAATCATGCTCTGGTAATAACGGCTTCTCTTTGGCAGTTCCTTTGTGTCACTTACCTGCATTTCTATGTCATAGACAATATTCTTATTATCCTGCACATATACATCTAGCCTGACACTCCTGGCATCCACATCTGGCTTGATACTTTTCTGCAGTTCCGGGTATTCGATATGATCAATCTTCAAATCCGGCAGAATCCTCTGTAATAGTTCCTTACACAGTTCCGGGTCCTGCATGATCTTCCCAAACATGAAATCATTGGATATGCTTAATTCTTCCCAGTTTGTCTTCACACTCTCTTTTATTGCCATATTTCCTCCTGTTCCTGCTTTCTACTACCATTATACACAGGATACCTGCAAAATACAATATTCACAAAGCCACAGCCCTAATATTTTTACCTGCTTTCCTTTAATTGCCCGGCAGATTTCACTTTATCCAAAATCTCCCCGCCCCATCATAAATAGGGGTTAAATTATAACTCTTATTTTTTTGCCTTTCTTGAGCTTACGTTCCCTTTCGCACTTACTTGTGATATGGTTCCTCTCTGATGATCCGATATGCCCGGTAGATCTGTTCGCACAGAATCACCCGCATCAGCTGGTGCGGAAAGGTCATATCCGAAAAGCTGATTGCCTGGTCGGAGCGCTTTCGCACCTTTTCATGGAGTCCCAGAGAGCCGCCGATCACAAAGACGATGTGGCTCTGTCCGCCCAACCCCGCTCGATTAATGAGCTCCGCAAAGCCTTCAGAGGTATAGCGCCTGCCCTGAATCTCCAGAGTGCAGACATACGCCCCCTCCTCCAGGCGGGCCAGCAGGCGGTCGGCCTCTTTCTCCCTGATCTGCTCCTCCAATGCCGCCGAGGCTCCGTCCGGAGTCTTCTCGTCCGCCACCTCCACAATCTCCAGCCTGCAGTATCTGCTCAGCCGCTTGGCATATTCAGCAATGGCCTCCCGGTAAAAGCTCTCCTTGATTTTTCCCACACACAATATTGTAATCCTCACAGTCTTTCACCTCTCTGCGGAAATTGCAGACCACGCTCGAAACTTTCCCATATAAATCTGCCCGAAACCCGGAAAACACTCTCCGGGCTTCGGGCAAATCAAATTGTTCAAATATGTCCGTTCTCCCCTAACCCTCAGGGAAAATGGTATCGTACATATCATCCACAAAGTGATCCAGGAATTCCTGATCCAGATTCACAAACTGGCGGTTCAGCACCGCCTTGAGCAGAGCCGTCCGGTGGAAATACCACTCTGTCTCGGACATGGTGGACACCTGCAAACTTGCGTCTATTTTGGCGCCATCCAGATTCTCTTTACACCATTTCTCCATGGTACTCTTGAGAGAGTTCTCGGAGTCCGCCTCCCTGGCATACTGTTTGGAGTTCTTGAGGGAGACAAAGCCCATTACTATAAAAATCACGAACATGGCTCCCATAATGCCGCCGATTATAAAGCGGTTACTGCCCTGCAACTGTAACGGCAGCACTCCCGTCAGCAGCAGCACCAACCCTACCAGCCCCACGCTGCCCACGATCAACAATGTCCATGCAGAGGATTTGTTCTCCGCCGCCTGCTCTGATTTGTTTTGATAGCCCCGTGAGGACCTGCGCACAGGCTGCGCGTTACGGACCGGCTGTTCCTTCGGCTCCTCGGTTCCCATGCCAAACCACTGGGGCTGAGGGTTTTCCGCCTCCTTACGGGCCTGCTCCTCCTGGATTCGTACAGCCTCCTCAGCCTGCCGCACCTGCTCCTGCTGCATATACACAGAACCCAGCTTGATAGCCTTCTGCCTGTCTTTTTCGTTGAGCAGAAGTTCGTGTACCGCCTCTTTCTCGTCAAAGACAATCTCCATATCCTGCAGGCCGTTGTACTCAAGATACTCCTTCAGCCGGGTCAGTTCCTCCTCACCCCCGAAGATCAGCGGAACCTTATTTATTATCTCCTTCTCCGACACCAGGCTGCAGCCGCAATCCGCGCATATGGTAATCCCGTCTCTGTACTCATTCCTGCACTTTGGACATATCAACATACTTACCTCTTTTCCGCCTATCGCAGAAAATACCTGCGATAGACAATCCCCCAATCATTTGTTCTCTGCCTTGCCCCAATAGTTCTTTATCATCCCACGCTGGACAGATATTCGTCGATCCCCTTGGCAGCTGCTTTTCCCGCACCCATTGCCAAAATCACGGTTGCCGCTCCGGTCACGGCGTCGCCGCCGGCGTATACACCCTCCTTGGTAGTCTTGCCGTTCTCCTCCTCGGCCACAATACATTTCCACTTGTTGATTTCCAGCCCCTCTGTGGTAGAGGAAATCAGCGGATTCGGGGAGGTTCCCAGGGACATGATAACTGTGTCCACATCCAGCACGAACTCAGAATTCGGCACCTCCACCGGCCTTCTCCTTCCGGATTCATCCGGCTCACCCAGCTCCATGCGGATACATTTCATGCCGGTCACCCAGCCCTTCTCGTCCGCCAGAATCTCGGTGGGATTGGTCAGCAGATCAAAGATAATGCCCTCCTCCTTGGCATGGTGTACCTCCTCCACACGGGCGGGCAGTTCCTCCTCGCTGCGGCGGTACACGATATGCACCTCAGCGCCCAGACGCAGAGCGGTGCGGGCCGCATCCATCGCCACGTTGCCGCCGCCCACCACGGCCACTTTTTTGCCCCGCATGATAGGGGTGTTGCTATTTTCGTCAAAAGCTTTCATCAAATTGCTTCTGGTCAGATATTCGTTGGCGGAAAATACGCCGTTGCTGTTCTCGCCGGGAATACCCATGAATTTGGGCAAACCTGCGCCGGAACCGATAAACACAGCGGAAAATCCCTCCTCGGACAGCAGCTGGTCGATGGTTACGGATTTACCCACCACCACATTGGTCTCGATCTTCACGCCCAGAGATTTCACATTTTCAATCTCCTTGGCCACTACTGCCTCCTTGGGCAGACGGAACTCAGGAATCCCGTACACCAGCACGCCGCCGGGCTCATGCAGAGCCTCAAAAATCGTGACCTCATAGCCCATTTTTGCCAGATCTCCGGCGCAGGTGAGACCTGCGGGGCCGGAACCGATCACGGCCACCTTCTTGTCCTTCTTCTCCTTGGCGCCCTCAGGCTTGATCCCCTGCTCCCGGGCGTAGTCCGCCACAAAACGCTCCAGCTTACCAATAGATATCGGCTCGCCCTTGATGCCCCGGATACACTTGCCCTCGCACTGGCTCTCCTGGGGACACACACGCCCGCACACAGCGGGCAGGGCGCTGGACTGGCTGATAGTCTGGTAAGCTCCCTCGATATCACCGTTTTTCACCTGCTCTACAAAGCCCGGGATATTGATTGCCACGGGACAGCCCTTGATGCACTGCGCATTCTTGCAGTTGATGCAGCGGCTGGCCTCCTCCATGGCCTCCTCCTTGTTGTATCCCAGACATACCTCTTCAAAATTCCTTGCACGCTCCTGTGCGTCCTGTTCTCTGACAGGTACTTTCTTCAATACGTCCATATCTGTTCTCCCTCCTACTCTATCCTCACCCGTTGCAGTTTCCGCATCCGCCGTGGTGGGTCGCACCCTCCTTGGCTTTCAAAAAGGCCCGGCCTTCCTCCGTCTTGTAAATCTGCTGACGGCTCATAGCCTCGTCAAAATTCACCTGATGGCCGTCAAACTCCGGTCCGTCCACACAGGCAAATTTCACCTTGCCGCCCACAGTCACGCGACAGGCTCCACACATGCCTGTGCCGTCCACCATGATGGGATTCAGGCTGACAATTGTCGGAATATTCAGTTCTTTAGTTAACATACAGACGAATTTCATCATGATCATGGGACCTATGGCCACGCACTGGTCATACTGCTTTCCCTCCGCAACCAGATCCTTGATCGTCTGTGTCACCATGCCGCTCCTGCCGTAGGAACCATCGTCAGTGGTCACATACAGATTGCCCGCCACAGCCTCCATCTCCTTCTCCAGAATCAGGAGATCTTTGGTCTTGCTGCCCACGATCACATCCACAGCCACGCCATGCTCATGGAGCCACTTCACCTGAGGATACACCGGCGCTGCACCGACGCCTCCAGCTACAAACAGAATTTTTTTATTTTTCAGGCTCTCCGGGTCCTCATTTACAAACTCGGACGCACAGCCAAGAGGTCCCACAAAATCATGGAAACTGTCCCCAGTCTTGAGTTCAGACATCATCTGAGTGGACGCGCCCACAATCTGGAACACGATGGTCACAGTACCCTTTTCCCTGTCATAGTCGCAGATCGTCAGGGGAATTCTCTCCCCTTCTGCGTCCATCCTAACAATTACAAACTGACCGGGCTGACAGTACTTTGCCACCCGCTCCGCCTCCACCTCCATCAGATAGATGTTGGTGGTTAGTTCCTCTGCTTTCAAAATCTTGTACATATTCTCCTCCTATTTGAGGTTCTTTAGAACCTCTGTTCCGCATATACCCTTCCTGTGCACTTTCCGGGTATATGCTGTTTTTGCGCTCGCACCTTTCCGATGCATATTTATGGTATCTCAGCTATGCTGTAGATGTTGCTCTCGTCAATCAGCAGTTTGTAGCAGATACAGTTGTATGCCTGAACCGCATAAAAGCTGCCCGTTCGGATGCTGCCCCCATTCTCGTCCACATGCAGCTCCGCAAAAATATAGTAATCCTCCTCCTCGATGGTCAGAGGGTACTGGAACCGATACTGGTATACGCCATTCTCTCCCGCATATCCCTCGGGGGTCAGTATTCTCCCGATTCGCAGCATCTCATTGTACACTGCTATAGTAGCCATATCCACCGTGATATCCGTGTGCAGCTGTAAGCTGTAGCTGCACTGGGTCACTTCCCCCACAATTCCGTCCTCCTCTACAATCGCAAAGGAGTACACAGAATCACCCAACGGCATTGGAATAGCTCCTGTATATCTGGTGGACTTGTCCGTGGGTACCGTGCCGTCTGTAGTATAGTAGATTGCATCGCCGTCCTCACAGTTGATCCATATCATGGTGGGGCGGCTGTACTCGCCGCTGGCGGTCTCCACATCCGGCGCAATGGGAATCTGCAGTTCGATCTGGTATGTCTTCGTCACCACATCGCTGACCAGTCCATATTGATTCACGAACACCGCCTTGATCGTGTGCTCACCGTTGTCCAGAAAGATCGGCGCAGTGTAAACCGTGCTGCTCTCGTCTGGCTCGGACCCATCCATGGTGTAGTAGATGATGCCTGCCGTGTTGGAGCTGAGTTTCAGAGGAATGATCTCCTGATAGTACCCCTCCTCAAATCCAAATTCCGGTGCCTTGGCCTGGAGGTTCTGGTAGCTGCTCCTGATAACATCATTATCACAGTTATTCAGCAGACTGTCAATCGTCTGATAATCATTTCTGGCCCGATAGGACTGTATCAATCCCGCATAGGCTCTCTCCAGCTGGTTCTGATTCAACAATCCGCCGTCGATCAACTCCAGCAGCTGGTTCTCGTAGCCGCCCACATTGTCCATGGCATAGTAGCAGTCCGCCAGCGCAAAACCCACCTCCTGGTCCATACTGCCCAGCTCCAGCGCGCGGAGATAATAGTCCACCGCCTGCTCATACTTCTGTTCCCTGGCACACTGCACCGCCCGGGACAACTGATATTCCACAGAATGCTCCATATGATACCATGCGCCGACGATCACGCCTGCCAGAACAAGGATAATCAGGAAAAAAATACCTGCCAGCCATCCCAGATAACTTTTTTTCGGTTTTTGAGGTTTTTCCTCCGCGTCAGCCTTCCGGGTATCCTGCAACTCCTCCGCTATCTGTTCCATGGTGTCCTGCATACTCTGCTCCACCTCGGACTCAAAATCGGGAACAATATGGATATCCTCTCCACAGACCGTACAATAGAGAGAACCCTCTTCTATTTCCGTTCCGCATTTCGGACAGTTCATAAGAATTACTCCGCCCTTTCATCAAATAAAGCTGCCTGAATCGACACGCTTTCCACACAGTTTTTCATCAGCATGGCAATAGTCATAGGGCCTACGCCTCCGGGAACCGGGGTGATGGCGCTGCAATGGGGCGCCACGGAGGTATAGTCCACATCTCCGCACAGCTTGTTGTTCTCATCCCTGTGTATGCCCACGTCAATGACCACCGCGCCCTCTTTTACATAGTCCGCCGTAATCATTTGCGGCCTGCCCACCGCCACCACCAGAATGTCAGCCCGGCGGGTTACAGCCCTCAAATCCTCCGTCCGGCTGTGGGCCACCGTCACGGTACCGTTCTCCCTAAGGAGCAGCAGCGCCATAGGCTTTCCCACAATATTGCTGCGGCCCACCACCACACATTCCTTTCCGCTTATGGAGATACCGGAGCGTTTCAGCAGCTGTATCACTCCGGCGGGAGTACAGGATACAAAACCTTTCTTCCCGATACACAGAGCACCCACGTTCATGGGGTGAAAACCATCCACGTCCTTCAGCGGACTGATGGCGTTCAGCACTTTTTCTTCATCAATCTGCCCCGGCAGAGGGAGCTGTACCAAAATACCGTTAACATCCTCCCTGGCATTCAGCTGCTCCACCAGAGAGAGCAGTTCCTCCTCCGTGGTCTGAGCGGGCAGCTCATAGGACAAGGAATTGATTCCTATATACTCGCATGCCTTTTTCTTGTTGCGCACATAGACGCAGGAAGCAGGATCATCTCCCACCTGTATCACAGCCAGACATATCTCTTTTCCCTGTTCTCTGTAGGTCGCCACCTGTTCCTTCAGCTCGTTTTTAATTTCCTCGCTAATCTTTTTTCCGTCAATAATCTGTGTCATTCCTAACTCTTTCCCTCGCTCTCCTCTAAAACAGTCCGGTAATCATCCCCTCATCATTCACGTCGATCCCATAGGCTGCGGGACTCTTGGACAACCCGGGCATCGTCACCACCGTACCCGTCAGCACCACCACAAATCCTGCCCCGGCAGACACATACGCCTCCCGGATGTTCATCTCAAAATCCTTCGGCCTTCCCAGCAGTGTGGCGTCGTCCGACAGAGAGTACTGCGTCTTTGCCATACATACCGGCAGCTGTCCATAGCCCAGTTCCTCCAGACGTTTAAGCTGCTTTATCACCGCGGGGGCAAAATTCACTTTACCGGCTCCATAAATCTCCTTTGCCACACGGATGATCTTGTCCTGCAGGGGCAGACTGTCCTCATAGAGCAACCGGAAATGGCTCTCCTTCTGCTCCAGAGTCTGCAGAACCTTCTCCGCCAGCTCCACGCCGCCTTGACCGCCCTGCTCCCACACTCTGGCCAGGGCAAACTCACAGCCTCTCTCCTGACAGAACTGTTTCACGTAGTCGATCTCCGCCTCCGTATCCGCCGTAAAGGCATTCAGGGCCACCACTACGGGCACTCCATATTTCTGCAGATTTTCAATATGTTTCTCCAGGTTGACGATCCCCTCCTTGAGGGCAGTCAGATTCTCTGTGGAAAGCTCGCTCTTGGGAACGCCGCCATTGTATTTCAACGCCCTGACGGTAGCTACCAGCACCACCGCGTCCGGCGCCAGTCCCGCCTCACGGCATTTGATATCAAAAAATTTCTCCGCTCCCAGATCAGCTCCAAAACCGGCCTCCGTAATACAGTAATCCGCCATCTTGAGAGCTGCCCTGGTGGCGATAATGGAGTTGCAGCCGTGGGCAATGTTGGCAAAGGGACCGCCGTGTACCAGTGCCGGCGTATGTTCCAGGGTCTGAATCAGGTTGGGCTTGAGGGCATCCTTTAGCAGCGCCGCCATGGCTCCCACGGCCTGCAGCTGCCCTGCCGTCACCGGTTCTCCCGCATAGTTATATGCCACCACGATCCGGGAGAGCCGCTCTTTCAGATCTCTCATATCCGAGGCCAGACATAAAATAGCCATGATCTCCGAGGCCACCGTAATCACAAAATGATCCTCTCTGACTACGCCGTCCGCCTTGGTTCCCATTCCCACCACAATATTGCGCAGCACTCTGTCATTCATATCCAGACAGCGTTTCCAAACCACCTGCCGGGTGTCGATCTGTAACTCATTGCCCTGCTGTATATGGTTGTCCAGCAGCGCCGCCAGCAGATTGTTGGCGCTGGTAATGGCGTGAAAATCTCCGGTGAAATGCAGATTCAGATCCTCCATGGGCACCACCTGGGCATAGCCCCCACCGGCGGCCCCGCCCTTGATCCCGAAACAGGGGCCGAGGGATGGCTCACGCAGAGCAATCACCGCTTTTTTTCCCAGCTTTCCAAAGGCCTCCCCCAATCCCACCGTGACTGTGGTTTTTCCCTCACCTGCGGGAGTGGGATTGATTGCCGTCACCAAAATCAGCTTGCCGTCGGGCCGTTCCTGAATCTGCCCCAGATATGTATCAGAAATCTTGGCCTTATATCTGCCGTACAGTTCCAGCTCTTCCTCCGGAATGCCCATGCGCTCCGCAACCAGAGTGACGGGTTCCAGCGCTGCCTCCTGTGCGATCTGAATATCCGTTTTCATTGTCTGTCTCCTTCTTCTATCGCATAAGCCCTGCTACTCTTCCAGCAGCTGCTCAAACTCCTCTGCGCTCATCAGAATCTTGCGGGGCTTGGTGCCCTCCTCCTCGCCCACAACGCCATAGTCGTGAAGCTGCTCCATAATCCGGGCTGCCCGGTTAAATCCGATCTTGAAAGCCCGCTGCAGCATACCGATGGATGCCTTATCCTTGTCGATGATAAAGCGGCCCGCCTCCTCAAAGTACTCGTCTCTCTCGTCGCCGCCTCCTGCTCCACCGCCGGAGGAACCGATACTCTTGAGCTGTTCCTCCACATCGGACGCATAGGTGTTGCCCAGAGCCTGATTTTTCAGGAAATCCACCACATCCGACACTTCCTTGTCGGACACGAAAGCGCCCTGGATTCGGGCCGGTTTGGAATATCCCTGGGGATAAAAGAGCATGTCGCCCTTGCCCAGCAATTTTTCGGCTCCGTTCATATCCAGAATGGTGCGGGAATCAACGCCGCTCGACACGGAGAACGCCACCCGGCTGGGCATATTGGCCTTAATCAGGCCGGTGATAACATCTACACTGGGCCGCTGGGTCGCTATAATCAGATGAATGCCCGCCGCTCTGGCCAGCTGTGCCAGACGACAGATGGACTCCTCCACCTCGCCGGGAGACACCATCATCAGATCCGCCAGCTCGTCCACGATAATCACTATCTGCGGCATTTGGGCCGGCGCCTCGTCATCGCCGCCCTCCCGCATGGACTCCACCTTTTTGTTGTATCCCTTCAGGTCACGGACATTGTAGTCCGCAAACTTTTTGTAGCGCTCCGTCATCTCCGCCACGCCCCAGTGCAGAGCAGCGGACGCTTTCTTAGGGTCCGTCACCACCGGAATCAGCAGATGGGGAATGCCATTGTACACGCTCAACTCCACCACCTTGGGGTCAACCATTATCAGTTTCACATCGTCCGGGTGAGCCTTGTACAGAATACTCATTATCAAAGTGTTGATACATACGGACTTGCCGGAGCCGGTAGCTCCCGCAATCAGCATGTGGGGCATTTTGGCTATGTCGGCTACCACCGTCTGCCCGCCGATATCCTTGCCCACGGCAAAGGCCAGGTTGGAGGAAAAATCCTTGAACTCCTTGCTCTCAAGCAGATCCCGCAACGCCACCGCCATGTTCTCCTTGTTGGGTACCTCAATGCCAATGGCGGCCTTGCCCGGAATCGGCGCCTCAATACGGATGTCCGTGGCCGCAAGATTCAGTTTGATATCGTCGGTGAGTCCTACGATCTTACTGACCTTGACTCCCTGCTCCGGCTGCAGCTCGTACCGGGTCACGCTGGGCCCCTGACTGATGTCGGTGATAGTGACTCTGACGCCAAAGTTCTCCAGTGTCTGCTGCAGGCGCATGGCCGTCTCCTTCAGTTCCTGGGTTGAATCGCCGCTCCCGCTCTTGCCCTTCTGAAGCATGGACAGGGGAGGAAACATATATTTCTTCGGCGGCCTGGGCTCTGCGCTCTGCATATCTTTGTTGATCTGTTGTGTCACAGCGTCCTGGCTCCCCGCCGTCTCCTTCAGACGGGCAACAGGTTTACTGCGCTGCTGGGGCGGCTCTGGAATATCCTCCCTGTGAATCCTGATATCCTGCTCCGCCGTCTCTCGCACGCTTTCGCCCCGCAGGGGCTCGGCCACATCCGAGAAACCGCCGCGAAAAGGGTTCACTGGCGCTGTGGGTTCAGGCTCCAGAGTGGAATAAAACTGTTCCGGCTCCTCTTCCTCCGCCGCCTCGTCAATCGTCAGCTGATGCATGCTGCGAATGCGGATGTTGTCAAAATCAAAAACACTGCCGGCGGGCTTTTTCCCTGTCTCCCCCGGCTGCTGATCCACACTGTCCGCCGTTTCCAAAACGCTGTACTCCTCCGCGTCCTCGTTCCACATGATTTCGTGGATATCGTCGCGCCTGCGCTCCTCGTTCTCGCGGGAAATAGCCGTGTCCAAAATCACGCCGGACACCTTTCTGTCCATGCGCAGAATCTTTTCCGTCTCTCTCTCCTCACGGCGCTGTTGTCTGCCGCTCTCCTTCTCCAACGCCCTCTGACGCCGTTCCTCCTCGCGTCTGATCCTGGTCTCCTCCTGCTGTTCCCGACGGAGCCTGTCCGCTTCCCGGCGCTGCTCCCTGCGGCTGAGATAAGCCTCCTCCTGCTCCTCCCGCCGCTGCTTTACATACTCTCTCCTGCGCTCACTGTCCTCTCTGGTGCGCTCCAGCATTCTGGAACCGCCGTTTTTGACGCCGCTGATCAGGGAGCGCTCCGTCATCAGAATAAAGCTGATTGCGCCGCAGAGCAGCACCACCAGCACGGTACCTATGGTCTCCAGATAGTGGTGCAGCAGATAGGCCAGGCTTCCGCCGATTACGCCGCCGCCAATCCGGCTCTCACGCGCCGTCTCGTAAATCTGTTTTAAATCATATTTTTCCATGGACAGAATATTCTTCGCAAAAAGCTCGCATACCACGCCGATCATCAAGAACAGCACAATGCCCGATATCAGCTTGCGCAGGGCGTTGGGATTGCCGGAGTTGGCGTACCAAAAAGACACCGCCACAAACAAAAGCACCGGCACCGCATAGGCCGTCAGGCCGAATAAGCCGAACAAAAACCCGCTGATCGCATTGCCAACCGGACCGATAATGCCAAAATTGCACAAAAACAAAATCACCATAGCGATGAATAAAATAATCAGACCTATCTCATGCAGCAGTTCACTTTCCTTCTCGTAATCATATGTAGGGGCATTTCCCTTCCTTCCGGAGCCGGACGTCTTTTTGCCGCCGCGTCCGCCTGCCGAAGAGGATGTCCTTCTGCCTGATGAATTTGCCATCTCATCGTACTCCTTTTTCCTGTCGGGGGTCCGGAGCCTGTGTTTTCGGCTCCGAACAATCAAATAATATTATAGCATTTTCTGCCCCGCTTGTCATCCTTTAATTTGTTTCATCTTTATTTTTGGCATCCCTCTCTCTCATCAGTTCATGGAGCTTGCCAACTGCCCTGTCTATGCCGCCCACCTCATTGATAATACCCATTTTGACTGCCTCCTGCCCCACCAATATGGTACCCACGTCCTTGGTGAGCATTCCAGTCTCCATCATCAACTCCTCCAGACGTTTCTTGCCAATCCGGCAGTGACTGCAGACAAAGCCGGTGATGCGGTCCTGAATCTGCTTAAAATAGTCGAAGGTCTGAGGCACCCCGATAACCGTACCGTTCATGCGCACCGGATGGATCACCATGGTGCCCGTGGGCACGATAAAGGAGTACCTGGTGCTGACGGCAATGGGAACCCCGATGGAATGGCTGCCGCCCAGCACCAGGGAAACGGTGGGTTTACTCAGAGAGGCCAACATCTCGGCTATGGCAAGCCCCGCCTCCACGTCCCCGCCCATGGTGTTCAGAATCACCAGCACACCGTCGATCTCCCGGCTGTCCTCTATGGCCGCCAGCTGGGGCAGAATATGTTCATATTTTGTGGTTTTGGAATTACCGGAAAGATTGTCGTGTCCCTCGATCTCACCAATTATGGACAACAGGTGGATATTTTTGTGATCCGCATTCTGGTTTAGGGTCAACTGCCCTGTCTTCTCAATGCGCTCATCCCGATGCTCTTCTTCCTCAATGCGTTTGTTTTCGTCGCTCATAATGATCCCCCAATCTCTGGATAACTTAAGAAAAGAACCATCACGGTTCTTCTCTTATCGTAACCAGATATGCGGTTTTCATTCTTCCGAAACAAAGTTATCGTCTGCTCACGCCAAAAACCATGTCTGCTAAAAGTCGAAATTGTCCTTGGGGTCCACCTCAATGTCATAATGCATCTGGGACGGCTGTGGCTGTATGGGATAGTCCATAACCTTCTTCACATGCTTTTTGGGCAGGGGCAGCGGGTTCTCTATAAACTGCACCTGTTTGGGGGTTTCCTCCTGCTGCATTGTAATCTCTTCCTGCTTTTTCTCGGTCATATCTTTTTTCACCTCCACTGCGGGATTCTCCGGCTCGCTGTGCTCTGTCGCAGGCTCCTGCGTCAGGGATTCCCATACCGGCACATCTGTCTGCTCTTGTTGTTTCTGTTTTCTCAGGAATTTACGGCGGACATGTTCTTCGGATTTCCGCGGCTGCTCCAGCTCTTCCATAACGACCGCATCCGCTGCAGCCACCGGTTCCAGAGGCGGCCATGTGCCTATCACAGGCTGTTCAGACCTTACAGGCACAGGCCCTGTATGCTCCTCATCCAAATCGTCCACCATCGCCTCGGGCACATCGGCAGTTTCCGCAGAAACGCCTCCGTCTCTGACAAAAAGCTCACTCAGCGCCACACCGGCCAGCCCTGTCATGGCAAAATACATCTGATAGCTGCCATTCATGTTGGGAGTCACAACCCCCAGTATTCTCATCAATGTAATTGACAACACTGTCATTATCCAAGGTGAGAACATTTCTTCGTTTTTCCGTCGCATAAAGGTAAATAGTCCCAGCGCTATCAACACCATCAAAAGGATCGTCTCATAACCGCCCTCTCGGAAAAAGAAATCGTAGTCCGCTCCCTTAAGACCGTAGGTGGCTCCCCATGCCCCCAGCACTCGCTCAAAGCTGGAGCCGCTCATAGCACTGTCCATCTGCACCAACAGACAGAAAACGCCCGCCATCGTCAGTATGGAAAGCAGAAACTGCGCCACCCACAGCGCCATGCCCCTCTGCTCCCGTTTCAGCGTGGGCAGACCGCACAGTGGAATTGCCAGAGTGAAACCAACGATATCCGTGTACCCGGCAAAGGCCACCAGCGCACCGCAGATCACCGCCAATATCCAGGTGAGAACCCTGCCGCCGGGCCGGGTGCTCCTCCACAGATACTGTGCAATAATCAACAATATCAATACATACATGCAAAAATACAACATCTTGGGTGAGTAAGTGATCCCGTCCCTGACAGAGCCGGGTGCCATTGTCAGAAACATCAGGGACACCAGGGCCGGTCCCTTGCCGGAGAGGCGCCGCACCGCGAAATAGGCAATCCCTATCCCTATCATCTGCAGCACAATCTGCAGCACGATTCCCGCCATCCACTTATTTCCTACAAGGCGGAAGAGTCCGTTCAGCAGGCAGAGATAGTAATAGATACTGCCTTGCACCAGCTGGACCTGCATCCCACTCTCCGTCACTTTGGCTACCTCATAGTAGGCTGCCTCCTCCCCTGCGTCGCCGATCATCAGGACCCGCATCGCAATTCCCGCCAGCAGAAACAGAACCACCAGAATCCCCTCTACCAGGGCCGCTCTGCCAGAAGCCATCTTCTTGACCTGAACGCTGTCCACAATCTTTTTCGCCAGAAAATAAACCAGAAAAAGGATTCCGAAAGCCAGCGCCAGGAGAATCAAGGCCATATAGGGAACGCCTGTATTCTGTCCGCCGACAACCATGCCCATAAAGGACAGTACAATGCCGACCACCATCAGATACAGCGCCCATATTCCATAGCTTATCGCATTCTTCTTACAACTCATCCTACGTTTCCTGCTCCTGTTCCTTTACCAGGCCCTCACTCCAATATCTTTTCAATATTGTACCGGGGGCGCTGTTTCACCTCCATGTAGATCTTGCCAATATACTGTCCAACCATACCTACAGCCATCAGCTGCAGTCCTCCTAAGAACCAGATGGAGAGAATCAGCGAAGTCCACCCCGGCACCACTCTGCCGGTAAAATAAGAGATAAGGGCGTACACGGCTGCCAGCACAGAGCAGACGATAATGAAAAGACCAAGTCCCAGAATCATGCTGATGGGCTTTACACTGAAAGAGGAAATCCCGTTAAATGCCAGCGCCAGCATTTTCTTCAGCGGATACTTGGATTCTCCCGCCACCCTTTCCTTTCTGTCATAGTAGACGCTGTCGGTCTGATAGCCGATCAGCGGCATCATTCCCCGCAGGAAAAGATTGGTCTCTCTGTACTGGGAAAACTGTTCTACCGCCCGCTTGGACATCAATCGGAAATCCGCATGGTTGTATATGGTCTTCACACCCATCAGGGCCATCAGTTTATAGAATGCCTGCGCCGTGGTGCGCTTGAAAAAGGTGTCAGTCTTCCTCTCCTTGCGGACACCGTACACAATATCATTCCCCGCGTGAAATTTGTCTATCATCTCCTCGATCACAGCCACATCATCCTGCATATCCGCATCTATGGAAACTGTCACATCGCAGCGCTCCATAGCCGTTAAAAGTCCTGCCGTCAGCGCAAACTGGTGCCCCACATTTCCCGCCAGTTTCACCCCTCGAACCCGGTCGGGATACAGGCCGTGTTCCTCCTCGATCAGCTCCCATGTCCTGTCCTTGCTGCCGTCGTTGACAAACAGAATAAAACTGTCCGGGGCAATCTTGTTCTTGGCCGTCAGATCGTCCAGTACCCCCCGCAGAGCCTCGGAAGCTATCTTCAGCACTTCCTCCTCATTATAACAGGGGACAACAATTGCCAGTCTGTCCATCACCAGTCCTCCTTGCGTCTACACTTACTCATCCCAGTTGTGATATACATTCTGCACGTCGTCGTCATCCTCCAGAATATCCAGAATTCTGGTGAGATTTTTGATGGCCGTCTCGTCGGACAGCGTCACATAATTCTGGGGCAGCATGGTGACTTCCGCGCTGACCATGGGCACGCCGGCCTCCTCCAATCCCTTGCGCACCGTCTCCAATGCGTCCGGGTCGGTGAGTATCTCAAAGCTGTCCTCCTCCTCTGAGATATCGTCCGCTCCCGCATCCAGTGCCACCATCATCAGATCGTCAAACTCCATATCGCACTCTTCTCTGTCAATGATGATCTGTCCCTTTTTGTCGAACATAAAGGACACGCAGCCGGGAGTTCCGATATTGCCCTGGCCCTTGGTAAAGGCGCTCCTCACGTTGGCGGCGGTGCGGTTCTTGTTGTCCGTCAGTGTGTCGACTATGATCGCCGTACCGCCCGGGCCGTAACCCTCGTAGGTGATATACTCATAATTCACGTTGCCCACATCTCCGGCAGCCTTCTTGATTCCACGCTCAATGGTATCATTGGGCATATTGTTGGACTTGGCCTTGGCAATAACCGTTGCAAGTTTATAATTATTGTTCGGGTCGGGGCCACCCTCCTTCACCGCCACGGCGATCTCACGCCCGATAATGGTAAAAATCTTACCCTTTGCCGCATCATTTTTCTCTTTCTTATGTTTGATATTTGCAAATTTAGAATGTCCTGACATATTTTTTTCTCCTTATCTTTTATTATCTTGTATTACTGCGCCTCTTCTTCAACGGCTCCCTCTTCCTCCTGAGCCGCAGTCTCCTCCGGCAGCTTGGTCACCAGCACACTGTGAATCATCTTGTTCTCCACGGACAGAACTTTGAAATGATAGCCGTCCACGGAGATCTCAAACTCCTCGTCCTCATCCGGAATCTTGTCCATCTTGGCAATCAAAAAGCCGTTGAGTGTCTCGAAATCCGTCTCAGGGAAAGCAATGTGGAATCGCTCTTCCAAGTCCTCCAGGGGGGTCTTCCCCTCAATGACATACTCGTCATTTCCCTTTTCCTCGATGAAATCCTCCTCCTCGTCATACTCGTCCAGAATGTTGCCCACAATCTCTTCCAGAATATCCTCCATGGTTACCAGTCCGGCAGTCTGGCCGTACTCGTCCACCACGATCACCATCTGCAGCTTATTTGACTGCATCTGCCGGAACAGCTCGTCGATGTTCCTGGTCTGTGGAATGTACACCGGTTCCCGCAGCAGATCACCCAATTGCCCGATACTACAGTACAGCTTGTCCTCCGTATGATGATACCGCAGAGCGTCTTTCAGATAAAGGATACCCACTATATGATCCATATTCTCCTCATACACCGGGTATCGGCTGTTCTTGCCCTCCGCCAGGAAATCCAGAGCGTCCTTCAACAGCACGGAGCCGTCCAGCGCCAGGATATTGTTCCGATGCGTCATAATATCCTGGGCTTCCTTGTCGCCAAACTCAAAAATATTGGATATCATCTCCGCCTCGCTGGCCTGAATAATGCCCTGCTCATGACCCTCGTTGACCATGTTGATAATCTCTTCCTCGGTCACATCCGCCTCGTCTCCCACATTTTTCGCGCCGAAAAGTCTGAGCACCAAATTGGCGGATACCGTCACCAGCCCAGTGAAGGGAGTCAGCAATTTCATCACCACATACACGACATTGATACTGGCATAAGCCCATTTTTCCGGCAGACGCCTGGCGATCTTCTTGGGCAAAAGCACGCCGAAGGTCAGCAATATGTACAGCAGGAACAGCATGGTGAGAATCGCGGAGAGAACAGTAATCACGACCAGTGGAACCGACACAATACCGGCGAGGCTGCGCTCTGCGAAACCCGCCAAAAAATCTCGTACCGCCCTAAGCCAGATTCCCAGATAGACCCCGCCCATGACCACATTGTTCAGGGTGATGACCAGCTGCATGGAATTCACGTACCTGGTAGGATCCTCCAGAATCTTAAGCAGACGCTGGGAGCGGCGATCTCTCTCCTCCCCGGCCTTTTTCTCCACATCCTTGGGGTTGAGCTGTTCCACCGCCGCGCCAAAACCGTGGAAAAACATATCAATCAATACAAGAATCACAAAAATTATACTGGCAGTGGGCCCACTGTCGTCCATTTCCCTATCACTCCTTTGTCTTGTTTATATCAGATGCTGTTAATCATACCATCATTAGCTCTATTCGTCAAGGAACAGTCTATTTTATGTATCTAGTTCCAGACTGATCCTGAGCCCCCTGTTGACCTTCTGCATGATTTCCCCCTCCAGGTGGCACACCTTAGTCTTAAGCCGCTTTTTGTCAATGGTGCGCAGCTGCTCCAGCAAAATCACAGAATCTTTGTCCATATCGTATTCCTGTGCGCTCAACTCAATATGTGTGGGCAGTTTCGCCTTATTCATCTTGGAAGTAATGGCGGCGCAGATCACTGTAGGGCTATGTCGGTTGCCCACATCGTTCTGAATAATCAACACCGGTCTGATTCCTCCCTGTTCCGAACCTATCACCGGCCGCAGATCCGCGTAAAAAATATCTCCTCTTTTCATTTCCTGATACCTCTCGAATTTTTCATTTACTCTGAGTATTTCCATTTCTTCTCAAGGTATTCAAGTGCGGGGAGAACTTCTTTTCCGGACGCCCTGCCGCTCTATGGCTGCTGCAGCTGCCCCTCCCGTAGATAGACCCGGGGAACTCTGGGACTTAGATCACACATTAATTCATAGTTGAATCTGCCCGACAGATCCCCCAGCTCCTGGGCCGTTATCTCCTCCTGTCCGTCCCGGCCCAGCAACACCACAGGCTCCCCCTCCCCCACCTGGGGCAGGGCGGTGAGATCCACCATGAACTGGTCCATGCATACTCTGCCCAGTATGGGAACCCTCTTTCCCCGAATCAGAACGCTGCCCTTTTGCGACAGACTCCTGGGATAACCGTCTCCATAGCCCACGGGCACGGTTCCCACACGCATGCGCTCCGCTGCCGTAAAGGTACCGCCATAGCTGATGCTCTGTCCCGGCTCTACCTCCTTGACATAGACCAGGTGGCTGTGCAGAGACAGGGCGGGCTGCAGCCAGCACACCA
The DNA here is from genome assembly GCA_014804645.1 of Lachnospiraceae bacterium. Taxonomy (GTDB): domain Bacteria; phylum Bacillota; class Clostridia; order Lachnospirales; family Lachnospiraceae; genus Acetatifactor. Next base: position 62,247 of record JAAUZI010000014.1, on the reverse strand, counting down.
CCTCTGCCATCTCCTCGGAGGGATATAATCCATACAGAATGATTCCCGCCCGCACCATATCCAGATGCGCCTCCCTAAATCTGGCGATTCCCGCGCTGTTGGAGGCATGATGACAGGGAATCCTTATCCCCAAACGAGCCTCGGTCATGTCTACAAATGTTTTGAATCGTTCAATTTGTTCCAATGTATAGGCCGTATCTCTCTCATCTGCCTTGGCGAAATGTGTAAAAATTCCCTCCAACTCCAGATGGTCGGATTCTGCAACCCGCCGCATAAAATCCAGGCTCTCCTCTGCGGGCTTTATGCCGATTCTGCCCATTCCGGTGTCCACCTTCACATGCACAGACGCCTTTTTGCCCACTCGCAGAGCCGCCTCCTCAAGCTGTTTTAGAGTGTCCTCCCGAAATACCGTCATCCGCACATCCCTGCGTATCAACTCCTCGTAGGCATAGGGAAACGTGTAGCCCAGAATCAATATGGGTTTTTCGATTCCCGCACGGCGCAGTTCCAGCGCTTCCTCCGCAGTGGCTGTGGCATATCCCCCCACCGCCTCCATATCCTCTATGGCCCTGGCAATGGGGACGCTGCCGTGGCCGTAGCCGTCGCATTTCACCACTGCCAGCACTTTGGCCCGCTCCATCCGAGCGCCAATATGTTCTACATTGGCCCTTATGGCATCCAGATCGATCTGTGCGTACACTCTGCTGTATTCCCATTCTCTGCTATCCATAAATTCCTCTTTCCTGCATATCTGTAATTGGCAGAGCCAACTAAAATGCCCTTATCTCTATCTATAATATCATCTGTCTTTGCATGTATTCCGGCCCGGCAAGAATCTCTGTTATGGCCTCCACCAGGTTCCCGGCAGTCATCCCATAGCTGCTGTATTGCTCCGCCGCCGATTCCCCGGCCAGCCCGTGCAGATACACTCCCATGCTGGCCGCCGAGAAGGCATCCGCCCCCTGGGCCAACAGGGCGGCTATGACACCGCTCAGCACATCGCCGCTGCCTGAGGTTCCCATGCCGCTATCCCCCGTCAGATTCACACAATTTTCTCCCTGCTCCCTGCAGATCAGAGTTCTCGCCCCCTTGCACACCAGTACGCAGTGCAGATCCTGGGCCAGAATTCCGGCGGCGTGCTCGCGGTCCTCCCGTATCTGTGAAACCGTTTTGCCGCTGAGCCGGGCCAATTCTCCCTCGTGGGGCGTCAGAATCATACCTCTCCCCGTTTTTCCCTGATCGGCAGTCAAAATCTGTAGACTCATATCTCCGGCAATCAGATTCAGGGCGTCCGCATCCAGCACCAGCGGCAGGCTGCACTCTCTCAAAACCCCCGCCAGTATCTCCTTCACCCGGCTGTTTTTGCCGAGTCCCGGACCAATGACCACCACATCCGCCCACTCGCAGCCCTGCCGCCAGTTTTCCGGCGCCCCCCACAGCGCCTCGGGCACCGCCGTCTGCACAATACCTCTGTTTTCCTCCGGGCATATCACCTTCACCATGCCCGCACCGGTGTGATACGCCGCCAAGGCCGCCAGCACCGCCGCCCCCGGCATCTGCTCAAAACCTGCAATCAGCAGCACCCTGCCGAAACTCCCTTTGTGTCCGTCGGGTTTCCTGGGAGGCAAGAGCTCTCCCACCGGCTCGTCATAGCAGAACATCCCCGGCCGCTTCCCCGCAGCGTCAAAACAGGTCTCGTTGATGCCGATCTCTCTGACCGTCACCCGTCCGGCATACTCCGCACCCGGAAAGAAGAGCAAACCCTTTTTCGCCCAGCCAAAGGTCACGGTCACATCCGCCCTCACGGCCTCTCCCATGATCTTTCCCGACTCCGCATGTACGCCGCTGGGCACATCCACAGACAGCTTATATCCCGGTCTGCGGTTCAACTCCTTCACAATATCCGCATACTCTCCCTGTATCTGTCTGGACAGCCCTATACCGAAAAGGGCATCCACAATTATAGTATATTCCTCCTGGGGCCAGTTGCTGACCATTCGCACCGGATAATATCCGATAATTTTATATTGTCTCTCCCACTCCCGGGTACTGTGTCCGGCGGGACCTGTCTGGTACACCGTCACCTGCCAGCCCTCCTGAGACAGTATCCTTGCCACCGCCAGGCCGTCCGCTCCGTTGTTGCCGTTACCTGTAACCACCAGAACTCTTTTTTCTGCCGCCCGCAGCCCCTCGCTCTCAGCCCAGTGACAAATCTCCTCCACCACGGCCATCGCCGCTCTCTCCATCAGCACCAGAGATGGCATCCCCATGGTGTCGATCACCGTCTCCTCATAATGTTTCATCTCCCGGGCGTCCACTACATACTTCATATATTCCTCCATTATGTATGACTTTTCCTCAAAAAGAGGACCGTCGCAGCATGGCGGTCCCTCTCCCTCTGTTCTTATTCCTTACCGGTTCCCGATCCGTTTCCGTCCGCCTTCTTCTGCTGGTCAGTGGCCAGGGGATCATACTGCATGTCAAACAGATCGATTACGTCCGCCCCAAACAGATCATGCATATAAGAATATATCTGCCGGTTTTGATACTCCATCTCCTGCTTGCGGACAAGATTCTTTTTGAGTTCAATGCGAATGTATTTCACCCACTGGGCTATCTCCACAATCTGCCGCGTGTTCTCCTGCATACTCTCATAACAGTAATTCATAGTGGACAGCATGAGAGCATGATTGATCTGCTCGATCTGTCCCGGTAAATCCAGCAGCTCATCCTGATATAGCTCCAGTTTCTCGTTGCACTCCTCAATCAGGCGTTTGTGGTCATCCAGCTTTTTCTCCAGTGACTTGTTCCGCCCCTGCTCCAACTCGTTTGCCATGGGCACGATCTCATCCATCAGTTTCTTTTTCAGCTTTTTGATATTCTTGGAGTCCACGTTCAACTGACCCTGCCGCTGTATCAGCTCATTGAGCCGTTTCTCCAACTCCTGAATCCTCGGCAGCTCGGCAAGATTATTATTAAACAGCTTATACCACTTGTTGTCCAGCGTCAGCACCGGTACCTTTTTTCCGGCCAATGCCTGCTCATAAAGCTCCGACTTGTCTCCCACCACACATCCGTCCTTTCACATACTCCGTCAATGACCGTTTTCCTGAAGATACCTGTTGATATTGTAGGACAACTTCATCAGACTGTCCGACAGGTGCACATTCTCCACCTGAATCCCCTCCGGCACATTCAAATCCACATGGGCAAAATTCCAAATGGCCTTGATCCCGTTGCGAACCAGGCATTCCGCCACCTCCACCGCACTGGTCTTGGGAATAGCCAGCACCGCTATGTCCACATCATTGTCTCTGATAAACTGCTCCATCTCCTCCATGGGCTGCACCCGGATTCCTCTGACTTCCCTGCCTGCCAGCTCCGGATTCTTGTCAAAAATTCCGCTGAATATAAAGCCTCTGCGTTCAAAATTCAGATAACCTCCCAGCGCCTGCCCCAAATTGCCCGCACCGATAATAATAAAGCGGTGGGTCCGGTCCAGCCCCAGTATTCTGCTGATCTCCTGATACAGGTACTCCACATTATATCCGTATCCCTGCTGACCAAAGCCGCCAAAGTTATTAAGGTCCTGTCGAATCTGTGAGGCCGTCACTTTCATTCTCTCGCTGAGTTCCTGCGAGGAAACCCTCTCCATGCCCTCGTCCCTCAGATCCCCAAGATACCTCAGATATCTGGGCAGCCGCCCAATTACCGCCTGGGAAATCTCCTTCTCTTCCATCATACCTCTCTCCCGCTGAGCCTGTGATATTGCATCAATTCCTAGATAATTTTATTATATCTGAACGTTAAAAATATGTCAATGAATTGCAGGAAATATTCAACACGAAAACAGGGCTCCGGACAGGGATATGCTCCCATCCGAAACCCTATTGAAACCATTTGAAAAACTGCCGGAAAACGCCTGCCTACAGCAGACTGTCCAGAGTCTCCCGGATCGCCCTGATAAAGTCCAGGCTATTCAATACCACCGGATTCTCACAGGTGGAAATGGAAGCCAGAGATTTGGTCATTTTTCCATCCTCCACAGTCTTGACACACGCCTGCTCCAGCTTTTCTCCAAAAGCCGTCAGCTCCGGAATATTGTCCAGCTCTCCCCTCTTCTTCAGTGCGCCGGTCCAGGCAAAAATCGTGGCAATACCGTTGGTGGAGGTCTCCTCCCCTTTCAAGTGCTTGTAGTAATGCCGCTGAACCGTGCCGTGGGCCGCCTCATACTCATAGACACCGCTGGGGGATACCAGCACTGAGGTCATCATGGAAAGATCCCCATAGGCCGTAGCCACCATGTCGGACATGACATCTCCGTCATAATTCTTGCAAGCCCAGATAAATCCGCCCTCGGAGCGTATTACCCGCGCTACCGCATCGTCAATCAGAGTATAAAAATACTCGATTCCCAGCTCCTTAAACCGGTCCGCGTACTCCCGATCATAAATATCCTGAAAGATATCCTTGAAAGTGTGGTCATATTTTTTGGAAATAGTATCCTTGGTGGCAAACCACAGATCCTGCCGAGTGTCAATGGCATAGTTAAAACAGGACCGCGCAAAGCTGGATATGGATTTCTCTGTGTTGTGAATACCCTGCAGAATGCCTGCGCCAGTAAAGTCGTGAATGGTCTCCCTAATCTGAGTGCCGTCCTCCCCGGTGAATACCAGCTCCGCCTTGCCCGGTCCGGGCACCTTGATCTCGGTATTCTTGTACACATCCCCATAGGCATGTCTGGCAATGGTGATAGGCTTATCCCACTTACTCACATAGGGCACAATTCCTTTGATCAGAATAGGCGCGCGGAATACGGTGCCGTCCAGGATGGCGCGGATAGTTCCGTTGGGGCTTTTCCACATCTCCTTCAGATTGTATTCCGTCATTCTCGCCGCATTGGGCGTAATGGTGGCACATTTCACCGCCACACCATATTTCAGAGTGGCATTGGCGGAATCTACAGTCACCTGGTCGTCCGTCTCATTGCGGTGCTCCAGGCCCAGATCATAGTATTCCGTCTTCAATTCCACATAGGGCAGGATCAGTTCGTCCTTAATCATCTGCCACAAAATCCGGGTCATCTCATCCCCATCCATCTCCACCAGCGGGGTCGTCATCCTAATCTTTTCCATTCTATATCCTCCTATTTTTAGTTCCGCATCCGTTTTAGATTTTTAATTCTGTTTCCGGTCATGATACGCCTCGTGCAGGCCGTTTTTGACCATATTGTCATAGGCGTTGATCATGTGCCGGTTAGCCAGCTGCTCTGCTCTGTCCGCATCCCCTGCCTTGATGGCCTGCAGAATCTCCTCATGCTCCTCGTTGGATTTGGGACCACGATTCTTGCTCGCCAGAGTCTTTCTGCGCACCCGCAGCACATACTGGTGAAAATCTTTCAACTGATGCTCCAGAATCTTGCTGTTGCATGCCTCATACATAATATCGTGAAAGCGATTGTCCAACTCCGCCAGCTGCTCCAGATGTCCTTTCTGGGCATGAAACTGAGACAGATAGACATTCTCCTCCATCTCTGCCAGCTGCTCCTGAGTGATATGCTCCGTGGCCCAGCGTGCACAAAGCCCCTCCAGCAGAGAACGTATCATATAGATGTCTTTTACATCCTTTTCCGTGATACCTGTCACATAGGCGCCCTTGTTGGGAATAATCTGTATCAGACCCTCCAGCTCCAGCTGCCGAAAGGCCTCCCGCACCGGAGTGCGGCTGACGCCCAGCTCTTCCCCGATAGCCACCTCCTTCAGCTCCTCGTTCTCCTCGTATTTGCCACTCAAAATATCGTCCCTGAGCTTGTGAAACACTCTGCCCCGCAAGGAGTACTTGTCCGTAACCTCCTGCTTAACATCATAACTACTGCTCATCTCCGCCTCCAATGGTATAACCCTTTTCCATACATATACGCTCCAGACAGGCCACAATCTCCTCGTCCGTCAGCACAGTCACACGGCCACCCGCGTATTCTTCGTCCACCCAGGTCTTGATCTCCTTTACCAGAGGAGAATTCTTTTCCACCTGACGCTCACCCTTAAGCTTGTAATAGGTATTGACCCAGTGGGCGATACCCGCCAGACCGGAGGTGTTGGATATGGCGCACAGCACGGGCCGGTTTAAAAATTTCTCTGTGTCGAAAATATTGTAAATCTCCTCATTTTTAAGCAGTCCATCCGCATGGATGCCCGCTCTGGTCACATTGAAATTCTTGCCTACAAAAGGCGTTCTGGGCGGAATCTGATAACCGATCTCCCTCTCATAATACTCCGCCAGCTCCGTGATCACCGTGGTATCCATGCCATTCAGATCGCCCTTTAGCTGAGCATACTCGAATACCATAGCCTCCAACGGCGTGTTGCCGGTCCTCTCTCCGATGCCGAAAAGGGAAGTGTTGATACCGGAGCAGCCGTAGAGCCAGGCTGTGGTGGAATTGGACACCGCCTTGTAAAAATCATTGTGACCGTGCCACTCAATCAGTTCATGGGGCACACCCGCATGGGTATGTATGGCATAGATAATACCCTGTACACTCCTGGGAATAACGGCGCCGGGATAATTGACGCCGTAGCCCATGGTGTCGCAGGCCCGCACCTTAATGGGAATCTGGTACTCCTTCATCAGTTTCATCAGCTCCAGACAGAAGGGCACCACATAGCCGTATATGTCCGCTCTGGTGATGTCCTCCAGATGACATCTGGGACTGATACCCTCCTCCAGACAGTCTCTGATCACACTTAAATAGTGATCCATAGCCTGTCTTCTGGTCATCTTCAGTTTCATAAAAATATGATAGTCAGAACAGGATACCAGAATGCCGGTCTCCTTCATGCCAATCTCCTTAACCAGCTTGAAATCCTCCTTGCTGGCCCGTATCCAGCTGGTGACTTCCGGGAACTGATACCCTCTCTCCATGCACTTATAGACGGCGTCCCTGTCCTTCTTGCTGTACAGGAAAAACTCGCTGGCCCGTATCATGCCGTTGGGACCGCCCAGCCGATGCAGATAATCGTAAATCGTCACGATCTGCTCCGTGGTGTAGGGCGCCCTGGACTGCTGACCATCTCTGAAAGTGGTATCTGTGATCCAGATATCCCTGGGCATATTGTGAGGTACAATTCTATCGTTAAACGGTATCTTGGGAATCTCCGAATAGGGGAACATATTACGGAAGACATTGGGCTTAACCACATCATCCAATATATACATATGCTCCTCGATCTCCAGCAGATTGTTGTGCTGGTTCATAGTCACCGGTCGATTCTGGAAGGTTTCATCATCTCTCATGCTTTCTCCTCCTGTAGTTTTGTTCCGTTGCCTGTATAAGTGTATACAATTATACCGCAGATGTCAATAGAAATGTAGACAAAATTACAGCAGATTCCTCAGATCCACCATCCCCCAACCCTGCTGATTCCATGGTGCCCCCAGATCCCGGGCCGAGTAAATCAGTCTCTCACGCACCTGGTCGTTGGACAGATAAGGCTCTTTCTGCAAGAGCAGGGCCACGGAGCCCGTCACAATGGGCGTCGCCATGGAAGTTCCACTCTTGACCACATAGTACTCCGGTCTCCTTCGTCTCTGATAGAAAGCATTGCAGGACATGATATCCGTTCCCGGTGCTACCAGGTCCGGCTTACGGATACGTCCCCCCTCCGGCCCCCGGCCAGAGTACAGACTACAACTGCCGGGATCTCCCTGGCGATAGCTGCCGTCATGACACCCCACCATAATAACCCGCTCGCCCGTATCTATGGCAGAGATTGTATTCTCCCCCGGCCCCTTGTTGCCCGCCGCGCAGACCACCACCAACCCCTGTTTCCACAGGCGCTGTACTGCCTCCGCCAGAGCGGAAACTTTCTCCCGATCCCTGAGTTGTCCGATCCCCACCGAGATATTGACCGCTCTGATATCATACTGTTTATAATTTTTTTCCACAAAGAGAAGCCCTTGTAGCATGTGTTCCATGCTGCCGTCTCCCTGATGGTCCAGCACCTTACACACCACCAGACGGCTGTCCGGCGCAATCCCCCTATATCTGCCGTCAGACATCCTGCCGTTGCCGCACAGAATACCGCACACATGGGTTCCATGGCCGTTGTCGTCATAACATGCCGCCTCCCTGCCCTTCCCCCGCACAAAGTCAAAAAAAGCCACCTGCCGCCCCTCCAGATCCGGATGTGCGGCCATACCCGTATCAAAAACCGCCACCGTGATACCATGCCTCTGCCAGGGTTTTAAATCTATGTGTCCTGCCCCTATCTCCTCTCTGACGCGCTGCATTTCCGCCCTTCCCCCGATTCTGTATCTCTGTCGGACAACCGCATAATCCCTTTACACAATCGCCCGTTCATATATAAGATATGCCGCCGGAGGAGAATCTGCGATATATGAACAGAGCCGTAAAAAAAGAACAGCGTGACGAAAGTCACGCCGTTCTTTTTTTACGTTGCAACAATAATATTGCCAAGCCTGCAGCCAAAAATCCTGTGCCAAGTATCCATTTGGGATGAATGGAGTCCCCTGTGTCCGGGGAGTTATCCCTTGTGCCATAGCCGGTGATCACCACCTGACCATCCACAACGTTTCCCTGGGCAAAAAGCGTCCCGCTCCCATAAATACCATAGACAGACAGATAATCCGTGGAAAACTGAATATGCTGACCATCATTTACGGCTAGCAGGAATTCCAGCTGACCATTGCGATCCAGTGTCACCACCCGCAAATCCTGTCCCTGCATCTGCGAAGGCAACGGCAATGTCACCTCCAGCGCCTGTTTACCCAGACGATTGATGCTGGCGCCGCTCGCCCCCTCATAAAGTGATAGTGTGTAGCATATGGTACTAAGCGGCAGCTCCTGCTGATAGATTCTTCTATATGCCTCATTCAGCCCGGCCGCCTCACCCACGCCGCTCAAGTGCTGTACCTGCAGCAGATCTCCTGACTCCTGAGGGAATAGACTGGCCTGTAGCTCCGTGTCTCCCACGATGGTCAACCCCTCTCCCTGGGGAACCTGCCACTTGGGAACAAGATACTGCACCGTTCCCCGCTGTTCATAGCTCTCTTCACCGATCTGAATCTGCTGACTCCAGGCTCTGCCCTGTACTTCATCCTCTGTCAGATAGGTGTATCCATTCACAAAAACATAAGTTTCCAGATGTCCTATGATACCATTATACACTGTCTGGTCACTGTCTAACACCGTTCCTTCCAGCTCCTGGCTGGAATTTAAGACATGGGAGACCAGCACATACTCCACGCCGTCAAAGGCATTAACTCGATATCCCTCGTTGGAGCGCCTGTCTGCGGAATCCTCCTGCCCTCTGGCCGGTATCTGTCCCCGCAGCAACACCACGCCGCCAATACTCTCTCTGGCAAAGGCACCCAGTCCCACACTCTCCACCGTATCCGGCAACACCACCCAATTCAGCGGGCAATGGTAAAAGGCCCTGTCCCGGATAATCCGCACCCCAGACATACCGGCAACCTCCGACAGACCAGTGCAGTCCGCAAAAGCCGCCTCGCCGATAATCTCCAGAGAATCCGGCATAGACACGGATGTAATCTCCCTATGTCCCTGAAATACCTCAGGACCGATCTGACGAATCCCCTCCGGGATATCCACATTGGCGGCGTCGCCTTTGTAAGCGATCAATATGCCATCGCCCGCCACCAAAAAGTCAGAATCACCCGTCTCATAAAACTGCTGCACCCAGCCAGTATGGTCAAAGGCCTTGGGAGCAATACGAGTAATCGTACTGGGCAACTGCACCTGTGTCAGACGGTCGCAATGATAAAATGCTCCATATCCAATGTCGGTCACTCCCTCGGGAATGATTACCTCCTGCAGACTGCTCCTGGCAAAGGAAAACTCACCGATCTCCTCCATACCCTGGGGCAGCTCCAGGCTCCCCAGATTCTGGTAACCGTAATAGGCCCGGTCCGCCAGTATCCTGCCGTCTATCAACGTATATTTTACAGTTCCCTTGCTCTTCTCCGTAGTGTATTCCGGCATGGTCTGGCCCGTCTGCGCACCCTGCGCGCCGGGCGGCTCCATCCCTGCATCCGTCACGTTAGGCTGGGTATTGTCCATGAACACCACCGCCATATTGCCCACCACTGTGGTGGACCCCAGCTCTCTTCCGGGGACATTCTGGACGGGTCCGTCCGTGATGCCGGCAACGCCGCCCAGAATATTTTCCAGTATATTTCCCAGGCCGTCCACCTGAGAGTCCGGCTGCGGCGTAGGCGATGTCACCACCTCCTCATACTCCGCAATGTCTTCGTACTCCGGCATTTCTTTCTTTTTCTCCGCAAAATATATGGCAAAGCGCTCCCCCTCCGTACCGCCGTCATAATCTATCACCAGCCGGTAACACCCGTCAAAGGCCGTGTCATGTACAGAGGACACGGTATATGGAATTTTGATATTTCTCAGGGAGACACAGTCGGCAAAAGCCATAATGCCTATACGGGTGATATTGTCCGGAAAATAGATTGAATTCAGGCCGGGACAGTTGGCAAAGGCGTAATCTCCCACCTCGCTCAGTCCCCCGCCCAGGCTCACCTGTTCCAGATTGTCACATCCCCAGAACGCATATGGCTCGATTGTTTCCACACTCTTAGGTATCGTCACTCGTGTCACTGAGGTATTGTTCTGAAAAGCTCCCTCTCCGATCACTTTTACGGTAGACGGAATAGACACGTCACTCTCCGTGCCTGTGTAGCCGATCAGCGTATTTCCATCCATTTTAAAATCGGAAGCGGATGACGCTGCATCCGCCTCCGGTACGGGAATCTGCATGATCAGGACCGCCGTTATAATAAGCATTATCCCTATCACATTCCATTTAATTCTCATAGTAATCCCCATGTATATCACAGAATATATCTGCGTTCAGGTTATCTTGCCGCCACCTTCACAGGTACTGGCCGTCTATCCTTTTTGATAAACAATATGAAGGAGATACATGCCAGACCCATAGCCAGGAACCACTTGGGATGGATCCCATCACCTGTCTTGGGCGTGCTGTCCGGATTATATCCCTCGGACAGATCCGTAGTGTCCACATAGATCACATAAGGCGAGAAATGCGTCGCCGTAAAGCTGATACAGGGAACACCGGATATGGTTTTAAATTGGGGGGACAGTCTATCTAGTCTGCCGTCCACCACACCCGCAACCTTGTTGTTGCCGGCATAAGGTATCAGCGAGTCCGGAATCGGCAGGGTGATATTCACTGCCAGTCCGGTGGTATCGGTAATCTTGGTCGTTCCCGTGGAATCATAGAGACTGATATCCATCGGGAAGTAGGCAAGTTTCGATGTGTCTCCGTACTCGCTCATCAGCGCTCTAAGCACTGCCTCCGTAGCATTGCTGTCCTCAGAAATCTTTACCACAAAATTGTCGGACGAACCATTCACCGTCACAGAAACCACACCCGTATTGGACAATCCGTTCTTGTTGATCACAACCGTAGTGCCATTGCTGCTGCCCGTGGTAGTGCCGTTACCGGTACTTCCATTGCCTGTGCTGCCGCTGGGCCGCCCAGTGGTGCCGTTGCTGCCCGTGTTGGTCTTCGGCTTGTAATTGGCCGTCATGACCACATTGGACTCAGGCATAATCAGCACGGTCCCCATCGCATCCTTGCTGGCTACCACCGCAGTGGCAGGCTCCACCGTCCAACCGCTGAACTCCGAGTTATTGTCCGGATTATCCGCAATTACGATAACCTGCGCCCCCACTATATAGCTGCCGGAACCGGAACCGTTCCTGACCGTCAACGTGTAAATACCCGGCACAGCTGTGGCACTGGGATTCGGCGTCGCAGTAGGCGCTGGCGTCGCGTTGGGATTCGGTGTTGCGTTAGGGTTCGGTGTAGCATTGGGATTCGGCGTCGCGTTGGGGTTCGGCGTCGCGTTAGGATTCGGCGTAGGCGTAGGTGCCCCCGGTCCCGCATACACATACTGAGCGCGAACCTCCATATCCTTGGTGATATTTGTAATATCCTGATCCCAGCCGACAAAACGCCACTCAGACCGTTCAGCCACACTTGGCTCCGTAACCTTCTCCCCTGGCCCAATACGCTGAGTCGAAATTAGCTTATCAACAAACCCGGTCTCATCATTCCAAGCATAAAAATGTATCGTATACTTGGTCTCATCGGAGTCCACTCTCTCATATCTCGCATATACTGTCGTATCCTGCTTAATTGCAGTATAGGAGGGCACCCAGCCAACAAAGCGGTAACCGTCTTTGTTCGGTGCCACGGGAGGCTTTGCATCCTCGCCTTGGAATACACGATCCGTTCCCAGCACAGTTATGCCATCCTCATCCATAAAGGTGACTGTAAGCTTGGTATCCTCCGGATTTTGGGCCTTATAACGGGCCTCAATAGTCACATCGCCTCCAATCGCCTCATAGCTGGGATACCAGCCCACGAATACATATCCTTCAAACTCGGGAATCTTATCTGTGGGAGGAACCGCGTCCTTGCCGAGCAATACCGACTGGATATCCAAAGTTCTCACATCATTGACAGGATCCTCCGGATTGATTGCCACAAACGTTACTTTGAATTCACGCGCAATCTCATCGCCGATCGTGATATTTTGAGTGTTGTCGGCAAAAATGCTGGCTGCACTGTTGGTCTCGCATACAAACTCTATGGTATGCTCTTTATCTCTTCTAATTCCATCGTCCTCATCAACTGCATCGTGTGGACTGTTCAGGTTGGTGTTAAATGCGTTTGGATCTATATAGGTAACACTGCCAGGAATCTCTATAGCGCTGATCGGGCTATTCTTAAACGCATTCTTCTGGATCTGCTGACAGGTCTTGGGCAGATACACAGCAAACAATTTGCTATTCTTTACATTATCATCTTCATCCGTCGAAACCATAAAGGCTTTCTGCGGCACCTTGTCAATGCTGGATTCCCTCAGATCCACAATACCCACACCGAGGGCATCGTAGAATGCCTCCTCGGCAATCCCTGTGATACCGGCCAGTTCCTCGGCCTTCACAGTAGTGGAACCGACAGAACTTCCCCTGGCCTCCAGACACTCTACCAATGTATTCTTTTTGCCGCCATTCAGACCATAGATGATCGAATCGGAGCAGACAAAGTTAGATCCGCCCTGGAAACTCACATAGCTGACCTTGGGACAGCCCGCGAAGGGTCTCACACCCATGGCATTCACATTGGAGGATATCTCCACCGTCTCCAATTCATTGCAATCCTTAAAGGCATAATCGCCAATGGAAGAGGTAGCACCCCAAATATACAACTCCTTCAGGTTTTTGCAGCCCTCGAAGGTTCTCGCCGGAATCTCCGCTATGCCCTCGGTGGTAATAACCTTATTCACTCTGTCCTCATTGGCCTCTTTGACTGCAAATAAACTCTGCCCAACCTCATCATTTACACCATAAATTCTCTTCACGGCCTCGATGCCCTGGGGCAGCTTGATATTGAGCGCAGCCTCTATAACTGCACGCTCGTCATCCGTCTGCGGATGCGATGTAATAGTACCCATATAGATACCCACCGCATCCCTTGCTGCATCCGCATATTCCTTCGTTATATACGGATATTTATCTTCCGTATATTTTGTTCCACTCTTCAAATCTTCAAAGGTCGGATAGTCGATCAGTTCATTCTTTTTCGTAACCGGGTTGTACTGCACAGCCAGGTTGGTGGGCCAGCCGCTGTAGAATGTAATATAGGTTCGCTCCTGGCTGCCCGAATTGATATTATTGTTCACATCCATTGCATAGGCAAAGGGACCGCTGGCCGGTGAAATCTCACCGGTAAAGGTCAGTTTCAGATCATCGCCCGTGAGCAGATCTTGATCCTTACATGTTTTCTGATGAACCGTTACATCCTGCGTCTTGAAAGCATTGGCACCTATGTCTCCTGCACTCAGACTGATAGGAGACTCAAATATCACATCCGTCAGGTGATGGCATCCGCGGAATGCATTTGCCTCAATCTTCCGCACAGAAGAGGGAATTGTGATCTTCTCCAGGAAACAGTTACCGCCAAAGCTGGTAGAACTGATCGTCCTAATATGTGCAGGTCCTATGGCAGGGGGGATGACTACGTTCTTCATGCCCTCATCAATACTGCAATAGATCAATTCATCATTGGACGCGACACGATAAATCGCTTTATTATTATTGGTAGCAGATTCCGGCTCCTCCTTTATAACTATCTCGTAGATATCATACTGTCCGGCATGTTTCTCCCCATAGAATTTGAAGGCAATTCCGTTGTCATTGGCGGTGGCATGCAGGGTACCCGGCGTCACTCTACCATCTATGCGGCTGTTCACCCCTTCAAAGTAGAACGTATCTCTCATCGGATCTTTCAGCGCCTCTTTGAACTGCTTAAAGGTAAGGTCGCTGCTGGAGCCAGCTGATTTACTGCTCTCAACAAAATTCGCCTGCGGGTTGACCAGCGTGACAGACTGAAGGGCCGTACAGCCCTCAATCATATTGAGTTGCAGAGCATTTCCCTTGCCGGGACCGCCTGCAGCATAGTTCGAATTGTCTTTCACGCCCTCCGGAATCACCAGACTCTGCAGGGAACGGCAGTTTCTGAAAGCATGGTCGCCGATCGTGTTCAGCACCAGCGCGTCATGCAGATCAATCTTCGTCATTGCGTAGCAGTCCTCGAAAGCTCCGTCTCCTATGGACCGCACCGACGTGGGCATCGCAAAAGACTGGAGGTTCTGGCAGCCATAAAAGGCGTGATCTCCGAGGGTAGTCAGGCGGCAGGCCTCCGGTATATCGATCTTCGTGATCTTTGCGCAATTGTCAAAGGCATGGTTGCCGATAACCTGAAGACCATCTCCAAGGGTGATCTCCTCCAGCGCAGTACAGTAATGGAATGCATAATCGCCGATACCCACAAGCTTTGAGGATATCACCAGCTTTTTGATATTTCCGTTGTCGGCAAAAATTCCGTTGGCTTTACCTTCATCCACATCCTTTGCAGTGATCCAGGCACCGGCGCGAAGATCCCCATTTGAATCCTCCGTCAGTTTCTGGTTGCCAATATAAGCCACATCAACATCTGTGATCCACTGCTTATCGGGATTGGTAGTCTGCTCATAAATTCCGCCGGTGACAGCCGCCCCATTGTATTCACCCAGACGATCATAGGGGTACAATTCGCCCTTAGTGGTTGCGCTGGGATTTTCCTTTAGTATGTAAAGTCTGTCCTTGCCCAGCTTTTCCCAGCCGTTATCTCCGTCCTTAGAGCTGTAATAGCAGGGATAATACTCCGGATGAGTTTTCGGTCTGCTCAGATCGTCCACCTTCACAGGCCTTGTCTCCGTCTCATAGATAATGTTCCCCTGCGTATCCTTCTCATAGATAAAGCTTCCATCCGGATTTGTCATCGGATTGCCATCGGCACCTATCTGCTTTTTCGGAATTCTGACACCATCCGCATTGCTCTTCCAGTCCGCAACAGGGATCTCCGTGCCTCCCTCCAGTTTATAGTAGGTCACGTTCTGTTCCATCTGCTCATACAGCGGCCTGCCATACGCATCCACATCCTGAACATCCTGTTTCCAGAACAGAAATTTCAGTTCCTGATTCAATGCAACATATCCGCCAGCAGTACCTGCACTTGCCGTATACTTGCCATACACGTCCACGGTCTCAGGAATCGTCAACACTCCCGACGTTCCCAGCGATCCGCCGTTATAGCGCAGTATCACCGCCACCTTGTCGGATTGGGAAGTGCTGCCCCGGGGCGGCACATAGGCAAATGTAAAATCACCGTCAGCGTAGATTGGCTCACTCGAGTCTACAAACGGAATCATGCTGAGAATCCCGCCGCTTGTGTTATCATTTGTCAGCGACACGCTCATCTTATAGTCCGTCGGCGACTCAGCCTGCAGATCGTCCACCGGGATCGCCGCCACTGCAATGGCGGAAGCCAGGAACAATGCCCCGAAGGTCTTTCTCACTCTTTTTCTTAATCTTCTGCTCTTCATTGTCTTTGCCATCTTAACAACCATTTCCTTTCCAATGACTGTCTATTTTAATTATCTGTACTGTCTATTAGCTCTCTATCCGCCGGGCCACCACCACGAAACGTCCGTCGTCCACATAGTAGTCGCAGGTGGACAGGGTGAGCAGGTGATCTCCGTAGCTGGCCGTCACCCCCGTGTCATACAGGGACATAGCCGCCATCTCTTCCATGTTGGAGTCGAACTCCTGCTGGCTCAGGGCGTCTATAAACTGATAGTACTTAAAAACCACATCTTCCTCGTTAAAAATCCTTGAACGGAACACATACATGATCTCGTAGGTGCCCTTCTCATAGATCGAATCAAACTGTATCACCGGATGTTCTTTATAATACTCCTCCGAGCTGTATTTGTCCAGTGTCCCGAACATATTACCGCTCCTCATATGATGCCCGTAGATAATCAGATTGGTGCTGGGTTTCAGCACATCGCAGTCCTTATCCAGGAAAAGCGCCCCATTCCGGTCTTTCTGCTGGTTGATATTGTGCGTCAGAAAGTACTCGTTGTTGGTAGTCTGCATGACAGGGTAATCTATATATGTATCGTCAATTTTTAGCCATCCGATTAGTCTTTTATTGCTATTATATAAATTTTTGTATTCGTCCAGAATCTCCGGAATCACCTGCTCCCCATCCTCCGTGTAGTGAATCACGGGGCTGACGACCACCTCCGGCACCGGCAGATCCTGCCTCTCCCGAAAAGCCGCCATGCGGGCAAACTCCTGCTGGGTCCTGACCGCCTGATAGGTGTATATGCCAAAATATCCCAGGCACCCCACCGCCACAACTCCACAAAGCAAAGCCAGCCGTTTCCTTATCTTCTCACGGCGTTTCAGCTCCTCCTGCACGAACTTTTCCATCTGTTCGTCCTCGCCAGGCCCTGTGGTTTTTGGGGGAGAAACCGCCGTCTCCTTGCGGGAACTGTTTCCGACAGATTTGCCGGAGACCTTTCTGCTCCGTTTCCCACCTGCAGAGGGGGGAGACTTGAGCAGCTGCTGCAGAGCATCCTCCGCTTCCTCCAGAAAATCCTGTCCCAGCAGAGTGTAGAAAGGATACTTTTTTTGTTGTAATGTCTTGACCAGCTGTGAGAGCTGACTGCGATTCTGAAAGTCTATCTCCTGCCGCAACCGGTCAATAATCTGTTTGTCTCGGAGAGCTTTGCGGTAATCAGCTTCTGTCCGAAACTGCCTCCCCTCCAAAATATAAACTTTCTGTGCCATAATTCTGTCCGGTCTGCTCCTGTACTCCTCAGAAACATATGTGCCACACTTATATCATATCACTTCTATTTTACTATATGTTCAAATTTATGCAAGTGTTTTTCGCAATATCTTGTAAAGAAATCTGGAAAATATCCATATATAGGAAAAAGCCACGAGACAACCCTGTCTCGTGGCACTGTACATTCCTATTGCTCCGTAGCCTTCTCCACACGGCTGATTGCCGACTTCTCCATAGGAATACGACAGTTTTTATTGCTGCCAAACTCCACAATAACAGTAGTATCATCTGGAATATCAATTATCACGCCATAAAAACCCGCTGTCGTCAGTACGCTGTCGCCTATCTCCAATGCCGCCAGCATAGTCTGCATCCTCTTTTGCTCCTTTTTCTGCGGTCTGAACAGTATAAAATAGATAACCACAAAAACCAAACCGTAAATGATAACCATGTACAGCAGACTTCCCATGCCGCTCTGCTCGGCCATTACCTCTTCGCCAGTCAATAAAATGCCCATATTTATTTTCCTCCTAATTTTAGAGGTTCTTTAGAACCTCCATTCCGCATGTTTCGCCGATCATCGCATCCACACTCATCCTAATACTATACACAATATTTCCATCCGGGACAAGTGCTTTCTTTGAAAATTTAGAAAAAGTTTATATCCTTTCCGGTGTGGCCATTCTCTCCAGCTTATCCCTCTTGTACGCGGCGAAACTGCCCTGGTCCAGCGCATCTCGTATCTCCGCCATCATCGTATTGTAGAAATACAGGTTGTGCAGCACACAGAGGCGCATGCCCAGCATCTCCCGGGCCTTCAGCAGGTGCCGGATATACGCCCGGCTATACCGTCTGCAGACGGGACAGCCGCAGCCCTCCTCAACAGGTCTGTCGTCCAGCTCATACTTTGCGTTAAAGAGATTGATCTTGCCATGGTTTGTGTACAAATGTCCGTGTCTGCCATTCCTGCTGGGGTAGACACAGTCAAAAAAATCCACTCCTCTCTCCACGCCCTCCAGAATGTTGGCCGGGGTTCCCACGCCCATCAGATAAGTAGGCTTGTCTGTGGGCAAATAGGGCACCACCGCATCCAGAACACGATACATTTCCTCGTGGCTCTCCCCCACCGCCAGACCGCCCACAGCGTAACCGTCCAGATCCAATTCCCGTATGCGCTTTGCATGCTCGATACGGATATCCTCATAGACAGCTCCCTGATTGATGCCAAAGAGCAGCTGGTCTCGGTTGATCGTGTCCTCCATCTGGTTTAGCTGCTGCATCTTGCGCTTACAGCGCTCCAGCCATCTGGTGGTGCGCTCCACGGACGCCTGCACATAGGCCCGGTCCGCCTTGCTTGGCGCGCACTCGTCAAAGGCCATGGCGATGGTCGAGGCCAGATTGGACTGAATCTGCATGCTCTCCTCAGGTCCCATGAATATTTTGCGCCCATCGATATGGGAGTTAAAATACACCCCCTCCTCCTTGATCTTACGCAGTCCCGCCAGGGAGAATACCTGAAAGCCGCCGGAATCCGTGAGTATGGGCTTATTCCAAGACATAAACCGATGCAATCCCCCCAGCTGTTTCACCACGACGTCTCCCGGCCGCACATGCAGATGATAGGTATTGGACAGCTCCACCTGGGTTCCGATACTCTCCAGATCCTCTGTGGATACTGCGCCCTTGATGGCTGCCACAGTGCCGACATTCATAAAAACCGGGGTTTCTATCACTCCATGTACGGTGGACAGGCGCCCCCGTTTGGCTCTGCCCTCCATTTTCAATATCTGATACATAAACCTCCCATGCTCAATCCAGCTGATCCAAAAACTCCTCCAGCGTAAGCTCCTGCTCCATAATAATTGTGGCGGCCTCCACTCCCACATAGCGGAAATGCCATGGCTCGTATTCCACACTGGTGATGTATTCCTTGCCCTTGGGATAGCGCACGATAAATCCGAACTCCGCGCAGTGCTCCTCCATCCAGATTCCCGCCTCCGTATCTCCAAATCCCTGGGTCAGGGAATCACCTCGGTTCAGGGAATCATAATAATCAGACACAATATCCAATGCCAAACCGATCTGATGCTCACTGGAATTCGGCACCTGCACGATCTGACTGCCCAGTTTGAAAGCGTCCATATAGGACATACCCTTCCCCATAAACAGCTTTATTTTTCTTTCAAACAACTGCTCCTGTCTGGCGTCACTCCGGTAGGGGGACTTTATCAGCAGATTGAATCCCGCCTCCCTGGCTGCCTGCATCATGGCCAGCAGATCGTCTATGATCCTCTCGTCACACTTCTGGCTGCCCTTGATCGTCGCAAGGGTAAAATCATAGTCCTCGGGTATGGGGTGCTGCTTGTTTATCAGTATAAGCCGCCAGTCGTCAGCGGAAAAATCCAGCGACTCCTCCTTCTCCTCAGGCGTGTCCACGATGGGATTCGCATACAGTTCCTGCTCCCTGCGGTAGCTCAGAATATCCTCCAGGACAATCTGGTCTTCATCGTCCTCCTCCAGCAGTTCTGTCTCGTCCTCCCCCAGGAGCAGTTCCTCCTCCCAGCTCTCCAGGTCCTCCAGGCTGATCTCTGCCTCCTGTACCAGCGATACGGAATCGTCGCTGATCAGCGCCGCCAGGCGCTCATCCATCTTGTACTCCTCGCTGTCTGCAAAAATCGGGAAGGAA
This sequence comes from Lachnospiraceae bacterium, assembly GCA_014804645.1. Taxonomy (GTDB): domain Bacteria; phylum Bacillota; class Clostridia; order Lachnospirales; family Lachnospiraceae; genus Acetatifactor. The sequence goes on along the minus strand of JAAUZI010000014.1, from coordinate 42,291 downwards.
AAGCTGGCATAAGCGGTAAACAGCACCAGGGACATCATCACCATGGCCAGACGCTTTTTATTATCCCGCAGATAATGCAGGAAATGAAAGACGGAGACACAGACGCACATGCCGACAATGGCGATCGCTCTGCGTATCGGCCCCTTTTTGCTCATTTTAAGTAATCTGTATCTTATTATTTCCTCGACAGTTGTCTTCATCGTTACCTCGGTTCTGTAATGCCATATATATCCGCACTAAATCAACTCTATCATATCACAGCTTTTTTTAAACTGCATCATTTTTTTGCGAAAAGTTGCTATTTTTTTTAAAATTAGCTATAATCAATAAAAATGCTATGGAAAAAGGAGAACTTGATATGGCTGGATCGACTTTCGGCAATTTGTTTCGCATCACCACCTGGGGAGAATCCCACGGACCTGCCCTTGGCGTGGTCGTTGACGGCTGTCCCGCGGGACTGGCTCTAACAGAGGAGGATATTCAGATGTATCTGGACCGGCGCAAACCCGGGCAGAGTCAGATCACCACTTCCCGCAGCGAGGCTGACCGGGTGGAGATTCTGTCGGGAGTCTTTGAGGGGCGCACCACCGGCACCCCCATCTCCCTGCTGATACGCAACACCTCTCAGATTTCCCGGGACTACAGCGATATCGCCTCCTGCTACCGCCCTGGACATGCGGACTATACCTTCGATCAAAAATATGGTTTCCGAGATTATCGGGGCGGCGGGCGCTCCTCCGCCCGGGAGACGGCCGGACGGGTGGCGGCGGGCGCCATCGCCTGCAAAATTTTGAGACAGCTGGGCATAGAGGTCTGCGCCTACACCCTCTCCATAGGCCCCATCACCATAGACCCGGAGCATTTTGATGCCCGTGCCATCTGTGAGACCCGCACTGCCATGCCTGACCGGGAGGCGGACGGCAAAGCCGTAGCCTATCTGGAGGACGCCATAAAACGCTTGGATTCCGTGGGCGGCGTAATGGAGTGCAGGGTGAGCGGAGTTCCCGCCGGGATCGGGGACCCTGTCTTCTGCAAGCTGGACGCCCTGCTGGCTCAGGCCGCCATGTCCATCGGAGCGGTGAAAGCCGTGGAGATCGGCGACGGGACAGCCGTGTCCACACGCTATGGCAGCGAGAACAACGATGCTTTCCGCATGGAGCGGGACCGTGTGGTGAAGGCCACCAACCACGCCGGAGGTATTCTGGGCGGCATCAGCGACGGCAGCGATATCCTGCTGCGCGCCCATGTGAAACCCACTCCCTCCATCTATGCACCCCAGCAGACTGTGGACAACTCCGGCCATGATATCGACATCCAAATCAAGGGCCGCCACGACCCCATCATCGTTCCTAGGGCCGTGGTAGTCCTGGAATGCATGACCGCCATCACCCTGTTAGACGCTATGATGGCCAACCTGTGCTGCCGCATGGACAGCCTGGAACGTTTCTACCGAAACTCCGATTCCCCACAGGACTGACCACTCACAACACAAAAGCCGATTCCTTCTTTAAAATTTCAAGAAAGAATCGGCTTTATACTGTCGTTAGTGAGAATAATTCATTTTGCCTCACGCCAGCTTATGAAATATAATGCAATTAGGCGCCTCCAGTTTCATCGGCGCTCCATTCATGGTCATCCAGCCATTTGTCACATCGATCTTAAAAAATGTCAGCGTAGACGATTCGTGATTCAACGACACCACAAACTTATTGTTGGGAAAGATATCCGCATCCTTGGGAAATTCTCCGCTGATGGGCAGGCAGAAATTCTTGGTCAGCGTACCGTCCTCCTTGTTCACATTGTACAGGATCACCGAGTTATCTCCCACATTGGAACTGAGCAGATAGTTATAATCCGCAGAAAAACTCAGAGCGTTTGCGGCACTCCCCTGGGGGGCATAGTCATTCAGGGTGGAAATACTCTGTATCCTGTTAAAATACGGAACATCCCCCTTCTCCTCATAGGAGTAGACGTCTATATTGCACTCCCACTCATTCACGATATAGACAAAACGGCCATCCTGGGACATCTTTACATGTCTTGGCCCCGCCTCCATATCGCCGCGGATCACATCGGCAAGCCGCAGCTTGCCGCTATCCAAATTAATGCGGTACACGTTCACATGATCCATTCCCTGGTCAGCCACCAGCAGGTATTTGTTGTCATGAGTCATCCGGGCACAGTTGACGTGCGGCCGGGAATTCCGCCCGGATTGGCTGCTCATGCCCTTGTGGAATATCTCGTCCGTGATAGCGCCGATGGAACCATCTTCCTCGAGCCGCAGCACGGTCAGTTTCCCATCATGGTATCCCGCCACAAAGAGATACTGATCTGTATAGTCTGTGGACAGATAGCACCCTCTCATTCCGTTGATGGAAACAAAATTCAGCAGTTCAAGGCTGCCGTCCTTCAGAATGTTATATGCCTCCACACCGAAGTCTGTGATGGAATACAGATATTTGCGGTTGTGGGAAATCGCCACATAAGAGGAGTTGGTAATCTCCACCTTATCCTTCTCTGTAAAACGCCCATTTTCCACGTCTACGTCATACACTCTGATACCATGGCTGTCCCCCATCGTGTAGGTGGATACGTATGCAACATATTTCTCTTTCGCCATAGCCATATACCTCCTCCCAATCGTCTCTTACAGCGCTTTATCCGAATTATAGCACAAAACCCCTTTTTGTTAAATACCTTTTTGGAAAAAAGGTCCTGACAAAAGCCCGCCATAAAAGGCCGGGCTTTTGCCTGCTATTTCCTATGACATTACTCCGCATCGCAGCCGCAGCTCTCGCCGCCGGAAATGCTGGGAAAGCTATTCCACGCAGCGGGGCCGCCCTGCCTGCGGTCGTGGTCATGGTGGTCGTGATGTTCATGCTCCTCAGAGTTTCCGGAACCTCTCACAGATCCGCGGCCCTCTCCCCTACAGGGACAGTCGTTGTCACGGTCTTCGTCCCTCTGACAACATGCATTTCCGCTCCTCACATTTCCGCAGCCGCAGCTCTGACCGTTGCGGCACCCTCCGCAGGCCAGCAGCAACAGGATAATCAGACAGTTCATACGCCATGTTTCCTATCCTTTTTGTTACTCTATCCTATGCGGCATTTCCGTTAATGTGACTGTTTTTCGCTACAATACAGGGCAATGCTCCTGGGAGCCATCCGCACGACCTGTCCCTCCAGGGCCGCGCTCTGCTGGGCCTCCCCATTTCCCGCCTCCGTGGTAAGCACCCTGCGCCAGATTTGTCCTTTGGGGAGCCTGGGCATTGCGAAATCGTGGCTTTCCCAGTGCATGTTAATGGCAATATACCAGCAGTTCTCCTCCTCTTCCCTACCGTAGGCTCCGTTGAGCATTATGCCGATATGGCGATTGTAGGGCTCCCAGGCAGGCCGCCAAGCCTCCGTTCCGTGATAGGACATGTCCGGACTTCCACAGGAGCGGTAATCCATCAGCCGACACTCCTGCTCCAGATGAAAGATACTGTGCTGTCTGCGCAGCCGGATCAACTCTCGCACATAGTCATACAGATCCTCTCTCTTCCCCATCTCTCCCCAATTCACCCAGGTCACCGCGTTGTCCTGACAGTAGGGATTATTATTGCCCCTCTGGGTCCTCCCGAACTCATCTCCCATGAAAAAATAGGGGGTTCCCTGAGACAGCATCAACAGAGTAAAAGCGTTGCGCAGCTGTTTCATGCGCAGTGCCTGTATCTGTTTTTTGCGCGAAGGTCCCTCCACGCCGCAGTTCCAGCTGAAATTGCAATCGCTCCCATCCCGGTTGTTCTCCCCATTGTCCTCGTTGTGCTTTCTGTCGTAGGACACCATATCCATCATTGTGAATCCCGCGTAATCCGCGAGATAGTTGATTACGCCCTTCTGCCGGGGGTTGCAGCGCATCCTCTGTGTCATCGCCTGCAGCATGCCCTCGTCCCCCTTTAAAAGGCGCCTTGCATCCTGCTGGAAACCCTCGTTATAGACAGCCAGGTTGCGATAGGCCGGAACCCTCTCATAGCCGTATATCTGCTCCGCCGGGAAGTCATAGTACCAGAGCTTGCGGTCACTGAGGGCCGGGTCCGCGGCAATCGCATGGATATGCAGCGCCCCTCCCATCAGGTGGAAACCGTCCACATGATAGGCCCAGCTCCAGTACCGCAGTACGTTCAATATCTCGTCCGTGGGCACATGGTCCGGGAAATAAAACTGCAGGATGATCTCCATACCCCGCAAATGCAGCGCCCTCACCAGCTCCCGCAGCTCCGTGGCCGGGTCCGCCGTGGACGCATAGCTGCGCTTGGGGGCATAGTAGTATCCCTCTTGATAGCCCCAGTAATTCAGTCTGGGAACCCGCGGCTGCTGATATTCCCGATACCTCTCATTCAGCGTCTCCCCGCTCTCCATCTCTATCCGCTCGTAAATCGGCTGCAGCTCTATCGTAGTGATCCCCAGCTGCTGCAGATAGTCCAGTTTCTCTCCTATCCCCGCAAAGGTACCCCTGGCCCTGACGCCGGAGGAACTGTGCGCAGTAAACCCCCTGACATGCATGCCATAACAGACGACATCCTCATAGGGAACCTTCGGGCACACATCCTCCCCCCAGTCATAGGGGGCGTCGTCGAGCACCGCCCGGTAATCTCTGGGACCGTGAGGAACACCAAATTTGCCCTTGATTTCATAGGCCCGCGCCCAGCGGTCGGGAAACACTCTGTCCCCGCTGTAGAACAGATAACTGATCCGCTCGGCACAGACGCCCGATATCACTCCGTATCGAATGCTGCCCAGTCTGTCCTGGGGCCGAAACGCCTGTTTCTTCAGCAATCTGCCGCTGCCTCTCTGATAGATCAGCACCCCGCAGTCCTCATCCTCGGAAGGGAAAGATGCTCTGATGCCGTCTATTTCCTGTCCGAGGGAATATGCCCCATAGGGAAACGGAAAATTATTATATGTCATTTTACCCACGTCTTCCTTTCCTTAAGTATAAAACTATTATAACAATGATTATATCCTTTTTTCATTCATCTGTAAATCTTATTGCAATAAAAAATACATTATTGTACAATAAAAAAGTAAAAACATATTTCAAAGACGGAGGATACTCTTATGGCAAAATACGAAGAACCCACAGAGGAGATGACCGTTGAGCTGTCTCTGGACAACGGCCAGGACGTGACATGCGCCGTCATTACGATTCTGGAGGTGGAAAAGCAGGACTATATCGTGCTGCTGCCCCTGGACGAAAAGGGAGAAAACCATGACGGCGAGGTATGGTTCTACCGTTACAGCGAGAATCCTGACGACCCCAACGAGGAGCCGACGCTGGACTATATCGACAATGACGAGGAATACGAAAAGGTGGCCGACGCTTTCGACGAATTTCTGGACGATCAGGAGTTTGACGAGCTTCTGCAGGACTCGGAGTAGTCGCCAAGCAGCGGCTGCAGAAAGGCAGAGGGCAGTCTGGGACGCTCCCTTGTCCCGGTCTGATACAGCAGTTCCAGACTGTCCCTGGCGCGGGTCATTGCCACGTAGAGCAGACGCCGTTCCTCCTCCAGCAGAGTCTCCGTGATTTCCTGCCCTCTCCTGCATCTGGGAATGTTTCCTTCATTGACATCCATCAGAAACACCCGGTCATATTCCAATCCCTTGGCGGCATGCATGGTCAGTATGTGGATGCCTCTGGAGGGATTTTTTTTGTTTCTATGCTCCTGTGACGGCTCGCAGGATGCTCTCTCCTGTCGGCGCACCCACTCCTGCTGGGAACCGCAGCCCGCACAGGCCTCCTCCAGCCAATCCAGCACTTCCAGCCAGCTTTCCAGCAGTTCCCGGTTGTCTCCGGCCCTCTGCCGCAGATATTCCTCATAGCCAAATCCTCTGCGGACAAAGGTGACGCCCAACTCTGGAGAGAATTTCCGCAGCTGTTCCAGCTTTCTCTCAAACTGCTCCACATCCCGGACAGCTGCCGGGTTCTCGTAGGGCGCCCGGCTGTAAAACCGCCGTATCCGCCCAAAATCCACCTCCGGCCCGTCCAGCGCCTCCCGTCCTATGCCAAGTCGCGGCCGGTTCCATATCCGCAGAAAGATGCTACGCTCCCTGCAACCGCCTGCCGCCCTGAAATAGTCCGTCACGTCTCTCACCACAAAATGCCCGTATACACTGCCCACCTTCTCTCCCGTCACAAAGGGTATTCCCGCCTGGACCAGCTCCGCTCCGAAAACGCCCAGCAGAGCATTGGTGCGAAACAAAACGGCCCAGCGGTCCAACTCTCCCGGCGATTTTCCCTGGCACTGGGACAGCACGTAGCGTCTCTCCTCCCGGCCCCCTGCAAAACCCTTGAGCCGCACACTGCCGCCGGACTCTCTGGCGGAGACCAGCTGCTTGGACTCTCTCTGCAGGTTGCGTGCAATGACAGCGGCGGAGGCATTCACTATCTCCGGCGCGCAGCGGTAATTTCGTCCCAGCACCACATGGGACATGTTCTCCGGGGCTCCTGCATCCACATACTCTCCCTGAAAGCGCCGCATGACACCCGGGTCCGCCCCCCTGAAACCGTAGATGGCCTGGTCGTCGTCCCCCACGGCAAAAAGATTTCCTCCCGGGGGATAGAGCATTTTCAGAATTTCGTACTGCACCGGATTACAGTCCTGAAACTCATCCACCAGCACATGGCTGTATCGGCGCTGCCAGTACCGCAAAAGTCCCTCGTCCCGGGCCAGCTCCCGGAGCGTCAGCGTCAGCAGATCATCCAGATCCAGGTGTCTTTGCTGCTCCTTCTGCCTCTCGTAGCCCCGCAGGATTTCTCCGCAGTGCTCTCTCCATGGCTCCGGCAGTCTCTCAGCCGGGGTCCGGCCCGTGTTTTTACCATAGCTGACGGCCGACAGAACACGGCTCACCTCCTCCTGGCCCACGGGATCAAAATACGGGGATAAATCACCCTGTCTGACCCTGATCTCTCTTAGCAGAGGGTAGAGAATTTTCTGTCGGTCTGTTTCACCGATAATACGATACTGGGTATATCTCTCAGAACTTCTGAGAATCTGATAAAAGAAAGAATGAAAGGTCCCGAAACTGACCTGTCCTGAATGGACATCTGCGGATATAGGGAACTTTTCTGTCATTTCAAGAAATCTGTTTTGCATGGTTCTGGCTGCTTCTCTGGTAAAGGTTATCACCAGAATCTGACCCGGAGGTATCTGCCGCTCCCGTATCAGGTACAGGATACGGCTGGTCAGTACATGCGTTTTGCCGGAGCCGGGGCCTGCTGTCACCAGCATAGGCCCCTCCCCGTGCGTCACTGCCCTGCGCTGCTGTGCGCTAAGCTGACCGTATATCTGATTATGCATTCTGTAACAGCTCAATGCCCTTGCGGATACGCCGCAGGGACTCCTCCTTGCCCAGAATCTCCATGATCTCGGTGGCTCCGGCAGGAGTCATCTGTTTGCCGGACACGGCGGTGCGGATCGGCCACATCACATAGCCGTTCTTGCAACCCTTTTGCTCCACATAGGCGCTCAACGCCTGATACAGCGCATCGTTGCTGTAATCCTCCTGAGCCTCCAATATGGGCAGCACCTCCCTCAGCACCTCCAGCGAGGAAACGGCGTCCGTCTTCATCTTCTTGTGAGTGTACATAGCCACGTCATACTCCGGCAGCTCCCTGAAAAAGTCAACCATCTCAGCGATGTCCGGGAATACCTCAATGCGGGTCTTGACCATAGCCGCGATCTTCTTCAGATCAAAGTCTCCGGGCAGCGCGGACCGCAGATAAGGCTCCGCCATCCCATAGAATATGTCAAACTCCATGGCCTTGATATACTCGCCGTTCATCCAGCGCAGTTTCACGATATCAAACACCGCAGGAGACTTGCTGATACGACGATAGTCAAAATTCTCAATCAGCTCCTGCAGACTGAAAATCTCCCGGTTGTCCTCCGGACTCCAGCCCAGCAGCGCGATATAGTTGATAATGGCCTCCGACACAAAGCCCTGCTCCAGCAGATCCTCAAAGGAAGAGTGGCCGCTTCTCTTGGCCAGTTTCTTGTGATTCTCGTCGGTAATCAGCGGCAGATGGATATATGTTGGCACCTGCCAGCCGAACGCGTTATACAGGCGCTCATATTTGGGCGAGGAGGACAGATACTCGTTGCCCCGCACCACATGGGTGATATTCATGGTATGGTCGTCCACCACATTGGCAAAATTGTAGGTGGGGAACCCGTCAGACTTAATCAGGATCATATCGTCCAGCTCGCTGTTCTCCACTGTGATATCGCCGTACAGCTCATCGTGAAAGGTGGTAGATCCCTCACCCGGGATATTCTGGCGGATCACAAAGGGCTTGCCTGCATCCAGATTGGCCTGCACTTCCTCTTTTGAAAGTCCCAGACAGTGTTTGTCGTAGACACTGATCTCCTTGCCCTCCACAACCTCGGTCTTCAGGGAGGCCAGGCGCTCCTTGTCACAGAAACAGTAATATGCCTCTCCCTTGTCGATCAGCTCTTTTGCGTACTTCATATAAATACCGGTCTTCATGCGCTCGCTCTGCACATAGGGACCATAGCCGCCGTCCTTGTCCGGCCCCTCGTCATGTACCAGTCCCGTCTTTGCCAAGGTGCGGTAAATGATCTCGATAGCGCCGTCCACAAAGCGCTCCTGGTCCGTGTCCTCAATGCGCAGCATAAAATCCCCGCCTGCGTGTTTGGCAATCAGAAACTCATACAACGCCGACCGTAAATTCCCCACATGCATCTTCCCCGTGGGGCTGGGGGCATATCTTGTTCTTATCTTCTCCATATCTCTCATTTTCCTTTCTTATTTTGAGTTCCGCATATCCCCTACCAGTACATTTTGCCGGAGATCAACATTCAGCCGCTTTCAGGCGTCTGAATGTTGATCTATGCACTGTTCGGGGATATGCTGTTTTAGAGGATCCTCTGTTCCGCATATCCTCTACTGCCGGGGCACCTTGTGGTGGGCCTCCTCCTTGAACTTGTTCAGTTCTTTTGCCGCCTGGTTCAGCGCAATGTTCGTACCCGCTCCGGCGATACAGCCGCCGGGACAGGCCATGCCCTCTATCAGACAGCCATTCATCTTGCCCGCCTTGGCCAGCAGCAGCGCCTTCTTACACTCGGAAAGGCTCTCCGCATGTTCGATGTGTACTTCTGTGCCGGGATAATATGCTTTGATACAATCCTCAATCGCAGATGCCACACCTCCCGCCACACCATAGCCCCGGCCTGCGGCAGTAGCGTCCTCCATATGATCCATGGCCTGAATCTCCTCCACCAGAATCCCCCTGGCTTCAAACATTCCTGTCAGCTCCTCAAAAGTAATGACAAAATCCACATCCGACCGCACGGTGCGCCGCATAGCCTCCAGCTTTTTGGAAGCGCAGGGACCGATGAACACCACCAGAGCATCCGGGTGTTCCTTCTTGATCTCGCGGGCCGTTGCCACCATAGGGGTCAGTTCCGGACTGATTTTGTCAATCGTCTCCGGAAACAGGTGCTTTGCCATCATGATCCAGGAGGGACAGCAGGAGGTCAGGCTGAATGCCTGATTGCCGGTGGCAACCTCGTTTACATAATGCTCCGCCTCCGCCATGCAGCCCATATCCGCGCCGATGGCAGTCTCATACACGTCCTCAAATCCCAGCTCCTTCAGCGCCGTCTTGAACATGTCCGGCGACACTTTCGGTCCAAACTGTCCCACAAAGGCCGGAGCCACCTGGGCAATCACGCTTTTCTCGGACTGCATGGCCCGAATCAGCTGGAATATCTGAGATTTGTCCGCCACCGCGCCGAAGGGACAGCTGACCATGCACTGCCCGCAGGACACACACATATCGTTGTCGATCACCGCCCTGCCGTGGACGTCGCTCTTGATAGCTCCCAGGCCGCAGGCCGCCGTGCAGGGCCGCTCCCTGTGGGTGATGGCGTCATAGGGGCATATCTCCTTGCATTTTCCACATTTAATGCATTTTTCCTGATCTATGACGGACTTCCCCTTTTCAAAATGGATGGCCCCCTTGGGGCATACCAGCTGACAGGGGTGGGCCAGGCAGCCCATGCAGGTGTTGGTCACTTCGTACATATTTTCGGGACAGGCGTTGCAGGCCGACGGAATCACCTGCATCAGAGGAGGTTCATAATATTTCTCCGCAATATTGCTCTCCTCCACGCCCTCAGTCAGATGGCCGGGGCGGTCTCTGTTCTCCGGCCGCAGACTCATACCCATGGCCAGACGTATCCGCTCCCGAATGATAGCGCGGTCCCGGTACACGCTCTCCCAATATTGCGATTCCTCATAATCTACCAGCTTGTAGGGCAGGGCCTCCATGTCATCCTTCAGATTTGTGGAGTTGTACGCCAGATTGGCCACCTCCCTGAACACCATGCGCCTGCGCTGCCGGATAGGAGTGTCAATTCCTCTCATACTGCTCATAGACAGTTCTCTCCTTATATTTCGGGCTCTTTACAGCTTTTCCTCAAAAATATCTTAAAGCATTCCCTTTGCAAAAGCAAGAACTTCTTAGTATAACAAGCTGCCCACCTGGTATACCAGAGTGGTCACTGCCCAGGCCAGCACCAGTTCAAAGGCGATCATTTTCAGCGTAAATATCCAGGAGCCACTCTCCTTTCTCACGGTGGCCACGGTTGCCACACAGGGCACATACAGCAGACAGAACAACATCAGACAGTAGGCGTTCAGGGGGCCAAAGCCGGGATAAGCCGCCTGCACATTGGCTATAATGGTTTCCATGCCCGCCGCAGAGTTGGCGTTGGATACGCCAAAAAGCACTGAAAAGCTGGAGACCACCACCTCTTTTGCCGAGATGCCGGACAGGAGAGCCACGCCGATCTGCCACATGCCCAGTCCTGCCGGAGCCAGCACCGGCACCAACAGCCGTCCAATCACAGCGCCAAAGCTGTCCGCCGGGTTATCCACCATGCCGCTCACGCCGAAATTCAGCACAAACCAGATTACTATGGAGGCTAAAAATATAGTGGTTCCCGCCTTTGATAGATAATCCCTCACCTTGTTCAGCACGTAGATGCGGATAGTCCGGGCATTGGGCCTCTTGTACTCTGGCAGCTCGATCAGCAGGGAATCGTTGGCTTTGCCCTTTTCCAGCCTATTGAACACCATGGCAGAGACAATGGCCGTCACCATACCCACCACATACAGGGAAAATGCCACCAGCCCCGCACAGTCCGAAAAAAACATACCGGAAAACAGCACATATATAGGTAATCTGGCCGAACAGGACATAAAAGGCGTAATCAGCATGGTCTTACGCCGGTCATGCTCCGTCTCCAGCGCCCGGGTGGCCATGATGGCCGGCACGGTACAGCCAAAGCCCAGGATCATGGGCAGGAACGCCTTGCCGGACAGCCCCACTTTGCCCATGATGGAATCCATCACATAGGCCACTCTGGACATATAGCCGCTGTCCTCCAGAACCGCCAGAGCAAGAAACAGAATGAATATATTGGGCAGGAAAGTCAATATGCCACCCACTCCGGCGATGATGCCGTCCACCACCAGCGACTGCAGCCATCCCGCCACATGCATGGCCTCCAGCAGACGGCTCACAGAGTCAGAAAAAATCTCCAGCCCCTGCTCAAACACTCCTTTTAACATATCTCCCACTGTAAATGTCAAAAAGAACACCAAACACATAATCAGCAGGAAGATGGGAACCCCCAGCACCGGATGCGTCAACAGACGGTCCGCTTTGTCCGTGTTGGCGGCCTTTTTCTCCTTATGAAACAGCGTTTCCGCCACTACATGTTCAATGTAAGCGTATTTACACTGGATGATCTCTTTCTCATAGCTGCGGTCCACCACATGGGCGGTCTGTATGGGATGTTCCTCCCTGACCTCCTCATCGTCCTCCAACAGCTTGATCGCATGCCATCTGACGGAGGAGTGGGTGGGGTAATGGGCCTGCATCATCACGGACAGCTTGGCAATCTTGTCCTCGATCCCCTGAGGGTAATCCAGAATATACTCCTCCGCTCCCTCCTCATAGTGGTGGACCACCGCATGTAACAGGATATCCAGCCCGGTGCGCTTGGCGGCGGACACCGGCACCACCGGGATACCACCCAGCAGCTCCGGCAGCCTGTGCAGATCGATCTCCATGCCCCGCTCCTTCACGATATCCATCATATTCAGAGCCAGCACCACGGGCTTTCCCAGCTCCAGCAGCTGCAGAGTCAGATAGAGGTTGCGCTCCAGAGAGGAGGCATCCACAATATTGATAATCACATCGATATCATCGTCCATGACACAGCTGCGGGTGACTTTTTCTTCTATCGTATAACAGGTCAGGGAGTAGATGCCCGGCGTGTCCACAAGCCGGATTCCCATGCCCTCGTACTCCGTCTCCCCCTCCACTTTTTCCACTGTGACGCCGGGCCAGTTGGCCACCTTGAGCCGGGACCCGGTCAGGGCGTTAAACAGCGTGGTCTTGCCGCAGTTGGGGTTGCCCACACATGCCACATGAATGTATTGTTTTTCGGGTGTATGTTGTTTATCCATAGTATCCTTTCTATATTTAAGTTCCGTCTCTGCGCTACTGTGCCCCACAGGGGGAAGTAATTTTCAGCTGCATAAAACGCGCATCTGAAAATTCTTCCGGGGCACTTCCGCTCCGAGACTGTTTATTTTTCTATTTAAGTTCCGTCTCTGCGCTACTGTGCCCCACAGGGGGAAGTAATTTTTGACTTTTTCTTCGTAGGCTATATGTCCTCCAGCGGGCACTCGCTGACTTCGATATTGGCGGACAGATGCCTGCCCAGGGCCAGCCGTGTCCCTCGCACCTGAATAATCAGCGCCCCCCGCCTTTTGCGGTTCAACACCCTGATTCTGGTGCCGTCGTTAAGTCCCAAGGCCTGTAGCCGCCGGGTCACTGCCTCCTCCACGAACAGCCCCTCCACCATGTATTCTCGGTCTTTCTGTGTCTCATACAATGTCATACATTTTCCCTCTTCTCCATATCCTTAAGTATGCTGTTATTTGACATGCTAATTATAGTCCTCCACCGCTAACCCGTCAACAAAAAAGCGCACAAAAAAAGATGCCTTTCGGCACCTTTCAGAATATGCCGCTGTCGCGCAGTGCCAGCTTGATCTCCTCGATCATCCGGGCCACTTCATTCAGCGTTTTCACAATGTCATTCATGCGCACTTTTTCCTCATCGTCGATAATGCCGTCCCGCATGATATTGACCAGCTCTTTAGATATCCCATCCATATCCTGGGCGTAACCCAGAAACTGCAGCACCAGACGGTCCATCTTGACATCCTCCTGCGAATCGCTCTGGTCCTTCAACAGGTAATCCGTGGTTACATGAAACAGGTTGCTGATTGCCAGCAGCTTTTCAATCTCCGGATAGGATGTTCCCAGCTCCCATTTTGACACGGTCTGTCTGCTGACCTGCAATTTCTCCGCAAAAGACGCCTGGGACATGCCTGCCTGGGTGCGAAGTGCATATATCTTTTCCGAAAAGCTCATTGTGTCTTTATCCTCCTGTACTAGTTTGAATTACAGTATAACATCATATACCATGAATGAAAACCAACCCAGACATACAATTTTTTCCACAGGTGGCAACCTGCGGTTGCCCCTACAAAAACAGAACTTGTTTCCCATGGAAATCCCGCTCATTATAAACTATTCCAAAGCCCACGGTCAATAGCTTTGCATCACTTTCCAAAAGCATTTCACAAATATTTTTCTTCATCATACTATAATATCAACCAACCCTGCAAAATATGAAAGGAGCAGCATGAAAGATTTTGGCTTTGACGGAAACTGTGACAAATTCCCGGTGGGCATGGCCTATGTGCCCTGGCAGCAGTTTGACAAAATCTGTGACAATCTGGAAGAAGGTTTCCGCAACGGAACCATCTTTCCTGAACTGAATAAACCCTTTACAGGAAGGAGATGTGTGAAATGCTGAGTCAGGAAGGAATGCGTATGTTAAACGATATCAGCATCGTGGACTTTGTGCTGGTGGATCTGACCCTGTATCTGGACACCCACCCCTTTGACCGGGAGGCTATGGAATACTTTAATCACTATGCCAGGATCAAGAACAAGATGAGCCGGGATTTCTCCATGAGACATTTCCCTCTCACCATGGACCAGGCAGAATCCAATAAAGAGTGGAGATGGGGCGCCGCTCCTCTTCCATGGGAAGGAGAGTGTTAATCTATGTGGAGTTATGAACGCAGACTACAGTTCCCCGTAAACATCAAGAACCCCAACGCCCAGCTGGCACAGGCCATCATCTCCCAGTACGGAGGGCCTGACGGAGAAATGGGCGCCAGCATGCGGTATCTGTCCCAGAAATTTGCCACACCCTACAAGGAGGTAGCGGGACTTTTGAATGATATTGGTACCGAGGAGCTGGGACATCTGGAGATCGTAGGGGCTATCGTCTATCAGCTGACCCGCAACCTCTCCATGGATGAGATTGAGAAAAGCGGCTTTGACAAATACTATGTGGATCACACCCTGGGAATCTGGCCCCAGGCTGCAAGTGGTATGCCGTTTAGCTCCGCACAGTTCCAGTCCACCGGAGACATTATCACAGACCTGTTTGAGGATATGGCTGCCGAGCAGAAGGCCCGCACCACCTACGACAATATCCTGCGCCTGGTGGATGACCCTGATGTGTGCGCTCCCATCCGTTTCCTGAGAGAGCGTGAGATCATCCATTTCCAGAGATTCGGTGAAGCTCTGCGCATTACCCAGGATAACTTGAACAGCAAGAACTTCTACGCCTTCAATCCCGGCTTTGACCGCTGCAAGGACGACAATGACACGCCTGTGACCGAGTCCGGATGTGATTGTGGATGTAACAACTAACCGAATTGAATCAGAAAGAAAGGACTTCTCATATGAGAAGTCCTTTCTGTTCAAAATGTCTCCGCCCCGGAATTGTCGAAGACCAGTTGCTTTTATACATAATATTGAGCCTGGGCATTCCACAGCTCGGCGTATTTGCCGCCCTGCGCCAGCAGTCCCTCGTGGCTGCCCCTCTCAATCACCTGTCCCTGGTGAAACACGGCGATCTCATCGCAGAACCGACAGGAGGAAAGCCTGTGGCTGATATAGATGGCCGTCTTGTCCTCCACAATGTCATTCAGACGGGAATACACCTCATACTCCGACATAGGGTCCAATGCCGCCGTAGGCTCGTCCAGCACCAGAAAGGGCGCATCCCGGTATAGGCTCCTGGCGATAGCCAGTTTCTGCTCCTCGCCGCCGGACAGCTGTATGCCCTCGTCCGCATCTTCATGCTGATACAGACGGGTCTCCAGCCCCTTGTCTGCCTTGGACTGGTACCACTCCTTCAGCCCCGCCTTCTCCAGACACTCTATGGCTCTGTCCTCGTCATAGGACAGGCTCGCGGCTATGTTTTCTCCAATCGGAGCGTCCAGCAGCTGAAAATCCTGGAACACTACGGAGAACACGGACATATACTCCTTATAATCGTACTTTTTGATATTGATGCCGTTGAGCAGGATCTCCCCCTCCGTGGGATCGTAAAGTCTGCATAGCAGCTTGATAAACGTGGTCTTGCCGGAGCCGTTCTGACCCACCACGGCCAGTTTCTCCCCTACCTTGAACTGCATATTCACATGGCGCAGCGCATACTCCTGGCTGCCCGGATACCGAAAGCTCACATCCCGAAACTCCACCTCATACTCCCGGTCGCTCCGCTTTTCCACCGTCAGGCTCCCCTGGTACATCTCGTTAGGGATATCCAGATAGTCCAACACCTGTTTTAAAAATATGGTATTGCCGCGAATCTCCGCACTCTGTGAGAGCAGTTCAGATATGCCGTTTGCCAGAGACAGCAGCGCTCCCACATACTGAGTCACACTGCCCACCCCAAAGGCGCCATACCAGGCCTTCAGGCACACATAGAGATAGACAAAACCCATCATCAGCTGGGACAGCATCTCCATTATGCCGCTGGTAATGCCGAAGAGTCCCTGTTGCAGTTTCATAAATACGCCGCCCATTCCCCAACTGTTGTTGCGCCCGTTCACTTCTCGTCCATACAGATCCTGCCGGTACATCCTCACATCCAGAGCGCGCTTGTCCTCCCTGTAGAGCTGAAAACCGTAAAAGCTGAAAAAGCGGTTGCCTGCCCTGCCTGATTCCGTGCATGCATTCCATGCTTTCATCTGTTTGTCTGTCAAAACAGGGGCCAGAATCAGCACCGCGAGAATTCCTCCCACGGCCAGAACCAGTCCGGTCTTCAATAGCGGTTCATTCTGTGCCCATGGCTCCACCGGCAGAGTAAACAGGGATACCGACAATGCGATACCGCCCGCCACCTGGAAGACCGTTCCCACCAGCCGGGGCAGCGCTGCCAGAAAATTCGGTATGCCCCGCCCGGAAAAGTGGGACGTCTGCATAATCTGTACCAGCTGGTCGGAATATTTGGCGTCGTCCGCCTTGGCAAAATCCATATCCAGAGCTTTCTGGCCATAAATCCAGTAGATCCAAAAACTATTTGTGTCGTTTTCCATTTCCTTCATTCGCGTCAAAAGCGACTTTATCAGTCCCAACGCCGCCGTCAGCCCCAATATCAACAGTACCCACATGGACAAAATCTCCGTCCTGCGCGCCACTGTCAGTTCGTCCAGGAACCTTGCGGAGCAATACAGCGTCACATAGGGGGACAGGGCCTCCACAATCTGTGACCCAAACGAAACTGCGAAGAAATGCGGTTTTGCTTTGGCGCAGATTCCGAACATTCTTTTATTGATCTGCCAGGTCTCTTTCCAGGAGAGCTGGTCTTTGATTTTCTCTCTACGCATCCTCCCTTACCCCCTCTTCCCTGTAATATTTGCTCTGCACCTGGAACAGCTCCGCATATCTACCGCCCAGGGCCAGCAGCTGCTCGTGGGTGCCCTCCTCCCGGATGCCCCCGTCCTCCAGCAAAATCACGCGATCACAGAAACGGGTGCTGGCCAGCCGGTGGGATATATACACGCTGGTGCGTCCCCGGGTCAGCTCATTGTAACGCTCATAGATATCCTGCTCCGCCAGAGCATCCAGCGCCGCCGTGGGTTCGTCCAACAGGATGACCGGAGCGTCCTTATACAACATCCTCGCCATCATCAGCCGCTGGGTCTCGCCGCCGGAGAGCTCCACCGCCTCCGGGTACACTTTCTTTTCCAGCTTGGCGTCCAGTCCTCCAGGCAGACGCTCTATGCGTTCCCTGACCCCGGCCCGCTCCAGGCAGGACCACGTCTTTTCCATATCCGGCGTGGTACACTGGGCCACGTTCTCCGCTATGGAGCCTCCCAGGATAGAAAAGTCCTGAAAAACGGCACTGAACAGACGATAATAATCCCGGCGGTTGTACTCCCGGATGTCTACGCCGTTTAGCAGCACCGCTCCCCGGTCAGGGTCCAGAAAACCGCACAGCAGCTTGATCAGCGTGGTCTTTCCCGCGCCGTTCACACCCACCACCGCCAGCTTTTCCCCCGATCTGACCTTCAGGTTAAAATGCTCCAATACCGGCTTTTTGCCGTTGGGATACTGATAGCTCACATCCCTCAGCTCCAGCTCGTAGACTCCCTGGGCGTCCACAGTCAGTTCCCTTCCACCCTCCATCCGAAAAGGCTCCGGGAACTGGCAGAACTCGCGAATCATGGATATCTCAATGCTCTGCCTGTGCAGGGTTGTGAAACCGCTCAGTATGCCGGTGATCCAGGAGGTAAAGCCGCCCACGGCCGTGAAATACAGCAGAAATTCTCCGGCTGACAAATTGCCCCGCAGGGTGATAAAAAGCAGATAGGCGTAGGCTACGGCGCCCCGCAAAAAGTCCAGCGCCAGACTGATAATATCTGCCAGAATATTGTTCTTCGCCCTGCGTTTCTGTACGTCCTCCGCCAATTTCCGGTATTTGGCATACATCCCCTCCAACCAGTCCCGCATACCGAAAATCCGCACGTCCTTGGCCAGCTTGGGGTTTCGGGTGGCGTTGAACACCCAGAACCCTCCCCGGGATGGCTTAGACGCCTCCTCCTGAAACTGATAATCCTTCTGGACAAAATGATAGGAAACCAGATAGCCCAGCCCCGTGGTTGCCAGGGTGACCCCTATTAAAAAATAGTTCACCTGAGTCAACAGCACCAAATAGATGACAAAACATATCAGATTCTGCAGAATTCTGAACATGGTTCTCCAGATATCCTCCGCCGCTGATTGATTGTCATTGGTGGCATTTCTGCTTTTCTCCCATTTGTTTCGGAAAGAGTCGTCCTGCAGCAGCGGATAGGAACAGGTTCCCGCCTTGGTGCTAATTCGGTCCAGAAATACCTCTCTGGACACAATCAGACGCACATTCTGCTGTTCCAGATACCCTTTGACTGCGCTGGCCGCCACCAGCACCAGCGCAAAAGCACACAGTGTCCCCAGAAATCTCTCCAGAGACTGATGCTGCTCCAGAATGCGCAGCAGTGTGGGCGACATATACAGACCGGTAACACTGATGATTACACTGACCAAGACCAGACAGCTCCTCTGCAGCAGCAGTCCCGGCACTTCCCTGCTCAGGCGAAGCAGATACAGCACATTGCTGCCCATGCCATACTGAGGTTTCTCGGCTTTTTTCTTTTGATCTTTTTTTCCGCTCATAAACATCATTCCTTTTCTCCTGCTTTCTTGTGTCACCAATGTTACCACAAAAAACAAGGGCACCACATTTCGGGGACGAAATGCATGCCCTTGGGGACGAACGGCTGCCTCACCGTCTTCTCTATTGGTTTTCTCTACTGGGGCAGCAATATCTCGGTGGTAAAGGCTCCGTCCTCACTGCCACGCCGGATATAGCCCTGATATCTCTCGATGATAGTGTCGATGCGCACCAGTCCATAGCCACGGTCGCCGCCCTTGGTGCTGGCAAAGCGCCCATTTTCCTTTTTCTGTTTCCTCTGGGCCGTGGTGTTGGTAAAGGAAATATAGAGCTGGGTGTTCTTCATATCCATATAGATGCGGATCATCCGCTCCTTACTGGGCAGCTGCAGGCATGCCTCGATGGCGTTGTCAAACAGATTCCCCAGAATAATACACAGATCGATCTGGGCCGTGTTCAATGTCACTGGCACATGGGCGTCCGCCCTCACCTGAATCTCCTTGGACCTGGCCAGGGAAATCTTGCTGTTCAAGATCACGTCCGTCATCTTGTTGCCGGTCTTCAGCGCCAGATCCACTGTGTTTAGGTCCTCCGCCAGTTCATCCAGATATTCCTTGACCGCCTCCATATCTCCCATTTCGGCATAGTTTTTCAGCACCTGGATATGGTTGCGGTAATCATGCCGCCACCCTCTGGTCTGCCGGTACATATTCTCCACCTCCGCATAGTGGGTGGCCAACAGATCGCTCTGATAGCGGGCAATCCGCCTGTCTATGATCTTGTCCAGAAAACGCATGGTTTACTCCTTTGCCATGGAATCTCCAAATACATACGCCAATTTCTCCGCCGCCTGTTTTTTATCCAGCGAAAAATGCCGCATCACGGACTTTGCAATCTCCTCGTCGGAGGCCCCCTGCCTCACCATGCGCAGAATATGCACGGATATCGCTTGATTCAGCTGTGCCGCTGCCACCTCCCGCTGTGCTGCTGCCGCCTCCTGCTGTGCTGCTGCCGCCTCCTGCCTCGCTTCCTCCGCTTTCTGCCGCTCGACTTCCACTTTTCTTCTCTCTTCCAGGATATCCAGTTTTGCATTTTCAAATAACAATCCCATTTTACGCTCCTTTATCTTGGCGACTGCACCCTCCACCTCATTCTCCGGCAAGTTCATGTGATAAAGCAATGCCCTCAATATATCTGTCAGCGTCCCCAACAAATACTCCGGCGTATCCTTCAAGATGCTCTCCAACTGTTTTTCAGGCAGACCGGTAAATGCCGATAAGTCCTCAAACGTCTGAATCTTGTTAATCAGCATAGCCAGAGAAATTTCATCACCTTTCGCCAGCAGTTCCTCATTGCTGTAGTCATGCAGCGTCACCAACTGGTATCGAAAGTGTGGCAGATATTTGTCCAACAGTTTCCCGCAGAAGATTTTGTCTGCCAGATCGGTGGATGCCGTCCATCTGTCTGTGCCCTCATAGTACACAATGGGTAAAATCGGCGGGTACTGAAACTCTTTCCTTTTGCTGATGCCTGGATGCATCTTTTCCATTTCTTTCTCATAGTCCTCCCATATATGAACCATATACCGGAGTAATTGCATGACCACATTATACTCCACTTGAGTCTTATGTTCAACCAGCGAAATGATATAAAGGGGTAATTTCAGCGGACGAACATCCTGTTGCGGCAAATATTTGGAGATATCGACACGCTTGACGGTATCACTATTGCGTTCCGTGCTGTAGAGCGGAACGTAGCGCTCGGATACATCCTCTATATCCTCCGGCTGGATTTTTCTCAGAATTTCCATATCAGCATAGTCACGAAGAAATTGTGAGCTAAGGATATTGTCCGCAAAAATAATTTTACTGCTGCTGTCTCGAAACCTGGGATTGTTGATCTGGGTACTGTTAAAAACGGTTGTTGTTTTTTCGGTCATAATGACTCCCTCCTGTCGTAAAAATTGCAGAACGATAGGGAAAGCACCGGAATATTATACTAACAACCGTTAAGATTTTCCAATTTCTGCACGGCACATGTTGCACAATCGGGCATCATGCGCCGTGCAGAAAGGAAAATCTAAATGGCCGTAAGTGTAAAAACAGCACACGGTTTCCCCTGCATCTCATCTGCCAATTCGTGTTTTAGGTAAACCTGGAACGAAATGTCCCGCTCATCCCCGGCTGAACCGGAGAACAGATACCATACTTAGAACGTTCGACATGCGAATGTATACATACCATAGCACCTTTAAAAGAAAAGTGCAAGGGAATTATTAATTTTTTTCGACCAACAATTTTTTCGGCACACCAACGTCATAGTGACTTTGATGTGCCGCTTTTAACTTTATATTAAATTCTACGAAACCAGTCCCGCCACTCTGTTTACTGTCGCCTCAAAGCGCTTGTGCCCGCGCAAGGGTTCAAAACAGGCATCCTTCTCCAGCGCCTGCAGGACGGTCAGTTTCATCTCCCGGCTCCACTGAAGTTTTTCGGGCTCCGGTGCAATGGCCGGGGAGAAAATCAAAGGATTGGGCGGGGGCGTCTGTCCAGCCAAGCGCTCCGCCATCTGTTCCAGATACTCAAGCGCTCTCTCCTGCTCCCCCATCCGGAGATAGACCTCCGCAAACAGACCCACGTTCATGTTTCCGCCCACGGAAAACATCTCATCGAGCTGTTCCAAAATTCCGCAGATCTCCAGAACCCTGTCACGCTCCAGGTCAAGCTCCTCTCCCATCAGGCTCGCAAGGCAGGCACGCAGTTCGCCTACCAGCTTATATGCCTGCCTCTGCAATATTCCAAGCGCCTGATCCTTCTCACCCTTTTTCAGATGCAGCCGCACCCAGAGAGGGGTAAAGTCTGCTGTATTGGTAAGGTTTTCTTTCAACAGCGCCTCGGCCCTCTCCAGCTCGCCCTCCGCCAAAGACAGAGATACCAACACGGACACGGAGGACAGATAGTATGCGGGATTCCCGTCGTCATGTACCGCCTGGGCCAACT
Source organism: Lachnospiraceae bacterium (assembly GCA_014804645.1). Classification (GTDB taxonomy): domain Bacteria; phylum Bacillota; class Clostridia; order Lachnospirales; family Lachnospiraceae; genus Acetatifactor. Next base: position 20,623 of record JAAUZI010000014.1, on the reverse strand, counting down.
CCTTTTTCTGCTTTGTCCAGCGCGCTTTATCCTCATCGCCGCAATCCGTGCTTACATCCGAATTCATCTCAAAAAAAGACAGCACTGGGATAGCAGTGAACTTGAGTGGGATGTCTGAGGGATATCTGTGCAGCAAAGCATTCAGCTGCTCCTCCGCCTGGGGAATATTTCCCTGCCGGGCTATCCCGATCAACTCCGTCATATACTGCCCCAGTTTCTCCTGGGACAGTTCCTCCTCAAAAGCAAGCAGATTGTCCACATCCGTGCCCAGCGCTCTCGCCAGAGGACAGAGCAGAGTGATATCCGGATAAGAGCTGCCTGTCTCCCACTTGCTCACCGCCGGGGCCGATACACCCAGCGCCGCTGCCAGCTGCTCCTGGGTCATACCCTTTGCCTTGCGCAGCGCAATGATTTTTGTTCCCATATTCAATTCCATATCGTTTACCTTTTACCTTTCCTGATTCTGTCCGGCCGGTAAATACAGTATATAGGAAGAGGCCTTCTGCCCGCAATGGAGGGAAAGTAAACTGCGCGGAAGATTTTTTTAACCGTCAGGAAATATTCGCATTAAAAATAAGCGATCAGCGCCTGATTCAGTCCCTCGTAGCGCTTGCGGGACAGNGGCAGCGCCGTGCCGTCCTTCAGAATCACATCCGTCCGGGTAACTCGCCGGACAAAACGCATATTTACAATGAAGGATCGGTGAATTCGATAAAAGCTCTCGTCCAGCTCCCCCTCTAAGTCATTCAGGCTGCGCTTGACACTGTAATCCTCCGACGCATGGACGGTGGTGTAATTGCGCATGACCTCCAGATAGCGGATCTCATANACCGGCAGACGCACCACGCCATCCTGCAGCGTAAGCTGCAGCATATGCTCCCTGGTCCTGATCCGCTCCACGGCCCGGTCCAGCACCTGGCCCAGACGCTCCTGTGTCACNGGCTTTAGCNGATAATGCNGCGCCNCCACATCATATCCCTCGGCNATATAGTCCATATACCCTGTGATAAAGATGATCTGCATTCTGGCCCCGNCCTGGCGCAGATGTTTTGCCAGCTTTACGCCGCTCATCTCCCCCATCTCGATATCCAGCAGCAGAATGTCCATGTCCCGGTTTTCCTCCCAGGCAAAGAGCANCGCCTCCGCCGACGGAAAGGAAAGTATCTCCACCGCCGTTCCCGCCTGCCTTTTCCANACANCGATCAGGCCGGTGAGATAGTCGATATCTGCNGGATTGTCATCACATATGACCAGTTTCATTTTTNCCTATTCCTCCAAAGCTCCCTCCAGCTTAAGCAGCCAGCGTTTCTTCTCCACGCCTCCCGCGTAACCGGTCAGACTCCCGTCCGTCCCCACCACCCGGTGACAGGGGATAATGATGGATATGGGATTATGCCCTACCGCGCCGCCCACCGCNTGAGCGGACATGCTGTTAAGGCCTCTGCGCTGAGCCAAGCGTCTGGCCAGTTCCCCATAGGTGATAACTTCCCCATACGGAATCTCCAGCAACAATTTCCACACCTGCTGCCGGAAATCGCTGACCGGTGACAAAATTCCCGGAGCAAGCCCCGGAGCTAACTTCAACCGTCCCGGATCTGGCCTGTCCCCGGCGAAATATTGGTCCAGCCATACTTCAGTCTGTGCCAGAATCCCACAATCCTTTCCTGTACAATCCATTACACCGNCCTGTTCCCANAACAATTTCTCGGGAAAATATTTCTGCCCCTGTATCCANAGACCGATCAATACCTCATTCTNCGCCGCCAGGAACAATTTGCCTATAGGGGATTCATAAGTTGTCGTGTATATCATAATNTTCTCCTGTCAAATATTTTNCCTGCNCANCNCATNTTATGCTGCCGTCCAGCAACTCAAAGTCTCATCTGTTCACACTAATTCCCATGCATATCGCAGACTATGTATTGCTCAAATAGAATCTTCACCCTANCCCCGTCANCTCTACATACACAGGCGTATGTCCCACGGCAGGCAGAAATTTTTCCAGCAGATCCTCTATCCGCAGCCTGATGCTGGAGGTATTCATGCAGGGATGACAGCCGAAATACTCCCCCTGCAAAATATCCCGGTCCATCAGCAGCTGCACCTNATGTTCCNNNTCGTGCATCAGNCCCATGACACTGACGCTGCCNGGACTGGTATGCAGATATTTTTCCATGTAGACCGCCTCCCCAAAGGACAACCGGGAACTGCCGATCTGCGCAGATAATTCTTTGGTCTTAAACACCTTGTCCCCGGGCNTCATCAGCAGATAGAANTTTGTCCGCTGCCNGTTNCANAGAAACAGATTCTTGCANATNANCGCCCCNNCCAGCGCCTCCTCNANCGNCCGGCAGGCCTCCATAGTGTTGGCCTGCACATGGTCAATCCGCTGNTATTCGATCTCCAGTTTCCCNAGCANCTCATATACCGTCAGTTCTCTCTCCCGGCGNTGGCATTCCCTTCCATCGGGAGCCGGAGAACCGGGGGCCCCGATCCAAANGTCCCCCGGCTGCAGCNCCAGANTCTGCTCCACAGGCCGAGCCGTCCCCTTATACCAACCGATCAANCCATCCTTTTTNCAGTAATATCCCGCGCTGGTCTGTACGATCACTGACAGCCGNTCTCCNGGCTCCACATCCAGCAGAGTATCCGCATAATCGCTGTAGTGGAGCCTGCCATNGCCNTCATGGTAAGTCCAATCTACAGGAGCCTCAAACTGTTTGCCCGTGGAAATCTGTTTCCAGAGAGCCATATCNTCCTTTTGCTGCAGCAGCTCCACCAGGCTCTCAAAGTATTGAATATGTACCGTCGCCTTCCGGCCCTGCTGCCGCTCCAGCGCCTCCACCANGGGAAAGCCGTCATATCCCAGCCAGCTGATTTGATCCATCTCTGCCTGGCAATCCGGAATGATGATGCCGTTCAGCTGTCCGGAGCGCTTTAAGCCATTGCCNCCGTCTATACACANAATCTGCCTTTTCTCTTCAAAAACCGGACTTACNTCCTCCCGGTCTGTCCGGTACAGACAAGTGGGCCAGTGCCCTGTCACCACAATATAATCCCTAAAGGAGTATCCCTGATTGAGAAAATCGTCATTTTTTAAGANCNCATGAGGGTCTGTTTCCNCCAGAGCCTTCAGATCCTCCGTGGGAATCCCGCCATGGACAAACAGATATTTCCCCGCCGTCAGGATCGTGGGCCTGCTCCAGAGNAATTCCAGTTCGTCATGAAACTGCTCCAGCATGCAGCTGCGGTACTCTGCTGCCCTTTCCCCTGTCACCTGGTCGGCAGGGATGCCCATGTCCGCCAGCATCTCATGGTAAATACTGCCTCCCCAGGTTCTCTTTGCCCAGTTCAAAAAACCGGCCCAGTCCGCCACTCCCTCGGGCGAATCATCGTCCACCTTCAAAAGACGTCCCAGGTCCACATTGCCCATGGACACATACACGGGATACTGCCGGGCCAGATCCATCACATACTGCACCACACGCAGGCTCTCCGGTCCTTTTTCAATCAGATCTCCCACCAGAACCAGAATATCATCCCCGCTGTAATGCATCTGCCGCAGCAGCTGGATAAATCGATCCAGATGTCCGTGGATATCGCTGACCACCAGCAGACGCTGTCCCGGCTTTGCTGCAATCTCCTGTATTGTTGTCTTTATCCTGTGTGCCATATCCATCTCCTCACTAAGTTTTCTTGAATCTATAAAATAGGCAGTTACCATCACGGGTAACTGCCCGGCAAACTGAAGATCAGTCTTTTTTTAACTCAATAACCGATATTATCAGCCCTGCAACAGCCATCACAGCAAAAATCAAAAGAACAATCCATTCTTCGCCGTTTAAACACCCTAAGATGCGACTCCTGGCCCCTGGCTCAACCAATAGTACCGCAGCAATACACCAACCTACAAACCCTATAATACCACTTAGCAACAGCCCGATTCCAAAAACCATTTTTTTCATGTGTATTTCCTCCAGAGCTTTTGATTAACTGCTTTGATTGTATCACAGGTAGTCATTCAGTTCAATTTCTTTTCGTAAAAATACCCTTACTCCTGTCTCGCCCCAGGCAATCGCCGACGGATCAAGCGGTTTTTCAACTTTTTCCAGTTCAGAGGAATCAGCGGATAAAGATAGCTGCGATGAGACAAAGTCTTGTTGCAGCACATGCACAGCCCGGTCACAATGAGTCCTGCGCCATATCCCCATATGCCGAAAATGGCGGTCAGCACCAGTGTGATAACACGCATGAATTTCAGCGCATAGCCCAGTTCATAGTTGGCCTGTGTATAGTTGGCAATGGCCACAAAGGCCATGTACAGCATGACCTCGCTGGAAAACCAGCCGCTGTTGACCGCAAACTCTCCCAGCACCAGCGCCGCCATGACGCTCAGCGGCGTACTCAGCATATTGGGAGTATTGACCGCCGCCAGCCGCAGGCCGTCTATAGCCAGCTCCAGAATCAGAAACTGCCAGACCAGTGGGATATTTGGCGCCTCTTTCAGCATGATAAAAGAAAACCCCTCCGGTATCCAGTGAGGATTGTCCATCAGCAGCAGAAAGGTTGGCGTCATAAGATAGGTCAGCAACGAAATCAAAAATCGGGTAAGCCGCAGGTAAGTGCCAGTCACAGGCGGGAAATAGTAATCGTCCGCCTCCTCCACCACATCGAATATAGACGTGGGCAAAATCATGGCCGAGGGAGAATTGTCCACAAGCAGCACCACATTTCCCTCCAATATCTGGGCCGACGCGGTGTCAGGCCGCTCCGTATATTTGAATTTGGGAAATGGATTCCACCACCTTCCCGGCACCAGACACTCCGCCAGCGACTCCTGGTTCATAGTCAGGGAATCCACCCGGATATTCTGTATTTTCTGCTTGATCTCCTCCAGAAAATCATGATCCACCCTGGAATCCATATAACAGAGCACAATATCCGTCTTGGAGCTCTTACCGGCGCTCATCATCTCCATCCGCAAATCCGTGTCCCGGATCCTGCGCCGGATCAGCGCCGTGTTAAATACCACCGTCTCCACAAAGCCGTCCTTGGAGCCCCGCAGCACCTTGTCCTTCTCCGGCTCCTCCACGCCCCTTGACGGGTAAGTCCTTGCATCGATGAGCACCGCCTCCCGATAACCGTCAATGAGCAGCACAAAGATGCCGGAAAGTATGCTGGAGGTGATCTTCTCCCACTCCTTCTCCTGGTCCACCTCGATATAGGGAATGCTCTTTTTCAGCAATTGGGCCGCATCCCCAGGCATGTCCTGCGCTTTCATATCCATAAAATACTGTAGCAGTTTCTGCAGCAGATCATCCTTGCAGAATCCGTCAATAAAGTACAGCGCCGCCTCCCGGCCTCCCACCTCTATGGTGCGTGTCACCACATCAAAATTCTGGTCCGTCGCCAGCTTTTTATCCAGCCAGGCACTGTCCTGCTGCAGGCAGCCGCTGATAACCGTCCCGGAAGACTGCTGGCCCTGTGTCCCCGCGGACAACTGTCCGCTGTATTGGTTTTCCTTGCTATTAGACATAAAAACTCCCTTCCTGAACAGAATGTGCGCTGAAGCGCACGGAATCATGGTATCATGAGTAAAATGCTCCGCATTTAACTCTACTGATTGAATGTGCGCTGAAACGCACAGAATCATGGTATATTGTACCAGAAAGAGAGTTTTTTATTCATTTATAAAATATTGCACACTTAATCTGTCGCGTGCAGCCCTTCAAAAATATCTGCCGGCCTTTTGGATATGGGTTCTGTTCCGCCCGCCGGACCCGGCGCCAGCAATATAGAGGAATAGGGAGCATCCGCCAGAATGTAGCCTGTTTTCTCGCCCTGGCTGTAACCCAGTTCGATCCATCCGCTTTCTGCATCATAGAACAGAAAAGCCACATTCTCTCCGACCGGAATCACCGCTGTCTCTGCCTGCCTGTCCGGCTCTGTGTAGACATAAAGCTCCTCCTTAGTGCAATATGCATAACCGTCGGCATAGGGATCGTCCACATTCCAAAATTCATATCGGGACTGCTCCTGCAGCTCCAGGCTATTGTATCTAATTCCCCCCAATTTCCACTGCACCATCATCTGTTCCGACTGAACGATATCCATATATTGGCAGGTGTAGATACTGCCGTCACCGGGAACACGCATCCAGGAGTTGATGCTGCGATCCACCTGTTCCAAAACCTCTCTGTAACTGCGTCCGTCATGCCCCACAGGCTCCTGGCCTCCTCTTTCCCAGCAATAGCCCGGATAGGTATCATAAATCACATTGGCGGGGAAACGTCCCAAGTAAACCAGCCGACCTGTCTCCCCCGCTTTCTGCCAGGCAAAAAGATGGGTATCCGGATCAGCACTGGGACCGTCCTCATACAAGCCGATCTGATAGCCCTCCGCCGTTCCTCCGATTCGGAACAGATACCATGTACATAGATCCAGACTGTCAAAGAAAACCTCCGGAACATAGCTCTGCTCCCCCACTTGAATCGCCGGCTTGGCAAAGCGCCAGTCCCCGCCGTTTAACTGTGCCATCTCATTATCGATGCTCACTGTGATCAGCAGGATCTCTTCTTCCCCGTCCCCATCCAGATCCACTCTCACTCTCTGTCCCATGGGTAACGCCATAAGATTTGTGCCATCCGGCTCCAAAATATCTTGCACGTCATTCTGATCCATCTGACTGCTCCCAGAAATATCGGCCTCAGCACTTATCTGCTGGTCAGGCTGGTCTGACCCCTCTGACTCCGAATCTCTCTGCTGGCCGGACGTGCTCTTTTCCGGTATATCTCTCTGCCGGGGATTGGTCAAAAGGCACACAGCCGCCGCCACGCAGAGCAACACAGAAATTCCCACCATCCACACCGCCGGACGTTTATAATGCAGCAGATTCCCGACCCGACGCCGGACCCCTCCCTCACCAAAGGCCAAAACGCCTCCCTTATGAACGGTCTCCTGAACGCTGAGCGCCAGCAGCGCCTCCATGTAGCTGCGCTTGCGGCAGGTATCCTCTCCATAGCTGCGGATTACCCTCTCGTCGCACGCCAGCTCAATGTCCCGACACAGCAGCCCATAGGCAATCCATACCAGAGGCTGAAACCAGTACACCGTCAACAGCGCATAACCCGCCAGTTTGACCAGCGGATCCCGCCTGCTTATATGGGCCTGTTCATGGGCCAACACATATTCCCGGGTTTCTTCCGGCGCTCCACAGGGCAGATAAATCCGGGGGCTGAAAATTCCCAGCACGAAGGGACTCCTGATTCGGTCGCTGCGCCAGCTACAGACCCTGCCGTTCTCCTCCGATTCGGGGATTGCATCCCGCACCAGATACCGCATATGCAGATATCCATACAGCCCATATCCTGCCATGAGTGCTGTTCCCGCAAGCCATACTATCCACAGCCATCCCGGCAGATACTGACGCATCCACTCTGTCAGAGCCACAAAAATATTCTGCCCGGGGCGGCCGAGGTAAGTCTTTATGCCGCCAGGAGAAAAGAATAGTCCTGTTACCTGTTCCCCGTCTCTCTGGACGTCCGACAACACCTGCGCACCGCTGTTCTCTTTTTCCGTCAGCTGGATTTCCTGCTCCGCTCCAACCGTTTCCCCCGGCCATGCCCCGGATTCTTCCTCTAAGTGACTGGCGCCCCGGTCCGCAGCAACATGTTCCCCCTCTCTGGGCATCAGAGAGAAACCGCTCTCCGGCATCACCGGGCAGATCAGCCGCACTGCCACCAATATCCACAGTACACACCTGATATTGTGGGGCAGAAAGCGTCTGCACACCAGGCGCAGCGCCAAAATTGCCAGCACCAGCCAACCGGCCGCCAGCCCCATCTCCAGAATCTTCCACCATAAATCCTGCATGCTATACCTCCTTTATGCCGCCTGCGCCCCTACCCCTCCTCCGGGGAGTCATACTCCGCAATCATCTGCCGCAGCAGCTCCACATCCTCGGGTTTCATTTTTGCCCGCTTTGTAAAGGCGGCAAGAAACTGGGGCACCGATCCGTCAAATGTCCGCTCCATCAGCTCGTCAATACTGGCTCCCTGCACCTCCTCCCGACTGACCAGAGAGCTGACAATAGTGTTCTCGTTTTTTACAATTCCCCGTTCCGACAGCCTGCGTATCACAGTATAGGTAGTAGCTTTACTCCAGTTCAACCGTTCTCGGCACAGCCCCACCAGGCGGGTGCTGTTCACCGGCTCCACCTCCCACAAAACCAGCATAAAATGATATTCACTCTCAAATACTTTTGGTGCATTCATAGTCTTCTCCCCTTCCCCTCTGCCTTTCCGTCTTACTGACTTTCAGAAAGTCATAGGTTTAATACATTAAACTTCTTGAAACAAAGTTTAACGCGTTAAACCTATCCTGTCAACGAGAATTTGAAATCCTCTGAAAATATTTTGTAAAACCATGTCGTAAACTGTTGTGAATTCTGTCCTTTTATGGTAAAGTGAAGTCGATATATACCGCCCTTCCGCCGGAGAGGAACGCGAAAAAACGTGAGGAGATACCCTGTGAGAAAAAGAATGTTACTGACCGCAATCTGTCTGTTTCTGCTGACCGGATGCGGTGAAAATCCCATAGAAGCCAAATTCAACAAAGAAATCAATGAATTTTGTGAAAATGTATCCGTTATTGGGGACAAGATCGATGCCATTTCGGTGGAGGCCGAGGAGAACAGCATCCGCTATGCCACCTCAGACCTGCTCTCCTATCTGGATGAGCTGGAAGTGGAATTCATGAAGTTCTCCAACATAGATTTTCCCGAGGAGTATGATTACTTGGAAGATATGGCCAAGGAGGCGGGCCAGTACATGACTGAGGCCGCCTCCTCCTACCACAAAGCCTACGAGGACGGCTACAACCAGTCCATGGAGGAGTACGCCCAGGAGAACTACTCCCGAGCCTGCAAGCGTGTGCAGGTGATTCTGTCTCTGCTGCGAGGAGAGGATATCGGAGAATCCAATTAATTTAAAAAAATGTATTGCATTCACAAATCTTTTCTATTATAATGAGGTTTGTATTAAATACATAGGAGGTTTATGATATGGACAAGAAAGTAACCGGTATTGTGGCTTACATTTCTATAATCGGCTGGTTGATTGCCTTTCTGGCAGGTGACAAGGAGGGTGCCAAGTTCCACTTGAATCAGGCGCTGATTGTAGATCTTGGCATGCTGATTTGCACTGCGTTGACCCGGATTCCTCTTATTGGCCTTATTTTCTGGCTTGTCAACATTTTCCTGTTTGTGTGCTGGCTCATCGGTCTGATCGCCGCTATCAAAGAGGAAGATAAAGAGATTCCGCTGATTGGCGCTATCAAAATTTTAAAATAATTTTATCTGCTTAAACAATGGGGAGCGCATTTCATGAGCTTTCATGATGCGCTTCTTTTGCGGAGGGAATTTCAACCATGCAGGAGGTATGGAATGTACTATTGTAAGAATTGTGGTGAGCCCTATATGTCCGATGAGGCCGTATTGTGTGTGAGATGCGGTGCAGGCAAAGGACTGGGCACCAACTACTGCCACAGCTGTGGCAAACCCATGACGCCGGATACATCTGTCTGTTTGAACTGCGGCGTTCCCAGTTATCCCCAGACACCTACCAATGCCAAATCCAAGATTGCGGCAGGCTTGTTTGGAATTTTTCTGGGACAGTTCGGCGTACATAACTTCTATCTGGGTTATACCCAGAAGGCTGTCATCCAGCTGGTGCTTACCCTGGTGGGCTATGCACTCTGCTGTGTGTTTGTCGGTATCTTTTTTATTCTGGCCACATCCATCTGGGGTCTTGTGGAAGGTATCTTGATTCTGGTTGGTAAAATAAATACAGACGGTAGTGGCATACCGTTAACCGAGTGACGCGCAAAGCGTGTTACATCAATCATTCATTATGAGGAGGACTAAAAAATGGACGGTCAAAATTTCCAAAACAACAATTATCAGCAGCCTACTCCCCCGGAGCCCAAGAAAAATGATACTCTTGCTATCGTTTCCTTGATCCTGGGTATCGCTGCTATCGTGATGGGATGCTGCATCACCTATCTGGGTATTGCTCTGGGCATCGGTGGCATTATTTGCTCCGTTATGTCCAAGAACAAATCCGGCAAGAGCGGTCTGGGTACCGCCGGTTTGGTTTGTTCCATCATCGGTATTGTGTTCGCTGTGATCTGGATCATCGGCAGCGTTGCCATCGTGGGCATGCTGGCTGCAGCCGGTATTGACGTTTCTTCTTTCATGTAATTTCATGAAAAGAGAAAGATCACTGGAAGACAATTTATTTCGTCTGGGATACATTTTCCTGGGAATAAGCCTTGTGGCAGGGGTACTGTTTTATTATGTACTCCTGCCACATATTTCCCTTCCCCCCTGTGTGCTGTACACATATTTTGGACTCTATTGTCCCGGGTGCGGCGGCACAAGGGCGTTTATCAGCCTGTTGCACGGTCATATTCTGAAATCCCTGTGGTACCATCCGCTGGTGGTCTACAGCGCTGTGCTTTACGGAGGCTTTATGCTCTCCCACGCAGCCGCTCGGCTCACCCGATTCCGCTATTTTTCCGGACTGCGGTTCCACAACTGGTATCTCTATGGCGCCCTGGTCGTTCTGGGTGTAAACTGGATTTTGCGAAATGCCCTGTTGCTGTGTATGGGAATCAGGCTTTGAGTTAAACGAAGAATTTTACTCATAATACCACACTAAACAAGACATAACGACGTCCTGTTTAGTGTGGTATTATTGTTCTGTTTAAAAAGGGAGGACAACCGATATGATTAGGAATTACTCTGACTTTTGCGAAGAATTATTGAAATGCGGCTTTTCCATGGGCGGAGGCAACGACAGAGGAATCTATGCGCTCATCTCCTTTGACTGGAAGAATGTTCCCCCTGACTCTCCCATCGTATGGCATACCGGTGATCCCGAGACCGACCCCTGGGAATGGCGTATGCGGGTTCTGCAGGAGCGGGACGATATTGCCTACGGCAAAGTATTTTTCGGCGCCAGCGGCTATATCACCAGAAAGTGGTATCCCCTCTTTCTGTCAGTGCGCAGACAGGGCATGGTCTTTGACGAGTGGTATGACGAGGGAAAAGCCAGCCAGCTGGAGAAATATATCTACGAGGCAGTCGCAGAAAGCGGCAGAGTCGCCTTCCACGACTTAAAGAGCATCTGCGGCATACATAAGGAAGACGCATCGCGCTTTGAGCGGGCGCTTGTAAATCTGCAAAGAAACCTGTTCATCACCATGTGCGGGCAGACCCAGAAAAAGAATAAATACGGGGAGAGCTACGGCTGGAACAGCACTGTGTTCTGCACTGTGGAGGATTTCTGGAAGGAGGATTTGTCCGCGGACATTTCCCCCAAGGACGCCTACCAGAAAATCCATGACCACATACTTGAGTTGAATCCCCATGCAGTGGAAAAAACAATCCGCAAATTTATTCAGGCCTAGGCTCTGGCGCATATCCTTATTGATTCCTCTGATCTCTCTTCTTCAGCAGAGCCGAGGTGTCCAGGGTCTGGGGTTCCTGTTTCACAGCCTTTTTCCCGGATGTTTTCTTTCTCCTTCCGCTCTCCGGGGCAGCAGACTCTGTCCCGGCTGTGGACTCTGCCTGTGCCTTTTGGATCTCCTGGATCGCCTCTTCGGCCCGGCTGTTCTCCGCGGACGCCTTTCTGTTCCTTCTCCCTGCCATATGGCTCACAATGTTTCGGTACAGCCTTGTGTCCTGGGGCAGGAAATGGAACCTGCGAAACGCTATGTCCATAACGAACCACAAAATTGCCAGCAAAATCAGCCATGGCGTCAATTCATACCTCTGCCGCACCGCACTCTTTCTCTGTCTCCAGAAATTTTCCTCCGAGTCCAGAAATCTTCCGTAGCGCTCCACAAACGCCTTGAAATCCTCATTCCCAATGTCAAATTTGTATTCGTCCGAGTACTGTACCGCCGCGGCAGTGGTCACGGCATTGGTGATATTTTCCCCGTCCACACGCCGCACACTTAGATTGTAGATACCGGTCATATCCGTGTCCAGCTTTGCCTCATAACTCCCCGGAGCCGTGGCCTGCAGGCTCTGGGTTTGGGTATTGCCCTCCGGATCGGTATACACCGCCTCCACCCGGGTTCCCTCGTCATAGTCCATAGCATGGTAGGCAATATTCGTATAACCTCCCGCCGTCAGCACATCCACAGAGTCCTCTCCCACTCTTGTATTACCCACACTGTAGTCGATAATGCGTTTCCAGAGCTGCACGTAGTCGCTTTCTCCCGCAAATCCCGCAGTCCACTGATTTGTCACATCCGTATTCCAGGCCACCGTGTGTCCCAGCCCGTACTGCATCACCGTCAGCACCGGATCATCCTTCTCCGAGGCGATAAGCACGTGGGAGGCATTTTTCTCAGTTGCGCTGACATATCCGTATATGGTGGGCCATCCGTTTTCAAAGAGACCATCTGTGATCTCTCCTCGGCCCACTGCCAAAGCAAATTCTCCATTCTGCAGATAGGTGTCCCCTCTGAGAAATACCTCCTGGGCAAATATTTTGGGGATGTCTGTGGCCATATCTGAGTAGTAGTAGCGGCCGCCGCATTCCGAGGCAATCTGCTCCAGCAGCCTTGTGTCCGAGCCTTCTCCCACCGCAACCGTAGACAGCGTCACTCCCCCGTCCACATAGGAGGTGGTGAGCTTGTCATAATTCGTACTCTCCCCCTGTCCGTCGGTCAAAAGAATCACATGACGGATAGAGACATCGCATTTTTCCGCGCCGTCCAGAGCCTCCCACAGCGCCGGCTGAATCGTCGTGCCGCCGCCGTCGGGTATGGTGGCGATCTGCCTTTTGATCTCCTCCCTGTCCTGGGCCAGGGTGGGTTTCACCACCCAGCTGTAGGTGTCGTCAAAGGAAATGACACCCACATAATCCTGACTCCGCATCTGATCCACTGCCGTCTGAGCGGCTGTGATCGCCAGATCCAGGTTGGTAGCGCCGCTCCCTGTGCTCATACCCATGCTGCCGGAGTGGTCAATCACCATAATCATGACCATAACTGGAATCTCATCCACTCCCCGCAGCTCCATATCCACCGGGAGCAGGGTCTCCAGCACACTCTCCCGGTAACCGCCCAGAGCATAGCTGTCATCCCCGCCGCAGCAGACCAGCCCGCAGGCGTAATCCTTTACATAGGTCTCAATATTGTCCAGAAAACCCTTGGGCAGATCCGGCAGATACACATTCTCCAGCACAATGCTCCTGTATTCCAGCATTGTCTCCAAAGTTCTGGGCGCATTGATCGCAGACACCACGTTGTAGTTACAGTTGGCGCTGCGAAGAAGCCTTTCATACTCTTCGCTGTTCTCTCCCATACCGGATATCACCAGCACCTTGGGCACCGATTCCACCACCGCATAGGCGTGGTAGCTGTCATTCTCCTCGCAGGTGTCCCCCGCCGCCACCACCTTGACCTCGAAACTCTCCACGTTTTCCCCCGTGACCTCCTGCCTAAACTGGAAACGGTTGGTTCCCCGATTCAGATGGACGGCATAGGCGTCTGTCTGCATGCTGCCCATCCAGATCTGAATCTGGGCATCCGTCTCATAGTTGCTCTGAACCGTCACAGTCATGGAGTAAGCGTCTCCCTTGTACAGATAGCTGGGCAGTTTCACCTCTTCCACATAGGCGTCCTGTCCCTGATTCGTCTCATAGAGCAGCGCCAGAACCTCCACCTGTCCGGCCATCAGTGCAGACGCCGTGTTAGCCAACTCCCCCCTGGTCTCTCTGCCGTCGGTGAGAATGACCAACCGCCCGGCGCCCTGGGCTGGAATCATTGCCAGCGCTCTGGAAACCGCCTCCTCAAAATTTGTGGCCGTCTTGTCCGGCAGCGACATAATACGCGAAAAATGATTCTCCCCAATCAAAAACTGCTCCACTAGGGAATTTTTGCCAAAGGTGACAATGCCGTACTGATTCTCGCCGGGCATATCCTGCAGCGTCCTGCGCAAATAGTCCTCCATGGCATCCAGGTTCTGCCGGTTGCTGTTGGAGATATCCACCAAGAAAACCGTGGTGTTGGTTCCGCTGCGCCTGTTTATGGACACGCCGCACAGCGCCAAAAGCAGCATGAGCACACCCACCAGGCGCACTGCCAGATAGAATTTGCTGCGGCTGCGCGTCTGCCGAACATACAGAATCCATTCCAGCGCCATCAGTATCAGCAGTGCCGCCAGCAGTATGTTGCGCAGCTGCCTTTTCACCATCCGGTCGCCATAGTTGTCCCGCTCTGCCGCTCCCGCCGCCGTCAGCTGTCCGTCGGACTGGCTGCCCGTGTCAAAACGTACCACATACCACTCTGTTATGTCACCCGCATTGATTTCATACAGTCCCGCTTTCCGAGTCTGCGCCGTCAGCGTGTTCACATCAAAATCCGCCTGTGGGTGAAACACCACCCGCTCTCCCGCCATATAGACATTGTCGGCCAGCAGAGAAGTATCCCCCAGATAGTGGATCGCATTGGATATAAAGATAGGAAATTCCGCTTTCAGCGGGAAATCCGACTCCCGGATATCAAATCCCACCACCACCGTCTTCACGCCGTCGTGTTCCCCATAATAGCCCGCGCACTGCTCTCCGGCCCACAGAAATCCGACGCCCCACTCCGGCACCTCATATACCTTTGTCTCGTTGACACCTACCGAAAAGGAGGACATCCCCGCGGTCAGGTCGCAGTTTGTGACGGTGAGCATCACCCGCTTTACAGTGTCCACGGCATTTCTGCCGTCTGCAAACACTATTTTCCCAGTGTCATTCGCCCCGGTGTCAATGACACCAGCGTCATAAATGCGCGTCTCCCGGCTTTCCTGAGGCAATGCGTCCTCGCTCCCCACTTTGGTTAGACTCATGCCCGTAGCCGCCTGATACGCTTTCTCAATATATGTGTTTCCCTCCCCGATCATCACCGCCTGCACCCGGCTGCTCTGGGTAGACACCGCATAGGTCACATTGTCTGCGGCCAGGGAGTCCCCCCGCGCTTTTCCAGCGAACTCCACCGAGCCGATCTCACTGCGCAGCGGCTCCCCCTGCCATGTAAACGGGGCGAAGAAAATCAGCTTTGTCTCTCCTGCCTCCAGTGTCAGCTGCCTGACCTCCTGCAGCTTTTTTCCGTCATACAGGCTGACCTCCAACGCCGCCTCAGCATCGCTGTAATTGGTGAGGCTGGAGGCGCAGACTATGGAGCGTTCCTCCTCCGATTCTCCGCTCTCCGTATACGACAGAAAATTGTTGGCCACATTGCTCACCGCACCGCCCATCACCACCACCTGGGCGTCGAAATACGCAGCAAAATTCATGGCGTCCTCCGCGCCACTGCCGTCAGTGAACACGATCACCTCCGCGGGAGCCGTCTGCTCCCCCGTCTCAGTCCCGGCGCTGCGCAAAGTCTCCACCACGCTCTCGGCGCCACGGAGATTCTGTGGCCCATCACAGCACTCCACCTGGTTCAACGCACTGTACAGACTCTGCCTGTCTCTCACTCCCACGGCCAGCAGATTGGTTCCCATACAGTCGCTGGTGACAATGGAAAAGGCGGCCCCCTCCGAGGAGGCAATCATATTCCTCGCCTGCTCCACAGCCTCCTCTATTCGCATCCTGCCCTCACCCGTATCATGCTGCATACTGCCGCTGGTATCCAGCACCAGTATCACATTTTCCCCGCCTTTTCCCTGTCTGCGGATGTAAGGCGACATCAAGGCCAGCACCAACAACAGTATCATCACGATCTGCAGGTACATCAGTATGTTGTGGATAAATTTCTCCAAAAATGTTCTGGCCTGCTGGTTTTTGAACATTTTGTCCCACAACAATATGGAGGAAATCCTATAGTCCTTCCCCCTGGGCTTTAACAGATATAAAATAATTATCACCGGAACCGCCAGCAGCAGTGCGAGCGGCCATAAGCTCTCAAATATCATAAATCACCCTTAAATCCTGAAACACCAGCTGATTCCTGTCCCTTCCCGTGTCGCAGAGCACATATGTCCCCCTGCCCCTGCTGCAGCCCTTTTTCATCCGCTCTGTCAGACGCCCAAGCTCCCGCTCATAGTTGTCTATGGCCTTGGCGTCCACCGTCAGACGCAGCTGGGACTGGCTCTCCGCATCTATCAGATTGAGCGCTCCCTCCAAAGGTACACGCAGTTCCTCTGACGCCATGGTGTGCAGCACCACCGGACGCTGCTTACAATATTGCAGATACTGCAGCAGTTTCTCATAGTCTGCCGTCGTATCGCCCAGCATGCCCTCATGAAGAAAATCACTTATCAGCACCGTCACTCCCGGCCCGCGGCACTGCATTTTTTTTGCTGCCGCAAGCATATCGATCTCGCCTGAAAACACAAGTCTCTCCAGCCAGCGCAGCACCTTTGGAAAGGCGTTACGCCCCCCGCTCACCACAAGCCCCCGGCTCATATCCTTCATATCATAGAGCCGCAGTCTGTCCATATTGCACAGGGCAAGGTAGGACACTGTAGCAGCCAGATCCCTGGCCAGCTCCGCCTTGCTCTCGGTTCCGTAGTCCATGGAGGCGCTGGTGTCAACGAGAACCGACACCACGGCCTCCTTCTCCTCCATATACTCCCGGATATACAGCTTGTCCAATCTGGCATACACATTCCAGTCCATACGGCGCAGATCGTCTCCCGGCATGTACTCCCGAAAGTCCGAGAATTCCGCCGACAATCCTTTCTGCATGGATTTTCGGTTACCCGACATATTCAAACTGCTCTTGTGCCACATCCGCAGCCGCAGCCGGGACAGAGTGTCAAAAAAATTTCTGTCAAGCATACATACTCTTTTCCTTTGCCTCAATAATCTGACGGATCACAGCGTCCTCCGTGACTCCCTCGGAAATGGCGTCAAAGCTCAATATCATCCTGTGACGCAGCACCGGATAGGCCACGCTCTGCACGTCCTCAAAGGATACGTTCATGCGCCCCTCCATAAAGGCCCTGGCCCGTGAGGTACGAATCAACGCCTGGGCCGCTCTGGGGCTTGCCCCCTCCCGGATATAGGGGTGGGATTCATGAGTTGCCATGACCAGCTCCAGAATATAATTCATGACGGCATCCGCGATGGGAATCCGGCCTATAAGTCTTCTGGCCTCCAGCAGCTCTCCGCCCTCCAGCAGACTGCGGATCTGGGGCTGCTGCTGTCCCTCCGTGAGTCCCACGATGCCGCGCAGCTCCTCCTTGCTTGGAAACTTCACCAGCACCTTAAACATAAATCGGTCCAGCTGTGCCTCCGGCAGCGGATAGGTTCCCTCCTGCTCAATGGGATTCTGAGTTGCCAGCACCATAAAAGGCTCTTCCAGGCGATGACTCTCGCTGCCCACCGTCACCGTGTGCTCCTGCATGGCCTCCAGCAGGGCGGACTGGGTCTTGGGCGTGGCCCGGTTGATCTCATCCGCCAGCACCAGATTGGCAAAGATCGGTCCCCGCTCAAACCGGAAACTGCTCTTTCCCTCCTCCTTCACCATGATATTGGTACCCGTCACATCACTGGGCATCAGATCCGGCGTGAACTGAATGCGCTTGAACGACAGATGCAGCACCTGTCCAATGGTGCGCACCAGCATGGTCTTGCCCAGCCCCGGCATACCCTCCAAAAGCACGTTTCCCCCGGAGAGCATCACCAGCATGACCTGGCGGATAATATCCCGCTGCCCGATGATTCCCTTGCCGATCTCCTGCTCGCACTCCATAATCTTCTGCTGATAAATCTCTAACTCTGTCATCACATTCTCCTTATTTATTCAGGTTTTCAAAATAATCCCGTATTACCGACTCCATGCCAGTGGGATATCTGCCGGTGGCGATTCCCTCGTAAGCGCTGTCCGTATACTGGCCAAGCACGGAACTGTAATCCACATGCTCTCCCTCCCATGCAAGACCGTTCTGCTGCCGAAAGTAATCGGAATTCTGATCTCCGTATTTGTTCCCGGTCAGAGAGGGATCGTCCGCAACCGCATTGGGAATACTGACATAGTCGTGGGCGGCATTGCTGCTGCCGGTTCCCCGCCCGTTTCCTCCGCCATTTCCACTGCCATTACCATTGCCATTCCCTCCGGAGCCTTCCCCTTCGCCATTGCCGCTGCCATTTCCATTGCCATTCCCTCCAGAGCCTTCCCCTTCGCCATTACCGCTGCCCTGGCCTCCCGAGCCGTTCTCATTATCATTACCGTTGCCGCCGCCCTGGCCTC
Source organism: Lachnospiraceae bacterium (assembly GCA_014804645.1). Classification (GTDB taxonomy): domain Bacteria; phylum Bacillota; class Clostridia; order Lachnospirales; family Lachnospiraceae; genus Acetatifactor. The sequence goes on along the minus strand of JAAUZI010000014.1, from coordinate 2,362 downwards.
CCGAGCCGTTTTCATTGCCGTTGCCATTTTCACCGTTATTCCCACTGCCATCGCCGTCCCCGGAGCCATTCTGTCCGGGTGATACCGCAGCCTGCGGGGAGACCGACTGTGTCCCGTTCGGGTTAGCCGCTTTAGCCAGCTCCTGAGCGGAAACTACTCCCGCTGCCTCCGGATTCTCCAGCTGCGCCGCAAGTTGTTCCAGACTCTGCTGGGCCTGTCCGTACTTATAGTCCAGTCTCTCCACGGCCGCACCCAGACTCTCCCAGCTGTCCGCCCGTGCCAGTTCCTCCTCCGATCGCTGCATAGCCTCCATAAGCTCCTGCAGCTGCGCTCTCTGCTCCTCCGTCAGGCTCTCCATGTCCACACCCTCAAGGGCGTCCACAAGCTCCTCCAGTTCTTTTATCTCCTCTTTGGCCTGCTCCTGCACCTGATGGTGCAGCACCGCCCGCTCCCTGACCGGGGAGGGCAGAATGCCCAGAATCACCACCAGCGCCGCCGACAAAACCAGCGCCAGCACATGTCTTCTATCCGGCCACAGCGGTATTTTGATCCGATCCCGCAGCCGATTGTAATGGAGCATTGCGTCCTGTCTCTGCAGCTCTGCCAGGTCCTCCCCCTCCTCAGCCTCTGCGTACATCAGCTCGTAGGCGGTAATCATGCGCTCCTTTAAGCCGAAGGAATCCAGCCGCCTGGCCGCCTGGCTCATATCTGCCCGCCTGTATACGGCATAGCCGATTCCCGCCAAAAGTCCAGCCGCAAAGCAAAGCCCCGCCGTCAGATGAGCGTAATAAAACGGCCGGACAAGGGAAAACAGCTCGCAGAGCATGCCAACCACGCCCCCCGCCGCCGCAAAAAGAATTCCACAGTCGATGGACTTTGCCAGATTCATTCGATTTCTACACTTTTTGATCTGTTCTCTCAGATACTTTTTGATATCCATATACCGCCCTCTTTATCTATGGCCGCCGCGTTTTTTACGGCCCTTGATAGGATTGATGAGCTTGGACGCAAGCCAGAGGAACAGCAGGGAAACCCCCACGAACAGAATCGTGGACAAAATCATCCACCGATTCCCTGTTGCCACCAGATTAATGGGTCCCATGTTCTTTGTTCCGCCATTTATTGTAGCCAGTGTGTTTACAACGGACTCGCCCGCCATAACACGGGAAAAGAACTCCACCAGATACACCGCCGGATTAAACAGCAGTGACAGATAAAAATTCGCCTCAATGCTCACATAAATCTGGGGAACGCTGAGCAGATTGTAGCGCATATTTGACAGTATGGCGCTGTACACGAGAGGCGGCACCGCAGTTCCCAGAAAGAACACGAGATAAAACACATAGGACAGGATCACTGCGCTGATACTCTTTTTGCAGACGGAGGAACAGAAAATCCCTATACTGGCGGAAAAAAGCGCCACCAGAACCGCAATTCCCAGAAACAGGAACAGATACGCCCAGGACATTCCGCCGATGATAAAGGGGAGCGCCATGATGGGCATACTTGCCACCACATAAAACATGCTCTGCACGATCGCCGTCATAACTTTGCCCAGAATGATTGAAAAGGGAGACATGCTGGTGGTCATCATAATATCAAAGGTCTGACGCTCCTTTTCCCCCGATATGGAGGAGGCGGTTCTGACGGGCACCACCATGCCCAGAATGACCAGCTGCGTGACTGCCAGAACCGGATAGAGCCACACTATATAACTGTATATATTTTCGGTGGAATACATGCGGGTATTCTGAATGACACTCATTGCCAGAAAATACACCAGCGCCAGTATCAACTCATAGGCAAATACGCCCCAGCAGATTTTCATGCTGCGCGACTGCACCTTCACATCTTTTTTAACAATAGGGTTGAGATACATTTTCCCTGTCCTCCTGTCTTTAATCCGCCCTGCCCCGTCAGCGCCGCTATCGGAAACTGCCGGGAGGCGCCACTGTCGAGAGTCCGCTTACTCTCCGGTCACACGCATAAACAGCGTCTCCAGATCGCCCTCCTGCTTGTGGAAACCTGTCACCACCACACCGCCTGCGATCATTTCCCCCACCATGGCGGCGATCTCCGGCTTTGACATATTATGGGACAGTTTCAGCTCATGCTCACCTACGGAATCCACCCTCACTTTAGCGTGTTCATTTGCAATGCGCACCGCCGTATCACGGCCCTCCTCCAGCGTGATAACCAGCTGATTGTCGCCGAATACTCCCTCCATCACATCCTCAATGCGGCCCGCCGCCACCAGAGTGCCATGATTCATGATTCCGATGCTGTTGCACATTTCGGACAGCTCCGAGAGGATATGCGAGCTGATCACAATGGTCTTACCCATGCTCTGCAGATTCAACAG
>JAAUZI010000013.1 GCA_014804645.1 Lachnospiraceae bacterium | reverse complement strand
CCCTCCATGATCTCACTGATATGCTCCGGGATGATCAGCGTCAGCAGGGGATAAAGGGTTCGGTAGACATCCCAGAAGCCATTGTCAACAAACATTTTGCCATCGCATATCTCCCCGCTTTTTGTATTATAGTGCACCGCCCTGCCAAGCTCGTCACACTCATAAAAAATTCTCGGGAAAATAAAGCAGCGGTACAGGCAGGAGTAAAAGGTGCGCATACGCTCTTCGGAATCCTCTATCTCTATTTTAGATAACAGGGAATTCCATTTATCTTCGGTTTCGGCCTTGACCTGCTCATATGTCCGGCCGCCGACCTCGCTGAGATTCCTCACGGCATATTCGGGAGAAATATACGAAGTCCCCAGCCGAACGATAAGCTCCCCACCCTGCGGAATATCAAAGGCAATGTTCATTCCCGCGCCCGTGCCGCTGCATGAAATTCCCTGCTCCGTGTCTCCCGAATTTTTGGTAATAACGGTCTGGGAAGCATTTACGGGTTTGTCAAATTTCATGCAGAAATAAAACTTAAAATCCTTACGTGTGCCGTCTCCGTAAGCGTTGGTGAATCCCGTAAGCATCCGATTTTCGGGGTCAAGGACAAGCTCAGTCGGGAAATCGAAGGGCAGCACCGCAAGCCTCGGCGTCTTGGCGGTATCCCAGCGTATCTTGATTATCGCTCCCCGTTCAGTGGGAACAATACCCATTTGCACAAAATACCGTTTGAAATATATCTCCGTGCAGGCAGGAGAAATCTCTTTTTCGTCAAAAGATGAGCTGCGGCTGTCCTCGGTAACATACGGATCTCCGCTTTGGGGCATAAATGCAAAATGCGCATAATCTCTGACCCATGGACTCGGTTGGTGTGTAAGCCGTATACCCTCTGCCTGTCTGTGCAGAGGGGAATAATACCAGCTGCCGCCGCTTGCCCTTGTCTGAACGGAAAAGCTGTTCATACCAAAGGGAGCGCAGGTCAGCGGCAAAGTGTTTCCGGTGGAAAATCTCGGCTCGGAAAGCGTACCCTGCTTTATATTGACATATTTAAGGAAGTTTTTCATAAAATCACCTCAATTTATTGAAAAGCATTGCAATGTATGGCACAATTAACATTAACAGTTTAAAAAAGTGAGGAATACATTCATGGAGCATATAATCTCATTCGGCGAGATCTTTGACGATCAGGACAGACCGTTCTATATCGAAATGGCAGGTATAACCTATCCCGACCCCAATTATCATATCACTCGAAAAAAATCGTACATTCACTGCTTCGAGTATGTCATCCGGGGCAGCGGTATCGTTACCGTGGACGGTATAACAAATTATCCGTCCACGGGCGACCTGTACATTCTTCCCAAGGGCGCGGATCACGATTACCGCTCGGTATCCGAGGATCCTTTTGAAAAGATATGGTTCAACATCAGCGGTACGCTGTGCGATGAGCTTATCCATGTTTATGGCATTACGGGCACTCTTATCGTCAAGGGCATAGACGCTTTCCCCTTTTTCCGTGAGTTTCTTGACATTTGTGAAAATAAAGAGCTGGCTCTGAATGAAATACATTCGCAGTGCGCCCTTGTTTTCCACAGGCTGATAATCAAGATACACGACAGCATAATACCGGATTCGGATCACAACTCAAAGGGAGCTGCATTCGAGGTCAAATCATATATAGACCGTAATATTTATGAAAGACTAAGTATAGAATCACTGTCAAAACACGTAAATATTTCGTCCTCGCAGGTCAACCGTGTGTTCAAAAAAGCCTACGGCGTAACGCCTTACGACTATATTCTCACACGCAAGATAGAAACTGCAAAGCTGCTTCTGAAAAATTCCTCGCTGACGGTGAAGGAAATAGCCTATCGTCTGAATTTTGCGGACGAACACTATTTCTCTAATATATTCCTGCAAAAAACCGGGGTACGCCCAAAAAAGTATTAAGAGCAAGCCCTAATATAATTCGGGCAGTGTTTCCTTTGTCACGGCATACGGACTTTCATAAAGCTTTTTCAGATACTCAAAGCTGCTGAACTCCTCTGAAAGGCAGAATATGCCCGACCATGTCATATAGGCTGCCCAGCCGAGCCCAAGACTGTGTATTTCGTTCAGATCGGGCAGACTGCCTATCTCGCCGATTGTGGTTATCTTCGGCTGCTGTGTTATTTTAATCAGCTTGCTGTATTCGTCAGCGCAGGCCGTGTGAACGTGCTTGGGGGGATACATATCCTTCGAGATAATATCCACCACATCATCACCCGGATAACACTCGGGTTCGGCGGTATTCCATACCCATATGAGATTATTCAGACCATGCAGACCTGTGAATCTGTCATACATCATACGGTACAGCTTCTTCACGACATCAGGTCCCTTTACGCCCCACCAGAACCAGTTTCCGTCTCCCTCATGGAACGGTCTCCAAAGTATGGGTATGCCGCTGTCGCGGAACGGGCGAAGCAGTCCCGCCATCATATCCATATCAGAGATCAGCGCCTTGTTTTCGGGAGTTCCGTCAATAACCGCCCTGCTTGCGTCGAAGTCGGTATTGTCTGTAAAAAAGGATTTTGAATGACCTCCCAGCGGCGAGAACCAGTGCCATGTAAATGTGATCAGTCCTTTTCTCTCAGCCCATTCCCACGCTCTTTTCAGCGTACCGTAATTATTTGTCACCTCGGTCATACACTCCTCATCGGTATCGAGATAATTGATGTTCGGGGAATAGGACAAAAGTTCAAATCCCAGCAAAGCGGGCTCATGACCTGTTACTTTTTTAATGTGATGTAATTCCTCCATAGCCATAGTCTGGGTGTGCTGACCTGTTATGACTTTATCGAAAGAAATATCGGACAGGTATTTCAGCACGTTTCTGACACATTCCTGCGAATTGGGATTTACCGGTGTATATATTCTATCGCTCATACTCTCACTCCTCAATTAATTATTCCTGCTATCTTTTCTATGGGAACCTTCGGTGCTCTGTCAACTGTAAGCAGACCGTTTGTTTCCTGCTCAACATCTGTCAGCTGGGTGTAGCAGTAGCCGCTGATATCCATATCCTCCACAGCCTTTATCAATGAGCTGAAGCGTTCCAGAAATTCCTCGTCCGTGTGTACCGAAGCACCATAGCCCCAGCCCTCGTCACTGGCGTAATGAGTTCCGCCGAACTCGGTGAAAATGATAGGCTGCCCCTCGTATTTAAATCCGGCGGCAAAGGGCAGAAGCTGTGAATTTCCGCAATAGCCGTCAGTAAGCTTTTCTTTGGTGTCGTAAAGGTGCGCAAGCCAGCTGCTGTTCTGCTCGTAGTGATGGAGTGTGAGAATATCGCTCTTTGCATGATACCAGCCGTCGTTTGAGATAACAGGGCGCATGGTGTCGATACTTTTTGTCATATAGTAAAGACCCTCTGCAAAATTCTGATGACGGGGATTTGAAGCAATACCCTTAACNCCCCAGCTTTCATTAAAGAGCACCCATGTTACCAGCGACGGGTGATTGTNATTCTGCGTAACGATGTCAAGCCACTCNGCGGAAATATNNTTTACAGCCTCGTCGCTGAACCAATGATTTGANGGNAGCTCGCACCATACCACNAANCCCATAATATCNGCGTAATAGTAAAAACGCTCGTCCTCNTTTTTCTGGTGCTTGCGAGCACCGTTGAAGCCCATTTCCTTTGCAAGCCGGATATCGTCAATGATCGCCTGCTCGCTTGGAGGCGTCATTCCCGATTCTTTCCAGTACCCCTGATCGAGTACAAGCTTCGAATAGAACGGTCCGCCGTTGAGCAGTATTTTTCCGTTCCTGACGGTGAACTCCCTCAATCCGAAATAGCTGCCAACGCGATCGACTTCATTTCCGCTCTTGCTTACGGTCACTTCAACGTCATACAGTGCAGGATTCCAGAGACACCACTGCGCCGCCTGATAAGTAATGCTCTTGCTGTCAAGACGAACCTTTACGGTGTTGTCAATATCTCCCGCAATTACGGATACCGTCTGCACGAGTCTGCCGTCAAAGCTTACCGCTATTTTTACCTCAACATCATCTGCGGGCCTATTCACAGCCATGTCAAATGTAACGGAGCTGTCGCTTATATCGGGAGTTATTTTAAGCGTTGTCAGCCATACCTCATCTGTATATTCAAGCCATACGGTTTTCCATATCCCCGTAGTCTGCACATACCAGCAGCCGAAACTCTGAGCCTCCCAGCGCTGCTTGCCTCTGACCTGAACTGGCAGGTCGTCATCAGTGCATTTTACGGTAAGTACGCCTGCGTTATCGACAAGAAGATCAGTCACATCAAAGGAGAAACGCGTGTATGCTCCCTTGTGAGTTCCCGCAAGTCTGCCGTTTACATAAACCTCGGTAACGTAGTCTGCGCCGTCAAAATTGACGATCGTCCGTTTGCCTGCCTTTCCCGAAATTTTGCGGGAATACCACACTGAATTATGCTGTGCAGTATCGTGGATTCCGCTAAGCTCGGTCTCATATGTAAATGGAACATTGATCTTTCGTTCAAGCCTGCCTGCAAGCGCGTCTGCAACGTCCGTTTCATCACCGAAAGCAAAAGCCCACTCCCCGTTCAAGTTCAGCCAATCGTTTCTGACGAACTGCGGTCTGGGATATTCTGGAATATAGCATTTGACATGTCTCATAATTGGCTCCTTTTCTGCGGTTTCATTTCAAGGTGTAAAACGAAATGAAATATTTTGACCTTGCGCGGAGTTTCCTCCTACTTGGTTGCGAATGCGCAGGTGTTGGGACTGTTCTGTTTTAGGTAGGGATATGGAAGAGATAGCTCTTCCCCATATCTCCACCAGCTTTTCCAGAGAAAAAGCGGCATTGGCCGGACTGGTGGAGGGCAGCTCTATCAACATCTGCTGATAGGCGGCGGGCTGATAGGCTTTGAAGTATTTTGCCGCAGTCCTGCCATTGACCAGTATCCTTTCAATCCGGGAGGCGTCCATAATGGCTCGGATATCCGCGGCTTTCACATTGCGGATGCTGCTGTCGCTGGAGCCTCTGATCTCACAGCTCTCGATCACGTCATACACCGCCAAGCCATGGCGTAGCAGCAAAGCCTTTTTCTCCGGAATACTTTTAGGAACCTCCTCTCCACAGACAGCGGCAAGCATGGGCCAGAACCGATTTCTGGCATGCCCATAATAAAAGCCCTGCTCCCTGGATTTCACGGAGGGCAGACTTCCCAGTATCAGAATGCGGGAATCCTTGTCATATACCGGCGCAAAGGGCTGGCTCACCTGTTCGTACTCTGCCATGTTTGGCTCCTCTCTTAAAATGCCCCACTGACTGAATTCAATGGGGCACTGTGGTTTCACTGTAAATAGATTTACAGCGCTTTTCTCATAATGTAGAACCATGACTTTTTCCCATACATCTCAAATCCATATTTTTCATATAGTCTGACAGGCCCATGGTACTGCCATACAAAATCTGTATCTACGAACGGATATCCTTCCACATAAGAATACCCTTCCTCTTTTGCATCAGACAATACCTTTTCCATTATAATATTTGCAATTCCTTTTCCTTGATAATTTGGAGCAATGTCGATACAGTACAGCACCTTTACCTTACCCCTTTCATCGTCGGTCCGAAATTCATCATTTTCATAAATCGGCAGATAATCTGTTTTATCCCCAGTATTGCACCAACCAATCACATGGTTATTGTCATAGATTAAGTACCCTGTCATAATTCCTTTTAAAATAAGTTCCCTTGCTTTCTCACGGCGATCCTCTATGGCAGTATATTCGCTTTCATTTGGTAAATGGCTTTCAAGGCAGAAACAGCATGAACGTGAATCATTTTCGGGAAAGGCTTCGTTTTCAAAGTAATGCAAAAAATCATCCGCCATTAGTGGTGTGAGTTTTTCAAATCTAATATTGTTTAAGATTCTCCGCCTCTCCAGCTCCGCCAGCAGCTTTGGCTGAATCTCCGGGTAAGTCCAGCACTCCGGCAGCTCCGCCGTCAGGATAATTTTCTCAATCTCACTGTGTAGCTCCGGTTCAAACTCCTCTATCTGGGCATAATATAGCATTCCAAAGCTCTCCTGCCCGTCAAAATTGTCCGGGGCCGTGACAGAGTACACGCATATGGGCTGCAGGGTATAGCGGAGCGCCCCCGTCTCCTCATACAGTTCCCTCCTGGCGGTGTCGTCGATATTCTCCCCCGGCTCCCTGTGTCCGCCGGGCACCTCATAGGTATTCCTCTCCCGGTGCTTACAGAACACCCACTTATCCCCTGATCTGGCTATAATCACTGCAAACCGCAGCAAACTGTCCTCCACCTTATCATAAAATCGTACCTCTGTCATATTCGATTCTCCCTCTTCCATCGTATATTTTACTGCAAATTTCAGGCGCTTATTGCCATCTCTCAATATCCCCAAATTTCAAAAGCTGTATAGGCGTGGTCAAAATGGTATCCCAGCTTTTCCGCCAGCGCCACTGACCAGAGATTCTGGGCATCCCAGCTGGGATACAAGCCGCGGGACACACATTTCAAAATCAATCCTGCGCCGCAGATATAAGCCAGGCCTTTTCTGCGATGATCCTCCCGGGTATCTATCTCAACCTCGATTCCGCCCCTGTAACTGGAGTAGGAAGAGGCACCAGAGACAATCTCCTGTCCGTGCAGTATTACCACACCGCCGCCCCAGTCCCGATATTGTTCATAGTCTCTGTACTGCGCCACCAAGTCCCGGCTCCACTCAGCCTCCATACACCTGTGATAAATCTCCTCGTCAATCTCCCGAAGCACGTATCCGTCCGGCAACTCTCCCACCGCCTTTCGCAGCGCAGCCATATCCCAGATATTTTCCTCTTTTTTGATTGCATAGCGGGTGACCTGACGAACCTTTTCCCCATAAATTTGTCGAATAATCTCTGCCCAGCTCTCCTTTTGAGAGGAATCCTGTGGGACCATAATCATAAAATCTCGGTCACAGCCCTCCGGTTTATAGGAAACCAGTTTTGCGTCCGGCTCACCGGTCAAAAAGCAAAAATCCCCCAGCATGGCCATGGCAGAGCGGGGGCGGACGGTGCCAGGATTGTCCGCAGCTACAGCGTATATCTCTCCCATCACCCCTTGCAGACAGGAATAGATCAGGGTCTCCTGCCAGCCTGTGAACAAAGGCTCTGCGGTTTGGGGATTATCCAGTTTCCTAATTTCGTGCATATTCCTTTACTCCTTATTTCTTTTCTGCTGCTTTTTTCTCTTTTTGTCCGCATACATCATTTTGTCCGCCACATTCAGAAAATCCTCGTCGCATAGCTCACAGTATCCGATGGCATAGCTGACAGGAATGTTGCAGACCTGATTATGCGCACCGCACTGCTCCTCAAGTCTTCGGAGCAGTTGCCCGGCATCCCCACTATACAGGACAGCAAATTCATCCCCGCCCTGGCGGTAAACTCTGCCAGCATCGCCCACCGCATCCGTAAGCAGACGCGCAAAACTCTGCAGCAGTTCGTCCCCCGCCGAATGTCCTATCGTATCATTCACAAGTTTCAGATCGTTCAGATCCGCAATAATATAGCAGCCGCTGCTGTTTTCCTTAAGACCGGCCAGGTCGCGTTCAAAGGCATTACGATTATAAATGTGCGTCAAATAATCGATATATGCAAACCGGCTGCCTGTATCCGTACAGAAAGCAATAATACTGCGCATGCAGTCATACCTTGTGCCGATACTCTCTTCCGGGAGGAGCTTTGTCTCGATAAGCAGGTTCTCTTTCCCGTATTTTTCCTCGATAACTGTCTTGATCGCCTCCAGCGCCATCTGCGCCTTTTCCCCTGAACCGGTGATAAATACTACTCCATTCTCGCAGCAGCGGTAGCCCTGCAGACGGAATTGCCTGATCTCCTTATGAATATCCTGTAGGATCTGAGTGTTCTGTTTCCAGTCAAAATTGTTCTCTGTATTGCAAAAACAGAGAACCGATATAAACATTTTCTGTTTCCTAAAGTCCGTCTCCGCCAATACCGTTTCGAGGGAATACTGATTGAACAGCGCCGTCTTCTCGTCCACATATTTTTCCGTATTCTCGTTGCTCAGGATAAGTCCCAGCATAATCAGCGTCGTGGCGACAATAACAATCAGGGTTTCCGGAAAAATCATCTGAATCACTGCCACAACCGCATAGATCGGAAACGCAAGAATAATCGCCAGCCTTTTCTCCCCGTCCAAAAATTGCCAGTAACGGAGACAGTAGTACAGAATCAGGATCAAATATATGACGAGGCTTACATACAGAGCATACGCTTTAGGCCCCAGTGAATAGTCTGTGGTCTCTCCGTGTACATAGGTTATGGGCAATACCAGAATTCCCAGGCTCGATGCAAGAAACGGCAGCCTCTGGCATACTTTCAAGATCCTGGAAAACTTTAGGTTCGTTTCCAGAAAACTTCTCATGTATAAAAACAAGAGATAGACAAAACCCAATATCGTCATCAGATAAATTATATGGGCAACTAAATTCACTTTATCAGGTATTGTATCCCTATGATTAACTGTGTAAATCGTAATCAAATCAAACAATGTATTTAAAAAGGCAATGCCGGTGAGAATCTGAAAAATTATGGTGGACTTAACCGGGATATGGGGTTTCCTGTAATAGAACCCAATCATATACAGAACCATAAAAAGGCATACGACTGACGTTTTAACCAACATACCAAATATACCTCTCTTCCTGTGGCGGACTGGGTATCATAAAATGCTCTTTTACACGAAAATAACACACATATTATAACTTATTCCATATGAAAAGGCAAACTTTTTCTAATTTTGCCCCTTTTGAAATAATGGTTGCCGGATATAAACTCCGGCGATTTCACTATAAAAATATCACCCCATTTATTTATCGGGATGATATTTTTATATTTCCTATGTACTTACAATCCCGCCTTTCCGCGGAGATACTCGAGCCACTCTTTCCTCTTCATAACAGAACACTTATGTTTCACCAGCTTGCCGTTTTCGGGATTCTGGCAGATCACCATAATCCCCGTCGGAATCATAGGAATCAGACCACCCACATTGACAAGTTTCAGCTCCTTGATATCACTGTACTTAACGGCGAAGTTACTGGCACCCAACAGACCGCCGATAAAGATGAACTTCTCATTCGTAAAGAAGAAATTCCCTTTTGTCTGCGACATCATTTCCCACAAATCACCCTGCGTATGTTCAATAATGTGGTCGTCATCGCTCATATACTCCGCTTTTCTCAAAGATTCCTCCCACTGGGCTACTTCATTTGGTTTCATTTTCATTTTCTTTCTATCCTTTCGTAAATATTTTTGTTGTGTGAATATTATTTCATGATTGTGTTCCCTTCCTAGCTACCGCGGTAACAGCCGCACCATGTCCGCAGACACATATCCCCCGTTATAGTCCAGACACAGGCAGTAGGTGGGTGTATCATCCACATAGATATAGTAGTACTCAAGGGAGCCGTGAGTAATATATCCTCTCTCATATACAAGGCGCTCTTCCTCGTCAAAAAAACTGTTCAAGCTGCCGAGCGTGGAGCTGAAGGTGCGGGCGTCATGGCGATAATTCCGGCAGAACAGTGTGCCGTCCTCCCGGTATATGTAGTTAATCGTCACCACATTGCCCAGATACTCTACCCCACAGTCCTCCATGAGACCTTCATACAGAAAAAGATCTGGCTTTCCGCTCTCTGTGTACTCCAAATTCTCCTGGTATCCCTCTCCCGGATTGGATGTTCCATACACAGATAACAGAGGGTATACCTCCCCTTCCTCCCACCGCACTTCTCCGATATTGTATACGGTAAATCCAAGCATTCTCGCCACATTCTCCCCGTCACAGTTAATGCTGTTCAGATAAGTAATACCGTAGTATTTTTGATTCTCCTCATCCAGATACAACTCCAGCTGCAGATTTCCGAACCTGTCATGGTATTGGTAGAAAGGGAGGTCCTGCGCATAACCGCAGCTGTCCAAAAACGCCTGACGGCTCTCATATTCCTCTGCATGTCCCACATCATCCAGCCATGCCCTGACAGCGGAATCGGCAGAATAATCCCACAGCCGATCGCGGTTCTGCCAGAAAAGGTATTCAAAATACTCCCGGTTCAGCGGTTCGCCCTCTTCGCTCAGAGCTATGTCCCCCTCAAACAGACTTTGCTCCCTCAGACTGTCCCATATCCTGAGCGTACCGCTGTCCCGATTCAGGCTCCAGCTGCGAACCTCCTGTGCCCGCTCTTTGAATTCATTCAACTGATAAATGCGCTTTTCCTGTCTTTCCCCGCTCTCCGTGACAGTGAGCATGGCCCCGTCGCGAATCTCCATATACCTGGGGATCTCAATCGGTCTCTCTGAAAAACGCTCCTCTTTCCACAGAAAAAGCAATCCCGTGTCGGAGCCGGTGGAAAAGATTTCCAAATCCCTCCAGTGTCCATAGCCGACGCCGTCATAGGAGAAAGTCACAGGCTCTGTGAGCCTGCCACAGGAAACTTCCTGCAAGGATTGCCCATTTTCATCACAGAGCAGCAACAAATACTCCCCTGCGTCCTCCCCGCTGGGAACCAACGTGAGTGTAAAATCCTCGGTCTCATAAAAAGGAAAATTAACAGGAATTTCTTTCTCTGCGCTCTCGCCACAGCCACACAGGCACAGAGACAGGGCGGCAATCACAAAAAAAATACCTGCCACATACTTTTTTCCTCGGTATTCCACGTTTTCCCTCCCGCGCTTTCCTGCTATCCGCGCGCCGCTGCCTATGCCAAACTTACCCTGCGCCACGTCGAAGGCCCTGATCATACATTCCTCTCACATTAGTCCATGCAGACCAGCTCATACTCCTTTGTCCCATATCCCAGCTGCGCCGCTGCGTCTATGGTATGGGTGCCATGTCTGGACTCCACTCTCTGTAAAAAGTGCTCCCGGCCCGGGTCTTTAGACTGCAGGATCAAATCCATGCATGCTTGGTCCAATGCCACGGGGTCTATGGAGGACAGAATGCCGATATCCTTCATGCAGGGATCCTCCGCCACAGCGCAGCAGTCGCAGTCCACAGACAGATTGCACATCATGCTGACGAACGCCATATTCCCCTTGAAATACTCCATAACACTCCCAGCGGCATCCGCCATGGCCTCGCAGAATGTATCCTGCTCTGCCACACGGCTCCACACCACATTCTGGTCATCGGTCACGCCGCCGGAGTGGATCAAGCATTTTCCCGCGCTGGAAGCGCAGCCGATGGAGAGCTGTTTCAAGGCTCCGCCATAGCCTCCCATAGGGTGTCCTTTAAAGTGGGACAGCACCAGCATGGAATCATAGTTTTCAATATTTTTACCCACCAGATTCTCCTTCAGCACCTTGCCGCCGGAAATGGTCAGCGCCAGATCCGGGCCCTCTCCGTCCAATAAATCCACCTGAAAGTATCTGGCCCAGCCGTGTTCCACCATCAGCTTTTTATGCTTGTCCGTGGTATTTCTGGCTCCATCGTAGGCAGTGTTGCACTCCACAATAGTTCCGTTTACCGCCTCCACCATGGGGCGCATAAACTGGGGACGCAGATAATTTTGGTTACCCTTCTCGCCGGAATGCACCTTCACCGCCACCTTCCCCGGCAGCTCCTTTCCCAGCACTCTGTACATCTTAATCACTGCCTCCGGCGTGATCTCCCTCGTGAAATAAACTTTTGCTTTTTCCATATGCCTTACTCCTTTCCTGTTTGGGGTCTCGCATAAACATATTATATATCTTAAGGTATACTTTAAGTCAAGATATTTTCGGATATTCCGGCACTGTCTTCCTACCTGATATAATTTACGGTGAGTATCGCGACTCCCAGCACCGCCAGCACCACGCCGGTGGCTCTGTTCAGAGTGATTGCGCTGGCCTTGTTGGCAAATTTGGCGGCGATCCTGGCCCAAAGCAGCGTGGAGACCACGCAGAAAAGTAGACACCACAGATCCGGCATGCCCCCGATGGCAAAATGGCTGACCGATCCGGTCAACGCTGTGAAAGTCATGATAAACACGCTGGTCCCCACCGCCGTCTTCAACTCATATCCCAGAACGCTGGTCAGTATCAGCAGCATCATCATGCCCCCGCCAGCACCGATAAAACCACAGATAAAGCCGACGAGAGTTCCGCAGAGAATAGATTGTATGATCCGCTTTCTCCCGCTGACCCTGTTCATGGATTCCTTGGTGGTCATAACCGGCTTTACAATAAACTTAATCCCCAGCAGCAGAGTCATAAAAACAGAAAAACTTCCCATGGTGGTGTTGGGAACCTTGCTTGCCACCCAGCTCCCCGCCAGGGTAAACAGCAGCACCGTAACCATCATCACCAAGCCGTTTCGGATGTCCAAATTCTTATTTTTTCCATAGGTATAGGCGCTGACAGCGCTGGCCAGGACATCGCTTGCCAAGGCAATTCCCACAGCCTCATAGGCGGGAAGTCCCAGAAAGGTGATAAGCATGGGGCTGATTACCGCAGCGGCGCTCATGCCCGCAAACCCAGTGCCGAGCCCGGCTCCTATTCCCGCTAGAAAACAAATTATGAATTTTAAAAGCATTTCGTACCCTCCTTTTATAATGCACTGTCAAAATCCGCTATTCTAAAGTCCCCCGCCCATTTTCAAATAACGATCTACGTTTTCCCATATATTATTTAGATATTTTTTCATACATTCCTGCTCCTCTTCTGTCAGTCCCTGCAGCATAATGGTCACAAACTTCTCCTGCGCTTCTCTCCCATCCGTAATGATGGGGCGTGCAAACTCACACACCCGCAGATGTGCTGTCTTTTTATTCTTCTCGGCATACTCCCTGCGGATATATCCCCGCTCCTCCAACGACTTGACGGAGGAGGATACCTGCGACTTGGATAGATAACGGATCTCCACGATATCTGTGGCCGTGTCAAAGCAGGGATTATTAGCCAGAAAAAGCAGAATGTCCAGTTCCATCCGGGTGATTCCATGCCTGGTGCAGATATGCTCCACACATCTGGAATACAGCGTTTTTATGGCATTTTGATGTTCCCATGGGTTGAGTGGAATCATATTTCCTCCTGCAGTTGTCTGAGTAGTAAGGTTTTTAGTTCTTTTTAGAACTATTTTAATACAAAAAAGAACATTGTCAAGTAGATTTTCAGAATATGTATATGAAAAGGGGGAGTTCATTCTCCCCCTGCATGTTCAAAAAAGCCCTTTCCGGTGTTCACATTGCACAGACCCCAACGGTCAAGTTGGCTCAGTTCTCCGTTTCGCCAGCGCCAGTCACCGGGCCACCCGCCGCGAAATTCCTCCGGGAGTTCATCAGCCGGGATACCGGGGGCATAGAGGATAAATTCCTCGCCGTCCTCCATTCCCACCGGATCCGAGGTAATATAGCGCAGCTTTTCCTCAATCCACTCTCTGCCCGCCGGTTCTTCTGTTGTCAGTTCTTCCAGATACATGGAAAAGGCGTAGTCATTAGTTTGAGTCGGCTCACTAAAGCGGCCGCTGAACCGGCAGATATAGATTGTCCCCCAGGGGTATTCCGGTGTGTTCTCTCCATTTTCATGGCCGTAATACTCGCCTGTAAATGTGCCGTCCGGCTGCAGGGTCAGGGTGGTTCCCCAAGCCCCCGCGCCGCTGGAAAACAACATTTCCAGGGGAACATCCGGATACTTGACGGCACTAGAGCTTACCTCCTGCACATCTGCCGCGACTGCGGCGCTGGTTTCATACCGAATCCTCTCCACAAATGCCCAAACATCCTCATAGCGGATGTCAATTGTCTCATACTTTTCATTACCCTGCTGACCAACATGCACAGGCCGCATATTATCTGAACTGTCTGCCCCGCTGTGGGGCCCAAGCGACGCACTCAGAGTGATATACATGGGCTTTATGTCCAAACTGATGCCGCCGACAAGCACTGAAAATGTCTCATCCACTTCATAACGCTTGATAATCAGGCCGGAGCCAACATCCATATAAGAATATTTCTCAAAATCCGACCAGGACAGGGCATCCCCCTTTTCCGAAAGAGCCGCCACATCGTCAATTGTCAGCTGCGCTAATGCCGTTGTCGGCTCTGACTCATCATCGCCGCCATCCTCGGAAAATCCTCCCGTTTCATCCTTATCACCGTACCCGGAAACAGGTTTCGATTCGCCATCGCCGTCAATCCCGGAAGCCTCTGCCGTCAAACGATCTCCATCCTCATTCTCCTCCTGAGTGTCATTATTCATCGGATTGGTCAGCAGGCAAACCGCCAGTGCGGCGCAACCGGCCACGGCCGCCAGCACCACCCAAAAGCCAGGCTTTCTCCAATTTGCCAGATTTCGGATTCTTCCCTTGGTATCACCCTCTCCAAAGGCCAGGGGCGCACCGGCAATCCTGCGCTGTCCGGTGGCAAGCGCCAGCAGAGACGCTGAATAATCCGCCCGGACATTCTCCCCCATTTTTCTGATTACAGCCTCGTCGCAGCTCATCTCCATATCCTTGCCCATAAGGACAAAAGCCAGCCAGACCAGAGGATTGAACCAGTGTATGCACAGAGCCAAAAACGCCAATGCTTTCACAATATGGTCAAGCCGTCTGATATGGTGCTGTTCGTGGAGAATGATATATTCCTGTTCATTGCCGCCAAGACCACAGGGCAGATAGATCCTGGGCCGGAAAAGACCGATTACAAAAGGGGATTTGATATCATCCGCAATAAAGATATTGCCCCGCAGCGGAATGACCACCTTGAGCTTTTTGCGGATTCCCAAATAGGCAATCACACTGTAGACCGCCATTGTCAGGAATCCGGCTCCCCAGATATAGGTGGCTAAAGTCGTCGGAAACTCCAATGGATCAGCGCCAAGCTGCTCTGCCCCCTGGGGTAGCTGTCTATTTACCACATCGCTTACACCGGGAACCGGCACATGGATTTCCGGGAATTCCATGTGCACTATGTTGGCAGGGATATACTCGATACTCGATACCGCACTGTGGGTTTCCACTGTCGGCGTGTCAAGTATTCCCAACAGAGAAATGGACGAGCCTACGGCCACAGGACAGAACAGCCGAAACAGTACCACATACCACAGAACATAGGAAAAAATCTTGGGTGCCTTTCTAAGCAGCAGCCTGGCAAGAATGACAAACAAAATCACAACACCGGCTGTCACGCTCATATTCAGAAGCGCCGGAAGAAACGTGTACCAATTCACAGGCTCACCCCCTCATTCTCTCGATCACGCTTTTCAGTTCGTCGATTTCCGTGTCGGACAGCTTTTTTCTGGTGCCGAAAGCCGCCAGGAACGCAGGCAGGGAACCACCAAAGGCCTCTTCCACATACTGCTGGGAATGCCTTGCGTAGAACTCTTCCCGGGAAATCAGGGATGTGACAGTACCTCCCGCATTCTGAAAAATGCCCCTGTCACAAAGGCGCTTTAACACAGTGAAAGAGGTTGTTTTCTTCCACTGAAATTCGGCGGCTCCCAATTTAGCCATTTGCCCGGAAGTAACCGGCTCGTTTTCCCATATCAGATCCGCGAAACGAGCCTCCGCAGAACCAATTTTGAAATCATTCATAAGATACATCCCGCATTCTACAATCTGTAGTATCTATATGCTACATCATGTAGTACGGTATGTCAATAGAATTTTATGAAATGGATACCCCTATATATCCTCCGCCAGCACCCTCCTGCGCTGCCAGACTCCCGACAGAAAATAAATCATCCCCGGCACGGCNCAGCCGTATGGNGCAAGNCCATAGCCCAGAACAAATCCAAAAAATTCCCAGTCCAGNACAATGCCAAAGAGCCAGCTCAANCCGATCCGCAGCACCACGCCGTCCAAAAGGGAAAGTACCATGCTNAGTTTTGCATTGCCAATACCCTGGATAAAGGCATTGCTGCCACGCATAACCGCCATCGCCGGGAACATCCACAGAATCGCCTTGATAAAGGTGCCGGACATATCATGCACCCGCACATCATCCGAAAACANCATAAACAGCTGTCTGCCAAANACAAAATANACCGCCATGAACAACACCATCAGCACAAAGGAGAACAGCCAGACATACTGCACCACCTGTTTGGCTCTCTTCTGCTCCCTGGCGGCGATGTTCTGGCTAATCATAGGCATGGCGGNAAACTGCAGACCCTGAGATATCTTGTTGACNATATCGTCAATCCGCACACCCACGCCAAAGGTTGCNGAGGCCACTACTCCCACATTGTTGACCATGGAATTGACAAACAGCATGGACAGATTGATGCACCCNGACTGAATAGCCATNGGCGTTCCCANCTCCGCAATCATTTTCACATATTTTTTCTGAGGTATAAAGCTCTCTCGCCTGAAATCAAATCCAAAGGCCTCCCTGTTCCGATAGAGAAAATACAGAGAGAACAGGAANGACACAGCCTGTCCGATAATCGTAGCCCANGCNGCTCCCGCAACCNCAAATCCCAGTATTCCCGTAAACAAAATNTCCAAAATCAGATTCACGGCAGACGCTATGCCGATAAACAGAAAAGGCCGCTTGGAATCCCCCATTCCCCGCAGCACTGCCGACACCATATTATAGCCCGCCGTAAAGGCAAGCCCTCCGCCACATATAATCATGTAATCCGACGCCATATCACGGGACTCCGTGGGAATATTCATGACATCCATAATCCACGGCCGCGCCAGTAAAATNACACAGGACAGAAACAGGCCCAGGCCCAGAATCAATGTGAATAACGTACCTATGATCTCGTTNATCTCCTTCCGCTTTCCCGCCCCCAGGGCCTGGGATATCAACACTTGCCCCGCATTGGAAAACCCAAGGCATACCATGGTNGCAAAATTCAATATCTGGCTGCTCTGGGAGACGGCGGACAGCCCCGCCGTGCCCACATATTTGCCCACGATCACCATGTCGATGGTGCTGTACAGCACCTGCAATGCATTGGACGCCATAAAGGGCAGCGTAAACANGAGGAGCTGCCACACAATATTCCCTTTGGTAAAATCCTTAGAAAGACTTCCTGCTCTCACAATCTGTTTCCAACCTCCCGCTATCACAGGCATTACAGGTCAGCTCATAGCGCCTGCTTTGCCCTCTCCAGTATCTCCTCCGGTTCATATGGGCATGCCGCTTTCCCCATAGCGGCCGAACAGCTCCAGATACCGTCTCTCCACCTGTTCAAAGGGCTGCACCGCATAGGAAAAATCCGTGGCCATCTTTGGAGCGTCTTGCTCAAGNCGCTCATCCAGCAGGTTCAACAGATCATAGTACAGCATGTCACTGTCAACCTGCTTTACCAGCTTTTCCTCCNCTTCCGTCAATGCAGAGCCCAGAAACTTGATATAAACCTGTCTGAGCAGCTGTTCCTCCACCGCCTTGTACTGCGGCATAGTCATTTTAACNGGCCGAGGCACATCNGACAGATAGCACTCGCTGGCGTCATGCAGCAGACAGGCCAAAATCAGACGCGGCGAATATCCNCGGGCCTCCGCCTCCAGGGCGCAGTGGATACAGTGCTGTCCCACAGAGAAAAACGTCTTCACATGCCCGTTGCCCCGGCAGATCAGGGACAGTGCATGGGCGATGTCCCGTATGTCGATTTTTTCCCTGTCCGGCTGCGCCGGGTCAAAATGCTTTCCGGTATATGTAGTAATATAACTCATGCTTTTCCNGNCTCCTTNCTACCACCCAAAATGCTCTTTAATCAACTCCGCNGCCTCCTCCGGNGAAAGCNGGGAATTGTCAATTCGCAGATAATTGGCAAAGGGAATCTCCCCCTCCCGGCTCACCAGGCGGTGNTTCTGGTCCTCATTCAGTATGAGATTCGTGGAGAACTCCAGATTCCGTTTGGAGGCTTTATTGTTCAAACGGTTCTCGGTCCGGTTGCGCTGCAGGCGAATCTCCTGAGACGCCACCAGCTCCACNCAATATACCTCGCCGCCCTTGTCCTCAAACAGCTTTGCGACATCCANCAGATACTCCCGGTCCGACGGCATATCAAAGGCCCACATAAAAGTAAATATCATGCCCTCTTGATCGCTGTTCACAAATTCTTCCAATATGACTCTGCGCAGCTTGCTCACCACATCCCCACGCCATCCGCCGAATATCTCGAGCACCGGCTCGATCATCATATGGTTGTGAAACAATCTCAATCCCGTTCTTTTCATCAACTCCTGGCCCACCGTCATCTTTCCCACGGCGCCGCTGCCTATAATAAAAACCAGTTTCATTGCTGCTCCTCTCCAATCTATATCCGTTGAAAATCCGGATTATATCTTTTTCGCGCGATTTCACCCCGTGAGAAATCATGCTGCTCCTCTGTATTTTCATCCGACCGATCCGAATATAAGAATCGTTTACTGTGTATATTGTTATTCCTGCATTCCTTCGCCAGCAAATCCAGTTTTTCCACGTCGGACTCCCATAGCGAGTACTCTGCCCGGCTTATTGTGTAATATTGATCGTAATAGATCGCATAGGGGACGGTTATTACCAGTAAATACTTGTCCAAATCCGGGCAGTAGCCAACCTTATAAAAATGATCTGTTCTGACTTTTTGGCCTTCAAGATACATATGATCACCTATATTTCCAATACGGTGCCCACGGGTACATACTGGATCTGCTCTTTCAGTTCTTCCCGCAACAGCACATAATTTTTCTGCCCCGTACAGTGACAGGTATAATACCGGGTATCACAGCCCTTGAGCCGCCGTGCGATTTCACGCACCAGCTCCGGGGATTTGTCCTTCCAGATATGAAATCCGCCGATCACATGGGTCACGCATTCTCCTAGGTCACGGTTTGCCTTGCTTAAGATGTTGACAATGCCACAGTGGGCGCAGCCTGCCAGCAGCACCTTGTGTTTCCCTTCGCAGATCAACAGACTCTGCTCATGCGAAAAATCGTCCCGAATCTTTTTCCCGTTTTCCACTGTATACAGATTGCGATTGGACTGAGGATACAGCTCCCGCTCTCTCACATCCGTGATGATCGTCAGCTCCTCGTCCAATTTCAGATTGCCCTCCGTGAGGACAATCTGCTCGTGGGTGGCCAGAGAATCGTCCAGCCCTATACCTATGTACAAACCCAGCATCTTGGTAAAATGCCTGTCAAAGGCTTTCTTGTGAAGATACACCTTGGCGTGGTGATTCTGCTGCAAGAACAGGCCCAACGCTCCGCCGTGGTCAACATGGCCGTGGGAGATAACCACCGTGTCGATCTCGTCGATCTTTACTCCCAGTTTCTCCGCGTTTTCCAAGAAGAGTTTATCCGGTCCCAGGTCAAACAAAATCTTATGCTCTGCCGTCTCCACATACAGACACAGGCCATGCACACTTCCATATTCTGTGGATATGGCCGTATTTTCTACCAAAACCTTTATAATCATATGTCATTTTCCTCCCTGCGGCTCTCAGCTCATGTGCATTCCCATGGCCGTCACCACCGCCACCAGATTGCCCAGCCCGTCCGTTATCCGGGTCTCATAGTAGCAGGCCCGTCTGCCGTCCTTGATCTGCCTGCACTCCGCCACCAGCCTGGCGTCCTTGGGCATACTGATAAAGCTGATATTGCTGGTGGCGGTCACGGTCATTTGTCCGGGGGGATTGGAGGCCACGGCAAACGCAAAATCAGCCATGGTAAACAGCGCTCCCCCCATCACATGATGATGGGCCGCCATATGTTTTTCCTCCGTCTCCAGGCTGCAACGGGAATACCCGTCCCCCACTTCCTCAATCACGATCCCCGTGGTCTGCGTGGCAAATGTATCCGCCTTAAAAAATTCTCTTGCCTCTTCCAGTCTTGTCATTCTTATCGCTCCTTTGCTCGTCTTAATTTACAGCACATTGTGAAAGTCACACCGATACTCCGATCATCGGCGTAAAATCCTCTGTATCCCCGCAGAAAAATCCGCCGATCCCGCCACAGATATGCTCCATCACAGACTTTGCCGCCTCATAGGCCTCCGTCGGGAATGTGACATAGCAGAGAAACTGCACCTTGTGTTTCTCCAAAAAGGCATCGCCCTCCTCTTCTCCCAGGTGAGGTTCCATGACCTCCACATCCATGGAGCTGTGCTCCCCCAGAACAATCTCCAGCACCTGGGCGTCCTCCCAATACTCCACCGCATAGGCTGTGTCGGCCAGGGCCTTCTTGATTGCTGCCGCCGTCATATCTGTGTCAGACATATAAAACCATCCCTCCGGCGTATTCGTCACAGAGACCTTATTTTTCTTCATATTGTTATTCTTTGCTCTATTTTTCATACGTCCCCTCCCCTAGTCAAAGCATTTCGGTTTCATTGTAACATAGACATACACACAATTCCATTATTTTTTCCTGGTTCGATTATGCCAATCTCCTCACAGGCGGCGCAATCTCCACTTTCAGCCCTCCATAAGCGCTATTCCCTTACAAATGCTTTGTCCGTTTCAGGAACACCGGTTTCATCAGACATATATCGCTCTATTTTCATATGCAAATCATACTTTTCCCGGAGTTCTATAATCCTTGCCATCATAGGTGACGCATGGTGCGCATCGATTGACCGCTGGTCCTTCCAGCTATCAATTAAAAGAACCGTTTCCCTGTCATTCATTGGGAAAAAATACTCATATCTAAGATTTCCGTCTTCTGCGCGTATGTCACCCACAACACCACTTGCAACCATTTCTTCAGCAAACTTTTTTGCATTTCCATTCACACCGCTATAATAGATATTCACTGTAATAGCCACTTTAATCTACCTCCGCCATTTCCCAATTTTGATTCCATAAAACAGTATTTCAGGCCCTTTACAAATTTGCAAGTCTCGGAATAAAAGTCCTGATGTCGCTCTCGAATTGTTCCAGCCATTCTTCCTTTTCCAGCAGCACTCTCGTACAGTTCCCATCTTCCGCCTGTGTTCCGACTATATAATACACCCCCTCCACACAGCCCGTTCCGCCTGCATCCTCTATCCAGTCAAATTGTGACTGCAAATTCATTGCATCATACTCCGTCAGATCACATATATTATATATTTCATAAAATTTCTCTACCGTATGTTCCCAGTCCCTATCATATTCACAGACCCCATAATATTCATAGTCGTACAGGCCCTGATATGCATTCGTGTAAATGATTTTATCATTGTCGCAAAAATAGAATTCGCTCATATCATTCACGTCCCACAGGACTCGCCTGCCGCCCTCCTGGGTCACTGCAAAGATTGCTGTTATCCTATGGGCCTGGCTATCTGCCACGCAATCCTTTTCCTGCCAGATCAGCTCTTTCACCCCATCATCATTGACGTCAGCATAAATCCATTGCATTCTATCCATATCCCGGTGGCGTTCATACAGCCAATTAAGATCTTTAAGCTGCTCCTCCTCCAATCCCTCTAGAGACGTAAAATCTCCCTGCGTGATCTGGCTTAAAACCACGATATTATGATTTTTGAGATATTTATGATATATAGTCGGCAAAATCGTACAGACAAATATGGCTATAACACAGACCATCAGTATCCCTTTTCTATTCATGGCAATACGCCCTCTTGCATTCTTCTTTCTACTTTCTGTATTGTATTTTATCACAGCCGCATGCGCAAGTCTATCCGGATTGTTCAACCCCCTACTGCCCACCGTCCGCTGAAAACAAAAAAAGATGCGAATCCCCCAGTTCAAACTCTGGTTGATTCGCATCCTGCATATTCCTATCTTTCCTTATACAGATTACACGATGTCAGCGTAGCGAGCACTTCCCTGCACATTGTATGTTCCGTCAGCTGTATAGCCATTGGTAGCATTCGCCTGCGTAGTCATGTAATAGTCTACGAGGGATGCGTTGGTGGCAACAGAAGAACCGTAATCCTTGAAGAAATTCTGCACACTGGACATATCTGAGTTCTTAAATTTATCCTCGTCAATCGACAGTCTGCCCTTCTCGTTCACGCTGATTCCAAACTGCTTAAGCGCGTCCGCATTGTGCGCCGTCTTCTCCCTGATATAGGACAAATTCGCCAATACACCGGAATTGGAGCTGGGCTCGGCAGCGTCAAACATAGCGTTGTAATTTTTCACAAAACTCTTTGCCGTGCCAAGAATCTTGTCAATATCATATTTGCCTGTATCGTTGCCATCCTTATCCTTTAACATTTCATATAATGTATCGGATGCAAGCGCTTTACTGTCTGTCTTGAGAGCGGCCGCGCTGGAACCTGTCGTGCTGCTTGTGTCCGCACTGTCTGTAGCACTTGTGCTGGTCGTAGCACCTGCAAACTGAAGGCGCGACGTAATCGTAGAACCATAGCTCGTGATATTTTTTGGAGAGAACAGTTCCTGCACTTTAGCGATGCCTTCTGCATTCAGCTTGGACTCATCATACATCAGCGTCCCGTTTGATCTGACTGTGATGCCAATTTCCGCAAGCTTATCAGCATTGGCAGCCGTGCTGCTCATCATATTTGCCACATATGCCGTCTTGTTGGTCAGCGTGGAATCCTTTGCCGCAGTCACAACAGCATTGTAATCCGACACATACGCCTTTAACGCAGAGGTTACTTTGTCTGCTGCGCTCTGGCCATTCGCGGTGTCTGTAAAAGTTTTGTCACTCTGCAACGCCGAAACAGAAGTCTTCAGGGTCGAAAGTCCTGCTGTCAACTCCGAATTTGCCTTCTGCGCCTCTTTGGAAACCTTCGGATTCTTCTTCTCCTCCAGAATTTTCTCGAGAACATTGCTTGAATTGCTGCTCTTGCCAGTCGCCGTTGTACCTGAACTCTGCGCTTTACTCTCTGCATAGTAAGCCTTCATCAGCTTGCCATAGCTTCCATTCTTGATGGATGCATAGTCCGCCAGCCAGTTGCCAGTAGAACTTGAACCCAAACTAGAGAAAAGAGATGAATAATCTGTTGTCGTGTTAGGTACATTGATACCGATTCCCATAATCTTACCCTCCTGTCATCCTTGACCTTATTTAGAAAAACTTCCTGTTATGCTTATTATATCGGTTTCTTCGGCAATAAGCAATAGCCATTTTGGTATTTTTATGCTGTCGAAGCATTATTCACCAAAATAAGTGGCAATCTCTTTCATCCTGTTTTCCTGCTTTACATGGAAGGGACAGCGGGATTCGCAATGGCCGCACCGCACACAGGCATCCGCCCGGATCTCCAGATTCCGGTAATGCTCTGCCGCCATGGGATCTCCATTTCTGGCAAGATCATAGTATTTATTGATAATTCCAATATCAATTCCCATGGGACAGGGTTTGCAGTGATTACAGTAAACACACTTGCCAACAGCTTCCGCAGGGCTGAAAGAGCCGATCGCGGAATAATCCTTTTCCGTTTCCGCCGCTCCGAAAAATCCCAATAAATGCTCCACCTGCGCCACACTGGACATTCCCGGCAGCACGGTCAGCACGCCCGGTCTGTCTAACGCATATTGAATGCACTGATACTGGGTCAACGCTTTTCCAAAGGGCGAGATAGCCGCATCCAGCAACTGGCCGCCGGAAAATGGTTTCATCACAGATATGCCGATCCCCTCTGTCTCACAGCGGCGATAGACGGCAGATCGTTCATCCACAGACCCTTTTGCATAATCGCCCTTTTGATAGTCATAACCCGGATTCACAGAAAACATAAGCATATCCACAGGTACTTCATCCAATACCCTCTGAATCGTTGACGGAGTATGGGAGGACAGACCGATATGTTTTACAACTCCCTGCTCCTTCATCCGCATCAGATAGTCAAAAGCGCCATTTCGCTGGTATTCCTGCCAGTCAGACAATTCATCAATGCAGTGGATGAACCCATAATCAATATAATCTGTTTTAAGCTGGGCAAGCTGCCACTCAATACTGCGCCGGATTGTTTCGCCATCTGTACTCCAGCCATAGGTTCCCGAAACATAATCCGCCCCGAAGTGAATCTGGTAAAATACATTTTTTCTCACCGCACCCAGGGCAGTTCCAAAATAGGGAAAAGTCCTGCCCTCCGCTGTAGCAAGATCATAATAATTGATACCGCCCGCGTAAGCTCTTTGTATCGCTGCAACAGCATCCCTTTCACCCGCCTCGGCAATGTAGGCAGTTCCAAAACCCAAAGCACTGATTCTGTCACCGGTTTTCTGATTGATCCTGTACTCCATCTTTTTATGTCTCCCCTACATTCCGATCATGGAAGTAAATTCCTTCATCATCTCAGATATCTTAATCTGCTGCGGGCAAACCTGCTCACAGCCCCTGCATCCAACACAGCTGGCAGGCCGCTTTTCCTGGGGCATACTGCCCACTGCCATGGGAGCGATAAAGCCGCCGCCAGTAAGCTTATGTTCATTGTATAATGCGATCAGTTCCGGAATGGGAAGTTTCTTCGGGCAGTGGCTGGTGCAATAATGGCAGGCCGTGCAGGGAAGTCCCCCTTTTCTGGTTTCCTCATCTGCACTCTTCACCAAAGCGTCAAATTCTTCCCTGCTCAACGGCTCATCTGTCTCATAGGTAGCAATATTGGCTTTTAACTGCTCCATATTGGACATACCGGACAACACCATAGTCACACCGGGAATGCTCTGCAGGAAACGAAACGCCCAGCCGGGAACCGTCTCCCCCGGACGCATGGACTGCATTGCCGCAGCCAATTCACCGGAGGCCTTTGCCAGCTTTCCACCCCGCAAAGGCTCCATGACCCAGATTGGGATACCCGTTTCCTGTAAAATAGCCGCCTTCTCCTGTGCCTTCTGAAAATGCCAGTCCATATAGTTGAGCTGCAGCTGACAGAATTCCATATGCCGTCCATAGGCATCCAGAAAACGCTGAATCACTTCCGCGCTGCCGTGCGCCGAAAAACCAAGATGCCGGATGCGGCCATTCTCCTTCTGTTTCATCAGATACTCAAAAATCCCATATTGTGGGTCAAGGTATGCGTCAATATTGCCTTCATATACATTGTGGAACAGATAGAAATCAAAATACTGAGTCTGGCATTTTTCAAGCTGTTTTTCAAAAATCTCTTCCACCTTGTCCATGTTGGAAAGATCATAGCCCGGAAACTTGCTGGCAAGGTAATAGCTCTCCCGCGGATATCTGGAGAGATACTTTCCCGCAACCAACTCCGAATTGCCGTCATGGTAACCCCAGGCCGTATCAAAATAATTGATCCCGTTCTTGTAAGCATAGTCGATCAATTCTGCTGCCGCAGCCTCATCCACTGCCCCGTCATTGCCATCCAGCACGGGCAGGCGCATCATGCCAAGCCCCAGACCAGATAACTGAAGATCCTGAAATTTTCTGTAAATCATACATTCTCTCCTCTCGATATCTTTGATTTTTCAAAAGATTTCATTTATTTATATATCGGCTTATTTTAACCTTTTCCCAATTCCCACAAATCACTTAATTTATATGGATACTTCCGTTCAATACTGAACTATTCATATTCTTCACCCAATTCCCTTACTCAATGGATAAGGTCACCGTGACATCACCGGTTCCCAGAGCCTCTTTCAATTCTTTCGCATCCACATTGTCGATTTTTGCGATGGGGGTCAGGCTCCAGGAATTTGTATCATAGTAGATGACGAACGTCCTGCCCTGATACAAAATAATATCACCTGCCTGCGTGTTCATCTGTTCATTATTCTGTGGCAGTGTAGTCCCCAGATCCGCACCCTTTTCCATATTGGCATAATCACTCATATTCAAAGTAAGCGAACCGTCCGCCATCAATTCCTTCAATGCATCCACGGAAGAATTCTCCGCCAGTGTCGCTGTAAAAATGGTATCTCCAACTTGAACCTTCATTTTCATCTCTGTCTCCTCCTGCTGCGCATTTTCCCCTGCAGTTTCTGCCGGCTGAATCTCTGTCTGTACTTCGCTGTTTACTGCTGTTCCTGTTTCTGTCTCCGGCTCCTTTACCTCCTCCGATAATCCTCCAATGATTTCCAATTCCTTATCAGAATTTTGTTCCTCTCTGCTGTCTCCACAGGCTGTCACCGTAAATAGCACTGAAAAAAGCAGTACCATACAAGTCAATTTTTTCATGCGTTTCCCCCTAACCCGGATAAACCGGAACCCAAACGTGTAATCTATATATAGTTAACGACATTAGAAATTTCGTTTAAACAGAAATTTGTTATGTCGTTTACTATAATTTTGCTGCTCACGAAACTGTGTAGGGCATATACAAAAAAATTCTTTCCCAGTGCCCCACATAGCCAGGAAAATATGCTCTTTTTCCCGGTGACAGGGCATATACAGAAAAAATCTCCTGCAAGATCCCCTTTTTTATTATAAGCGGGGCATGGGGAGATAATTTTCTTGCATATGCCCCATATATAACCCAGAACTAGCATCAAAGGTTTGCCATTTTACGCCAAAAATTGTTGTTAAGGGTCTGAAAGCTATTTGGTTCAAGTATAGTGGAAAGGAGCCAAAAAAGCAAATACATATTAAAAAGAAGATTGTGAATATATGGAAAAAATATCAAGTATTCCCGAAAGCATCGGAAAAGTTTATGCAGGAACTAAGTAAATTACTAAAAACAACCTAAAAAATGGCACGGCCAGCAGATACAAAAAGCCTTCAAGCCTACATCTGGTCCTTTCCCGTGTATTTCACATAAGCGGTCCCCAGCGCCAGAACCAGCGCCCCCACACCCAATAAGGCGCCTCCGGCAGCTATCTCCCCGGTTCCCAAAATCTTGGATGCATTGGCGTAGGAAAAAGGACTTAGGATTGACAGTTTTTCCATCTCCGGTGCCACCCTGCTCACCAGGTCATAGGCATAGAAAAGCAGCACCAGTCCCAAGCCCACCCCCAGCCTGTTCTGCCTGAAAAAGGCGGAGACGGCAAAACATATTCCGGCCATTTCCAGCCCCAATAGCAGTTGCATGACATGATACAGCAACAGTTCTTTTCCGGGGATACCCTCCCCCAGCAACAGAAATCCCAGTCCGTAAAATCCCACACAGAGCACATGAAAAAGCAGCAGATTGGTGCAGACAACGCACCATTTTGTCCAGACCACCTTCCCCCTGGCTATGGGCAGGGAAAACAAAAACTCGCTGGTATGCCCATCCTCCTCCTTGGAGAGCATGGTCATGCTGACCACGGCGGCAAACATGGCGCCGCCCAGTTCGTGGATGGTTCCCACCTCCGAGGCGTAAAAGCCTTTCAGGGTTGCAATACTCAGATGATCCATGCCAAAGGCCGCCGAGAAAGCACCCATGGCGGCGAAACTCTCCGCCATGCCCGCCATCTCCTCCTGCATACCGGAATATAAAAGAATGCAGGCCATCCCCATGCCGCCCACGCAGATCGACCACAAGAGCAGAGTTTTCCAATATTGTCTCATTTCATGTCTGTATATATGACGCATAGTACCCTCCATATCCTGTCTTTACGCCCTGTAATATTCTATGAAAGCCTCCTCCAGAGACGGCTCCTCAATCAGCAATTCTGTGATGTCATGCCCCTCCAGTTCCCGGTACAGCTCGTTTAGGTCTCTCTCATACAGAAATTCCTCCTGCAGGCCGTCCCGCACCCACTTGATTCTCTTTGCCTTGGCCCTGGTCAGCGCCGCCACTGTCTCCACGCATTGCAGCCGCCCCTCCTTCATGATGGCCACCCGGTCACAATAACGTTTTACCTCCGGCAGCACATGAGTGGACAGCATACAGGTGGCGCCCCGGTCCACATACTCCCTGATTAACCTGAAAAATACCGTCTGCATCAGGGGGTCCAGACCGCTGGTAGGCTCATCAAACACAAACAGGCCGGGCTTATGCTGCATGGCGCAGACAATGCTCACTTTTTTGCGGTTTCCCAGAGACAGCTCACGGATTCTTTTTTCCGTGTCCACCTGCAGACGCTGGCAGAGCATTTCCGCCTCCTCGCCGCAGTCCATGCCCCGCACCTGGGCTGCCAAATGAATGACCTCCCTGACTCTCATGTTGGGATAGAACATTGCCTCCGAGGGCATATACCCTACCTGAGCCAATATCTCCTCCCGGTGGCGTCGGACATCCTGCCCAAACAGCCGGATTTGCCCGCTGTCAAAGCCTATAAATCCCAGCATTGCCCGGATGGTGGTGGATTTTCCCGCGCCGTTGGGACCCAGGAATCCGAATATTTCCCCCTGCTCCACAGTCAGGCTCAAATCCGTCACACCTCTGTGTTTCCCGTAATTTTTGGTCATATGGTCAATCTCTACAACCTTTTTCATTTTTTCCCCTCTCCTGAAATGCCCGCAAGTCCTCATTTAACTGCTTGGCGTCCAATATTCTCTTTATCTTGTAGACCAGAAATCCGCAGACATATGCCAGCACCATAAAGAGAGCATAGAAAACTGTCACCGGAATACTCCTGTCAAACCAGCCCCCCAGATAGGAAACTGCCGTGTAGACGCCGGCGCAGAGCAGCAGATAGCCGATCTCCCTGACTCCAATCCGTTCTCCCTCGTCGAAATTCTCCAGTACATACCGCTGGAAATACCCCATCCCATAGGTTAAAAAGATCATTTCTCCCATGTGCAGGATATTGGCCTCCATGCTTCCGCACAGCAGCCGGTACATGGAGTAAAAGAAGAGAATGCAAAAGAAATAAATGCATGCTTTAAACTCTATGGCGATCTCCACCATCAGATAACGTTCCAGCAGCGACATATTTTTTTCATCCGGCCTTCCCTTGTCCGTTCCTTTTTTACCCATATTGTCCTCCCCCTATTCACCCCGTAGCCTTCTTCGAAAATCCGACGCATAGGTGCGTGAAATCATGATATGCTCTCCGTTGCACATGGTGGCGTCTATCCGATTGGAGGCCCTGCTCCTCAGTTCCCGGACCTTGTCAATATTCAGAATCATGGACTTACTGCACCGAAAGAAATTGACAGTCCCCAGCAGCTGTTCCAGCTGGGCCAGAGAGTATTCCAACTGCAGCACACTGGTCTCTGTGTAAGCGAAGGTTTTACCCTCCATACTCTCCAGATACAGAATCTCCGACGGTTCCAGAATCGTCTGTATACCATCCTTATTGCCGATCAGCTTACGGTTTTGAAACTCCAAAAAACGTATCAGCTGTTCCATCTCTGCCGACGGACTGCCGCAGCGCAGAATCACTTCATTCTCTCCCTGAGAGATATGCTCTATGGTATATTTCATGTAACTCTCCCTCCCGTCAGCAGATATATCACATTGTAACAGCATATATTTTAATGGGCAATAGCACTTATGGTAAGTGACACTTTTTTCCGTTTAAGAGACACAACGGACTGCCCGTTGCCGAGCAGTCCGTCTCTCTTTCTACTGCAAATATTCCTTGAGGCACTGCAGCGCCGCCTCGTCCTCCTCCTTAGCGTGAAGAATCAACTGCGCCAGCTGCTCCCGCACATTCCTGTCCGCCAAATGCTGGAGCATGGCCTCCATATCTGACCAATCTCCGATCAATCCGCTCATCTCCTCCGCGTAGGCGCTGACCTTCTGAAAATACCTGGCCGCCAGCTCCAGCTTGGCATTGTCCCCCGCCATCTGTTTTGCCGCCAACTCCAACAGGTATTTTGCTCCCTGGCTTCTGCCGTCCATCAGGCACTGGGTAGCGTCATTCTGCACCAGCAGCTTAGAAAACAGACTGTCATATACCGTACTTGCGAAATGGCTCTCCTCCAGCAGCATTTTATGCCACGCGTCATATGCCAGTATTCCCTTGGCATAAGAATGCTCCATCCGGCCCTCCAGGGCCTTTACCGCCTGCCTCAGAATCTCCTGAGGCGTCATCTCCTCGGCGTTTATGGGACCCATACACATCACCGCCTGAGTGTCCGTATTCTCCCACCAATTCCTGCTGATGAAATAGCCGTTCTCCGCAGTGGTAACATTACCTGCGTACTCCGGGTCCTCCTGAAAGAAATTCCAACCCATCAGGGTCTCCCCATCCTCCCCGTATCCGGCTACAATACAGGGTTCCGGCGGCCCGATGATCCCCAGTGCAATACAGGGATACCCTTCTGCTAAATGCTCTTTGATAAATGTCTGGAACTCTTCCTTGGTGGTATTCTCCCCCCTGCCTAAAAAGGAGAACTCCCTGCCCAGCGCTTTGGCTCCCAGCCCATACACGGCGTCGGACTCCGTGAAAGCATGGTAGATGTCCACGTTGCTCAAATCCCAGCACTGCGTGTTCCACACCAGTCGAAACGCCGCTCCCGTAGCTGCCATGATATACGGATAGGACACATCGTCTCCCAGATACTCCGACACCGCCTTGATGCAGATTGGAAAGGGTGTGGCGCTGCCGTAGCTGCCGTATTTCACCTGTTGAATGTCATATAATAAGATGCTCTCCTGTCTGTCCTGTTTCATATCGCTTACATCACTCCTTTTCTCTTTTCCCTCCAGCAAATCCAAACCATACACTCCGGGTCCGAGCTGCGCTTTACCCAAAATGGGCCTGGCGCTGCGAAAAGCGCTGGGGGACATGCCCATGACCTTGACAAAAGCCCGGGTATAGGCCTCATGAGAGCCAAAGCCCCGCTCCAGAGCTATATCCAGTATCTTTTTATCCGTGTGCAGGAGCTGCGCGGCGGACAGAATGATCCTGCGCCTTTTATAATATTGCATAACGGATATTCCCACCTGGGCCGAAAAAAGTTCTCGGATATAGTTTTCTGAAAAACCAAATTTCCTGCCCATCTCCTTTAAGTCGAGCCGGGTGTCCGACGCATGGCACTCCACATAGTTGGCCATGGCTCTTGTTATGGTTGAATAGCTCATTGATAATTTCCTCTCTCACTGCAGTGTGAGTTTATTATAACAGGGAACAAAAGAAATTTCTTGATTATTTTGGGGATTATATATATCGTGTATTCGTTGATAAATACACTTTTAAAAAACGATTGACACATTCTGTAATCTGTAGTACGATTCATTTACGAGTTATCTATGAATCTTGTATTCTTTACAGTTCGGGCAGTTTCTGCCAGTAACTCAAATGTATCTATATTGACAGGCAGGAGCATTCCATACTAGGGGAGGTTATATTTATGCTTGAACAGAAAGATTTTGACGTTATTAAAGAAATGATGGAATCCATATCCGCAAGAAATTTGGCTGAGATGAAGGCTGAAAATGCGCGGAATTTGGCAGCTATGGAGGTCAGGGCTGCTGAGAATTTTGCCAAAATAGAGGCACGGGCCGCTGAGAATCAGGCTAAGATGGAGGAGCGGGCCGCTGAGAGCCTGGCCGCATTAAAGGCCGAATGTGCGCAGAATCGCTCCGACATGCTGGAAAAAGCCGACGAAAATCTAGCCAAAATGGAGGCACGGGCCGCTGAGAATTTTGCCAAAATAGAGGCGCGAGCCGATGAGAATTTTGCCAAAATAGAGGCACGAGCTGCTGAGAATCTGGCCAAGGTAGAGGAGCGAGCCGCTGAGAATCTGGCTAAGATGGAGGAGCGGGCCGCTGAGAACCTGGCCGCATTAAAGGCTGAATGTGCACAGAATCGCTCTGACATGCTGGAAAAAGCCGATGAAAATCTAGCCAAAATGGAGGCACGGGCCGCTGAGAACCTGGCCAAGGTGGAGGAGCGGGTCGCTGAGAATTTTGCCCAAATAGAGGCACGAGCCGCTGAGAATCAGGCTAAGATGGAGGAGCGGGCCGCTGAGAGCCTGGCCGCATTAAAGGCTGAATGTGCACAGAATCGCTCCGACATGCTGGAAAAAGCCGACGAAAATCTAGCAAAAATGGAGGCACAGGCCGCTGAGAATTTTGCCAAAATGGAGGCACAGGCCGCTGAGAATTTTGCCCAAATAGAGGCACGGGCCGCTGAGAATTTTGCCCAAATAGAGGCACGAGCCGCTGAGAATCTGGCCAAAATAGAGGCACGAGCCGACAAGAACCTGGCTAAGATGGAGGCCAAACTCGACAAAAAGCTGAGAAAGTCAGAGAGCCTTATTTTAGATGAATTAGAGAGAACAAGAAACATTTTGGAAAGACAGATCCAGAAACTGCAGCAGAATGTCGATGAGCTGAATCAATACTATAGAATCACTAAGCTTGAGGACAGCAATGTGAGCCTGCTGTTAGAAATGTATGAGGATCTATCCAAAAGAGTGGAAGCATTGGAGATGAGAACCGCATAAGCATAATTACTTCCTGACCGTGCAAACTGCCACTTAGGATATCATGTCAAAAACAAGGTCAGCAAACGGAAGGGATTTTGACATTTGCACCGTGCATCGCAAACACCGGGCACTGCTGATAGCTGCCCGGCATATTGCTTTACATATTATTTCTCTCCACTGCTCATCCGCAACTGTGCGTTTACCAGCCCATAGTATATTCCCTGCTTTTCCAACAGTTCATTATGTGTGCCGATCTCGGCCACGCCGTGCTTGTCAATAACTACCAGACGATCCGCATCCCGCAGCGTTGACAGGCGGTGGGCAATGGCGAAGGTGGTTCTCCCCTTTACCAGACGATTCAGCGCCTGTTGTATCAAAAACTCGCTTTCCGTATCCAACGCCGAGGTGGCCTCATCCAGAATCAGTATCCGGGGATTATTCAAAATCGCCCTGGCAATAGCAATACGCTGTCTCTCGCCGCCGGACAGATTGTAGCCATGTTCGCCCACATAGGTGTTATAGCCGTCCGGGGTCTTGCAGATAAAATCATGGGCATTGGCCGCTCTGGCCGCCATGATGACCTCCTCCAGGGTGGCATCCTGCTTGGCAAATCGGATATTAGCCAAAATAGTGCCTGAAAACAGGAATGTCTCCTGCAATACTACACCGATCTGGGAGTGCAGACTTTCCATCTGTATATCTCGCAGATCACAGCCATCCAGAGTAATCCGCCCCTGATCCACGTCATAGAGGCGCATGATCAGATTGATCAGCGTGGATTTACCAGTGCCGGAAGCTCCCACCAGACCGATCATCTCCCCCGGATTTACGGCAAAAGAGATATGCTCCAGTACCGGCTCATAGGTCTGATATCCAAAGGAAACATCCTCAAAGGTGAATGCGCCCTGTATGGGAAATGCCTTGCTCTCCGGCTTATCCGCCAGCATCGGCTCCTCATCCAGCACGTCGTAGATACGATTTAAGCTGGTCAGCATCTGCATCACCTCTCTGGGCAGATGGGTCATCCAGCTCAAGGGACCGAACAGATAGCCGCTATATGTCACAAACTGCACCAGTTGTCCCACGGACATGCTGCCGTCCAGCACCTGTATACCGCCGAAATAGATGGCAATATAGGTGCCTACCCCCAGCAGAAAAGTCATTATGGGAAAGAATACAGCCCAGAAAGTTTCATTCTTTTTCTGTATGGCAGCAAAAGCCCTTGTCTTCTCCGTAAATCGAGCGCTCTCCCGCTCCTCCTTTCCGAAGGATTTGACAATACGCATACCAGAGAGAATATCCTGCAGATTGCTGCTGAGGTCATCTGCCCGCAGCCACTGCTTGTGGAATATCGTGTGGATGTGATGCCAGAATATCCGAATAAATACCACCACCGCCGCCACAAAGACCAGAGACAGCAGGGTCATCTTCCAACTGATTATCAGCATCATAACCAGAGATACAATCATCGTAACCAGCGTGGAGAACATATCTCCGAACACATCCTGCATAAACACACGGATCTGATTGGAGTCTCTGGACACCCGGTTCATTAGTTCGCCGGGCTTACGGTTGTTGATAAAGGACAAGGACAGCACCTGTATCTTGTAGTACAGCTTGGAACGCAGACTCATGCTCAGGGAAGCCCCCAGCTTGACACAAAGCCAGTAGCGATAAATCCAGCAAACCATGCCGCCCACCGTCAATACAAATGTCAGACCAATGAAAAGCCATAAGTCTGTCATAGTGCCTTGACCATCCGTCAGTGAATTGTCAATAAAATACCGTTGCACCATGGGGTTAAACATGTTGATTCCCGCCAGCAGCACCAACAGTAGGGAGATCACCACCAGATTGCCGGTGAACTCTCCGCACAGGGCCATAAATTTTTTCAGTAAATCAGATTTGCCGTCACAATACATGCACTTGCTGGTTCCCGGCAGGGCGCGGCCGCATTTCTCGCAATATTTCTCGTATTCCCGGCTCTCCACCCGGCTGACCATCTTGAGGTTTTGATTTTCTTGCCTGGCCTGAACCAGAGTCTGGGCGCCCCGGACAGCGTAGGCCACCCGAATAATATGGCGCATGGAGAAACGAGCTATACATTCCGGCAGGCCTTCCTTGGGAAATACGGTCACTATACCACAGCCCACCTGATGTTCACATTTGATTTTTTCACAGTCTGCCAGCAGATGCTCGGAGGTTTTCTCATCCCCCCGAAGAGTTATCAACCGATCCTCAGTGACAACGATCCACGTCTGATCCGTGTAGCTGGTCTGAGAACTGTGCGCCCCGTTGTCAAAGGCCAGATCCACAGGAACGCAGTACCAGATGGTTTCGCCGTCACGGAGGGACAATGCCTGCTGCTGGGACTCCTTTAGTGTGTATAATAGTTTCATGAATTATTGCTCCTTACATAGAATACTCTTTTAGCTCTTCTAAAAATTCTTGATATTCATCCTCAGACCAATAGAATGTCAATTCATCTTCCGAGAATTCTTCCGGGGCGTAACGCATAAAGTTTTTGCCAATGTCATAATCAAATCTCTTTAATACGGTCTCCGCGAATTCTCTAAAAAACATTCCTATCCCAGTAATTACATTCCCGTCCTCTACCACTGCTTTGTGTACAAAGTTATCCTTTTCAACAAATTGGAATGTATCCGCCATTTGCATAAAATAGCCGGAGGTAAACTTTTTACCGTTAAGAATTCCTGCCTTGGATAACAATATTGGAGCTGAAGATATAGCTGCAAAAACAACATCGGAATTGATCCCATTTTTTAGAAACTCAATCAATTTTTCATCAAACAACGCAGGGAGCGGATTAATTGTTCCCGGTAGAATTACACAGTCATAATCCGTTATCTTTGCATCGGCTGTTGATTTTGTCGGTAAAATCCGTAATCCATCTTCACTCCGATATTCTTTGCTTTCACTTGCAATAAAGTCAATCTCCTCACCAAACCATACTGTCAATGCAGATGTAAGGCAAGTTATCTCCTGCAAGGAAAAGTCAGGATATAGCATAACTGCGAATCTCCTCATTCCGTTCCCTCCATAAATTAAATAAACAAATCCAGTTTCTTGCGCTCCATCACTGTCAGAGCATACAAGTCGGGCAGCTCGTAGCGGTTGCCGTCGATGTCGGTGATCTGGTAGCGAGCCTCGCCCAGAGCCACCACGGCATCGCCTCCCATGTGGGTGGTGAAACGACAGCTGCCAAAGTCCGTCTGCACATGCCAGTAGGCATAGCCGTACTCGTCCTTGACCTCCATAACCTTGCGGATCACAGGCATGAAATAGCGCAGACGCACCTGCTCCTGTATCATGTCCTGCACATCCTTCGGCATATCCTTCAGCGAGCGGATCATGCCGATCTCCTTAGCCTTCTCATCCGCCTCCCGAATGGAGATATACTCCTGAGGATTCGTCAGGGGAAAGGTCAGGTACACACCCACCCGGTCGTATTTCTTTTCCCCGAACTCCAGTGCCAGAAATCCTCCCTCCGTGCGGGTAAAGACCGCGTTCTCCGCCGTCAGCATACGCATCTGCAGCACTTCCTCCGACTCCTTTTTCAGAGCCTCCTCATCAAACTCCTGCAAATCCAATAAATCCGGCAAAACATTTTCTCTATTGTCTTCCATAATCTAAATTTTCCTTTCTTGATTACATCAATCACATACAAGCCAAGGCTCAACTTTTCTCAGCTCAGTTCGATCCTTATCCCATGAAGAATATCCCCCAAAGGGGATATTCTTCAGGAATTAGCTTGAACTTCTTAGTCGGCGTACTTAGCCGACTTAGAAGTTCGCTTATTCCAAGCCGCGCATCGCCAAAGCCTTAGTCTGCAATTCACTCAGCTTATAAAATGTCCCCTTCAAAGCCATCAACTCCTCGTGGGTCCCCGACTCCGTCACCCGGCCGTCATCCAACACAATCAAGTGCGTGGCATTGCGCAATGTGGACAGCCGGTGGGCAATGGACAGAACAGTCCTTCCCTTTTCCAGCTGTTCAAGAGATTTCTGAATTGCCAGCTCCGTCTCTGTATCCACCGCCGAAGTAGCCTCATCCAGAATCAGGATCTTGGGGTCTGCCAGAATGGCTCTGGCAATGGAAATCCTCTGTTTCTCTCCCCCGGAAAGCGACCTGTTGGAAGAACCCAGAATCGTATCATAGCCCTGGGGCATCTTACAGATAAAGTCATGGGCGCTGGCCTGCACCGCCGCCTTTATAATCTCCTCTCTGGTTGCATCCGGCCTGGCATAGGCGATATTCTCCGCCACCGTGCCCATGAAAATATAGGTCTCCTGGGATACCATGGACACATTCTTGCGCAGTTCCGCAAAGCCGTATTGCTTTACATTGACGCCATCCACCAGCACCTGTCCCTCCTCTGTGTCATACAGGCGGGAGATCAGATTCACTAGCGTGGATTTTCCGGCCCCGGAGCGGCCCACAATTCCCAGCACCTCCCCGGCCTCCACATGAAAACTCACATCTTTCAAAATAGGCTTATTCGGCTCATATCCAAAGGTCACATGCTCCAGCGTAATCTCTCCCCGCAGCTGTTGGGGCCGCACAGGATTGGCCGCTTCCCTCACCTCCGGCACCGCGTCAATAATCTCAAATAGCCTCTGTGCCGAGTTCATGGCATTGGTATACCAGCGAATGATTCTGGACATAAATTCCAGAGGCCCCTTCAACTGTCCCACATAGCCGCTGAAGGTAATCAGCAGGCCCAGCTCCATATTGGAGCCACTGATAATCAGCGCTCCGCCCACTGCCCATACCAGAAAGGTAAGCATATCTTCCACAAAGATATACAAAGCGGAAAATTTGCAGTCATATCTGGATACATCCAACTCTGCATCCCGCACCTTGGCGTTGTTTTTTGTGAAACGGGACATTTCCTGCTCTTCCTGTCCGAATGCCTTGACCACTCTGGCTCCGGTAAAATTCTCATTCATCTGACTGTTGAGCCTTCGGTTGGCCCGATGACGCTTACCGAAATAGTGCCACAATCTGGGCATCAGCAGATAGCTGATGAAGAACAGAATGGGCATCAGCACCACGGAGGCCATTGCCAGCAGAGGATTGAGAATAAACATAATGATACAAGTGGCGATAATCGTGCCTACATTGATAAAAAAGTAGGGGATACCATCAATAAAAAAGCTGGAAATCTCCTCCGCATCATCGGACACACGGGTCATCAGACCTCCGGTCTGCCTTCTGGTGAAAAAGCTGATGGACAGCTTTCCCATGGAGTCAAATACCTGGCTTTTTAACTTTGCAACCACTTCCGGGGCAATATGGGCCGTCAAAGCACCCTGCAGAATGCCCAGCCCCTGCAGCAGTATCTTGGTGCCGATCATGACCACCACCAGAATCCCCAGCGCCAGCACAAAACGGCCCGTGGGCAGGTGCAGCATAGCCAGAAATTCCTCATCCCGCTCCAAAACCTTGTCATACAGCACTGTGCCGCTGAGATAGGGCCACACCAGATTCAATCCTGCCGTAGCCAAATAGCAGAACATGATAACCATCAGTCTGAACTTGTATGGCTTGAAGTAGGACACCACCCTTAGCAGGATAGACCCTTTATCCATACATTTGGGACAGACCTTGCGCTCCTGATCCGGGTAGATCATACCGCATTTGGGGCAGCATTCCTTTCCCCGTTTCACGTCCAGATCCTCCTGGGTGATCTCCTCTTCCTTTTTCATTTTCTCCAGCAGTCGGCCGATCCGCATAAAGGCTTCCATCCTGGTGTTGGAGAACTGACACAGATATCTGTCCACGCCGTCAATGCGTCCCATCAGAATACCCGTGCTGACCTGACGGATCACCTCCAGTTTCTCCATCTTGGACAGCTCGAACAGCATTACCGCCGGCTCCTCCATGCTTTTCTCCTGCTCCATGGACCAGCTGTTATAGCCGCCCAGCCTATATTCCTGCTTTTCTCTATAGGGGTATCTGGCAACGATCAGCTTTTCCTTTGTCAGCGCCACGATGGAGTCTGCAAACCGCTGCTCCTCATCCAAATCTCCCGTGGCGGCAAATATTACATCCTTTTTGTCGATGCCATACTTCCGTATGACATTCGTAAAACTTCCCGGTAAATTCATTTCTTCCTCATTTCTGCATATCGCTGCATTATTCAATAATGGATGTAAAACATCCTCTCCCGAATATATTTTCAGACACAGAAAAGGCATAACCTACAAATGTATGTCATGCCCTTCGTTCATCTATATATATACACTGCCCAATCAAATCCGCACTACGGCGCAGCATACCCTCGGGAGACAATACCATTTATATCATGATTCATTCTCTTTACACTATTAAATCTGTTTGACATGTTGATTGCCTCCTTTCCTTCAATTTTTTTGCTACAGTTAGTACTATATACGCTTTTCCGACATCTGTCAACTACTTTTTAACTAAAAATCTTAATATAAAATTTGCTTTCCTACTATTCAGGATTGCTTATTCCGATAACGCATATAGGCGATGCCAGCCCGTTGGGAGACATGAGATTTATAACCTCCTGTAAAGATTCAATCTGCATATCCCCGCCGTATGCGGCATACTTCCCGGCTCTGTTCTTTTTATACGCATTGTGCATCGTATAATGGCCGTTTTCATCTTTGGTAACGCTTATGGTATGTATCATGCTGCGAATATCGTATTGATTATTGTAGGCAGTGAGGACAACCGTATCGCAGCACTCCCCTATCTCATTTATGCGTTTCATATTCCGGGAGCAGGCAAAAGTCGTTTCAAACCCATGCTCCACAAAATAATTATAGACCGCATAGTAGGAGCTTCCCCACTTCCCTCGCAGCACCGCTCCCATTCTCTCGAAGGCGCTGATCAGTTCCACCATATCCCGCGGCGTCATCTCTTTTCCCAAAGCAAGCAATGCGTTATAGACCGCCATGATTTCACATCCGGAGAAGGCCATTGTAGATGAGCCATATCGAATCTCCGCCCATTCAGCCTGATTTTCTATATAGCGCCCCGCTATATAGCCCTGCGGTTTCCCCAGCTTTTCTCCGTTAATAACCGCATTTTTTTCAATTTGTTCCTCGGAGACCTTGGCAATGGCGCACAGCTTTACAATATTAATCATCCATCGATTAGGAATGTGTGTCATTCCCCAGCAGCAGACCGTCGCCAACTCATATCTTCGGAGAAAAGCTTTCCCTGTCTCCCTCTCCTTATGAGCCAGCTTATCAGTAAGCTGTTTTGCCCCAAACAATAGCGGCTCTGATATTGTACGGATCGTCACCGCAGAGAGCGCTGCCCGGCGAATATAGTCTCCCTTCGCCGTCTCCTTCCCATTCCTCGCGTCATGAACTGCAATGGCTCCCACGGATACCATCCCGGCAGTCGCGGCAGCCGCACCCAGGGCAATCCCCACTCCGAGCAGCAGACTTCCCGCCAAAATAGTACACACAAACGCCGTCAGCGCTCCCATTGCAGTGCCGGTTATGATTGCCGCCGTCATGCCGACAGCAATTTTCAACCGCAATAGCTGTTTCCCTTGCGCCATTATTGTCGCTCCTCCGAAATTCTTTATGCATGACATTGTACTCATTTTATCACAGATAATTGAAAAAGTCAGTATATCGACATTAAAACCCCTACCTGTTCTGCGAAATATACTCCTTGATGCAACTGCCTGTACGCGACTCCGGTCTCATCAACAAGCCGCCAACACTTCCCTGGTAAACCAGCCTGCCGCCTTCAGCTCCTCCGCCGGTCCCTAAATCAATTATGTGGTCAGCCTCAAGCATAAGATCAAGGTTATGCTCTATCACAACCAATGTATGACCGTTTTGCCGCAGCCTCTTCATAATCAAGACTAATTTCTCTATATCTCTCGGATGCAAACCCGTAGTAGGTTCGTCAAACACATACAGATTCTTACCCTTTTTATTTTGGGAAAGCTCCCTGACAAGTCTGATTCTCTGGCATTCTCCTCCGGACAATTGATTTAATTGATGTCCGATCGTCAAATAGCCCAATCCGATATCACTCATTGCTTTCAGAACCCTGTATATACCGGGCACATCGCGAAATAAAGGCAATGCGTCATCACAAGTGGTGTTTAAGATATCCGTGATACTCTTGTCCGTATATTTAACTTCCAGGACATTTTTATTAAAACGTTTCCCTTTACATACCGGACACTGGACTTCCATAGTCGGCATTAATACCATGTTTAGTTCAACCGTTCCCTGTCCTTCACAGTGTTCACACCGTCCGCCTCTGACGTTAAACGAGAAATCTTTCTTATCCAATCCTAATATTTTGGCTTTCGGCTGTTTTTCAAATAGCTTTCGAATATCTGTGTAGATATCCGTATATGTTGCTATATTAGATCTTGCTCCCTTACTTATTGGCTTCTGAGACATACAAATGACATTATCATTCTTCTCATACCCTTCAATATTTTCGTCCTTAATGCCCTTCTTATAGTAGTTTTCAAGCGCCTCTACGAGTACATCAAAAATCAAAGATGATTTTCCGCTTCCGGAAACGCCTGTAATCACATTTAATTTATTTAATGCAATATTGACACTGATACTTTTAAGATTGTGTTTCCGGGCATTTCTTATTTTTATGCAGTCACCTTGCGTACAATCTATTTCTTTCGAGGGATCGTACTTCTTCAGTAAATAGTTTTTCATTATGGAATTTTCTGACTTTGAGAATTCGTCCATAGTTCCGGCAAACAGCAATTGTCCGCCGTCAGTGCCTGCTGCCGGACCGATTTCCACAATATAATCTGTTTTTCTGATCAAGTCCACGTCATGCTCTATGATAATGATCGTGTTGCCTTTATTCTTAAGTACGTTAATGGCATTAATAATCATATCATTGTCAGCAGGATGCAATCCTATGGTCGGCTCATCAAATATGTAAATCATTTCCGTTAAATTGGAGCCTAAAATATTCGCCACACGCAGTCGCTGATGTTCACCAAACGAAAGAGAAATAATGGATCTCGATAACGATAAATACCCCAACCCTAATCCAATCAGTTCGTTCAGCCTTCCTATGATCAATTCTACAACTTCTCCGACAAGCTTATACTCAATACGATTTTCACTATATTCTTTGTACCCCAATATCCAACTTCGTATTTCCCCCAGTGAATATAGCATCAATTGATTAATTGACAGACCATTAACCTTCACCATTTCAAGGTCTTTTGACATCCTGCTGCCATTGCATTCTGAGCACTCGACCCGAGTCATAAACCTGCCAAAACGCTCTGTCCAGCCCTCATTGTCCAATAATTTCTCATATGTGCTTTCCATGTCGTTTATGAATCCCATAAACAAATATTTCTTTTCGTTCGGACTTTTCACATTGGGGAAATATTTCGTAAAACGTAGATCTCTATTACCGTAATAGAGAAACGCTTTTGTTTCCGGTGACAGATTCTTTATTTTTTCATTCGGATCAAACTCGAATCCATAGTATTTGCTTGCCGCAAGAACTATGGGAACATAAACCTTGATCTCATTTTTCCCCCAGCTCTTGAAAGCCCCGTCATAAATCGACAGCTCTTCATCAATCGTAACGCTTCTATTGACGCTATATATCTGGCCGATGCCATGACATTTCGGGCATGCGCCGTTAGGGGTATTATATGAAAAATCGGACATCCGGAATTTTCTGATCTCATGTCCACAGACAGAACATTTATCTCTTAAAATCTCGGACGGATTATCCACGTCATCAGACCAGTCAAAATCGTTCTCATACTCTGAAATCAATGGATGGATTGTGTTTCCGCAATGGCCGCATTCACGAACTCCTACCTGAGCAAACAACAGCCTGATCGCCTTAAGAATATCTGTTGCCGTCCCAACGGTGGACCTGGGATTCCGGTTCGTGATGTGTTGGTCTATATATATTACCGGGGACAATCCTTCAATGCTGTCTACTAAAGGTTTTTTCACCTGGCATCCCCCCATCGTATCAAAAAGCTGCCGCATGCTTTCTTTCTGCAATATATCTATTATAAGAGAGGACTTACCCGACC
This sequence comes from Lachnospiraceae bacterium, assembly GCA_014804645.1. Taxonomy (GTDB): domain Bacteria; phylum Bacillota; class Clostridia; order Lachnospirales; family Lachnospiraceae; genus Acetatifactor. The sequence continues at coordinate 128,408 of JAAUZI010000013.1, read as the reverse complement.
CCGAAACTCCAACCACTGCAGTAATCTTATTTCGGGGAATCTTCAAACTGATATTTTTTAAATTATTTTCTTTTGCGCCTTTAATAGTTATATATTTCTGCAAACTTTCACCCATTATCTGTACCTCCTGGACTGCGTCTCAAACATTTTAGCGTATATGCCATTGTTTTCCATTAACTCGTTATGCGAACCATCTTCAGCCACCCTTCCATTTTGAATCAGAATGATCCTATCCGCCATTTTAGTTGTCGACAACCTATGAGAAATGATAACAATAGTCCTCTCTGGCAGCATATTGAACACAAGTTCATTAAATTCACTCTCGGCTTTAGGGTCCAACGCACTCGATGGCTCATCCAGAATCACCATTCTTTTATCACTTAACAACACTCTTGCCAGTGCCAGTTTTTGTTTTTGTCCCCCTGAGAATACCACACCATCGCTATCGAATTCTCTTGAATAATTGCTGTCCCCCTTATCAGGCAGGCGCTCTACCACATCGCTTAGCCCGACCATATTAAGCGCCTTATCCAAGCTAGCACCTTCCGCTTTTTTGTCAACAATATCCATTTTGACGTTCTCATACAGCGTTAACGCAAACAGCTGGAAGTTTTGAACCAATATACTGCATATGTTCTTTCGATAAAACTCCACATCATAGTCCCGAATATCCATTCCATTTACCAGAATTTTGCCATTGTCAGGATCATACAGTCTCAGCAAAAGCTTAACAAGCGTACTCTTTCCGGCACCATTATTACCAACAATTGCCACTTTTTCATTCGCTTTGATTTTTAAATTCAATTCGTCTAAAATTTTGTGTTCTCCGTCATAGGAGAAAGACACATCCACAAACTCAATCGTGATCGGTGTATCGGCATTGCTTTTCAAGCCCTTATCCAATACAATGCTGTTTTCAATTTCCATGAAGTGAATGAACTTATCAATGTAAATGCTGTTGTTATGTAACTCCTTTATCGAATTAACGAAATTATTCATGTTCCCTTTTATTGTACCGTAAGCGTTCCACAAAGCAGTCATCACATCAAAGGTATATGCGCATTTCACAAGTACCATGTAGGCAAGATAAAATAGAGTCACGAAGTCTCCAAGGATTTTCTTCATCAGATTATCGCCGGTGCATACAAAAGTCTTTTTTGCTCCGTAAGCAGCATTGATATCACTGAGCTTTTTTGAAGAAGAGGTCAATTTATCAAACAAAACACTGCCAATATTTGTCATCTTAATATCCTTAGCATTTTGCTTTAAGAAAAACATACGATTTGCGTAGTCGATTTCTTTATTATAGGGCATCGTTTTGTCATAAATTTCACCGTTAATTTTATTAAGCTTAATCTGATACAAAAAGGAGAGAACGTTAATCACAACCGCCAGAACAAAAACAACAAAATCCAAAGAACTGATAATATAAAACAACGAGAGCAATACCGATAAGTTTTCAATCAAATTGACAAAATTCCTGTAAGTGTTCCAAGCCCTGTTATTGGATTCATTGTTGGCAGCAACCAGATCATTATAATACTTCTGGTCGTCATAGCAGCCAAGATCGATCGAACTGGACTTCTCAAACATCATTTTTGAAAAAATATGATTGATCTTGATCTCTGCGTTTTTCGTCAAACTATTATGAAATATTCCCTCGATGACGGTATTAAACAGAAGTACCAGCCCATAATATACACACGCCACAACAATCAACTTCGTCAAAGTTTTCTGTGTTTCCTCAGGATGAACAATAGCAAATTCTACCGACTTAACAATATACTGTATGAACAGAACATTTCCCACGGTATTGAACAATACGCTCCTGGCCACAATCAGCAATGTCAAGCCTACAGAATACAACGGAACTGCTCTAAAAAATATTTTCAACATATACAAATTATTATGTATTACTTTTTTCATGATAACCCCCATTTGCCCGCCTCATTCAATGCAGTTTCTGTCTCGTCTCTATAGTATTTCGCCTGCAAATTGAACATATATGCATATTTTCCGCTTTGAAGAATCAACTCATCATGCGTCCCCTGCTCGACAATTTGTCCCTTCTCCATGAAATAAATTTTGTCAGCTATTTTAGATGCCGAAAATCTATGAGAGATATATATAACTGTCTTATCTGCCAAATAACTGTTAATCGTCTCAAAAATTTCTTCTTCCGCAATAGGATCAAGTGCGCTGGTAGGCTCGTCCAAAATGTAGAGCTGCTTCTCCGGGTCGATAAAGATTCTTGCAAGTGCCAAACACTGGCACTGACCAATAGAAAGCATCTCACCTGAATCAGATAATTCATGGGTCAGTTTGGTGCTAAACCCACCTTCATAACTGTTTATCTTTTCTTTCAGACGAAGTGAACTCATAACATTTTGCATTTCTTCATCCGAATAAACCTTCGTATCCATCGCAATATTTTGGCCGATGGTTGCTGCATACACATTTATGTCCTGAAAAACAATCCCATATTTGCTGCGATAGTTCTTTACATTGTAATCACAAATATTCTTATCATTATAAGTGATGCTGCCCTGATCTGGATCGTACAGACGCAAAATCAGATTGATCAGTGTCGATTTTCCCGCTCCATTATACCCAACCAATGCAATCTTTTGTTTCGGCCGGATTTCCATGCATATATCTTTCAAGGTATAATTATCACTTTCACTGTATTTGAAATATAGATGCTCTATCTTAATTCCGCTGAAAGATACAGCCACCATTTCCTCCTTACGTGATACAACCTTTGATTCATACCGGTAGAATTCATTGAATTTATTTAAGTAGATATTGTCATTCAAAATACCGGTAAAACAGCTTATCACCGAAGACGCTCTCCAGGTAAACTGCGCTATCGCCCCCATCAGGGGCAGGAACACTGCAATTGTTACCGTTTTATCAACGACTATTCTATGTATCGAGATGAGCGTTGTAACACAGGATACAATTCCAAATCCGAAAAAGACTTGAACGCTGTCAAGCACTGTTATTTTTCTGTAATACTTTTTAAGCAACGCCTTTAGTCCCCTAAATGCATCATCAAGCATTTTATTCAGAACGTTTTTCACATTCGTGGTTCTTAACTCCCCGGCGCATTCTGCCTGAATGGAAATTCTTTTCACATAATCATATTTTCGTTGATATTTGAGGCTCTCATTCGTATAGCGATATCTGTACTTATTAATAACGGGTTCAAAAAACAATCCTGTCAATACAGAGATAAGAGATATCAATACAATGGCAAAATCAATCTGCGCAAAATATCCGATCAGCACAATAACACAGCATGAATGGGAAATGAACTGAACTATATTATTTAAGATACTGTTCACTCTGTTAAATAAATCATTCAACGCAAAAGTTACATTATCGTAATATTCCGGGTTATCAAAGCATTCTATGTCAATTGTCATGATTTTCTTATATATCATGTTCTTAAAAAACAGCGAAAGCTTAACATCATTTTTGGGAATATACGCCTGTCTATAATAGGAATTCGATATTTCAAATACAATGTTGATCAAAATGAAAACAATTAATACCTTACTGATTGCAGCGATACTTTTCCCTTTTTCCACCGCATCCATAAAATATGCAAAAAAGAGCACATTGTAGAATATTGAAAACAGATCGTTTACAACCGTAAAAAATATATTCAGCCATACCCGTGATGCGGAAGCCTTGCAAATTGTCTTTAACATAAATCTATAATTCTTGAAAACAGTATTTTTCATAAACCGCATAAAAAACCACCTTTCTCTCTTTTTGCCAATCATAGCACAAAGAAAAAAGGTGGTGTACAGATAGAAGGTTTTAAATTTCCATCTCTATTTTCAGTTCACACAACTGTCTGGCTTTCTCACGCAAATGCAGTAAGGCTTCCAGATAGCGATCCGAGCGATAGCGCAGTTCCTCGCTCTCCTGCGGACTCAGCAACAGCCGCACCGCATCTTTGGGCTGGCCGACATCCCATTCCTGCATAAAACCTTTGATCGCCATCATACTGTATCCCGTATCCAAAAGCAGCCGTATCACATACATGCGGTTCAAAAGCGCCTGGCTGTAAATCCTCTTTTGATATGGCCTGTACTGCCCCAGCAGACCATTGCGCTCCCAGTTGCGAATGGACTCCTGGGTCACGCCTACCATGGCGGCAGCCTGCTTTTTAGAGTAGTGGCTGTCCTTTTCTGCCTCCTGACCCATCTGATCTACACAGATTGATACGGCTTTTCGAGTGCTGTCAATATCTTCCTCCACGGCCCTCTGATAATTGACTGCCGCTTCCCCATAAGCCTCTATATCCCATCTGGCACAGGCGTCCAGAACCTTCCGGCTCTCCCTGCGCAGCCGCCGATTTACAAATCCGCCAAACACCAGCCTACAGACTCGAATCTGATAGATATGCCGTCTGCGATAGAGCCGGTAATTGTTGGAAGTCCGCTCCACTGGTCCTACAAAACCACACTTTTCATAGAACCTGATGGTTCCCGCTTTCACTCCCGTGAGCCTTGAAAGCTCGCCGATCCTGTAGGATGAATCGTTCTTGTTGTCCTCGTTTGACATAGTGACATCCTCAAGCATTCCTACTTTAGGCCTCTTTCTCAAACTGTGAGTAATAGATCTCCTGATAAACCTCACAACTCTCCAGCAATTCCTCATGGGTGCCCATACCGGCGATCATGCCGTCGTCCAGCACGATGATCTGGTCCGCATGGCGGATAGTGGACGCCCGCTGGGACACGATAAAGGTGGTAGTGTCCTTCTCCACCTCCTTGAGCGCCTGTCTGAGTTTGGCGTCCGTGGCATAGTCCAGAGCGGAGGCGCTGTCGTCCAATATCAGAATCTCCGGCTTTCTGACCAGCGCCCTGGCAATAGTCAAACGCTGTCGCTGACCACCGGAGAGGTTCTTTCCGTTCTGGGCAATCTCGGCGTCCAGCTGACCCTCCTTGCCCTCCACCACCTCCCTTGCCTGGGCGGTGTCAATGGCCTGCCACAGCTCCTGGTCTGTGGCGTCAGGCTTTCCCCACTGCAGATTGCTGCGGATAGTTCCCTTGAAAAGCACTGCCTTCTGAGGAACCACACCAATGCGGCTGCGCAGCTGCTCCGCCGGTATGGTGCGGATATCGCGCCCCTCTAAGCGGATAGCGCCCTCCGTCGCGGGGTAGAAACCGGGAATCAGGTTTACCAGCGAAGATTTACCGGAGCCGGTGCCACCGATAATACCAATAGTCTGCCCTCTCTCCACTTGAAAATGCATGTCCTGCAGAGTCTTGTCTCCCGCCCCCTGATAAGTCAGAGAAACGTGGTCAAACTCCAGATAAGGAACTGCCTCTTTGTCGGTTTTGACCTCGTCCTGAGGGGCAACCCAAGCTGCCAAAGTCCCTTGCCCGGCCTCTGCCGCCTCCCCCGTGGGAATTTCCAGCACACCCGCCACGCGGTCTGCACAGGCCAGGGCCTTGGTGATGGTGACAATCAGATTGGCAAGCTTTACCAACTCCACCAGAATCTGGGACATATAGTTGATAATAGCCACTACCTCGCCCTGCGTCAGATTGCCGATATTAACCTGTATGGCTCCGGTATAGATCAGGGCAATAATCGCACCGTTGACAATCACATAGGTCACAGGATTCATAATGGCACTGATCCTTGCCACCGCTGTCTGCAGATGGGACAGGGTACTATTCTGCTCCCGGAACCGCTTTTCCTCCACTTCCTCCTGGTGAAACGCACGGATCACCCGCACACCGGTGAGATTTTCCCTGGTGATACCCAGCACCCGATCCAAGGCGCTCTGCACCTTTTTGTACATGGGCATGGTAATCATCATCACGCCGAACACCACCAACGCCAGCAGCGGAATCGCCACCACGAAGATCAGCGCGCTCTTCACATCAATGGTAAAAGCCATAATCATGGCGCCGAACACAATGATCGGGGAGCGCAGGAACAGCCGCAGCACCATATTCACCCCGGACTGCACCTGGCCTATGTCGCTGGTCATGCGGGTGATCAGCGTGGAGGTTCCCGCCTTGTCTATATTGGTAAAATTCAATCCCTGAATATGCTCAAACACTGCCTGGCGCAGCTTGGTGGAAAAGCCCACCGCCGCCTTCGCCGCAAAAAACTGTGCCGTCACCGAGCTGGCAAGTCCCACCACCGCCAGAGTCAGCAGACACAGCCCCATTCTGACGATATGACCCATGTCCGAATTGCTGATACCTTTGTCGATAATGCTGGCCATGACCAATGGCACAAACAGCTCAAAAAAGGCCTCCAACAGCTTAAAAAGCGGGGCCAATATGGATTCTTTTTTATAATCTTTTAAATATACAAACAACTTTTTCATCTCAGGCTTATCCTTCCTCGCTGCACACACAGACGCAATAACCGGGTAAATTTTCATATTCATACAGGTGTACGCCCATATCCTCTAACATATTACGCTCAAGCACATCCTCTGTCAAGCCTGTTCCCAACAGCTTTCCGTATGCCTCCTTGCGGCACCAGAGGGTGTAAAAAAAGGTCTCCCTGACAGTATTGTGCTCTTGAGCATCTGTGGAAAACAGACTCTCATAGGCGGCTGCCTCTGCCTCCGAAAAAAAGCGTTTTACCAGAGAGTCCTTATAAGCTCTCTTCTGCTGGATATCAATACCCACAGGAGCATCGCTGATTGCCAGCGCCGCATAATCTCCGGAATGAGACAGATTGTAATGCCAGGGCACATGCCGAATATAGGGCTTTCCTTTGGAGGCATAAGCTACCTGCAATGGCAGCGGAGAAACAATACCCTCCAATAATTGAGAGCAGTCCAGCTGTTGCCACCTGATACCGTTACCCTCTTTTCCCATGGCCGGTTTCTCACAGACAGACATCCTGTAGGCCCCATATTGCAGCAGCAGCTGTCCTCCCATGCACAGCGCCCTCGCGCCGGGCTGGGCACAGCGGGATACCTTTTCCTGCTGCCAATCCGCCAGCTTGTCCCAGCCCGGCAGGACTACGGCATCCAGATTTTCCCCTGTAGATGCAATTTTTTCCATCCGGCGGCGAAGTTCCCCCACCTCAAGCAGATACACTTGAATCATGTTTACCTCTCTGTGCATGTCACGGGCCGCACCTCTACAGCCGTTTCAAACAGGAATGTTTCTCATCAATTACAAAGCCATTGTTCCTATAAAAGTTCAACGTGCTCTCCCTGTTGGAACCTGTCTCCAGCGAAATCTTATAGCATCTGTGCTCCCTGGCAATCTCGCTGGCCTTTTGGAGCAGAGCCGAGGCATATCCCCTGTTTCGGTAATCGCTGTGCGTGACGACATTTTCCACAACAGCAAAACCTCTGACATTGTGTGTCAGACTTTCAATAATTGCCATCTGAACCGTAGAGACTACCCTGCCATCCTCCTCCGCCACCAGAATATACATATTATCATCTTTTTCAAATCGGTCTAACATTTCTCCCCACAGCGCCATATCCTGCTCCTCCACGGGCGGATACTTTGTCAGAAAATGAAAATACAGTTCTTTCAAGTCATCGGCATCCGATGCCTTTGCTTTTCTGATAATCATAATTTTCCTCTTTCCTGCATATCGCAAGCACGCTTGCGATACTGCGTTAATCAGTATTTGAAACGTTAGTTTCAAACTTTTCTCCTCACAATACCATCAACAGAGTGCCCGCGCCGATCAGGACACAGCCCAAAAAAGACTTTACACTAAACTTCTCATGCAAAAATACAAAGGCCAGCACCAGCGTGATTACTACGCTCAGCTTGTCGATAGGCACCACCTTGGACGCCTCCCCCAGCTGCAACGCCCTGTAGTAGCACAGCCAGGATGCCCCTGTGGCCAAACCGGACAGAATTAAAAACAGCCAGCTTCTCTTGCTGATTTCCCCGATTCCTGTGTGGGCGTTGGTCAAAAAGACCATACCCCAGGACATAAGCAATACCACCGCTGTGCGGATGGCCGTAGCAAGATTGGAATTTACCCCATCGATACCCACCTTTGCCAGTATAGAAGTCAGAGCCGCAAATATGGACGATAAAATCGCAAATACCAGCCACATAAAATCACCCTTCCCTTATCAAAAAATAGTCGTCTTCATCCATGGCAAAAGTATTGACAAAACCGTGTTTTTGATACATTTTCATAGCCGCGGCGTTGTCCTCCTGGCATCCGATCACAATAGGTCTGGGGCCAAACTCCCGATATATCCGCCCAATTACCTCCTCAAGCACATAGGAGCCGATTCCCCGGCGGCGGTATGCTCTGTCAATAATGAATCCCATAATTCTGTAAAACGGTCTGCCCGCAATCTGGGGCGGGTCCACCTCCCAGGGGATTCCCTCCCCCATCAAGATGATACCCACACACCTGCCCTCATATCTAATCAGATAGGTGTGGCCTATGCATCCGTGCTCCTCGCCGTACTTTGTCAGTTCAATGATATCTTCCACCGAATCCACAAAATCCAGACTGATATCCTCCCGGTCAATGCCCAGAGCCTCTCCCTGGTTTTCTCTGTTCAACACATCTAATGTTATCATTTCTCCCATACGTTTCACATCCTTTGTCGCCAGACCCCTGTTTACAAATCCAGCGAACAGTGATAGCGGACAACGCCTTTACCGCCATAATATTTTACTTCTCTTGATATGTCAAAACCCATCTTTTCATAAAAGCCCACCGCATCGTCATCCGTTTCTGCCGTGATCCAATGAATACACATTTTATTTGCCGATTCTCTGACCAAAAAGCTGCCAATTCCTTGTTTTCGAAAACCACTGTGAACAGCTATGCCCATCAATTCAGCACTCTCGTCACCAGTCAGCGTCAAAACGATTATTCCAGCTATATTATCTTCAACACGGCATATGTAAATTTTTGTATTCTTGTCGCTAATATAGTCATTGACTTTATTTCTATAAGTTTCATAGGTATGCGTGTACATACACTGCTGATAAATATTGAATGCATCTTCTGTGAGAAGCCACTCCAATTTTTCAACCAATTGTATATGCATAATACCTCTGCCCTCCAGACTTCTGTTTCCCGTTTTGCTCAACTTACAAAATAAACTGGACTTTATTGTTTTGCACATCACTTCACTGCCACTACTAAAGTTACAAGCATCCAGCATTTATATACCTTGTGCGTATGTGAAACATAGAACCAAAAACATCAAGACGAATGTTCCCAAAACACATAGTCCACTCCAGAGGAAGATGATTAATGGTCTTTCTACACTATATTTCTGTTCCTTCTTTGCTCCAAACAAATGAACAAGCATAATCACGAAAGAAATTAATCCAACTATTGAAAAAACAACACTTAGCCCTATTCCGTACCACATAGAACAGTTATAAAAGATGTTGAGAAGTTCTTCAGCTCTCCTGTACTCTTCATCAAGTCCTTCTCTAAAATACTTTCCCGCAGAGGAATAAAAACTAGAGGCAATTCCACCCAAAACAGCAACTACCCAAGGCATAACCGCCTCTGCTATGAATATTGCCTTAAACTTTTTGTTTTTAAACATCATCCTATCCCTTTTTTAAATCATATCGATCAGTATTATAACCTATATCAACTCATCAAAACAAATCATTATCCAACCTGTTAGCAGTTAAGAAAATCATTGAATCCAGCTGGTTTTCTCACTTTTTCATTAATGCAATATCCTCTAAATCTTTTTCCCTGCCAAGTTTCTTTTTCATCTGTATAAGTCCGTCTATACACACAACAGGGACGCCGCTAATTATCTCTACTGTACCTTCAATCCAGTTTTCAAAGATTTCAATATCTTCAGAATATACGATTTTTCTGGTTCCATCGTCACAGCGCATAACAGAATACCCTTGCTGTTCCAATTGATCTGCCAGAAGTGTGCTGCATCCCAAATCAATATCTCGCGTTTGTGGTCGAAACCCATGTAAAACCATAGCTCCGCCGGCAACTACCCAATATTCCTTTTCAGGGAAAGGAAGTTCTTTAAGACGCTGAATCAGAGATTGTTTATCAAACATGTTCATCGCATCTGCTCCCACTGCATGATTGTCTGTGTTCTAACTGCGAAACTATTATGATATTATGTCCAAATTTGTCTGTTCAACAATAACCTATTTACGGCAGGTACACAACTACGAAAAGGGTATAAGGAGCTAATAACCATAAAGTGTAGTGTAAAAAATATGCCATTTGGCACATGCAGCTTTATCGCTCCATTCATTTTCCCTTATAATCTTAGTACACCTACTTTTTGATTAATCTTTTTATCTGTGACCGTAACCTAAAACTTAAATCTCTCAATCTTAAATTCTTTGAATTCATCAAATGTTCTCCTCTACAAATAAACTGAAGATTTGTGCATCTACTTGCTTTTAACAGGAGGTTTCCAAGGGGGCGGACACAGCAATGTTGTTCTTCCTATATCAGGCAACACATCATAGATTGAACATCCCATTATCTTTTCAAAGTATTCTTTGTTTTTAAATGTAATATCCCATCCTTTGATATATGTTTCCATAATGCCGTATCTACGAGTTACATCAACAAATCTTTTTTCCAAAATGACAAATCCATAATCCGTTGCCAACGCATCACATATCTGAATCAGCTTGTCATAATCATCTTCTTCACATTGTAGTATGTATTCCTTTATCGCCCTTTCTTCTTCTGTGGCGGGTTCGTAATTAAACTCATCTTTCATAAGAGGATATGAATGTGTCATGCAAATTTTTGCCACTTCATCCCACCCTTTATCCAATGAATACTTGTAGCCCTCATAAACATGTTTAGGAATATTTACAATTCCTACCCTACGACCAATATCATGTAATAAACCTATAATATATGCCTTATTCTCATCAAGCTTTGGCATCTTATAGGCTATATTTCTTGCCGCAATTCCGACATTGATAGAATGTTTTATCCATGGACCAGGATTTAATTCGCCTGCTAGTTCTAATTCTCTTTCTGCTTCTTCAATCGTTGGTAACATATCAAGGCCTCCACAAATTCCGATTTTCCATCTGAGCAAACTCAATTTATTGTTCACCGCACTTGTTCCATTCTTCCATAAGAATGTCAAAGATATCATTCAATCTCTTGATTATACTTTCATTTACCGGAATCGTTTTGTCAAGAAATTGCATACCCCTTTCCCCCATGAAATCCACACAAAACATCAAGCAGTAGAATACAAATGCTTTGTACTCTATCGTGCTTGGATGAATCTCTTCCAATAAATAATCAATATATTTGGTATCCAAATCCATATTGAGCAATGCAACCTTCGTCATTGCAACAAAGGTAAGCATATCACCCAAACCCATCCAATCAATATCTATTATCCCAGATAATTTACCCTCATAAATCAATAAGTTTTTTGTACTAATATCATCCAGATACGGTGTTGGTGGAACCTTATCCAAATATCCCTGTATTTCTTGTTGTAATTTTTTAATGGTATATATTTTGTTGATATCAAAATAATGTTTACTTTCTATTCTCTCCTCTGCACGATTCAGCATTTCGTCAACAACGCAGCTCCATGTCCACTCCGCATCCGCCTGGATATCAATCCTTGAAATCTTTTGTTGTATCTCAACTACTTCTTTGGCGATTTGCTTTTTCTCGCTGTCTTTTAATTTATAATAGACATTTCCAATATCGTCCCCACGGATATATGAAAGAATCAAATATGAATAGTCTTTATATTTTCCTTCCGATAAGACAATAGGTATCGAAATGTCACATACAGACAGCTTTTTAAGCCAATAAACGGTATCTTTATAGGCATCCTCATCTTTACTGCATCTAAGAATATACTTTTCGCTTGCAGTGGAGACAATAAAAACATAGTTCGCAATACCAACACTGCAACGTTCTATTTGAACAACACTCTTTTTTGTGCTGTTTTCAAAAATTTTAATTGCATCTTTGTCATTCATAGGACATTTGTCCTCCATCCTCTATAGACTGAGAAAAACTGGAAGTTATAACTCACGATAATAAGGGCAAATATTTTCATAATGCCCATCTTTCATTTTGAAACCATTTGGAATAGTTCCCAACTGAACAAATCCAAGCCTTTCATATAAGTGTCTTGCATGGATATTGCTTTCGACCACTGCATTGAACTGCAATATTGCGAATGTGTGCTTTTTCGCTTGACAAAGACTGTCAAGAACAAGCTGTTCGCCAATATGCTGACCTCTATATTCAGAACTAACGGCATAGCTTGTATTGCAAATATGTCCACACCGACCAATATTGTTAGGATGAAGTATATAAAGTCCGCATATAACATGGTTATTTTCGTCTTCTGCAACACCTACATAAGTTTGAGATGCAAAAAAATCAGCCCCTGTTATATTGTCTAGTAATTCTTCTTGAGGGAAAGCAATACCTTCTTCCACAACTTCATTCCATATATCAATCATGGATTTCAAATCCTTTTTTTCATAGGCTCGAACTATCATATAAATCCCTACTTTCTCTTCCCGCCTCACATTTTTTCATAGGTCTTATGGAAAATACTGTTCTCTATAATATAGATATCGTGCAGGTCATCCGTGCGCACCGCCAGATAGTCTCCCACTTTTCCCAGCATGTATTTCTCCTCGTCCCATGCAGTGAAAACCTTCACACAGTGATCCAGCTGCGCTGCATAGATTTGTACCTCGCCACTGGGAACACAGGTCTTTGCATAGGGAATCAGTGATACGTTTTTCCCCTCCAGCACATCCTTGACAACAGGCGCGTACTCTCCCGTGAAAACGTAAGGAGCGTCAATCCTGTTATAGCTGCGCTCAAATTTGGCTCTGTCGTTGGGATACACTTCTCCCTGAATCCCGATCATTATATATAAATCCTTATTGATCTGCACATCCAGATCCCCCTCAAGCGTGCGAATGCAAACCCTGGTGCCGATGGGAAACACCTGCTCCGCCTCCACAAAACCCAGAGGAATTTTCTTCTTTTTGTATACCGCCATCCCGGAAATATCTACGCTGTAATCCTTTGCATGGATAATCTGGATATTGTCAAAATAGCTGTCCATGCGCCAGAGCAAAAAGTCTTCAACGCCTCCGCCTATCTCTTTGCCGAGACGATTTGCCTCTTTTTCGAGCAGTTCCGTTTGGATAAAGCCGCCTGCCTTCTCCAGATGCCCGCCGCCCGATCCGATGCCATCCGTGATAAACTCCGCCAGCTCGCTTGCCTTTACCTCCTTCACACAGCTCCTCACAGAAATCTTGACGCCAAAGGGCAGCACGCTATATACCAGACAGGTATCCACGGTGTCCACCTCCAGCATCAGATCACTAATCATGCCCAGAATATTCGGGTCACAGGGCTCCGCCATGGCCACTGCATAGCGATACTCTTCATGATAGCGGTAATTCATCAGCGCCGCCCCGGCAATTTCCAACTCGCGCAGGGACAGATTCGCGTTGCGGAAATGGACGATCAGACTTCTGTCAAAAGCCGCGTCATCCCGCAGGTCCTTATCCAGCGGATGAGAAATCTCTGTAAAATTGTTAGTGTCCGTCAAAAGCCCATAATAGAGCGCTGTGGCCAGACCTTTATTGTCATTGATATCCACACCCTCCAGTTTCAGCAGCTCCCTTACCACGGTGGCACATGCACCCAGATTACTCCGAACTTCATTGAGCGGGGGCAGCGTACCGCTGACCTGATGATGGTCGATGACGGCAACCGTGCCCGCCTCAAACCTTGTCACATTTCCCTCGCCATACTGACAGTCCACCGTGACCAAAAGCTCCGGTGCCGCCAAGGCATCCACATGCTCAACGGGAATCTGCAATTCGGATACCATCAATACCAGATTACTCTTTTGAATCTGATAACGCCCTCCATAGACAAAGCGCACATCCTTTCCCTGCTCTTTCAAATAGGTGTATACCCCATAGCCGCTGGCAAGGGCATCCGCATCCGGATTGTCGTGGCACTGTACCACAATCGAATCATAAGATAAAAGTTCACTCAGTCTCATTTCAACTCCTCCCCTAATCTACATTATACTGCGTCCGCTCAAGCTGCGTAAGCTCCACATCACCAAACTGCGCCCGTGCCTCATCCAAGAGCATATTCAGCGTCATATACGGGAAACGATATAATGTGCTATAATTTCTGCAAAATACCGCACCCTGCTTGGGCAGATAGGCAAGCCCTTTGTCCACCTGCGCCATTCTCTCATAACTCTCTCCGTCCAAAATAACCATATTCGTCGTGGTCACCAGACTTATAGTCCCCGATTCTTTGTCCGCGATTGCCCGCTTAATCCTGTAGTACTGCACCGCAGCAATATGAGAAAAGCACCGCCTTTGCAGATCATAGACCCTGAAATAGTAGTCGTCCCCCTGCATCATCACACTGTTTCCATCCTCCGAGAATTGGATAAATCTGCTGTTTGCGCTGGCAAAAGGAACTAAAACTGTCACCTTCCGCTTTTCCACATCGAGGACACGTAGATTGCCGTCCACGCAGGCCGCAGCCAGCAGTCTGCCGTCAGAACTTAACGCCATCGCACTTTGCGCCTCCACTCCCTGCACTAATCGACCGCCGTCCATATCAAAAGGCTCCACACTGCCGGAGGACAGGTCGACCATGCACAGCCCGCTATCCTTTAAATTGCAGTACATTCTGCCGCCGTCCCCCGAAAGAATACCGCAATAGATATATTCTCCCGCATTACCGGAGTACAATTGTTTCCTCTGCTGCAAATCCACTACATAATAGTTCCTCATGTCATACAGGAGCGCCATTGACCCTTTCCAGTCACACTCAAAGGATAATGTTCCATCCCTATCTATCTTCATTTGCTCCGTTTGGGCTGTTTCCACGTCATAAAAAGTAATCACGCCCTTTGTGTCAATGTAGACAAATTGCGTTTCATCCAGAAATCCCGAGGCCGCATGATATCCTTCTTCCTCCTCGCAGGTCCACTCACCCACAAGAGAATCATCCTCCGTACGGTAAAAACAGATCGTCTCCTGCTGCGATAGCTCCGAAATTCTAACTGCATAATAGGTCTCCTCCGGAGAATAAACTACATCCTGCACAATATTATCAGCGGACAGAATTGCTTTTCTGCCATAGCCCTCATGGTATTTCATCACGGTAAGCACAGGAGACGCATAAGCCCTCACCACCAACACACCATTCTTAATGCTCATGCCCAACACATTCTTGCCTGTTTCAATCCCCAGAGTAGTATAATTGATGCCTCTGTTCATATCTGCGATGTCGACCGTTCCGTTACTCTCCGCCAGATATCCATAGCAGGAATTTTTTGCCACTATAAAGGCATTGATCCCCCCTGTGACCTTTACCTGAGCCACCAACTCTCCCGTGGCGGCGTCCCACGTGTATGCGCTCTGATCTATGGACAGCAGCACTTGATCGTAGAGAACTCCTGTCTCCTCATCTCGATAATTTCTGCAGTGCAATATTGCACTGGCAGTATCCATCCCCAGAACCTGATACTCAAATTCCTGCATCCAAATCCGCTCGCCGCTCTCACGGTCAATTTTTTCCACATAACCCGTATCCGTGTCCCCAATGGAGTTCTTCTGATAGTCGGGTCTATGGATGCTGACCGCAATCAATCCCCCGTCCGCGCAAAAGCCAACCTCGGACACATAGGAAGCCTCCACCTCATAGTCATTCCATGTACTCTCGACAAAGTCATACACCGTGACACCGCCTATGTCCTCCCCATTACTGTAAGACACGGCGAACTTTGTTTTGTCATCGCTAAAGGCATAAGTGCCACCGTAAGTGTTCTCCTGTCCGCTCTCCATACTTGCCAGCTTTTTTCCCGTGGCAATGTCATAAAAGTCAACAACACTGCAAGAGTTACAGGCGATTATACCTGCCTCCGCATCCATCTCACAATACACAGGGAAAGTCTCTGTTTCTACTCGCCACTCCGTATCACCTGTAAAAGTAACGCTCCGTATCCCCTTTTTGTCACAGATAAGAATATGTTCCCCATACACTATGCTGCAAATTGGAGAGACAACATAACCGCTGTCATTCAACTGCGGCGCAAGCTTTGCCAGAAGTGCACCGTCCTCCACATTCCACACATAGATTGTTCCCCCCTGATCAATGGACAGAATTCCCTCCCCCGTATCATCAAAGGCAAACTCCTGCACCGGCAGATCGTGCTTGAGACTCCTGTCCATGCCTATGGCATTTCCCATATCATAGCAGCATAGCGCCGCGCTCAGGGCATATTGTGCGCTGGCCACATAAGGTCTGTCCTCCTGAGGGGTGGGCAGCGCCTCCAGGGCCACCAATGCGGCCGTCTGCCTGTCCCCCTCCTCCAGAAGGCTTAAGGCCGTAGATGCCAGATATTTGGACTGGTTGACCTGTTTCTGCCTGTAGTTCTCCCGAATCATAGCCGTGTTGTAGGCACTGTAGGCTCCGAACAACACCCCCGCCACCGCCATCATGGATGCCGCGAACATCACTTTCTTCATACGGCGCTCCCTGTGGCGCTGCCGCAGATCATCATAGCTGCAATGAAGGAGCGGCGCTGCCAGACGAATCAGTTCCGTCCTCAGCTTACGATTCATTTCCCGTTTGGACGCGCCTCTCACATCCGCCGCCAGCGGTTCCACGGGGTTCCCCTCCTCGTCCACCTGTAGTTTCTCCGGAAAGGCATCCTGCGGCTCACCCTCCACTAAGATAGCAAGAATATGCTCCCTGCCATGGAGACTGATAAACGTGTCGATCTCCTTTTGCACCCAAGTAGACTTTGGCGTTCTAGGCGAACAGACGACAATCAGATACTCCGACTCCTCCAGAGCCGTTGTAATATTGTCCCCCAGGTCGCTCCCAATGGGCAGCTCCTCCTGATCTCGGAACACACGCTCTATTTTCTTTTTTCCCGACTTTTGGGTCACGCCTCTGGGCACCTTTAAGGTTTCCAGCCCCTTATGAACCTTTTTGGCTATGTACATATCCGGCTCGGTATGGCGGTAACTGATAAATGCATCATATTTCATTACAAGGGCACTCCTATGTTCCAAATCAATTATTTATCTATTATTTTTTGCTCATTATAACACAAAACATATGGGAATTGGGAAACAGATTGAAATGTTTTCAAATAATTAAGAAAGAGGGTTGAACACTTTGGAATTAGGGCCATACATATATATTACTCAAACATATGGTTAAAGTAGGTTTCCTTAAATGCCGCATAGTTGTTTCGGGATATCGGTATGACGGCGTTGTAGATAGTGGTAACCTCTGTCTTTGAGAATTGCTCTACATTGCTTAGATTCACAATATAGCTGCGGTGACAGCAGCAGAATCCATTTTCCGGCGAAAAAACTTCCGCGCATTTTGAGAACAGCTCACGGATCACGATTGTCCTGTCATCTGATAAGTGGACAAGAACCTGCTTGTTCTGCGCCTCCAGATAATCAACTTCGGCAATCGCAATCCGGCAAAAACCATCGGCGGTTTTTGCAGTAAAAAAGGCTTTAGGCAGACAGAAAGTTTTCAGGAAATCATCCAGAGTGAGAAATAATTTAGCCTGGTCCACAGGCTTTATGAGATAATTAAGGGCCTTTACCTCATAGGAATCGACAGCGAACTCCTTGGATGACGTAAGGAAAACAATCGGTACATTTTGATTCGTATTCCGAAACTCTCTGGCAGCATCTATGCCACTTAAAAGCGGCATGATTATGTCCAAAAAGATCAAGTCCATGCATTTGCTCTGATGGGCGGCAATCAGGTCGTCTCCATTCGTAAAACGGTAGAGCGTAAGCTTAATTCCTCGTTCCTTTGCCCACTGCTCTAACAGGGGACAAAGGTCATCTATAAAATGCATTTCATCATCACAAATAGCTATTTTCATGGTGTCACCTCTAAATAATGATTCTCAAAATGAAAGCGTGGTCAGTAAAAGAAAAATGATATTGCCCGTTTAATTGTTCTACATAGTATATGATGCTTTTAACGCCGACGCCATGTCCTTTTTTATCGGATGTTGGAATGCCATTGACAATTCTTGGAATCTGCGCCATCGGATTTTCAATTTGGAGCAAAAGGTGGTTTCCCTTTTCGGAAATAGTGAGGTTTACCCACTTTTTTTCTGTGTTCATTTCTTCTAACGCATGCATGGCATTTTCCAGAGCGTTGGATAAAATAGCACATATCGCAGTATCCGAACAAGGGAGTGTTTCCCCTACGGAGATATCATAGTTGAGCGTAATTTTCCTATCATCAAAGCGTGTATGGTAAATAGAAATTACGGAATTGACCATTTCGTTTAAGCTGTAGGCTGTAATCATAGTGTCATCATAGATATTGCCGATTTCCTCAATATAGTCTATTGCCTTCTTTATGTTATCGTTTCGAAGCTGGGTCAGGATGACATTTAAATGGTGACGCATGTCATGCCTTAATATGGAGAGCTTTTGCTTGCTGCTTTTTACCTGCTCAACCTCCTTTTCGATGGATAGGAGCTGCATTTTCATCAGGTCATTGTACTGCTTGATCTCCTGTTTTTTTACATATTCTTGAAAGTAGACGAACAGAAAGGCAAAGTAGGCGATGCAAAAGACAAACCCCATAAATTCAACCAGTATTTTGTTGTTGGAATAAAGCAGGTCGGAAAGTTTGGTGAAGGAATAGTCAAAAATATAATATACTGTGGGCAGAAAGCCTATAATATAAAGCTCCCGTGTCCCCCTTGCAAAGATGGTTTCCGTGGTGCGGCATACAAATTTGCACAGCAAAAAGAAGGAAATAAATGTGGTCAGGATTCGTAAAGCGTAATAGCACCACTGCTCACCTGTAATGGCCAATGCCAATAATCCGATCCAGTTGCTTAACTGGCAGCAAAGATAGGCGGATAGCACAGAGATACAGGATGAAATAACAGAATATTTATAATACAGGATCAAAAACAAAATCAGCGGCAGATGTATGATGATTGCATAGAGTCGGTCGGTAACAGCCATTCCCAACAACAGAATATTGATAATATATACAATTCCTACGCATGAAAACAGCAGAAACAGTGTAAGGATATTTTTCCGGTTCCTTTTTACTCCTAAAAAGAAAGCGGAGATATAGATGCCGAACAGCATAGTGGTTATATTATGTATGAATGATAGAATCTGTACCACCAAGGGTCGCTCCTTCCTGTTTCTTCTGGCTTACTGCTATTCTAACATTTTATCATTCAAATGTAAATGTATGGCCATTTGCAATTCACACCATATAATTACCATTCGCGCAAAAATCAAACTGATACAAAGAAATGTGATATAAATATAAATATCTTTTTTACATATAGAATAGGAGGACTACGTGATGCACAAAATATGGGAGTTCTTTGATACGTTAGATGAGCTCGTATATGTCTCGGACATGGATAACTATGACTTGATTTACATGAACAAAAAAGCTCTTCGGACGTATGGTTTTCACTCTCTGAATGAAATTATTGGGAAAAAATGCCATGAGGTTCTTCGGCACTGCCCCACCCCCTGCTCAATGTGTAACAATCACGAACTAAGACCGGGATATTTCAGGGAATGGCAGCATTACAATCCCATTCTTGAACAGCAGAAAATTATCAAAGATACCCTGATAGAAGAGGATGGAAAGAGATATCGCATGGAAATTTCCGTTGATGCCTGCAAGCAGGAACAGCGGGACAGTATGGTGAACTTAGAGGCAAAAATCAATGAAGGATTTCGTATTGCCCTGCAACAGGAGACGCCCTCGCAGACACTGGATGTTCTGTTGGAGTATATGGGGAAGGCACTGTGCGGTGAACGCACATATATCTTTGAGCGGAATGAGAAAGGTTGTGATGACAACACATATGAGTGGGTAGCAGTCGGCGTCACACCGGAAAAAGACAATTTACAAAACCTTCCGGCAGAAATATGTGCCAACTGGTATCGGAATTTCCAAATCGGCAGACATATCGTAATAAAAGAGTTAGAGGATATCCGGGAGAGCGACCCGCTGCAGTATGAAAATCTGAAACGGCAGAATATCCGCTCGCTGGTAGTGGTACCCCTGTACAATGAGGGGGAGATGATCGGTTTTTATGGAATAGACAATCCTCCTGAGAAAGCGCTGGACTATGCCTCCGACATGCTCCAGATCATGGCGCATTTTATCATTTCTTCTCTGAAACAGCGCAATCTCATCCTAAAATTAAAGGAGATGAGTTATTGTGACCAGCTTACTCAAATCGGGAACCGTCACGCCATGAGCGAATGCATTGGCAAGCTGCAGGATGGGCAGAGCCTGGGAATCGTCTATTGTGATGTGACGGGACTTAAGCAGATCAACGACCAAAAGGGACATGCCGCAGGTGACAAGCTGCTCACCGATGCCTGTGAATGCCTGAAAAAGAGCTTTGGAGAATACGGTTTGTTCCGTATCGGCGGCGATGAACTGTTAGCGATCTGTGCAGAGATCGGAGAGGCAGCATTGTGGCAGGGAATTGAGCAGCTTAAGAAGGATTTGCAGGACAAATCCGTTCATATGGCAATCGGAGGTATATGGGAGAAGGACAGTCTCAACGGTGTGGAAGGGCTGATTGCAGAGGCAGAGGAGAGAATGTACAGGGATAAAGCCGCATACTATAAGAAATATGGTGTGGACAGGCGACGCTCATCGGAGAGGGACGCCCTGTTCGGGCGCCGAACTCCCGCCAACTAATCGCCACTATATAGGGAACAGTACCCTTTAGTATCCATGGAACTGGTCCCAAGATAGAGCAGATTATCTCCGTATGATCTGATCCAATAGGCATCCTCGCCGAAACTCTGGCGGTACACCTGACCGGTGGACAGATCCCAGACGTAGACATTGTGGTCATTGGTATTGTTGAAATACAATTTTCCCCTACAGAAGAAATTGGAGAAGACATACATGTCGTCCTTTTTGACATTCCAGAGGTACAGCTTTTCGGAGACAGTATCGTAAAAATAGTAGTCGCCCCTATCCCCATAGTCGGTATACCATCCTATATACCGGCTGTCAGAATAACACGCAGCAATCTTGTAGTATGGTTTGGTCTTACCCAGCAGGAAAGTGTCTGTCGCCCCCGTATGCAGATCTTCGCGCCGGATATAGAGCTGTTCCTGATCGTCCTGCATAAAATAAGTAATGCAGTTTTCTGTGGTCTTCAACACGACATAGGGATTGTAGAGCGTTACCGCCAGGCCCTGTATATCGTCATCTGTATCGGTTCGTTCCTGAAATTCCTGCTTTTCAATGTCGAAAACCACCAATTCCACCGCCGTGTCGTGCATGTGGATGTCATACCAGGTCAAAAAACGGTCTGACACTGCCAGGCATATTTCATAATATTCTGAGGATTTTCTCTCCGCAATACAGCTGATATCTCCATTGTCCAGCCGACATTGCATGACTTTGATATAATTTTCTATGCCATCAGACGTTGTAGATGACACATACTCCACCCAGTACAAATATGTATCATTCGCGCATATCTCGTTGAGCCAGTATGCGTCGGAGGTATCGTAAAGCAGTGTATCCTCATCCTTTCCAAGAGGCCGCATATATATCTGATTGCGATACGAATACTGCGCCATATCTTCAGCATATACAATTTGATAAAAAGCAGAGTCCGCATTTCGGATGACCAACTCAAGCTCGGTATGATTCCCCGGGCCGACATTCTCCACATGCCTTGCAAAGACATCCGCATCCGCCAAGATAAATTCGTCTCCCTTGAGGGTTCCTATCTCCTGTATATTTCCTGCCATGGAAAGGGTTTCCGCCTCTATGGAAGAGATATCTGTTATCCGATGCTCCTCCTGATTCTGCGCGGTTGCCGCCCGGCCGCAGCCGGACAGCCCGCAGAGCAGGAAGATAAGGAACAACAGTCCTACTTTTTTGAACATAGTTTCTTTATCCTCCAAATGAATGATTCGTTATACTGCATCAATAAGACATATAAATAAGATACCGGTCGGATTCCGCAGCGATTGACTGATATACTTTTTCAATGCTTTCCACATGAACTCCAAAATACTTGTTACTCCAATTACAATCACTCAGCCGCACTTTTCCTGTTGTTCTATCTACCTCACTCACGGCTATATAATGTCCGGATGAATGACCACCATAATAGGGAAGATATTGCGTTTTGGCATGAAGAATCGGGGCAATATTGTAGCACAGGCTGGTTTCCAACTTTTCCTGGACTTGGGCCTGGGTCATTGTGCGGCCCTCTGTACACCGATAACTTGCGTTAATCGAATACTTATTCAGGCAGCTTACTAAATTGCCGACATATGTTCCAGAGCTGTCTGTTTTACAATCTCCCATCAATGTATTGATTTTTTCCGCATCGGTAGTACCGGAAACAGCTCCCTGTCTGCTCATGCCATATAAAACCTGCAAAGCTGCCGTAGGACCGCAATTTTTATCCGTAGTCTGTTGAATCAATTTTACATTCGTAGAAAGGCATTGTCCATTGTTTCCCACATCCAGCAAGCTGATCCCCACATTTCGTTCTGCGTCCTGATTGATCCGAACACGCATGGGATATGCTGCCAGAGCATCCTGATACAACAGTTCCTCGATACTGATCCCCTTCTCTTCGGCTTCCCACATATGTACTGAATCGTTAAAATATTCGTCCCTTCTCTCTTCTATTATTGCAAGGAACTCGTCCGTTTGCGTGATGTCTTCAGCTTTAATTGAAATACTGCCCAGCCCCAATGCCATCACAAATGCTGTTATACCCGCAAGTAATCTGAACATAATCTTTCTTTTCATTTTATAGTAACCTCCAATATTCTTGTCAACGTTATTTGATAGAAAATGCGTGTTCAAAAAATGTGAAATTAATTGTGGGAAAACAATGGAATCGCCTCCTAGCTATCATGTGAGTGACTTTTTACAAAATTATATAGTATTATACACTATTATATATAAAATCCAACGCCTTGCCAATATAACTTTAGGGAAATACATAGACAGAAATCGATAAATAATGACAAAAATCGACAATAGAATTGTCATGCTATGTGCCTCTGAGGATAAAGTAATCGCAGGGCGGTGGTGTGTCTAGAGCATCTGTATCTTTCGCTGGGTAACAGAGAAATCAAAACGGTAAATCTCTGTTTAAAGACAGTGCAGGAATGCACATAGGAGGTCGCCTCTCACTTCTATATTCTCGGCTTGAACTGGCAGACTGCCGGATATCCAGAGCAGATGCAATGTCATACTCTTTCATCTTTCTTTTCTCTTGCCATCATAGAAAACCTGTTGTTAATAGCCATTTACAGAAAAACTTTCATCCCACTCGTGGTAAAAAGCGGGATACCTTCTACTTGATATCCCGCTCTCAATACTACATTGGCTATTGCTGATTTTATGGTTTTCTATTCTATCGCATTTTCATAATCCTGTAGTTCATGGTACATACCTTCTACTATTACTTTGTCATATCTCACTCTATACACCAATAAATACCTATGCTTTCTTAGATGGATTTTACGAAATCCTAACTTCCTCAAGCGTTGGCTTTGGCAATATCCAAAATGTTCTGGCTGCTCTGACAATATATCTATAGTATTGTCGAAGTCTTTCATCAAATTGTCAACAGCTTGCGGATTTTTCAATACAAGATAAATATATGCCAAGAACTTATCATACTGTTCACTTGCCAGATCGGACACTTCCACACTAAACCGCATACTTTTCCCTCATTTTTTGCGAGACCACACTTGCCGCCGTTGTCGCACCCATGTCGCTTTTTTCCATGGATTTTGTAAGCTGTTCTACAATTTCCTCCTCAGTGAGCATTTCTGTCAACACGTTTCCAGCATCTCGAAAAGCGATATACTGAATATAACTCTGAACTTCCTTTAGTTTCTCCTCGGGCATTGCCTCAAGCATCGAAACTGTATATTCTAATGTACTCATATGCACCTCCCATTTTGTTTTCTAACCCTATCCCAATTATAATATGCATTTCTTTAAAATACAATCTCCTTTTATTGATCTCAAGGATTTCCGCAATTTGATTCCCATAGATACTATTTGATAACATTGATTTTCCACAACTTTCAAAATATAAAGAATCCTTATGTCTCATTTTACCCCAAACACCTGCTAAATGAAAAGAGAAATCCTAATCTTTTGCGGAAATCTTCTGGAAAACTGTCAAAACCCGACAGAAAGTTTGCCCATAAAGCTCTGCTCCTTATAAATTGGGACCTGTATCAGTGACCCCTTATATCAAATTCGCCAAAAAAGGCGTTGCCATGCCCCCACGTATAAACAATATAGTAATTCTCTCCCTCTATGTCTGTTTTAAATGTCAACACTCCGTGTTCTATGATTTTTACATCGGCATCTACCTGATGTTCAACCACACATTCCCATTCACTTTCCGCAAATTGTAGATAATATTCTTTTAGCTCCTCCAAGGAAAGTTCACTTAAATAATAGCTAATACTTTCTTCATTTATTTTATCTCCCAAATTTTCTGAAAACAGTCACATGGGCTTTAGATTTTTATTGAGTCTATCCACCATCCAAGCAATTCTCTTTTCTCGTCCGGCATCTGTCTTTGCGTCAAAATATGCCCGCGTATAGGTTTTCTTTACCGATAAGGACATGCCTTGAAAATTTGTGTAGGCAGGCTCATATTCTTCCAGCAGTGCGGAAAGCTGAGCAATGTGTTCCTCTGTAATCGCCATAGATTTTGGAGCGTCCCACTGACCGTTTTTTTGTGCTTCCTCAATTTTCTTTCTGCCAAAATCAGTCATAAGTCCCCGTTCTTCAAGGCTTTTGACCAACGCCTTATTTTTCTCTGACCACTTGCTGTTCTCTCTGCGCATAGAAAAATATTTCTTATAAGTTTTATCGTCAATACTTTGCATCTGTCCGTCAATCCATCCAAAGCAGAGCGCTTCTTCAAGCGCCTCTCCTGCTTTGATTGTTTTCGGTCCACCGAAATTCTTCTCTGTTGGCAAATTCTATTATATCGCTCATTATGTGTCCTCCTGTTATGCAATTTATCATTGTTATTTTAATCTATTTTTCTCCTACAATGATTACATGATTACTTGCTCCAAGTAAAGATTTTTCCCTGCATATGCTATAGTGATAATCACACCATATCTTAAACTCCTCATCATTCCACTGATCTACTTTTTCTGAAAAATGTGGAGTTACTCCATCTTGAGCAAAATGCTCAATCACAGTGAGATGATGTCGTTTGTACAATTGCTCCATTTCTTCACATGTAGAATAATATGTATCCGTCCAAAAGCATTTTTCATCATCATGATGCAGCTCGCCCGTCTGAATAATCTGCCGGGCAAGCTTCGCATCCAAAAAGTCCTTATTCTGCATAGCCACATATTGGAAAACATAGTATCTTGGAATGTAAGCCGTAACAAGGAGACCGCCTTTTTTCAACACCCTAAGAGATTCCTTCATACATTTTTCCCTGTCACACGCATTGACCAAATGATAAAATGGCCCCATATTTAACACAATATCGAAACTCTCATCTTCAAAAATATTCATATCGGTTGCATCAAGAACCGCTGTCTCCATTTTGTATGGCTTATTTTTTAGAATGCCTCGCATGACTTCTATATGTCTTGGCGTGATATCTGTTGCAGTAACCACATGTCCTTTATCCGCAAAGTAAAAAGAGTAAATTCCCGTTCCTGCCGCACAGTCGAGAATGGTTTTCTTTCCGTTTATTAACTCATCCAAGACTTTTACCGTAGTCAGAAATTCAATTCTTCGCGCATTATTAGTGGACAATCTGTCTTCCTCGCGGTAATTTTCATAACTTTCGATAACATAATTCTTCATATCAATACCCCCAAAAACAATTCACATATTGCTATTCATTAATTTCTGCCCCTAATGTCTTCGCGATTTTTCTCAGCTTTACCAATACCTTTTCCGAATAAGAATCCTTCCTCCAAATGGATTAATATGTGCTGCCATTAAAAATCATCTAAAATATTATAGCACAAAACATACGAAAATTGGTAAACTAATTGATTACGCAAGACTTGATCTTGAAGAAACTCTAGGCAACGTAAACACTTGTGTAAACTGCTTTTTCGATTCTGAGGAAAGATGGTGGCTAACCAGAATCAATGTCAGTTCAGGTTTGGACAGCAGATTCTTTTCTATTACAGCTGCATTTTCCTGATCCAATGCGCTGGTACCTTCATCTACCAAAAGAATGGAACGATTGTGGAGTAAGGCTCGTGCTATCGCCACCCGTTGTTTCTGACCACCAGAAAGATTGCCGCCATTTTCACCTACAATCGTTTCCAGACCGCCAGGCATGGACAACAGATCATTTTTTAGAGCACTATCCTGCAATGCCTTACATATCTGCTCACTCGTAAATTTCTCTCCCAGAGTAATGTTGTCCCTTATTGTGGTGTTAAACAAAAATACATCCTGCTCAATATAACATATCTGATGCCATAACCATTCTGTTCCGCAGTCCCTAATTTCCCGATTATCCAAACGTATGGAACCCCTATACTCCGGCAGACATCCCAGCATAAGCTTAAGCAACGTGGATTTTCCACAGCCGGAAGGACCGATTAACGCATACTTTCCACCCTTTTCAAAATGGGCGTTAAATCCTTTTAGAACAGTCTTTTTATCATAGCAAAAACTCACATTCTCCATCGTAATTCCATTCTGCATAGTTTCATCTGCAATTCCGGCAATCACTTCCGCTTTAGTTTCTATATGTGCAGAAATCTTTTCAAAATATGGTTTTGCAGAAGACATAGACAACACATTCTGTGTCATGTTATCCAATCCGGCTGAGATATTTCCACACAGATTACCCCCGCCTGTAAGAGCCCCCTGTAAAATAATTCCTCTGACAGACAATACACCAATCAACAAAACATGCAGCATCTGACAGACAATGTTGACACATCCCATTCCCGCGCTGACAAATCCCTTCACATAAGCTAACCGGAATTTTGGATTTTCTATCTGTTCACTGGCCTGTTGTGCGGCTTGGATGAATCGTCGTTCCTGACCAAAAAAGCGGAGAACATTATAACCGGCCAGCAGTTCCTTTAGTTGGCTCACTGCTGTCGACTGTTTCTGAGTACAGACTGTACCCAAACGTTCCATCTTTTGATGAAAAAGTTTTGGAACAGACAGCATAATAACTGTTGTCACAACTGATGCCACTAACAGTGACCAGTGAAGCGTAAGCAGCGCAACAATACTAAACACTACTGTAACCGCCGAACGAATAAAGTCAAAAAAAGGATTCCAAGCCAGATTCTCTATCTGGCTAATATCATTCGTAAATTGAGATAAGTATTCTCCAACAGATTGATCATGAAAGCTCCGATAACTCTTTTTCAGCAGTATCTCCGCTATATCATGACGCATGGCATTGTTCATGTCACGGATTACACGACACTGAAATAATCTTTCCACGGCAGTTAGTCCATAGATAATAAACCAGACGACCACAAGAATCAGCGTCCAGACCATAAATTGACGCATATTCCGGTCAATAATGCCTTGAAACGACTGCATCATCAACAAGTTTGCTCCTACTTGAAGACCACACAATATCACTAAAAAAAAGAGCAACACCGTGTTTTCTCTCCAACATTTCTTTAAATAATAGACCATATTGAGCGATTTATCCGTTTTTCTGTCTATTTCCCTCTTCCTCATTTTCTCTCTCCATCTCTCTGCCTCTTTTCCCAAAAACATCATCCGGCAAACAGGAATTATCATAATTTCCAAAATAAATATAATTTGTTCCAGTCTGCACGGTATTCTGGGAACTGTACTGTTCTTGCCATTTTTCCTTCTGTAACAGCGGTGTATCATAGTTCCCGACACATATATAATTCATTCCGGTCTGCATAAAACATCTGGCAATATAAAGAAATGGTATAAACGCCGCTGGTTCGGCAAGTTCGTAAGCTCTTACTTCTCCACTTTCCAATTCTAATTCCATAGATCGCAGAATCTGCCGTTCCTCTAGCGCTTTTAATAATTCTTCCACTTCTTTGCAGGGCATTTCCAATTGCTTTGCCGCTGCCTCAGCTACAAAGTAACCACGTTTCCGGCAATGGAGATATTCCAGCAGTTCCAGACAGCCCTGCCTGGACAGAAGCTCAAACAGACGGCGATATTCATTCTTTGGCGCAAGCCATGCAGCATATCCATCTTTCGGTTCCGGCCAGAGAGTGACAAACGACAAATCCTCCGCATGAACGTCCAGCAGGATACCGCCTACTGTCCTGAGCTGACTGAGCATTAACCGATTGAAACCATCACCCATGTCAGGATGACACGTTTCCAGATATCCCATCTCCGGTATGCCAAGTCCATCGTCAAGAAAATATTTGACAGACGCCCAAACCAAACGACAAAATCGGCTTAACCGCTCCTTTTTAGGAAAGGAACACAGCCAGCCTCCTACCACATCTTCCACATCTGCCCGCTCACTCCCCTCCCGTCCAAAGAGAGCATCGATCGTAACCCCTAATTTATCAGCTATGGTCGGCAGTAACGTTATGTCTGGCGCACCTCCACACTCCCAACGACTTACTGCCTGACCACTGATTCCTACCACTTCTCCCAATTCCTCCTGCGTCAGTCCCGCCGCTTTCCGAAATTTGGAAATCTGTATACCAATCAAATGATCGTTCATTTTGTAGATTCCTCCCGTCTCAATGATTACTTGTATTGTATCCCAATGGCAGCTTGAATACAAGGCAGGCATATTTGATAGAATCCAACTATTACTTGGTTTTCCTTTGACACTCAACTCTCCTGTCCATGCCCTTCACGATTACATCCCCATGAATGGGGCAGGCATTTGGTCTATATGTATTAAAAAAGGAGTTGCAAACCATGCAACTCCTTTTTTTCACAAAATATTCTTAATTAGAGGGCATCCTGCTCCGGCAGTTTCACCGCCAGACACAGCTCCTCCAGCTGTTTCTCGTCCACCACATTCGGTGCCTCGGACATCAGGCAGGAGGCGTCTTTCACCTTGGGGAAAGCGATCACTTCCCGGATGTTCTCCGCTTTCACCAGCAGCATCACAAAGCGGTCCAGTCCGATAGCCAGCCCGGCATGAGGGGGTACGCCGTACTTGAAGGCGTCCAGCAGAAAGCCAAACTGCTCATGGGCCTTCTCGTCGGTAAAGCCCAGCGCCCTGAACATACGCTCCTGCACATCGCTCTGGAAGATACGGACACTGCCGCCGCCCAGCTCCACACCGTTTAACACAATGTCATAAGCCTTGGCCCTGACACTGCCGGGATCGGACTCCAGCCGCTCCAGATCCTCCTCCATGGGCATGGTGAATGGATGATGCATAGCCACAAAGCGCTCTTCCTCATCGCTCCACTCAAACTGCGGAAACTCCGTGATCCACAGGAAATTAAACTTATCATTGTCAACCATATCCAACTGCCTGGCTACCTCGCAGCGCAGCGCACCCAGCACAGCCCACACGATCTTCAAACGGTCCGCCGCAAAGAGCAGCAGATCTCCCGGCTCCCCCGCCATGGCTTTTACCAGACTCTCCAACTCCTCCTGGCTCATAAACTTGGCAAAGGAGGACTTATAGCTGCCGTCCGGCATCACAGACAGATAGGCCAGTCCCTTGGCCCCGTAGCCCTTGGCAAACTCCACCAGCGCGTCGATCTTCTTGCGGGGCATCTCCGCCTGCCCTTTCACATTGATACCGCGGACGCTGCCGCCCGCCTCAAGCGCTCCGGTAAACACTCCAAAACCACAGCCCTTTACGATCTCCGACACATCCGTAAGCTCCATGCCAAAGCGGGTGTCCGGCTTGTCCGAGCCGTAGCGGTTCATGGCCTCATCCCAGGTCATACGTTTAATGGGCAATTGTACCTCCAGGCCGATGGCCTCCCTGCACACCTCCGCCACCATGCGCTCCGTGGCGTCGATCACATCATCCACATCCACAAAGGACATCTCCAGGTCCACCTGGGTAAACTCCGGCTGCCTGTCAGCCCGCAGGTCTTCGTCTCTGAAACACTTGGCGATCTGAAAATACCTGTCATAGCCGGAGCACATCAGCAGCTGCTTGAAAATCTGGGGAGACTGGGGCAGCGCATAGAAAGTTCCCGGATGCACACGGCTGGGCACCAGATAGTCCCTTGCTCCCTCCGGCGTGGACTTGTTCAAAATCGGCGTTTCGATCTCCAGAAAACCCTCCTGGCTTAAGAACGCCCGGATGGTGGTGGCAATCTTGCTGCGCAGGATCAGATTGCGCTGTAAGTCCGGTCTGCGCAGGTCCAGATAACGATACTTCAGACGCAGCTCCTCCTTGGTCTTGGAGTCTGCCTCAATGGGAAACGGCGGTGTATCCGCCTCCGCCAGAATGCGCACCTGGGTGGCCCGGATCTCAATCTCACCGGTGGCAAGGTTCTCATTCACAGCACCGCTGCGTTTCTCCACCTTGCCCACCACAGCGATCACAAACTCACTGCGAAGTTTCTCCGCCTTTGCGAAATGCTCCGAACCACAGTCGCTCTCCTCGAAGATGATCTGCAATATACCCGCCCGGTCCCGCAGGTCCACAAAGATAATACCACCCTTGTTCCTCTGCTTCTGCACCCAGCCCATGACGGTGACTTCCTCGCCCACATTGCTAAGGCCCAGTTCTCCGCATCTGTAGGACCTCTTAAGTCCCTTCATTGATTCTGCCATACTACATCCCTCGATTTCCGCCCCGCAGGGCTGTCATTTTATTGTTCAAATTCTCTTTCATTTTTTATCTTTTATAATCAGCTTCTAACAATGGTCTGACCTCCGGATTGTCTTCAACCCAGTGTAATGCACAGTAACACAGCCGCAAAATCATTACGTCGTGTACATCCCCGTCCCTGAGCGTTTCTATGATTTCATCGACATCCCACTCCGTAAGGCGAAGGTATTCCCGGAAGGTATAAAGCATTTTCCGGTAATCCTCATCCCAGTTCATCCCACCATTACGCATAAGCTCGTCCCTGATTCGGCCGGCGATACGGATAACCTCTCCCTGGGCAGTCTGGGCCCGGCCGCTGGGCGGGACCAGAAAATTCCAGAGCTCCGCAAAATTGTCTTTGAATCCTCCCACATTTGTCACGATGATCGGAGATACTCCGTCATGGAACGTGGTTTCCTGAAGCATCTCGGCGTCGAACAGCCTGCAGAGCTGCTCCAATGCCTCCGCCTGGTTCTGGATAAATTTGGAAGGTTTCTTCCCTGAATTGTGCCGGTGAAAGGTCTCCGAAAAAGCGGACACAAAACGGCGGCTGCGGTCTGTCATCCTGGCTCCGTGGTCTAACAGAAACTTACACATATCATATTTTTTGGTGCTGCTCAGATCCGGTTCAAAAAGGACTATTTCCAGGGGCGTAAAGTGACCAAAACCACCAAAATCCTTCGTCTGCGCATCAATCCTCGCACCCGCCTTGAGCAGCGCCCTGCACTGCTTTTTTCTCCCACGTGCCGCTGCGGCATGAAGCGGTGTACGTCCGTCATTACTGACGGCTTCTATATCCGCTCCCAGCTCTATCATAAGTGACACATCGCCATCCCTTCTGATCACTTCAAAAATAGGCGTTTTTCCATTACGATCCCTGAAATTGATATCGGCTCCCTGTTCTTTTGCCCAAAGGGCAAATTCTCTGGACATGGGCGACAACGCAAAAACATTGGAGCCGCTGTAGTTTACAGCATTTGGCTCACATTGGGAAAACAGTCTCTTTAGTTCCGCAATATTTCCGGTTTTCAAGAACTCTTCCATCTTTATATAAGGCAATTGTTTTTCTGCCATATGACATACCTCTCCCTTTTTCAGTTCTTCAGCCCTTCCTTGTAGAACTCCACAAACTCCTCATATCCTTCCGCCGTCAGCTGCTCCTTCTGGAACTTCTTGTTCTTGTTCATTCGAGCCACCAACACCTGGCTGCCGTCCTGCCGGGCCGCCTGAGCCTTGGCAATAACATCACACAGAGCCTGTCCGCCCACGCCCTTCTCAATCAGGTAAGCCACTTTCTTCGGCGGTTGGGGCACCTGGAAACCATTTTCCATCAGCAGCATGATAATCCGCTCAAATCCGATGGAAAAGCCGCAGGCCGGAACATCCTGCCCGGTGAATTTACCCACCATCTTGTCATATCTGCCGCCCCCGCCGCAGGCCGCGCCAAACTGGGGCATGGATATCTCAAAAATGGTTCCCGTATAGTAGGACATTCCCCGCACCAGCGTGGCGTCAAACACCATCTTAAAATCTGCCGCCTTGGTGGCGCTGACACTGTCGATAATCTCCTGCAGGCCCTGGGCCACTGCCGGTTCCAGTACTCCCTGCAGGGTCTGGGCCAGATAAGCCACACCGTTTTCCTGCTGTTCCAACTCCCGGTACAGCGCCAGGTATTTGTCCACGCAGGACTTTTCAAAGCCCTTCTCCAGCAGTTCTGCCTCCACACCACTCTGGCCGATCTTGTCCATCTTGTCTAAGGTGATAAACACACTGTCGTAAGCATCCTCTGCAAAACCGCTGTAAGCCGCCATGGCCTTCAGGATCTGCCTGTCGTTGATACGGATTTCAAACCCTTCAAATCCCAGCTTTCCCAAAGTGGTGGTGGTGGCCAGAATCAGCTCGATTTCCGCCAGATCGCTGGGTTCACCAAAAATATCAATATCGCACTGCATGAACTGGCGATAGCGCCCTTTCTGGGGCCTGTCCGCACGCCACACGCTGCCGATCTGCAAAGCCTTAAAGGGAGAAGGGAGACT
This sequence comes from Lachnospiraceae bacterium, assembly GCA_014804645.1. GTDB lineage: Bacteria > Bacillota > Clostridia > Lachnospirales > Lachnospiraceae > Acetatifactor. The sequence goes on along the minus strand of JAAUZI010000013.1, from coordinate 95,546 downwards.
GGCGGAATTGTTGGAATAGTACCGCACCAGCGGCACGGTAAGGTCATAGCGCATACCGAAATCCACCACTTCCTCCTCCGTGAGGGCCTGGGCCACATTCAGTTTCTCTCCTCTCTTTAACACCTTAAAGATCAGCTTTTCATTGTCGCCGCCCTGCTTGCTGGTCAGGTTGGAGATGCTCTCCATGCAGGGCGTCTCAATGGCCGTAAAACCAAACTTGCGATAAGTGTCCTTAATCACACTCTGCACATAATCTCGAATCTGCATCTCCTCCGGCAAAATATCCCTCATGCCGTGTACCGGCTTTTTATTCAATGCCATAACTTTCGCCTCCTCTATTTTATACTCACGAGCGAATAGATTATTCTTTGTGAACTCTATTGCTCTTTTTGATTCTTTGGACAGGAAAATCCGGAGAGCAGACTATACTGACTAACGTTAAGATTTTCCAATTCCCGCACAGCACATGTCGCATAATCGGGCAACATGCGCTGTGCGGAAAGGAAAATCTAATCGTTAGTGAGTATAACAAGTGCAGACTCCCCGGTTTCATGGTCTTTTTGACCTCTCCTTCGCTTCCATTTCCCTAAATCACATAAACTGTCTCCGTTCTTCCTCTGTTTCAATGAATTATACATTCACCAAAGCGTGGACACAGGACGGTTTGGGGTAGATTCTTTAATCGCGTTGGGTTACGCATACTTACCTAACCCTATTTTATTATTCTGTCGCCATTTTTGCAACAATTATTTATTCCTTGTAACTTAATCACATAAAAGTTCCTTTTTGCATTCAATCATATCGTCGATTTTTACAATATATTGGATGCCCAATTACTGAACAAAAATCGATGCGTACTTTGGATTGTTTTTTATTGCATCCACACATTCTGCCGGGAGAGATTGCATATGGTCCTCAAATGATTCTCGGCTCAGCGTAAAAATATCGCTCATGCAACTCTTTGCTTTACTAACTAACGGTGCCGTGAACTGCGGCATTTGAGGCATTTTCATCACTTTATTGAATTCAATGAGATGATTCAAAGCAATCTCTAAATAATTCATAGCACATTCAGAATCATCCAGATGAATGGCCACAGAAGAACATCTCAAATAAACCATGAACATGTCGTTGTGGTGCATTCCGAAGTTTCCGTCGTCAATTATGCTTTCATATAACCGTGCGACGGCGAGGGATGTGTCAAGCGCCGTCTGTGAATGTGCCAAGTGATGGTTTTTCATAAGGTGGAGTTCTATCACTCTGAATAATTGGTGCATCAAGGTAAGTATTGCCTCTCCGCTGTATTTCTCACCTTTTTCGCCTTCTGCCGCGCTTGTAAGAAGTACCTCTCTGCTGATTCTTACGGGCGATTGGGAAAGTGCCGTCCTTTCTGCATTTTCAAAATCTCCCATATATGGATAAAGCCAAAGAAGGGCGCTGATCGCCGCTGCACGGTAGTCATCGTCGATTTCCTTTTTCAAAACATCTTCATATAAAGAAATCGCTTCTTTCAAGCATTCCTTATAGGCAGTCTCCATATCATTCCGAATATCATCACATTCTTCGTTAGCTATTGCATGTACTTTATATTTTTGAGATCCCATTGCTATCAGGGCATCCGCAAGACGGAACTGAAGCTGCCATTCCGCAGGAAACTCCGCAATTGCATTTCGGAGAAACTCAACGCGCAGCACACTGTCATCCCTGCATTTATTCATCTGGTCTGCCCGATCCAAATAAGTCTGCAGTTTTGTCTGCCTGTCGTTATCATATCCGAAAAGCTCGTCTATCGTGATATGAAAATAATTTGCGATTGCCGGAAGCATTTCTATATCGGGGTATCCTCCGTTTGCTTCCCAGCGGGAGACTGCCTGATTGGTAACACCGAGAGCCACCGCAAGATCCTCCTGCTTTCTGCCGTCACGCTTACGCAGCTCTTTGATTTTTTCTCCAAGTTTGATTTGCATACTGTCTTCCTCCAATTTTGTATTCACCGGTGTGTTTACAGTATAGCAAAGCGCCCTCTAAATAATCAATTATCAATTCGTTGTTTAACCATCAAGCCGCCGTTGATTTTCGTCGTATTAATCTTCTAATAACACACGTTTTCTTTCTATCATTTCCTCAATTCTCTCAATATACTGTGCGACTTCCTTCACATTCTCGCAGCGCTCGATCCTTCCGTCGGAATACACCCTTTTTGTAATCGAACCTGCCCCCAGCGCCACGATGGTCTGTTTCTCCTCCATAATCAGAATATTGTACAAACCATACTTGCCCTCTCTGGCATAGCCCACATTCTCAAAATTTCCGGACATATTCTTCTGCCGGTAGAGGTAGTAGGGATGCATGTTCAGAGCTTTGGCTCCCGCCGCCGCAATCTCCATAGTCTCGTCCGTGTTGCGCAGCGTCTCTATCCCATGCTCCTGTATCCACTGATTCAGCCGTGAGGCCCGCTTGATAGCAAGGGAATGCACTGTCAGACTGTCCGGGGCCAGTTCCACTACCCGATCTATGGTGCGCTGCACATCGCTTTCGCTCTCCCCCGGCAGTCCCAGAATCAGGTCCATATTGATATTGTCAAAGCCCACCTCTCTGGCAAGCCGATAAGCCGCCAGCACCTGCTCTACAGTGGCCTTGCGCCCGATGATATCCAGCGTCTCCTGTTTCATGGTCTGGGGATTGACGGATATCCGGCTGACACCGTGGCGGCGCAGCGCCTCCAGCTTGTCCCGGGTGATGCTGTCCGCCCGTCCGGCCTCCACCGTGAACTCCTGCACTGTGGAAAAGTCAAACAGTGACTTCAGGCTGCCGATCAACCTGTCCAGCTGCTCCGGTTCCAAGGTGGTGGGGGTTCCCCCGCCAATGTAGACGGTGTCCAGAATTTTGTCCCTACAGCACTGGGCCACATACTCCATCTCCCGTATCACACAGTCTATGTAGCGGTCCACCCTCTCCCGGTAGGCCGCTATGGGATAGGAGGTAAAGGAACAGTACAGACAGGTACTGGGACAGAAAGGAATCCCTATGTACAGGCTGTAGCCCCCCTGGTAATGGATTCCCGACAAAAGCTCCCGCTCCCGGCGGGCAATCTCAATACTCAGCTCGCACTTTTCCCGGCTCACATAATGAGTCCGCTTAAGCTCCTCCATAATTTTCCGGTCCGGCATCCCCTCCTCCAGCATGGCATAGGCCAGCTTGGTGGGGCGAATGCCCGTCAGGTTTCCCCAGGGCAGCTCCCTGCCTGTGATATCCACCAGACTTCGATAAAAAAAGCGCTTGAAACAGTCCTTAAAGGCCCCCTCTTTTTCCTCATGCAGCCATTGTATATCTCTTCCCGCCAGCTGCATCCTGGCTGTGGGTTCCTCTATCCAAACGCTCCACTCCCGCTCTCCCTCACGAATTTCCTGTTCCCTGCTCTCAGGTGTAATCACCCGCAGCGGCTCCTCAGGATAAAAGGACTTCAGCAGCGCCTGGACGTCATATTCATAATTTTCCCGATTCAGACGTACTGCCAGCATTGTCCCTCCCTGTACTCTCGTCTACCGCTCGTCACCCAATATCCTCCATTTACCTTACGCCGTAAAAGGGTTATACCGCATCTCATGTTCAATAGTGGTGCTGTCTCCGTGGCCCGGATACACCTTGGTCTCCCCAGGCAGCACATAGAGTTTCTCCTTGATAGATCGCACAATGCTGCTCATGCTGCCGGTGGGGAAATCCGTCCTGCCCACAGACTCCGCGAACAGGGTGTCCCCGCTGACCAGAAAGCCCGCCTCAGGGAAATAATAGCAGCAACTGCCAATGGTATGCCCCGGCGTAGCGATAACCTGAAAATGTATGCCCGCCAGCGTCAGCTCCTGTCCGTCCTTCAGATACTCATCCGGCGTCACCGTATAGGGCCTGCCCGTCATATCTGACACATTGTTGTGGGAATCCTCACACAGGGCTTTCTCCGCGTCCAGGGCGTAGAGTTTCACCCCTGCGGCCTCCCGCAGCTCCTTAGTCCCCCAGATATGGTCGAAGTGCCCATGTGTCAGCAGAATCGCCTCCACAGTGATGCCGTTTCTCTGCAAAGCGTCGTAAATCTTAGCCCCCTGATCCGCCGGGTCCACCACAATCGCCTTATTTGCTTCTTCCTGATAGATAAAATAGCAGTTGGTCTGGTAGGAACCCAGCACCATTCTTCCGATCTTTGTCTCAGCCATCACCCCGTCGTCCTTTCTACATCTATAACGCTCTCTATATTGCGGATCTTGTCAATGATCCGGTTCAGTTCCTCTCTGCCCGAAATCTCAAAGGCCGTCTGCAGAGTCGCAAGCCCCTGCTTGTTGATCTTGGTATTCATGGACAGTATATCAATGTTTTTCTCTGTCAGCGCCTTGGAAATGTCCGCCAGCAGGCCGTTTCGATTGTTGGCAAAAATACGGATCTCCGCCGTGTACTTGCCCTCTTCCTTCCCGTCTCCCTCGCCGGTCTGCCACTCCGCATCGATAATCCTGTCCCTCTCCAGTTCCGGCAGACTCAGTATATTCACACAGTCCGTCCGGTGTATGGAGATTCCTCTTCCCCTAGTCACAAAGCCCACGATCTCGTCTCCCGGCACCGGGGAACAGCACTTGGAGAAACGCACCGACAGATCAGCGATCCCCTTTACCACAATACCGCTCTTGGAGCGACCGTTTCCGGGACGCATCATCATGGCGCCATTCTCCACGATAGTCTGCAGAACCTCCTCGTTGGTCATCTCCTTCTTGTGGTCTCTGTCGTAGAGCTCCTGCATCTTATTGATGATCTGGCCCTCTTTCAATGCGCCGTGGCCAATGGCCGCCAGCACGGAATCCCAGTCGTGGAACCCATACTTGCGCATGATGGCCTCCATGTAGACATTCTTCATCAAATCGGACATACCTATGCCCTTGGTCTTGCAGTAACCGGCCAGCAGCTCTTTGCCCTTGACAATGTTGTCTTCCTTCAGCTCGTTTTTGAACCACTGATTGATCTTATTCTTGGCCTGAGTACTCTTGACCACGTTCAGCCAATCCCGGCTGGGACCCTTAGAGTTCTGGGAGGTAATGATCTCGATCCTGTCGCCGTTTTTGATTTCATAGTCAATGGTCACCAGCTTGCCGTTGACCCTGGCGCCCACCATCTTATTTCCCACAGCGGAATGAATATTGTAAGCAAAATCTATGGGGGTAGAGCCAGCGGGCAGATTCTTGACCTCCCCGGTGGGGGTAAAGCAGTACACATTGTCAGAGAACAGGTCCAGGTCGTTCTTCAGCAGATTCATGAACTCCCGGTTGTCCGACATATCCCGCTGCCACTCCAGAATCTGCCGCAGCCACACCAGCTTTTCCTCCTCCTGGCCCTCCACCTTCTTGCCATCGGAGGCTTCCTTATACTTCCAGTGGGCCGCAATGCCGTACTCCGCCGCCTTATGCATCTCAAAGGTGCGGATCTGGATCTCAAAGGGCTGTCCGTTGCTGCCGATCAAGGTGGTGTGCAGGGACTGGTACATGTTGGCCTTGGGCATGGCAATATAGTCCTTGAACCGCCCCGGAATGGGCGTGTATTTCTCATGAATCACACCCAGAGCCGCATAGCAGTCCTTCAGGGACTCCACAATAATCCGCACGGCAAACAGATCATATATCTGATCCAGGGTTTTGTTCTGATTCTTCATCTTCTTATAGATACTGAAAAAATGCTTGATCCGACCGTCCACCTGGGCACGGATACCCTCTGTCTCTATATATCCTCTGACCTCATCCACAATGCTCTGGATATATTTTTCCCTGACGCTCTTGCGCACAGCGATTTTATCCACCAGGTCATAGTAGACCTCCGGCTCCAGATATTTCATGGATAGATCGTCCAACTCGATTTTGATTTTGGAAATGCCCAATCTCTGGGCAATGGGGGAATATATCTCTCTGGTCTCCCTGGCAATGCGGATCTGGCTCTCCGGTTTCTGGTATTTCAACGTGCGCATATTGTGCAGGCGGTCTGCCAGCTTAATCATAATAACACGGATATCCTTGGCCATGGCCAGAAACATCTTCCGCAGGTTCTCCGCCTGCATCTCCAGCTTGGTGTCCGTGGGATCATCCGTGTGGGACAGCGGCAGTTTTTCCAGCTTGGTCACACCGTCCACCAGCAGCGCCACATCCTCGTCGAACTCCTGAATCAGATCCTCCTCCGTCATGATAGTGTCTTCCACCACATCATGGAGGATACCCGCCACAATAGTCTCCTTATCCAGCTCCAGCTCCGCCAGAATGATAGCCACATTCAGCGGATGAATAATATAAGGCTCGCCTGACTTGCGTAACTGATTCTTATGTGCCTCACTGGCAATGTTATATGCCTTCTCGATCATGGAAATATCATCGCTGGGATGGTATTTTTTGACGCAGGAAATCAGATCCTGATACAGCTGTTCAGGAGATGTAAATTCTGTCATTTTGCCGACTCTGGCATCGTCAAATATCACATCTTTTTCTTCCTTCATAACGTCCTTGCCTTTCTGTAACCCCTGACCGTGCAGACCCCCCATAGCCTGCAAAAATAAGGTATGTATCTATTCCAGGTACATATCCTCTATTTTCCCGGATAGGTGATGGCCGCCTCCAGCCTGTAGTCGGCAATGCGCTCCCGGCCCTTTAATCCAGCCAACTCCATCAGCACCACAATGCCTACCACTTTTCCGCCCAGACTCTCAATCAATTTTATCATGGCCTCGGTGGTGCCGCCGGTGGCAATCAGATCGTCCACAATCAAAACCCTCTGACCGGGCTTAATGCTGTCCTTGTGCATCTCGATCGTGGCCTGACCATACTCCAGATCATAACTTCTCTCCACTGTCTCACAGGGCAGCTTTCCCTTCTTCCGAATCAGCACAAAAGGCTTGTGATTGTTGTACGCAATAGGTGTGCCAAAAATAAACCCTCTGGATTCAGGCCCTACCACCACGTCATATTCCAGATCCCGGATCTTCTCCTGCATGGTGTCAATCGCCAGATGCAGGCCGTCCGCATCCTGCAGCACACTGGTCACATCCCTGAAAATAATACCCTCCTCCGGAAAATCCGGAATGCTTCTCACATACTCTTCCAACGCCTTCATCTTTGTAACCTCCATTTTAGTTCCGTATCTGCCCTGCCAGCACACAAGGCCATTGAACAATATCTGACCGCTTGGGCGTCCATATATTGTTCCGTGCGCTCTCCGGGCATATACTATTTTAAGTTCCGTATCTGCCGACAAAAAATGCCTTTATCAACAATTTGTTCCTATTATAGTATTATTTGTGAGGAAAGTCAAAATATTCTTTCATAATCGCTCCTCCAAATGCATTTTATGTAGCGATAGGGGCATTTGTTTCCTGTAATCTCCCTGATTTTTTTCCGAAAACCGATTTTTTTCGCCTCCAGGTTCTCCAGCTCTGCCAGCAAAAATGAGGCGTCCGGATACCGCAGCTGCGGGTCTGCCTGCAGACAGCGGTTCAACAGTCGTTTCAATCCCCTCCGAATTCCGCTGTGTCTGCTGCAGTACTCCGCCGTGTCGTAGGGCGGTTTGCATGGATTTTGGCCGGTCAGCATAAAGGATAATAGCTTGCCCACTGCATAGATATCACAGGAGGGGGTGACACGCACTCCCTCCCAGAACTGTTCCGGTGCGCCGTATCCGTAAGTCCCTGCCCTGCACCTGTCCCGCTGCGAGCCGTCCACACGCACTGCCGCTCCCACATCCACCAGCCTGGCCCTTCCCTGCGCGGTGACTATCACATTGTCCGCTTTCAGATCCCGGTATATATAGGGCGGCTGGCAGTCATGCAGATAGGCCAGTCCCAGCACCACATCCCGGGCAATACCCACCGCCATTTTTTCCGGCATCCCACCCGGATATCTCTCCATCAGTTGGCTCAGAGTGACTCCCTGAATATACTCCATCACCAAATATGCTCCGTCCCCCAGTCTCCCGTCCTCAATCCACACGGGAAAACAGGGGTGTTTCAGTTCTCTCAGAATTTCTGCCTCGGTCCGCAGTCTCTCGGGAAATAAACTGTGTTTCAGAGCATACACCCTCCCATTCTCTTCCTTTTTGACCAGGTACACCCGTGAGGTTGCCCCGTTTCCCAACTTGTCCAAAACTCGGTATCCTGCTATATGATTCTGCAAGATTCTCTCTGCGTTTTCCATATTGTCATTTTCCTCTCCGCGATCTCTTTCTCCACCTTCCATGGCCGCCTGTGGCTGTTTCTCACAGCATTTGCAAATATATTCCGCCCACCGCTCCCGTGTTTCCTCTGTCCCGACCCTCCCGATACAGTTCCCGCAGCCGCCTGTCAATGCCTTCCTCCTGGCAGAGTCCCTTTCCGTGCATAATCTGGCAAACCTCCTCCTGCCGCAGGCTCCTGACCAGTTCCGGCGTGTGAAGCAGCAGCCCCGCCCCTCTCTGTATTCGACCCGAAAGGGGAGTGGACAAAATTTTCATCTGGGGACGGTTATATCTGTAATTCACCAATCGCACCGCCACGTCCCCCTCTCCGCACAGGCAAAAGATATTTCCCGTCAGCAGCAGAATGCAGTATCCCCACTGCTCCTGAACAGGCCATTCCCCACAAATATCGCGCAGTTCCGGCTCCAGCAATTCCCGGGGCGCAAGCTGCGCCCTCCCCTCACAAGCAGGTAGACATTTTCTGTGAAACCACTCTGTCAGCCGCTCCGTCATGCGTCCCCCGATTTCCTCCCCGGGACTGCTGCAGACGCAGAACAAACAAACCTCCCTGCCCCGCAATTTCACCTGCTGTAATACCAGGGACACCGGATTTACTCCGCCGTCTGCCGCCCTCTCCCATATGTAATTTGAAACAATACCCATTTTTTCCCCCTTTAATCAATAAAATTTATTACAGCCCCTCCAGCACCGTATCCGACACTGCAGAGCTTTGCTGTTTTTAAGTTCTCTGTGGAATACCGGGAGATTTCCCGCAAAATATACCTTGAAAAGAGTCTTCTCCGCGGGACAGAGCCAACACTCCGTCCCGCGAAAAGTCAAAAGATAATCAAAAACTGAAAATATTGCGCAGATCGTTAAAGAAAACAACCACCATCAATATCATAAAAAATACCAGGCCGATAAAGTGTACCATGCCTTCTTTCTCCGGCGGCACCGGCTTCCCTCTGACAACTTCCACCAGCAGGAAGACCAGTCTGCCCCCGTCCAGCGCCGGAATAGGCAAGAGATTCAATATACCCAGGTTAATGGTCAGCAGCAGGGTGATGTAGCCCATATTCAGCGCCACCGTTTCCCAGCCATACTGTTTTGCCTGAGTATAGGTCTTCCCCACAACATTGACAGCAATGCCCACCGGACCGGCCACTTCATCTCTCTTCACCTGTCCCCGCACCATCAGTCCCAGGCTCTGCCAGGTAGAGCGGACGCAGTAGCGGATCTCGTACCATGCGTATTTCAGGACATCCAAACCCTCGGCCTTCAGCGGTTTTCCAATATAGATACCCATGGCATAGCCACCTGTGGCCTCATTCAACGTGGGAGTCATGGTGACTGTGTAGCGCTGCCCGTCCCTCTCATACTCCAGAGTAAACTCCCTGCCGTTGTTGACACGATTGAACAGCGTCACCTCATCCCGCAGATACACTCGGTCCCCGTTCAGCGCGACGATCACATCCCCCGCCTGGAGTCCCGCCTGCTGCGCGGCCCCGCCGTCTATGACTTCAGACACTACCGGGTCATAGAACACCATCACCCCCGCCAGTATCAGAGCGATAATAACTCCCAGGATAAAGTTAAATATAGGCCCTGCCAGCACTGTGGATATTCTGGACCATACCTTTGCGTGGAGAAAGGAGCCTTCCGTGTTCTCCCCCTCCTTTGTGTTCAGTCCATCCTCGCCCTCGAACATACAGGCTCCGCCCAGAGGTAGCAGCTTGACAGAATATTTGGTCTCCTTCTTTTTCCAGGAGAAAATAGTAGGACCCATGCCTATGGAAAATTCCACCACATGAATGCCATTGGCCTTGGCGATCAAGTAATGTCCGAATTCGTGGGAGATCACCACCACACCGAATATCAGGATAAATAAAATAAGTGTCATAAAAGTTGTCATACTGTTTTCAATCCAATCCCTTTATATAGTCATATACGCTCTGCTCTGTGGTCAGAATCTGCTCCACATTCGGATTTTCTATCACCGTATGGTGCTCCATGCAGCGCTGTATCAACTCCGGAATATGCAAATATCCGATTCTGCGCTCCAGAAACAGCGCCACCGCCCTCTCGTTGGCGGCGTTGTATACGGTGGGCAGGCTGCCTCCCTGCTCCAGGGCCTGATAGGCCAGTTTCAACCCAGGAAACGTTTCGGTGTCCGGCTCCTCAAAGGTCACACTGCCCAGGCTGAAGAAGTCGACCCTGTTGTTATGCATCTCTCTCCTGTCCGGATAAAACAGGGCGTACTGAATCGGCAGTTTCATGTCCGGCACACCCAGCTGGGCGATCACAGCGCCGTCAATGTATTCCACCATGGAGTGAATAATGCTCTGAGGATGCACCACCACCTGTATCTGAGAGGGTTCCACATCAAACAGCCACTTTGCCTCCATGACCTCCAGGCCCTTGTTGACCAGAGTGGAGGAGTCAATGGTAATCTTCCGGCCCATGGTCCAGTTGGGGTGTTTCAGAGCATCCTCCGGCTGTATCCCAGTCAGCTGCTCTTTGGTTCTTCCTCGAAAAGGACCTCCCGAAGCCGTCAGCAGAATCCTGCTGATCTTTCCCGCAGGCTCTCCGTTCAACGACTGGAAAATCGCGCTGTGTTCGCTGTCCACAGGCAGAATGGATACGCCATGCTCCTTGGCCAGGGGCATAATTATATGTCCCGCACATACCAGCGTCTCCTTGTTGGCCAGAGCAATGTCCTTTCCTGCCTGAATAGCCGCTATGGTAGGTCTAATACCAATCATTCCCACAATTGCCGTAACCAATACCTGAACTTCCGGCATAACTGCAATCTCCAGCAATCCTTCCATGCCCTGCAGCACCTGAACCTGACAGTCCGCCACACGAATCCGCAGTTCCCTTGCGGCCTCCTCGGACCACATGACTGCCACCCGGGGCCGAAACTCCCTGATCTGCTCCTCCATCAGCGCCACATTGCCGCCTGCTGCCAGAGCCTCTACCTTCAATGCCTCTGCATTATTCCGCACAATATCCAGAGTCTGGGTGCCGATCGACCCGGTGGAACCCAGTATTGCTATTCTTTTCATTGTCCAGTATCTCCTGTAAAAATGTCTTGTCATCCCGCCGCGTGAATCAGCAACACCGACAGAAAATAAATCATGGGGGCGGTCACGATCATACTGTCGAACCGGTCCATAATACCACCGTGTCCCGGCAGGATCTTACCATAATCCTTGATATCGTGATTTCTCTTGATGGCAGAGGCCGCCAGATCACCCACCATGGACATCAGTGCTCCGACGGCGCTGATAAACACGACGACCCATAGCACCTTCTGGTCGGGAATCACCGGTTCTACCACGAAGTAGGCATAGAGACCGCCCAGCAGCGCCGCCCCTGCCACGCCGCCAATGCAGCCCTCCAGGGACTTGTGAGGACTGAGAACCGGAAAAATCTTCTTCCTGCCTATCAGCTTTCCCACGCAGTAGGCACAGGTATCGCATCCCCAGGAGCTGATCAAAATCAGCCATACCAGATAGTTTCCCACCCTGCTCATCCTTGTCATATACATAAAAGAGAGCATCACCGGCGCGTACAGAAAGGAAAAAATAGCTGTGACCACCTGCTCCGCCCGGTATTTGGGAAACAGAATCACATACAAAAACATCTCCGCCATAAACAACAGCACAATGCACATCAGCAGCAGCGTAGTGTTCTGCCAGATATACATAACCACATAGTAGAGAATCACTCCGATCAATCCTGTAATCTCCAGCCCGTTAAAGCCCTTGGGGGCCGTGTTTACCTTTTGTGCTTTTGTCAGTTCCCGGTATCCCGCCAGAGAGATCAATAACAATATTCCCGCCAGATAAGGCCCGCCCTGCCACATGGTAGCGAGCGCTATAACCACCATCACAACACCGCTGAAAAGTCTGGTCCAAAACATTCAAGTTTCCTCTTTCCCGCATATCACAGGTGTCACCTGTGATATTGCATTAATCAGTATATGAAACGAAGCATCATACTTTCCTCTACATGCATATCACAAGCCGCGCTTGTGATACTGCAAAAATACGTATATGAAACGAAGTTTCATACCTCCTCCTCAGAGACTTTTCCGTATCTCCTGTCTCTATGATTATATGCCTCCACGGCCTTGACCAATTCTCCCTTGTCAAAGTCCGGCCAGGCCACCGGAGTGAAATAAAACTCCGTGTAGGCAAGCTGCCACAGCAGGAAATTAGATATCCGCTGCTCATTGCAGGTGCGAATCAGCAGATCTGGCTCCGGAATATCGTGAGTGTCCAGATAGCCGCTGACCAGTTGTTCCGTAATCTCCTGGGGCGTCAGGACGCCTCTCTGGATATCCTGCCCGATATGCCGCATGGCCCGGACAATCTCATCCCGGCCGCCGTAGTTGATCGCTATCTGAAAATGCAGTCCGTCATTGTCCTTCGTTGCCTCCTCCAGTTCCTGGATACGCTCCCGGATATCCGCATCCAGACGGGATTTCTCTCCCAACACCCGGACACACATACGGTTTTTCTCCGCTGTTTTCAGACATGTCTTCATATAATTGCGCAACAGTTTCATCAATGCATCCACCTCGTCCTTGGGACGGGTCCAGTTCTCCGTAGAAAAGGCATATACCGTCAGATACTGTATTCCCATGCGGTATGCCTCCTCACAAATCACCTCCACAGCCTTGGCTCCCTCCACATGTCCCATATTCCGCGGCATTCCCTTGGCCTTCGCCCAGCGTCCGTTGCCATCCAGAATAATCGCCACATGCTGCGGTATCTTCCATTCTTTCCTGTCACCCTCTGCCATGCTCTCTTCACTCCCTCAAGCTTACATCTACATGCATATCGCGGGCCAACCCTCGATATTCCACCACTTCCCGCATGTATTCCCGTAAATACATGGAAAGGGAGCAGTCCTCAGCCTGTCGGCTGCTGACTGTCCCTCCCCACTATCCGTTGTACTCTGCTGTGTCTGTTATACTGTCATGATCTCCTTGGATTTTACCTCCATCAGAGCGTCAATGTCCTTGATATACTTGTCCGTCAATTTCTGAAGGCTTTCCTCCAGCTGCTTGATCTCATCCTCTGATATCTCCGTCTTGGCCAGTTTCTTAAGGGAGTCGTTGCCGTCTCTGCGGATATTGCGGACTGCCACCTTTCCATCCTCTGCCTTCTTCTTGACTTCCTTTACCAGATCCTTTCTGCGCTCCTCCGTCAGCTCCGGAAACACCAGACGGATTACGCTTCCGTCGTTTGACGGATTGATTCCCAGATCGGAAGTCAAAATCGCTTTCTCAATCTCCTTCAGCATATTTCTCTCCCAAGGGGCAATCTGAATGATTCTCGCCTCGGGTACCGTCACATTGCCCACCTGCTGAATAGGAGTAGGAGTACCGTAATAATTCACACGGATCTTGTCCAGCACATGGGGATTGGCGCGCCCCGCCCTGATAGTCCCGTAATCGGACTCCAGATACTCATATGCCTTTTTCATTTTATCGTCATACTGCTGCAATCTCGCATCCATATCTCTTCCCTCCCGATGCTGTTTTTTAAACGGTGACTTTGGTACCGCAGAACCGTCCCTTTACCGTGTTCACAATACTGTTCTCCTGATTCAAGCCGAACACCCACATGGGCATTTTATTGTCCCTGGCTAAAATAGAAGCCGTCATGTCCACCACCTGCAGGTTTCTGGCAATCACCTCGTCTATCGTCACCTCGTCAAATTTCTTTGCCGCCGGATTCTTGCTGGGATCGTCATCATAAACTCCATCGATGGATTTGGCAAGCAGAATCACATCTGCATCCACCTCAACGGCCCGCAACACCACGCCTGTATCCGTGGAAAAATAGGGATGTCCCGTACCGCCCGCAAAGAAGACTACCATGCCCTTGGCAAAATACTTGTTGGCTCTGTCCTTGGAAAAGAGCTTTGTAAACGAACCACATTCAAAAGGGGTCAATATCGCCGTCATCATGCCCACCGATCGGAAAATCTCTGACACATAAATACAGTTCATCACCGTCGCCAGCATGCCGATCTGGTCCGCCTTGGTCCGGTCGATATTCTCGCTGGAACGGCCTCTCCAGAAATTGCCGCCGCCGATCACAATACCTACCTGAAGTCCCTCGTCCACAAGCTGCTTTACCTGCAACGCCACGCCTCTGACCGTCTCCTCGTCGAATCCGGTCTTTTTCTCTCCCGCCAGAGCCTCACCGCTCAATTTTAACAAAATTCGCCGCATATTTCCCTCATTCCTGCATATCACCGACTTTGATCTGATTTACTGCTTCTTGCCCTTTTTCACTTCCGGCTTGTAATCGTCGAAGAAAGAAACAGGATTTACATCCGCATAGCACTGGGAGCACATACCCTCGATCACTGCACCGTTGTTGATCTGCACGGACTTGGACTTGATATTGCCCATCACGATGGCTGAGGTATCCAGAATCACGGGGCCTTTCACATCGATGTCACCCTTTACGGCGCCCGCTATAACTGCGCTGGTAGCACAGATATTGCCGATAACCACAGAGCTGGAACCAATCTTCACTGCTCCCTCGCTGACCACCTCGCCGTTGATCTTGGCGTTGTCCGCATAGATCTCAGCCGCCTTGGAATTGCCGTTGATATAGCCGGTCACGTTCAGCTTACCCAAAATCTCGATATTGCCGTTTACACAGCCGATCAGGTCCATCGAACCCTCACTTATCACATCACCGTTAATTGTCATACCTGCTGTAACTGAGGATGTCTCGTCAGAAGCCATCCGCGCATTGATCATCTCTGCCACTTTTGATTCCCCCTTTGTCTCCTTTTGGTTTTCATTTACTGTCTCTGTCTCTTCTTCAAATATCGGCGCCGCATTCATATCATTTGCGGCCAGCGCGCTCTCCAGCATCTTCTCCAGATCCATATCCGGCTCAGGCTCGTCCACACCCGCGGTCTCCTCCAGCGCTGCAGCCAATTCTGTCTCCAGACTCTCCTGTGCGGATACCTCCAGGTTCTCCTCAAACTCTGCCTCAGGAAGTTCTTCTGTAATCTCCTCCGACCCTGCCTCAGAAGGTTCCTCCGTAATCTCCTCCGGCTCCGCCTCAAGAAGTTCCTCTGTAATCTCCTCCGGCTCCGCCTCAAGAAGTTCCTCTGTAATCTCCTGCTCGGCGTCCGCAACAGTTTCCATCGGCTCGACCGACCATTCCTGGGACTCCGGGGACTGTGTCTCCTCCTGCTCCACATCCGGAATCACTATCGAATCTACTCTGTCAAGCATCTCACTGATATCCCCAATTCCTTCCTCCTGAGTTGTTGCGTCCTCGGGCATCAATTCATTGACTGCCTGGGACAAATCCTCCTTTAAATCCGAGAAAAATCCCATGTTTCTCTCCCTCCATTCTGTTTTATCTACTACCTTTTTAATGAATATGATGAATTGGCGTAGTATCCTCGGTGATCGGTAATATCACCGTATCCTCCATCGCCAAAATATTCTCAATGATCTGTGGCAGGGCCTCCACCGTGGTGGGCCGGGATGCCGCATCGTGCATCAATATTATGGACGTTCCATGTCTGGAGATATCCGCCGTGCAATTCTGCACCAGCGTATCCACATCCAGCAGGACGCTGCCGGCGTCGCCGGACGAGATATTCCAGTCATAAAATTCAACCTCCTGCTCTGCCAGAAAATCCGCGAACACATGCATATCGATATCGCTGATAGTGTTAGAACTTCCCCCGGGAAAACGATAGCAGGTACTCTGTATCCCTGTATTATCCAAAATATAGGAATAGATCCGGTAAAAATCAGCGGAAAAATCTTCTACTGAGCGATACACATCCGCATATTTGTGAGAGTAGGAGTGCATCCCTATGGTATGCCCCCGCTCCGCGATCTCCTTTAGCATTTCCAGAGAATGCTCGTTCTCCTTACCTAACACAAAAAAAGTGGCTTTCACGTCATAGGTATCCAGAATATCCAGAATATCCTCCGTGTACTTGCTGGGTCCGTCGTCAAAGGTCAGATACACCTTATGCGCCGCCTCCGGTTCAACCGCTGCCGGGACAATGTCCTGGTCGTCCACAGGGGACGTCACAATAACTTCCTTTCTGCCAAACTGCTGTGTCTGCTGTTCCTTCCCAGTCTGCTGTTCCTCTCCGGTCATCTGCACCTGCTGGGCCACTGTCTCCTCCATCTGTCGCAGATATTCCTGCGTCTCGATGATCTGTCTGTTTAACCCCCGCACTTTGCCCAAAAGTACTATGCTCAATCCCACTGGAAGAATCATCCACACCAGCACCAACAGGACAATCATCCTCTTCAATCGCTGCACTCTCCGGCGTCTGGCATCCCCCTGGGGCCTTTGCTCCTCTCCCATTATAGCATACCAACCCTTCTGTCAAAAGAAAACCTCAGTCTTATATTAACATGAAAAAAAGTATTTTTCAAGGGAAAAAGGGGCCGGTTTTACAAGCCCCTTATCTGCTCCTCAAATTGATTGAGAATAAATGTATTAAAAAATCGGTCTACGGAACTGGCCTGTTTCATGCGATACCATAATTCCTCCGGTACCTCGAGGTAACAATACCTCCTGCAATCCTGGTGAAACTGCACCTCCAACAGCATATCCTGGGCCCTGTACCCCATGTAGGCAATATGAACGGCCGCTGTTCTATTCATATTTACTCCTTTCCTGCATATCCTCCTCGCAATCATTTCGGCCTGGCATTGTCTTGATTATTCACGGTTACGAAACTGCAGGCGGGGGCCTCCCTAAAATAAATTTGCACATTTCCCTGTCCTTCTATCTGTACCTAATCTGCTTCCTGATCCACCCTGCGGAACACATCGTCTTCAAAAAAATCTGTCAACGTCATATTCAGACCACTGCATATTTTCGCCACCGTCTCGATCCCTGTATTACGGCTGAGCCCGTATACAATATTTTTCATGGTGGAGGGATTCATGCCGGCCAGTGTCGCAAGACGATTCACAGAGATCTGGTGTTTTTTACACAGCCCATTGATTCTCTCAACCAACGCTTCCTGAGCCTTCATTCTGTCTCCACCCGCTATCCCTACTTTTATCCCATCAAAATTGTACAAAATACTATTGAGGTATGTAGCCCGTATACGGGCTATTATAGGATATATAAAAAATTCTACATTTACCCCTCTCTATTTTATACTATCAAAACCACCTCCCCACAAAAAAAGAGTCTGGCCTGCGCCAGACTCCCTCTATACCTGGTTTTCCTTGATGATTCCGCTTCGGTAAGCCTGCAGCAGCTGGTGCAGATCCTCTATCTGCTCCAGCAGTGCCTCACCCTTGTCCGTGTCGGATATGTTCGCACGGCTCTGCAGCCGTTCTACAATATGGATTTCCGGCGTCTGTCCGGGGCTCCCCGAAATAAAGGGTTTATGCTCCGCCAGACTCAACCCGTGTGAGTCATAGATCAGGGTATAACCGGCAATTCCCGTGGTCTTCTGATACGCCTTGGAGATTCCGCCGTCAATCACAAACAGTTTCCCCTCCGCCTTGACAGGGCTCTCCCCGTCCTTGATCTTTACCGGTACATGCCCGTTGATGATATGACCTCTGTCCTGATCTATGGAAAAATGCGTCAGGATCCGCTGGCATACCTCCGGTTTCTCCGAGAATGCGTAGTAGTGGTTGTAATTTTCCCTGTGCAGCTCCTTGTTGTCAATAAAATACTGCTCAAAAAACGCCATTTTGTCTTTTCCGAAGAGAGGGGAACGGGGACCGCACCACAGATACCAGATAAAATCCCGGGCATACTGATCTTCTCTGGAAAAATAAGCCTTGTTGACCATCACATTGATCTCGTCCAACAGCGCCTTGCCGTCAAAGGTTCCCTCTCTTGTCTCCACGCTCTCGAAATTGCCCTGTTCATCCATTGGAATACAGCCGTGGAACATCAGATTGCCGTTGCAGATCTTGTACATAGAACCCTTGGACAGCAGAAAGCGAATGTGCCGCTGCAATTTTTCACTGTGGCGGAAGGAATTGGTCAGTATGACCATCAATTCCTTCTCTGACTCGGAAAGCTCCGCCGGGCAGGCCGGATTTACCGTGGGAAAGGCTCTGTCCCGCAGCACATAGTTCTCAGTGCCTATCTGCAGCGTCCCGCCAGCAAAATCCACTCTGGAAAACAGATCGCGTTCCTGCATTCTCCACTCGGGATGGGCCTGAATCAGCTGGGATTCCAGTTTCAGCTGAATAACGGAGATAGCCTTGTGCATCTGAGCCGCCAACTCCATGTCAATGGGATCATAAATATTGTCGTCGTAGGTGTGGGGATAATAGAACGCGCAGGAATCGCCGCCGTAGACCTCCCTGGCAAACACCGCCAATGCCCGCATGTTCAGACCGTATCCATCCTCCAGCAGATCAAAATTGTTGTACTTAATTGAAATTCTGATCACATTGGCAATCAGCGCCGCATTGCCCGAGGCCGCGCCTATCCAGGAGATATCGTGATTGCCCCACTGCACATCCACATCGTGCATGTTCATCAGCTCGTCAAGAATAATATCCGGTCGGGGGCCTCTGTCAAAAATATCCCCGATAATGTGCAGCTTGTCGATGGCCAGCGCCTGAATCAGCTTGCACAGGGAGACGATAAAGGTCTCCGCAATGTCCGTCTCAATGATGGAGCCGATAATTTGTTCATAATAGTAATCTCTGTTCACATCCTCCGCCACATTCAACAGTTCGTCCACAATATAACACAACTCCTGAGGAATCCGCTTTCTCACACGGGAGCGGGTGTACTTGGCCGAGATGACCTCGCATACCAGCAGCAGTCGGTAGATCGTCAAACGTTTCCACTCATCGCTAAGCCTTCCCTCTTCCCGAATCCGCTTGATCTCCCGCTCGGGATAATAGATCAGACTGGCAAGCTCCTCCCGCTTGGAGGCCGACACAGCTTTCCCCAGCACCAGATCGATCTTGCTCTTTATCATGCCCGAGGCGCTCTTAAGCATGTGCAAAAAAGCCTCGTACTCCCCGTGGAGATCGCTGAAAAAATACTCCGTCCCCTTGGGCAGACTTCGGATTGCCGAAAGGTTGATAATCTCACTGGCCGCGCTCTCTATGTTAGGAAATTTTTCCGCCAACAATTGTAAATACTTTTTTTCCATATTTCCCTCGTTTCTGCATATCGCAAGCCTTGCTTGCGATACTGCTTTAATCAGTATTTGAAACATTAGTTTCAAACTTCCTGCTCTCCTAATTTTGGTATATCTAATTTTGGTATATCTATTTCTCAGCGAGATAGATCCAGGCTGCGCACAACATCCCGCACCTTGAGCACAAAGGCCGGGGACACCGAAAGTTCGTCGATGCCCATGCGCAGAAAAGTCTCCGTCAGACTGATGTCCGCCGCCAGCTCCCCGCAGATGCCGATCCATGCCCCATGCCTGTGGGCGCTCTCGGCACTCATCTCAATCAGACGCAGGATGGCCTCGTGGTGGATGTCCACAAACGGCTCAATATCCGGGTTCTGTCTATCGCAGGCCAGGGTGTACTGCGTCAGATCGTTGGTTCCCACGCTGAAAAAATCCACCATTGGGGCCAGCCTGTCGCTGATGACAACGGCAGCGGGTGTCTCGATCATAATTCCCAATTCAACATTTTCAGAATAGGAAACTCCCTGAGCTTTCAACTCCGCCTTCACTTCTGAGCAAATCTCCAGTATCTTTTCCACTTCCGCCACACTGGTAATCATGGGAAACATAATGCCCATATTGCCATATGCGGAGGCTCGAAACAGCGCCCGCAGCTGGGTCTTAAAGATTTCCGGCCTGGTGAGACATATCCGTATAGCCCGGCATCCCAGAGCAGGATTTTCTTCTCTTTTAAGTTCAAAATAATCCGGCTGCTTATCCGCGCCGATATCCAGCGTCCGAATAATCACCTTCTTGCCCGCCATGCCTTCAAGCAGCTTTTTATAGGCGGTAAACTGCTGTTCCTCAGTGGGATAATCACTTTTTCCCAGATAGAGGCATTCACTGCGGAAAAGACCGATTCCGCCTGCGTCACTGGCATGTACCGCCTCAAGCTCCTCCACGCTGCCGATATTTGCGCAGATATTGATTTTTCTACCGTCAAGGCTTATGTTCTCCCTGCCCCGAAGGCTCTGCAGAAGATGTCGCTCTTCCTCAGCCGCCCGCTGCTTTTCCGAGAGCGCCTTGCGGGTTTCCGCATCCGGTTCCAAAAAAACTTCCCCCGCAAAACTGTCTACCATAATTTCGTCACCGTCCATGATCTGAGCCAGAAATTCTTCCCCCACCCCCACCACTGCCGGTATACTCCTGCTGCGGGCCAAAATGGCCGCATGGGAGATCAGGGAGCCTTGGGCCGTCACCAAGGCCGCTGTCTTTTTCTTGTCCAGATTCATAATCACACTGGGGGGCAGATCATCCGCACAGAGGATTCCCCCCTCCTCTGTCACGCCTTCTCTGTCCGTCTCCCCCGCCAGGCAGGCGGTCAAGCGCTGCGAGACATCCCGCACATCCGCCGCCCTCTCCCTCATGTAAGCGTCATCCATGGCCGCGAAACTCTCCGCAAGACTTTCGCCCGCCGCCGTCACCGCATACTCCGCATTGACCCTCTGACTCTCGATCACGCTGTCAATGGAGTCCCGATAGACAGCGTCCTCCAAAAGCATCCTGTGAACGGCAAAAATCTGTGCGTCGCTCTCTCCCAACTCTCCCAGCGCCCGCTCATACATATCCTGCAGTTTCTTTTTGGCGTCTTCTATGGCCGCAGTTACCCTGGCCCGCTCTCGCCCTGTATCCTCAATACTGATTCTTTTTACGGCATTCTCATATCTCATGAGTACCGTGGCTTTTCCGGCCGCCACTGCGCCGTATACGCCTTTTCCCACAAATTTTTTCATTCTAATCCCCATGCATATCGCAGACAGTGTCTGCGATATTGCTCATCTTCCGCCTGTCAGAGCTGCCGAAACAGCTCCGCGATATCCTCTGCTTTCGCCAGCCCATCCGAAAAGGCAGTGGCTCCCCCCGCCGCGGTTCCCAGTTTCAGGGCGTGTTCATAGTCGCCCTTGGATGAGCCATCCAAAAGGCCGGCAAGGAAACCGGCCACCATGGAATCTCCCGCCCCCACGGAATTTTTTAACGTACCCCTGCACGCGCCGCAGCTGTGAACCTGACCGTGTTCGTCCACCAGCACCGCCCCCCGTTCGGCCATGGAGACCAGCACGTTCCTCGCTCCCAGTTCCCGGAGTTTTCCGGCATAACTCACCACCTCGTCAAAGCCCGACAGCGTCACCCCGAAGAGTTCTCCCAGCTCGTGGTGATTGGGCTTTATCAGAAACGGTTTGTACTTCAGCACGTTCATAAGCAATTCCCCGGTGGCGTCCACCACAGCCTTGATCTCCCTCCTGGAGAGCCGGGCCAGAATTTTCTCATAGATATCCTTGGACAGACTGCCCGGTATACTCCCCGCCAGCACCAGCACATCACCGGCCTGCAGCGCATCCAGCTTTTCAAACAGCCGGACGACAGCCCCCTCGTCGATCTCCGGGCCTTGGCCGTTGAGTTCCGTCTCCTGGCCGGACCTTATCTTCACATTGATTCGTGTGCAGCCCTTTTCCAAGTGGACAAAATCCGTCTCAATGCCCTGCCTGGCGACCCCTTCCTCCAGAGCCATTCCCGTAAATCCCGCCACAAATCCCAGCGCTTTGGAGGGAACTCCCAGTTCTCTGAGCACCAGGGAGACATTGATTCCCTTTCCGCCGCAGAATATCTCCTCGGACTTAAGCCGGTTCACATCCCCCAACCGCAGGTCCTCCACTTGCACCAGATAGTCTATCGCAGGGTTAAAGGTCACTGTATATATCATAGCGCACACTCCAATCAATAGAGACGTATTTTACTCATTATACCATATCTGCCAAGTCTGTGCCATCCCCGGTGAGCGTGAACTGAAAATAATAAGTATAGTACCGCCGTTCTTCCAGATGCGGGATCATGTTTTGTTCCCTCCAGTCTCCCGGACTTCCTTGTCAATAGTCATTCCGCCTATGGTCTCAGAGACACTCATCCACTCACTGCCAAAGGTATCCAAATCCACCATGTGCTCGTCATCAAACCAGATGCTCCCCTCCAGGTCGCTCTCCTCCAGGTATCTCTCCTCCTGCACTTTCCCGTCCTGATAGAAAATCTCCCGATAGCCGACTGTCCGGTCAAATCCCACCTCGTCTATCTCATATTCCGGCACCAGCCTCCGGATACGCTGCCACTGTCCGTCCACAAAGGCGTACATATCCCAGTATTCCAGCTTATTCCTAAAGCCCGCCGGCCATATTATCACAGACTTCTCTCGGTTCCACGAGGGGCTGCGGAGCCAGGCATCGTCCCAACTAACCTCCGGCAGTTTCTTATGCTCATAGCACCTGTTTTCCTCATTCCAGATAAGGGTTTCCAGAGTTGACCCAATATAGCCGGTTCCTATGGTCTTCTCCGTACAGAACGCCAGATCAGCCATCCCATCCCCCGAGAAATCTTCCAGCCAGTAAGCCTCCTCAAAGGGAATCGGATAGTTAACTATCATCTGGCTTGCTATGATCTGCCCTGCCCCATCCCTAACCGTCAGGCGATAGTCGGCACGCCACTGACAATCCTCCACAAACAGTTTCCGGTAGCCGGGACTGACACGCTCAAACACAAGCTCATAACTCTCCTCCCCTCTTTTGATATTCTCCCGCCATACCATCCGGGGCAGCTCCTCCAGCTCCAGGGCCAGCCCTTCATCCCTCTGCACCAGAACCTTTTTTTCACAGTAGGGGTAGATATCTATGGACTCCTCCCTGGCAGAAAAGCATATCGGTATCCGCTCCTCGCGTATCTCCGCCTCCTCCCGGTCCGCATACCGCACCTGTACTCCGCCGCTCTCCACTTTCACATCCAGTATTCTGCCATAAGAGTCCGGCAGATAGATGATATCCCCGCTCTCTAAGTCCTGTATGGCCAGATAGTCCCCCTCATAGTCGCAGTCCATCTCCCGGTCATTGATGCGGTATACGGCAAATCCATTATCGGTCTCATACACCGAAGCCTCCAAAAAAATATCTCCTGCTGCCAACCCATCGGACCTTGCATCCTCCCGGTACTCCGGCTCCTGGGATATGTCTTCCCCTGCGCCGGACTGCTCTGCCACAGAAATCGTTTCCTCCAAGTCAGGCTCTCCCGCCGCCTGAAATCTGCCGCAGCCCGTTCCCAGGGCCACGCATACCGCCATAATAGCAATAAACCAGACTTTCCTCATGTCTACCTCACTTATCCATACCAATAAAAGTCAAACTCAGGAAAATATTTCTGTCCGATCTCCCGATAATATACCTTTTCCTGATTCAATTCCTCTTCCTCTGTAATTCCGTTCCCCTGATAGGTAATGTGACCGGAACAACTACTCTTGTCAAAAGTCATCTCCAATGTCTCCCGCAGTTCCCCCTCCTCAAAATAGCGCCAGCTCACATGCTCTATGTCCGCCTCTCCCGCAAAGCCGACCTCCAGTTTCCTGTCCGTAAACCCAGCCCCGTCATATTCATAAATATGATACTCCTCTGTCTCTCCGAGTCCGAGAATGGCCGCACCTATGATTCTCTGCCTGTCCTGCTGCGGCCACAAAAAGTCCCTGGGAGCCGAATCACAGAACACATATTTATCTTCTTTTTCATCCCACAAAAAGACCGTGCAGTCACCATACTGCTCCCGCACATCGCCGGTTCCCGTATAGACAATGTCCCTAACCCCGTCAAAATTGAGGTCCTCCTCCCGGTATATCCGCCGGGCAAGTCTCATATCCGCCTCGGAAAGCCTGTCCTCCGGAATCTCCAGCAGATCAAAATATGCAAAATGTTCATCGACGCCGCTGTCCCTGACGCTGATCAGCGCGCCACAGAGATCGTCAATCGAATCCGGCCTGTAAAAATCAAAGCAGGTATAGCTGTATCCTCCATCGTTTATCCGGTGTATTCCCAGAAGCTTTCCCCTTTTCAGCATCTCACTGACATCATCCCATTCCCCGGAAATGCTGTCATAGCGTTCCTCACCTGTGAGCAGCCCAGGCAGCCGGGGCGACTCCCCGATGTCCCATACCAGTATCAAGTCCTCACATACCGTATTGTCCAATAGTTCCCCGGTGGGAACCACTCCCTCATAGCTGCTGTCCAGCTCGATATACAGGGTTTCCCGTACAGGAATATGGCGCAGTATGTCCTCCTCCACCGCCAGGACTGACTGCAGCACCAAAACATACAGAGCGCATGTGTCAAGGGACTCTGCATCCCTTGCCGCGATCCTGCCGCCAGACTCTATCCGCAGATATGTGAGACCGGGACATGCTGCCATCAGATCATCCAGATACACCGCTGTCTCACTGCCCTCCATATCCAGATACAGGATCTGACAGCCCGAAGATGCCTCCAGCTGCCGGACAAATGCCTGGTACTCTTCCTCATTGTGAATGCTGACACTCATATGTTCCACAGGAGGATCGTCCGCTTTGATTTCCGGCTTATAATACACCACTTCCTCGGACAGAATGCCCTCCAGCCATTCCTGAAACACCTCCTCGTCCGCCGTCTCCACGTCCCCCATATAGTATATCCCTGTGTTCTCTTTATCGTCCCAATCTGTATATCCCAGCAGGACCTCCCGAAATGTCTCCTCCTCAAAGACCATCCGAAAATAATAGCTGTAGGCAGCGCCGCCGGAACCCTCATAGACTCCATTGGTCTGAAGGCTCTCAAATCCACGATACACTCTGTTCGTACCGTAATAACGGCCGTCCTCTTTCTTCAAAATCAGATAGTGCCCGCCAATATTTTCTAAAAGCAGGATCAGTTCCCTGTCTCCGTCTCCGTCCAGATCGCAGAGCGCTATGGACTCCAGCCACAGCTCATCTGGATCGTAATCCGCCTCCCAGAGCTCGTTGTCCAATATATAGCGGAATTCATCCAATGAAACTGTGCGCTTGTCAAGCTGCTGTTCATATGTGTATGCCACAGTCCATGTAAAAGAAACCGCCCCTTTCAACACAGGAAAAAAGTCCTGCAGCGCAGCATACTCCTCCTCAGGCAGAACCTTTTGATACGCCTCCCAGTCCACATCCCTGATTGCAGGACATCTGTTTTGCCCGGACGCCCGGGACTCCTCCTGACTCTCCGCCCCGGTCTGGACCGTCTCACTTTCTCCGCCCTGGGCCGTCTCACTTTCTCCAATCTGGACATTCCCGGATTCCTGCTCCGCATCGCCTTGATATGTACTGGGGGCGTTGTCCGCAGCGCTTTGACCATCTCCACATGCATTTAAGAATAAAATACATAGAATACAGAAAATAATTCTGATTTTGCCTTTATTCATACCCCAACATCTCCCAGTCCTCACTACCGCTCTATACCCTACACATCAATATAGGCTCCGGCCTGCACGCGCCACATCTGCGCGTACTTTCCCTTCATTTGAAGCAGCTCCTCGTGCGTCCCTTGCTCAGCAATCCGGCCCTTCTCCAACATAATAATATAATCCGCAAGCCGCGTGGTGGACAGCCTGTGCGAAATAAAAATCACAGTCTTGTCCTTCGTCGCCGTCAACATGGCATGATTCAGCTGATATTCCGCAATGGGGTCCAGCGCGCTGGAGGGCTCATCCAAAATCATCAGCCCCGCCTTCTGATAAAAAACTCTGGCTATGGCAAGTTTTTGGCTCTCACCGCCGGACAGATTCACGCCCTTCTCCATGATCTCCGTAGTCAACTGGGTGTCCAGCCCATCCTCCATCTCCTGAACTCTCTCCCAAAGACCGCTCTCCGAAAGCGCCTGCCGAATCGGTTCCTCCTCGCAGTGCTCCGCAACATTCATCAGCACGTTTTCCCTCACATTTCCCGCAAAAATCTTAAAATCCTGAAAAACCGTGCCGATGGATTCCCGGTATTTTTCTACCTGATAATCCCGGATGTCCACTCCGTCCGCAAGAATCCTTCCCTCTCCCACATCATACAGCCGCATCAGGAGCTTTACCAGCGTGGTCTTTCCTGCGCCGTTGTAGCCGACCAGCGCAATCTTTTGCCCCGGTCTGATATGCAGGGAAATATCCTTCAGAAGGTTCCCATCCTCCTTGCGATAGGCAAAGGAAACCCCCTGCAGCTCGATCTCCTTGGCCCCCTCAGCCGGGAGCAGGCCTTTCTCCGAGACAATCTTCGGCTCATAATCCAGAAAATCCCGGAGTTTTTGGACATACAGGCTCGTCTCACAGGCAAAAGGATAGACGTCTGTGAAAATACTCATGCCGCGCTTCAACCGTCCAAAGGAATTATACAGAATCGCCACACTGCTGAACGACAACGCCTTCCGGACAGTCGCCTGAAACACCAGATAGGAGATGTAGAGCACATCGCTGAAAAAGCTGTTGCTCACATACCTTCTCATAAAGCTTAAGAAAAACCTGCGGTTCGCATTCCTCTTTTCCACCTGATAGACTTCCTCGTTTGCCTCCTCGAACCGATCGAACAATACGCCGGAGACCTCCGGATTCAGCCTGAGCTCCTTTGCATAATCGCTCAGGTAAAACACTCTTTTCACATACTCCCTCTTTCTCTCATGGGGATTTCGGGCAATACGGATCTTAAACGTCAGCTTATTGAACAGCTGATTAAAGGCAAACGCCATGACAAAGGACACCACCGCGAACGGAATGGATGTCTTATCTTTCATAAAGAAGTAGATTCCCGTAGAGATAAAGACCGCAATTCCGGACGCCGTGTTCTGCAAAAACGTCACGCATCTGTCAATTTGATTGTCCACCTCCGCAAGCACCAAAACCAGCTCATTGTAGTAATCCGGATTGTCGTAGCATTCCAGATCCAGCTCCTTCGCCTTCTCGTAGAACAGGAGCTTTATCTTCTCCCGCATCTTGGGGCGCTCCTTCTCCATAATATAATCGCCCACGAACACCGTAAATACCATTCCCAGCGTAATACAGCCCGCCAGGATCAGAAGGAACATCGCCACCTGTCGGAAGGGATAATGAAATTCCGCCGCCTCCAGCACATAGCCGATTCCATAAGTATGCTCGAAGAAAATGGACACCTGATTTCTCACGGAATCCAGTACCGCGAAGATCACATATCCGGGCGAGGCTGCCAGACAGAGCTTTATTAAAAACCAGTTGTTTTTCCAGACCTGCGCCGCAGTCTGTTTCACTTGATCTTTCTCCTGTTTCACAGCTCCACCTCCCCTTCCGCATCCAGAGCCAGATAATTCATGGCCTGCTTCTTATACATCTGCGCATAGCTGCCGCCAAGCTCCATCAGCTGCCGGTGGGAGCCTTCTTCAATCAATGTGCCGTTCTCCAGCATGAAAACCTTGTCACAGCTCTTTACAGAGGACAGGCGATGGGAAATAAAGAGCATGGTGTGATCCCTGCCCTCCCTCATAATATTTTGAAACAGCTCATACTCCGCAATAGGATCAAGAGCGCTGGACGGTTCATCAAAGATTTTCACCGGCGAGTCCTTCGCAAAGGTTCTGGCCACCGCCAGCTTTTGGTTCTCTCCCCCGGACAATACCGCCCCGTCCTCCTCAAACTCCTTCGTCATCATAGTGTGGATTCCCTTGGGAAGGCTCTGCACCTTTTCGTAGACCCCCGCTCTTTTTAGGGATCGCTCCACCAGTTCGTCCTCGTTCTCATAGTGTCTGCCCATCAGAACATTCTCCTTGATGGTCATTCCCATGATGCTGAAGTCCTGAAAGGTAGCGGCAAATATTTCCCGGTAGGCATGAAGATTATATTCCCGGATATCCCTTCCGTTTACCCGGATCACGCCGGAGGTGGGGTCATACAGTCTCAGCAGCAGCTTGACGATCGTGGTCTTTCCTGCGCCGTTATGCCCCACCAGAGCCACGATCTCACCTTTATTCAGTTCAAAGGAAAGATTCTTGATGGTCTCCTCGTCCTTATAAGAAAAACATACGTTATCGAACACAAGACTCTCAAACTCTTTCTCCGGCAGAATCCCCTCCTGATCCTCGGGAATCTTCTCCTTGTATTCCAAGAAACCCCTGAGATTGTTTATGAACAGACCGTTTTTCATAATGGCCATGATATCTTCAAAAAGACGAATCAGAATCCAGGTCATGGCGACCATAAGGCTGCTCATAACCGTGAGCTGCGCCAGAGAGATGGAACCTGTCACCAGATGCCGGTAAATGGCATAGAAGAGCACCCCCTCAAAGATTGCCGTAAAAGTAAACGTAATCCTCCAAAAATTCAAAGTTGCGTTGGCAAACGCATACTTCACCGCCACTTTCACATTTTTCTGCGTCGCGTCATGATACTGCTTTTTGAGGAGACGAAAAATTTGGAAAAGCCGTACTTCTTTTGCATAGTCCGGCAGATACATTGTCCGGTTGACATAATTCAGCACCTTGTCATTGGGCGCCTGCTCTTGATATCGTTTGAACTCGAACTTATTCTTCCAGTTTCCAAACAAAAAGTTGCCGGTCAGCGGACAAATGATAAAGAGCACCGCAAAGTGATCGATCTGGTACATAAACCCAAACACTGCCGCAGTTGCCACCACTCCCACCAAAACGCCCCAAAAGCTTGTGATGATGGCGCTGACCTTCGCCTCCGCTCCATCCATCGCCATGGTATAGCGATTGTAAAAATCCGAATCCTCATAACACCGCAGTTCCACGTTCTGCGCCTTCGCATACAGTTTTCGGTAGATACCCCCGTACAGTCTGGTGGTCTGCAGCGGAAGGATCACATTGTCCGCGTAGTTGGTATACAGATTGATTAGGCCAAAGATCAAACCGCAGACCGCAATAAAGACAAATATCTCACTAAAGCTCTTATTCTCATCCAGTGCGCCCACGATCTCCCTCAGAAAAATCGCGTCGAAAAACACCCACTCAAAATAGCCTGCCAGCCTCATAAAAAATGAGTTGATTACCAGGCTTTTGCTGATGGAAAACCCCATTTTCAGGGCGTACCAGTCATTCTCTATCGTTTTTGCAAAAGATAATTTTTTCTCTTTCATGCTTTCTCATCTCCAAATAGTATAGGAACTGTCGCCGCCTTATCCAACTCCGTGGAACGACTCACCAGGCACTTAAGCAAAGGAACTCACATTAAATATGCCTTAATCTATGTTTAACCGGTTTTACCAGCTGCATGTTATCAATAATACCAGGTAATCTCTTTTTCCCTGATAACGCCGTCAATCTCCTTATATGTCGTCACTATTCCCGCCGCCGCATCATAGACATCTGTATAGGTATAAGTGGTCACATTCATGGAGCCGTCACTGGAATAACGCCTTTGAACCGTCATACGATCCAGAGCGTCATATTCCGTTTCGTATCCATATTTCAGTACCATATCGTCCACATAGTGATACCATGCTGTCTCGTTTCCCCTCTCGTCATAAATTGTCTCAACCCTGAACACCCAGGTTTCAAGGTCATAAGTACGGGCATGTAGAGTCAGTTCTCCGTCGGCATTATATTCCCACATCTCTATATCGTCAATGGTTTCCCCATCGGTGTCATATCCGTAGACAATCTTACGTTCTCCCTCCGGGGTATGCTCATAAAGTTCAGCCTTTTCCAGAATCTTGCTCTCATCTCTGTATGTATAAGAAGCTGTGAGCCTTCCCTCGCTGTCATATTCCGCTTCCCGCCACCAGTTCCATATCCCGTCTCCATATGTATAAAAATAGTGGCAGGAGATCTCATTCCCCTCTGAATCATATTGGGCTTCCCACCACCAGTCAAGTTCCCCATTCTCGTCAAAATAGCGGCATAATATCTCGTTCCCCTCCGAATCATATTGGGCCTCATACCACCAGTCTAATTCCAATTCCCCATTTTCATCATAACAATAAACAGTATATTTTATCTTATTTCCATCGGTGTCATATTCTGCAACCAGCATGTCCCCATCGGCATCATACACGGCAGTGTCCAGGACATTATTATAAAATCCCCACCATTTCCTTTTCAGTTTTCCGTTTTCATCATATTCACTTTCCATCTGGCGCATCAGTAATCCGTGTTGATACTCGTGAAGACTTGTTGTGTCCCCGTTCTCATCGTAGGTCCATTCATAGCTGAGAAATTGCTCCCCGGCGCTGTTGATGTAGAATTCTGTCTCGGCAAGTATATTGCCGTTCTCATCATACTGGATCTCATACCGATATTCACTTTGCAGGGAACCGAATGCATCATATCTACATTCGGATATTTTATTTTCATAAGCATCATATGTCGTTTTGTAGCATCTATACTCATCGTTATAATATCCTGCTGTGCTATGTTCTGTAACTGCACCATTATCTGCATATACCCATGTGAATTCTTGGGTGCATTTCCCAAACCTGTTATAAGCGGCATCCAAAGTCACATGTCCGCCCTCATTATATTCCGTCCTTGTGATTTTTACCAGTTCCCCTGTATCATCATAAGAATACACTTCCTTAATCTGCCTGACGCTTTCCCGAATCCACCCCGCAGGATCATTTTTATCTCTGGCCGCCCACGGATAGTCTGTCAGATCCTCTATATACCGGCCTGACTTTTCCACCGCCCCGCCGCTTATACGGGCGCATTCATAGAGCGCCGAATCTCCCTCCACCGCTTCCGGCTCACTAAGCGCCGTCTGCTCCTGATACAGAAGGCCTTCCGCAGTATAAATGCGGATATCTATAGATTCCGGCTGCGCTTCCTGTGTGGCTCCATAATTTTTGGCAAAAACAGTATAGCTCCCGTCTGTATAGTCGTCCAGGTACGCCAGCTCATAGTTTTCACCCACTATATCTCCCAGCACATATGCGTCCCCCGACTGGCTCTCCCTTCCAATGCATCTCTTCTCCTGGTCACTGTAGACACAGAGATCAATATCCGCCTCACCATCCCACACTGCCACAATATAAGCCTCACGTCTCCCCGCATGGGGAACCAGATACTGGGGCGGGAGCTTAACGTCCTCCTGGATAGATATATTCTGGGAACCGTCATAATATCCGTCCATACTCCAGCCGAGAGTATACTTTCCCTTAGACAGATCAAAAGTAACTCTTCCCTCTTCATCTGTCACCGCCTCCTGTGAATGTCTGTTATGGTTTTTCCCGCACATCACCGACACGCCGGAAAGCGGCTCCTGGCTCACGGTATCATAGAATACCACAGATACCTCAAATGTACTTTCCAAAGCTCCGGAGAAAAAAAATCTGTATACGCAAAAAACAGCTATCCCCAAAGTGAAAGCTGCAATTATTATACCAATAACGGAGGATCTCTTTTTACCCGACAACATCCTTTTCATCCCCTTCTCATACTCTCCGCCAGTTGATATCTATATTATACCACTTGTATTCTTAATGCAAGATTTTCTCCGCTCGAGTTTCCGCAATTTTCCCAGTCCAGGCGCCTATTGGCAGCCTTAGTTATCCACATGACTTCTCCCCTCCAAACTCCCCATCTGGTCAATGGATAACCGTAGGGGGCATATCCCCTGCCCCCTCTGTAGTAAAAACATCAATATTTATGGGGACATGATTCCACAGGAAACCAACTAAAGCTCTCTTTGTAGTCTGTATCACTCCCGAATAATGCTCCACTGACGCATCCTCATGTTATCCAACTTAACTTCCGCATTGCCGCCAATATAGAGTCCACAATCGGCAGGCACCTCAAATTCTATCCCACTTGGAGAAAAATCAAAGGTATACCCCTTGAGTGCAATATTGGCAGACGGCTTGCGCGTATAATCGATATGACGCAGTTCCACCTCTCGAATATTTCCATTTGCGCCGTACACACCCATGGCATTCTCACCCATACAGGTTACATTCTCAATATGTACATTACGAATTGCACACTCCGTTTTCGTGTGCGGATGTTGTGTGTCAGGAATATGATGGTCGTGTTTCACCGCCATCATGAAAATCGGTTCACCGTTACCCCACCAGTTACCGGCACGGATCCTGGTGTCGATCAACATATTGCTGACACGAACATTCTCCACCAGGGAACTTTCGTCATTGCACATGAAACACAACCCGCGATTGCTTTCCTTGATAATACAGTTGGAAATCAGCACATTGCGCACGGTACTGTAAATGTAGCCAATGGCAATGGCTTTCGAGCAGGAACGCAGCACGCAGTTTGTGATGACAATGTCCTCACAGGGCTTTTTCCAATTGGTGATACTGGTCAGAGCGATGCAATCGTCACCACTGGAAATATGACAATCTGAAATCAACACGCCCTTGCAGGCGCAGATGTGAATACCGTCATTGTTCGGGATATTCAAATCGGTATCAATTGTCAGCCCCAGCAATTTCACGTTTTCACACTCACTGAATGTCAATGTCCAACAGGGAGCATCAATGACCCGTATCCCACGTATACTGATATTTTTTGAGTCATGAAAAAAGAGACATTGTGCGGGACGAATCCCAATCGGATGCGTACACTCTTTGATCTGTTCCTCACTAAACGCCACCTTACTGGCCGGAACATTCCACGCTTCCATATCGTAGAAAGCACATCCACTGAAGTCAATGGTGCCGAAGCCTTCGATCGTCACATTGTCATGTCCCAGATTCACCAGCATGGCCCTCAATACTCCCATTTCATTGTGATAGTAGGGCTGCTCAGGGTAATCTTCCATGTTGCCTGAAGCTTTTAACACTGCGCCACTCTCCAAATGCAGGGATGCGCCGTTCAATACTATTGTCCCTGTAAGGAAAACGCCTGCAGGGATGTTGACCATACTGCCTGATTTTGCGGCTTTATCCACCGCTGCCTGAATGGCCGCCGTGTTCATGGTCTTACCATCGCCTACTGCTCCAAATGCCGTAATATCAATCATCTTATGCCTCCTCCTTCAATATAATGCATGATACCTATTTTAGCAGACATAAGCAGTTTTTTCTCATGACATATTAACTTGTTTTTCCACTATATTGACCTCGCATGCCCGTCCTTTCTTTCACGAACTGCTTTGGCGAACAATGGTATGTTTCCTTAAAAATCTGATAGAAATAGCTCACATTATGAAATCCGCACAGATAGCAGATATCAAGGATGTTTTCATTTCCTTCCAGCAGCAACTCGGCGCTATATTCAATGCGCCTCATATTGATAAATGCGGTTGGCGTCAGCTCTAAATACTTTTTAAAGGAACGATTCAGATGTTCCTGTGATACCCCCGATAAATCAATCATTTTAGACAAACCTTCTACGAAGTTTTCGGTTCTGCTCATTTCCTCCACAAGACTTGACAACCATGGTGGTATGATTTTATCCTGCTGTTCATGACCAAACTTCATTTGATATAGCAATTCCGGCAGAATCGACAAGAAATATTGTCTTCTTTCCTGCCCTCTTGACTTCTTATTTATCAACAACAGTTTCTCCGTCATATCCCAGTGACTGCCTCCGGCATAGATAATTTGCGAGGGCAGGTAAGGCTTCACAAATTCCTGTATATCCATTCCCAAAAAGTTACAGGCAGACTGAACCAAACCACACTCTACACCAATAGAAATCAACTCCATGTCATAGTTGTTGATAAAGCTATAATGATGCACATCCGCAGGTCGGATAAACACAAGCGTGCCTTGCGACAAAACCATTTTCTGTCCGTTAATATCGTGAATGGCTTTCCCTTTCAACACATAAAAAAACTCAAAAAAATCATGGGTATGACATTGAAAAGTTTCTTTCACACTTACCTGATGTAAAAACCCCACACCACTCAACATATCGTTTTCTGGCAGCGATAAAAGAACGGTATTTTCATGCATAAAACACCTCCTTATAGGTTTCATTGAATCCTACTGTACCCACGTAATATCCCTCTTATCAGAAATGTCGTCAACAGGCTAAAGCTCATAATATAAGCAGCGCACAAAAAAGTGCGCTGTAAGTTCGTCTTCATTCCGATAAATCCATTTATTTTTGAAACGCCCAATCGTGCCACAGGTTGTGGCGCTTTTACTTCTTATCTGCTTTTTGTTTCAGTAATCTGATGGAATTCAAGTAATCCGTTTCTACATCGCTGAGCGTCTTTGCCTTGTATTTTCTATATTCATCCGTTGCTGTCTGCCCATGAATGGCATAATGAATCTTGTTCTGAACCTTTTGGAAAAACTGTATGTAAATTTCTGCTTTCGGATCATAGTCAATGCTGGTAGCATAAATTTCCAGAACCTGCCTGTAAAATACCTTTTCAGACGCGCGAATATCTCTGATCCGCTCAAGCAATTCTTTAAAATAACCGCCACCGCCTAAATTTTTCAAACGTTCATCATCCAGAGCAAAGCCTTTGCGCATATATTCTTTCAAAATATTTGTTGCCCAAATTCTGAACTGTGTACCACGCTTTGACTTCACACGATAACCAACGGAGATAATGACATCCAAATTATAGTAATCAATCTGATATGTTTTTCCGTCAGCGGCAGTGTAGGCAAATTTTGCCCACACTGATTCCTTTTGCAATTCACCTTCTTTAAAAATATTTCTAACATGCTTTCCTATAACACTCCTATCACGCTGAAACAGCTCTGCCATTTGATCAATAGAAAGCCAAACAGTATCTCCATCGAAAGTTGTTTCAATCCTAGACAAACCATCTTCTGTTGTGTAAATTATAATATTTGATTTTACAACATCATCTTTGTAATCCATTTGTTGCCTCATTATCCTGTATTTTCATCTAATGAAAAACATATACATTTTCCTTAAATTGAGTTCGGACATATTTATTATGTTTAGTATACTGTGAGATACCATTGTACGCAAGGAGAACTTTTTATTCTTTCCTTATCTCATTTGAACAGTCTTGTGGGCAAGAATATTCACTCTCAAAAGCAAAAAGCCGATAAACAGTGATTGTTTCACTAGTCCATCAGCTCTATCTATGCCAAGAAAAAAGTATATCAACCTCATAAAATTAGTGATTGCCCCCTGTTAAAAAATACTGACGCCACCAGCCAATTCCCGCCATATCGCATCCGGGCTGTATGCAGGGGCATATTTTTCTGCGATACAACATATTTGTGAAATCTTTTCCGGCTCCTGCTCCAGTTCGTCCGCAATCTGCTCTACGCTTTTCCCTTTTGCCAGTTTCTTGCATATAGCTGCTATGTTTTCTCGCAATGCACCTTCCTGCCGTGCATACGCAATCTCTTCCCATCTCTGCATATACTTCACCCCACATTTCTCAGAACGGTGGATTTTCTCCAGTGGTGTCCTTACCTCATTGCTCATTCACATTCCTCCTTGTGCGCGTCGCAGAAAGAGAAAATGTTTCTTCCATCCATTCTCTTCTCCTGCCTTATTGATATGTGTTTCTTGGGATAATAAAAGCAGGATTTCTAAACTAAGAGAATAAGACGTTCGTCAGATACGGTAAACCGCTTTATGGGATTACTCCCCGGAAATCTTTTGCTTTGATAAAAAATAACATAAAAAGGGGAGGCTGTCAAGGAATAATCTGCATAACTTCTCCTCTCCAAACTCCCCAGTATTTCATTTATCTGCTGCCTAAGTTTTTTAAAAGTTCATCATCCAACGCAAAGCCTTTACGCATATATTCTTTTAATATTTCGATTGCCCATGTTCTAAAATGCGTGCCGTGCTTTGATTTTACACGGTAGCCAACCGAAATAAATACATCAAGATTATAAAATTCCACAGGTTTGTCTAAATTTGCAATATGCAAAATCTGCACATTGCCTTCTCTGAGAAGTTCTCCTTCTTCAAATATATTTTTTGAAATAACGGAACGGTCTCTCTGAAACATTTCCGCCATCTGAGCTTTTAACAGCTATACGGTGTCACCATCAAAAGCTGTTTCAATTTTAGACAAACCATCTTCTGTTGTGTAAATTATAATATTTGTTTTTGCAGCATCATCTTTGGAATCAATTTGTCGCCTCATTATCCTGTATTTTCATCTAATGAAAAGCATATACATTTTCCTCCAATTGAGTTCGGACATATTTATCACGTATAATATACTGTAAGATACCATTGTGTACAGGGACAACTTTTTTCTTATTTCATTTGAGCATCCATGTGCGCAAGAATGCTCATCAAATATGACATTTCTTCAGAAGTGGGTACTCTCAAAAGCAAAAAGCTGATAAACAGCGACTGGTTCAATAGTTCATCAGCTCTATACATGCCAAATAAATTGTATAGCTTTCCATATTTGCAAAAACAAGTACTGATTGAGAGTTGCATAATCCCTTATATTTCCCTTTTTATCTGTATTTTCTTCACGCCACTGCTTGGCAGTTTTACCGAACAGTGCTACATTCAACAAATCCGCCTCACTGGCATAGGTAAAAACTAATCTGCTCCAATGTTAATTCAGGCGTGAGCATATATACCGCCATAATGTCCAGCTTTCGAAACAATACCAATGGCATTCATTTGCTCTATCCATTTGGTCGGTGTCATTACAAAACGATTCAATCCGGCTTCGTTTTTAACCGCCTCGAATTGCACACGGTTAAAATCAGGATTATGTAATTCTTCCCAAACCGCCAGAAATTCTATCGTATTTCGATTGCATATCCAGTTCTGAATTACAAATTTTGGATCATCTTCATTCCGATACTTTTTATTATCGGAAGTTAAAGCCTTAAACATATCTGTATCATTCAAAATATATTTATACCGCATGACTTCATTATAGCGTTTTTCGTCATGTTCTTCCATCAGGACCTGAAATTTCCATCTTTAACCATATAAAATGCTTAAATGTTTCCTTCATCGCCGTTTCCTTCTCTTTCGGACACTGTGGCTGTATGCTATCCTCAGATTCGGGAAGATTATAGTTCTTCCCAACCTCTATTCCACGCTTTCTTTTATCTGCGAAATATACAAATTAGAAACTTTCAATCCATGCTCTTTCAGTATATAATTCTTGATCTCACTATAAGTTGCCTTGCCCTCCGCCGCCGTCAAATCCATCTCGTCAAAATCCAATTCCACCTCAACACGCCACTCAACCTATAGCTTGGACAACAAACACACCGTCTCCACATTCGCCGTCCAGGGAAACTGGTCCACCGCTACGGCCCGTTCCACATGATATCCCCCCGCCAAAAACGCCTCCAGATCCCTCGCCAGGCTGGTGGGCTTGCAGGAAATATACACGATCCGCTCCACGCCGTAGCCGATAATCTTAGGCAGCGCCTTGGGATGAATACCATCCCGGGGAGGGTCCAGAATAATCATATCCGGTTTCTCCGTCAGTCCGTCCAACACCTTCAGCACATCCCCGGCGATAAATTCGCAGTTCTCCAGGCCGTTCAGCGCCGCATTTTCCCGGGCGGCCTCCACCGCCTCCTCCACGATCTCCACACCGATGACCCGGTCCGCTGCAGCCGCCATCAGCTGGGCGATGGTGCCTGTGCCGCTGTACAGGTCATAGAGCAGCCTGCCCCTGTCCAGTTCCCCCACATACTCCCTGGCCGTCTCATACAGCACCTCGGCGCTGTAAGTATTGGTCTGAAAAAAAGAGAACGTGGATATCTTAAACCGCAGTCCCAGCAGCTCCTCATAGATATAATCCCGCCCATACAAAATATCCGTGCGGTCGCTCTGCACTACATCCGCCAGAGAATCGTTGGTGATATGTAAAATGCCCGCCAGAACGCCAGATAGCTCCCCGCGTTCCTGCACCTCAAGCAGGCACCTCTGAAAGCCTTCCACCAGCGCCTGTATCTCCTCCCTGTCTCCGGGCTGTCCGTATGCGCCGCCCTGGGGAGCCTGAGAGGACGTCACCAGCGCCACCAGAATCTCTCCCGTCCTGGCAGCCTTGCGCACCAGCAGATGGCGCAGAAATCCCTCATGCCGCATCTTGTGGTGAAAGCTTATGCCCCGCTCCTGAAAATAAGCCAGCACCGCCTTCAGTATCCGCCGGTAATCCTCGTCCACAATCCTGCAGTCGCTCACATGTACCACATCATACATGCTGCCGCGCCTGTGCATACCCAGAGACAGAGGCCCGTCCTTTACCTCGTCCCCAAAAGAAAATTCCATCTTGTTCCGATATACATAAGGCCGGGGACTTCCTTTGATCCCCTCCCACTGCCAGGACTCTTCCTGTCCCTCAAGCGCCCGTTCCAGCAGTTCCCTCACCTGTCGCTCCTTGATCCGCAGCTGTTCCTCATAGGGCAGAGACAGATATGTACAGCCTCCGCACAAGCCAAAATGGGAACACGGATTACCAGACTCCAGAGGGGATAATTCAATCACCTCCAAAAGTCTGGCCTCCGCCTTCCCATGTCTCACTTTATTTACGAGGAAAGAAACCTTCTGTCCGGGCAGGCTGTTTTTCACCACACAGGTCTCCTCACCGGCCCTGACAATGCCCTTGTTCGGAAACTCCACGCGCTCCACAATCCCTGTATACACCTGTCCCTTTTTCATACTAGTCCCCATGCATATCGCAGACTGTGTCTGCGATATTGCTCAAATAGAAAATTGAAAAATCTTAGATTTTTCAATCTAACCTCTGCCCGCATATCATGAATCTTGCCCATGATATTGCATTAATGCGTACTAATCTTCCTAGTTGTCTCCCTCGTCCTCGAAGATATCCTCCTCGTCATCGTCCTCATCCTCGAACTCGTCCTCGAAGTCATCCTCGAAATCTTCCAGGTAGGTGGGCGTGAAATAGCGATACACCGCGTAAGCGATGGCGGCCACTGCCGCGATCACACCGATAATGGCCAGAATCCACACCAGCACGTTCCCCTTCTTCTCCTCTTCCTTTTTGCTGCCCAGCAGCTCAGTCAATTTCTTTAAATCTGTCAAATTCATATCACAGTCATCCTTTCTGATATGCTATCAATAATAGAATACCACAAATGCAATCAATTTACTACACTTTTTTTAGTTTTGCAAAAGATGCATACATGATTTTCTGTCCAGCCTTGTCAAAAACCACCGTGACTTTGTAGTCTCTGGGTTCCCTGGCAATCTGTGCTACCGTTCCCTCGCCGTATTTCAGATGGTTCACCCGATCGCCCTCCCGGTATTCCAGCTCCCCCAAGGTCTCCATGCTGTCTCCCTTGGTAATTCCGGCTATCTTGTTCAGACTCCCAATTCCCTGAGCAATATAGGGCTTATTCTCCTTCGGCGTCGCCCTGGGCCGCAGAATGGCTTTAGGGCGGAAGTCCCCTGTCCCCGCATCCATGGTTTTTGCCCGGGGAATCGTATTGTCCAACAGTTCCTTCGGAATCTCTTGTATAAAACGGCTCACAGGATTATACTGGTTTTCTCCTCTAATCATGCGGCACCGAGCGTAGGTCAGAGTCAATTCCTCTTGGGCCCTGGTGATTCCCACATAGGCCAGCCTGCGCTCCTCCTCCATGTCTCCCGGATCGTCCGAGTTGATGGTCAGATAACCGGGAAACAGGCCGTCCTCCATGCCCGCCAGATACACGCAGGGAAATTCCAGTCCCTTGGCGCTGTGCAGCGTCATCAGCAGAATGCGGTCTGTGCCGTTCTCCAGACTGTCAATATCGGCCACCAGCGCGATCTCCTCCAAAAACTCGCTGAGGGAAATCTCGTCGTGGGTCTGCTCGTAAAACACAGCCCTGTTCAAAAATTCATCCACATTTTCCATTCTGTCGTTATTATCTTCATCGTCAATGTCCTGCAGATAGGTTTCATAATCTATGGTATCCATAATCTCATGAATCATGTCCACAATGCCATAATATTTTGCCTTGGCCTTGAAAACCTGAATCATTTTGACAAAAGGTTCCAGCTTGGCCGCCGCTCTGCCCAGACTGGTGATCTGGTCCATCTGCTCCAGCGCCTGATAAAAGGTTATGCCCCGCATATCCGCATAGCTCTGCACCTTGTCCAGCGTAGCGCTGCCGATTCCTCTCTTGGGCACATTGATAATTCTCTTCACGGCCAGATCGTCCCTGCCGTTGTCAATGGTTTTCAGATAAGCCAGAATATCCTTGATTTCCCGCCTGGCGTAGAAATTGATTCCCCCCACCACATTGTAGGGCATACCGTCCACCACCAGCCGCTCCTCCAGCGCCCGGGACTGGGCGTTGGTGCGGTAGAGGATGGCACAGTCTCCGTAGTTCAGCTGTCCTTTCCGCACCCGGGCCGCAATATCGTCCGAAATATATTCCGCTTCCTCGTAGCCATTGTCAAACTGGCGGAAATGAATCCTGCTGCCCTGCTCCTTGGCCGTCCACAACGTCTTGTCCTTGCGCCCCTTATTGTTGCGTATCACGGCGTTGGCCGTATCCAGGATATTGCCGGTGGAACGGTAATTCTGCTCCAGCTTGATGACCTTCGCCTCCGGGTACACCTTCTCGTAATCCAGAATATTGCGGATATTGGCTCCGCGGAACTTGTAGATGGACTGATCGTCGTCCCCCACCACACAGAGGTTGCGGTGTTTGTCCGCCAGCAGCCGTATCAGCTCAAACTGCGCCGTGTTAGTGTCCTGATACTCGTCCACCATGATATAGCGGAACCGCTCCTGATACTGGTTCAAAATCTCCGGACAGCTCTTTAGCAGCTCCACCGTCATCACCAGCAGATCGTCAAAGTCCAGAGCGTTATTTTTTTTCAGCTCCCGCTGATACTCCTTATAGCACCCCGCAATCTTTTTATTCTGAAAATCACCCATGGCCTGGAGTTCATACTCGGTGGGGGAAATCAATTCATTTTTGGCGGAAGAGATGGCGGACAGCACCGCCCGTTCTTTCAGCATCTTGGTGTCAATCATCTGCCTCTTACACACATCCTTGATT
This sequence comes from Lachnospiraceae bacterium, assembly GCA_014804645.1. Classification (GTDB taxonomy): domain Bacteria; phylum Bacillota; class Clostridia; order Lachnospirales; family Lachnospiraceae; genus Acetatifactor. The sequence goes on along the minus strand of JAAUZI010000013.1, from coordinate 54,454 downwards.
ATGGACTTCTGATCGTCCGTATCGTAGATGGTAAAATGATTGTCAAACCCCAGCTTGTCGATATATCTGCGCAGTATGCGAACACAGGTGGAATGAAATGTGGACACCCACACCTGATCTGCGCCAAAGCCCACGATCTGGTCCACCCGCTCCCGCATCTCCCCAGCGGCCTTGTTGGTGAAGGTGATGGCCAGAATATTCCATGGATTGACCCCCATCTCGTCTATCAGGTAGGCGATTCGGTGAGTCAGCACCCTGGTCTTGCCCGATCCCGCCCCCGCCAATAATAGCAGCGGACCTTCGGTCGTCATGACCGCCTCTTTTTGTTCTTTATTTAATGTATCATATATACTCATCGTCTCGTCACTCTCCACACTATGCGGGTTCAATCCATATATAGTATCGATTCCCATACTGTTTTTCTATAACTCCGCCGCATGCCAGGGCAACACGGACAGACGGCTCATTATCCTCATGTATGGTCAGCAGGAATTTATTTACTCCCAGTTTTCCGCCCTGGTCTATCAGCAGTTTCAGCAGGATTTTGCCAAGCCCTCTGCCCCTGGCTGAAGGCCGGATGGCATATCCGATATTTCCCCCGGCCTCCCGCAGATGTTCCGTCAGAAAATGACGGATCTTACCGTATCCCACCGGGATGTCATTCTCATAAAGCCAAAATGTAGTTTCAGGAACTTTCCAGCCATCTATGATGCCATTCTGCTCTGAATTTTTCACTGATTTCTCCAACCACATCTGAAATTCGGAAAAAGACTTTCTCGCCATTGAATTTAAAAATCCATTTTCATCTGCGGGAATCTCCTGTAACATATCATAAATATCTCTCCCGTCATGGACGGTGAGTCTTTTCAGCTCATGCATTATCGTTTCCATACTTATCCCTTCCCTGGCGAGTATAGGGCTACTTTTCTACCATTTCCACATCCGTAAAGTTCCACGCCTTGATATTCAACTCCACCACCGGACTGTCGCAATAAGCGCAGGTCTTGGCCCCCAACGACGGCAGCGGTGCCCCGCAGTTGGGACACACCATTGCCAGCCCCATATCCGAGGTGTTCTCCACCAGTTCCACATCCTGAATATAGCTGACCTCCACATTGTACTTGGCCTGCTCCAGTCTGTCTTTGCGCCCCTTGACAACGGCGCCGTTTTGCTCCTGATAGTGAATATGCTCCGCCGACGCCTGGAACACGATGCTGCTGCGTCCCTTGTCCTTGCGGTACTTGTGAATCTCTATTCTGTGTACCTTTATTCGCTCATAATGCTCCCGGATTTCCGCATTTCTCAGCATACTGATTCGCATATCCAGCTTGTCCCGCAGTTCCCGGGTTCCCTCTGTCAGCATATGACTGTTGCCGCCGTCTATGCCGCGCAGATAGGAAGTCAGAACATTCTGTGCCCGACTCTTCATTTCCTCCAGATGAAACTCGGGGAAATCTTTCATGATGCCGGGCAGATACAGTCCTGTGGCGGAGGATACGGACTTGGGAGTGGTTGCATACTCCATCTCCATCTTCTGCACTCCCTCCCGCACATTCTCCGTTCCGAAAATCATCCGGCTGTAGCCTTTTACCGTCCGGCTGATCTTGCGGCAGGCCAGGTAAATCACTCCCGCCAGCACCAACAGCAGCACCAGTATAATTATAGCGCCAATCATTTTACCGTTCATTTTAACTCCCCCACCCCATACTCCGCGCAGTGCATTCCCGCTCTGCACAAAAACGCCGGCGCAGCCATGGTGGCCCCGCCAGCGCTTATCTATCCTACCAGGAATCTCTATGACACGATATCGCTGTCATCAAATATATCCCCACACTCCGGGCAGAATTTGGGTGGATGCGCAGGGTCTTCCGGCTCCCAACCACACTTGTCGCATTTGTAGAGAGACGCGCCCGCAGGCTTTTTGCCGCCGCACTCCGAGCAGAACTTGCCCTGGTTTACCGCGCCGCAGCCGCAGGTCCATCCGGCGCCCTCAGGTTTCTTGGCACCGCACTCCTCACAGAACTTGCCCAGATTGTCCTTCTTGCCGCAGCTGCAGGTCCATCCCAGAACCGGGGCCTGCATCCGGGGAGACGCCTGAGCCGGAGCCTGTTGTGCAGGCTGCTGCGCCGCCTGCTGCGCTCCCATAGCGTACAGCGCATTGGCGTCAAATCCACCAGCCTGGGTTGCCATATTCATGCCCGCAAACGCCATCATAGGACCGGTAGCGGTGTTGGACGCCGCCGCCTTCATGGCCTCTGCCTGTGCTCCCACCAACGTGGCGGCTGCCATATTGGCATTGCGCATCACTGCGGTCTTCTGCAGATCCTTGATCATCTTCTCATCGTCGTCGGGTATCTTCACGCTGTTGAAACCGATGGATACGATCTCAATACCACGCAGATTGCTCCACTTCTCGCTCAGCACCTCATTCAAGGCGTCAGCCATCTGCTCGGTATTGCCGGCCAGCTCGTAATAGCGGATACCCATGGCGGAAATCTTGGCCAACGCAGGCTGCAGCGCCGTCAGCAGCTCGGTTTTTAAGGTGTTGAGCAGCTCCGACTTGTTATAGTCCTGAGTCACGTTGCCGCACACGTTCTTGTAGAACAGCAGGGGGTCGGTGATCTTAAAGGAATACTGGCCGTTACATTTCACAGTGGTGTCCACGTCCAGCCCGATATTGTTATCCACAATGCGGAAAGGAATGGGACTGGCAGTGCCGAACAGGTTGCCCATGACCTCCTTGATGTTGAAATAGTAAACCCTCTGATCCTTGCCGGTATTGCCGCCAAAGGTGAAACGTTTTCCTATGTTCTTGAAGGTATTTACCACATTGTCACCCAGATTGCCGTAAAACAGGCTGGGCTCGGTGGAGGCGTCATACACAAACTCTCCCGCGTCCGCACAGAACTCCACGATCTCTCCCTGGTCCACAATAATCATGCACTGTCCCTCGTTGACAGCGATAATGGAACCGTTAGTGATAATATTGTCCACACCCTTGTTGCCGTTCTTGCCGGTCACGCGAATCTTGCCCTTGGTCACCAGCACCTCGTTGGGCATGGAGTCACAGTAGAAGTACTCTCTCCACTGATCGGCAAGCATGCCGCTAATAGTGTCTTTTGCTGCTTGAATTAAACCCATATGTAGCTCCTCCTATTTTTAATTCACGGTTAAAACTATTTCTATTTTAGCAGATTTCGGCAGATTCCTCAACCGATTTGTATAAGTTTTTCAGGGAAATATTTCTCTTTACAAAACAGCAGGAATCCGATACACTAAAATCAGTTTGTTTTACCGTTACTACCATTTTACTTTAGCGAGGAAAAAACACCATGGGCAAAAAAGCCACAAAAGCTGCTGATAATATGTATTATCTCGCACGTTGCGAGGCCGCAGAGGGCAATGACGACTTTTCCAGCCGGGAAAAGGCTGCGGAGATTATAGGCATCGACCGCACCCGTCTGGCCAGAATTGAGCTGGGCACCATAGCCCCCTATCCCGAGGAGGTCAAGGCCATGGCGGCAGCCTATAACACACCGGAGCTGTGCAATTCCTACTGTGCCAAGGAATGTCCCATCGGCATAGGCAGCGTACACGAGGTCACCATTGACGATTTTGATCGGCTTGCGCTGAAGGTACTGGGTTCTCTGAAAGACATAGACGGACTGCGGGCCTCCCTGATCGCCATATCCGAGGACGGATATATCGACGAGTGCGAGAGACCCGCTTTTCAGCATATATTGGATTCCCTTGAGAAAATCAGCACCAACGCCACGGCGCTGCGCCTCTGGGCAGAGAAAAACATTCGGCTGAAATAAAATCGGACACAGTCCTGCGCTTTATTTCTTTGCCGCCTCCGCGAAGGCAGTATTCACCAGATCCTCATAGGGCACCCGCTCCGCCAGCACTCCGGAGTCCTGCAAAATATTCTGCAGCAGATCAAAGGACGCCTTTTCAAAGACCAGATTATCCTTCCAGGTATCCTGATCGTAATATCTGGCCACGATAGTCACTAGGGCCTGTTTGTCGGTCTCGGCAAACTGAGGAGCGATCACATCCGCGATCTCCTCCGGGCTGTGGGACTGCACATAGTCCATTCCCTTCTGCAGAGCATTGGTAAACGCCTGGATCACATCGCCGTTTTTGTCGATATAGCTCTTTTTGGCGCTGAAGGCCGTGTAGGGCACATAGCCGGAATCCTCTCCCAATGAAGCCACCACATAGCCATCCCCCTTCTGCTCCAGCAGTGTGGCATGTGGCTCAAATTCCACGGTAAAATCCGCATCTCCGCCCGAGAATGCCGCTGCGGTAGAGCCGAAATCTATGCTCTGGTCTATCCGCAGATCCGTGGACGGATCAATATTATTTTTTCGTAAAATATATTCAAATACCATCTGGGGCATACCGCCAGCCCTGCCGCCGAGCACATCCTGGTCTTTCAGCATGTTCCAGTCGAAATCGTCTATCGGCTCCCTGGACACCAGGAAGTTTCCCGCCCTCTGGGTCAGCTGGGCAAAATTCACCACATAGTCGTTCGTACCTCCCACATAGGTATAGATGGTGGACTCGCTGCCCATAAAGCCGATGTCAGCATCTCCGGTCAGCACGGCCGTCATGGTCTTGTCGGCGCCGAAACCGGTGACCAGCGTTACGTCCAGTCCCTCCTCCTTAAAATATCCCTCCTCGATTGCCACATACATGGGCGCGTAGAATATGGAATGCGCCACCTCGTTCAGCGTGACCGGCGTCAGCTTTCCGCCGTTTCCCGCCGTCTCCCCAGGGGCGCCGCATCCGGCCAGCAACCCCACTGTCAGCAATGCCGCCAGCAGCGCCCTTTTTCTTCCTTTTCTCATAGGCTGTCATATCCTCCCTTTTCATAATGGCTGATGCTCTATGTTATGTCCGAGGAGTGAAAAAAGTGACATATACTTTACTTTACGCCGCAAAAAGTGTATGATGCTGTTATGAATTCCAAGCGGAAAGGAAACCGTAAAATGTCAAAACCACAAAAGATTTTTGAATACATACTGGGCAGCCTGCTTGCAGTGTTTGCCGCCAACTATATGCTGCTGGGCGGACTGCCCGGCTTTCTCAGGGCTCTGGCGCCCTGGCTGTTTCTTTTGCTGAATCTCTATCCGGCTCTGCCCATAAACCGTCCTCGCAGCTATCGGCTGGGCGTCTGCAACCGGGGCTGTAATTTGCTGATTATCTTTGCCGTGAGCACTCTGATCAATGTACCCATAGCCATTTTAGGCATGTGCGGACAGCTGCCTCAAGTAGTGCCCTTGACGCAGGAAAGTATCAGTTTCTGGCTCCTGCACTGTCTGCTGCTGTTCGGCGCAGAGTTTATCCTCTTCTGGAACGGCATGCTGAGAGTGTATCTGTCCTCCCTGCAGCTGGGCATCCGTCTGCGAGTCATAGGCATTATCTGCGGCTTTATTCCCATTGCCAACCTGGTGGTGCTGTTCTGGATCATACGTACAGCCTCCCGGGAAGTGTCTTTTGAGAGCCAAAAAATACTGACGGTCCAGTCCCGCAGCGAGAGCGCTCTCTGCGCCACCAGGTATCCTATTTTAATGGTACACGGGGTGTTTTTTCGGGATTTCCGATATTTGAACTACTGGGGACGAATTCCACAAGCACTGGAGGCGGAGGGCGCGAAAATATACTACGGAAATCATCAGTCCGCCGCTCCTGTGGCCACCAGCGGTCAGGAGATCGCTGACCGGATTCTGTCCATTGTCCGTGAGACGGGCTGCGACAAAGTCAATGTAATCGGACACTCCAAGGGCGGTCTGGACACGCGGGCTGCCCTGCAGCTCCCGGGTATCGCTGAACATGTGGCCTCTCTGACCACTGTCAATACCCCCCACCGGGGCTGTGAATTCGCTGATTACCTGCTGACGAAAATTCCCCAAAAGCAACAACAGGCTGTGGCAAGCGCCTACAATGCCACACTGCGGAAACTGGGAGATCCCAATCCGGATTTTCTCGGCGCGGTCACCAACCTGACCGCCTCCTTCTGCCGAGAATTCAACGCGAAGACCCCCGATGTGCCCGGCGTGTACTACCAGAGCATCGGCTCCAGACTCAGCAGGGCAAGAGGCGGACGTTTCCCGCTGAATTTCACCCATGTGCTGTGCAGGTATTTTGACGGACCAAACGACGGGCTGGTAGGTGAACACTCTTTCCCCTGGGGATCATCCTATCGCTTTCTCACCGTTCCCGGCACCCGCGGCATCTCCCACGGAGACATGATCGACCTAAACCGTGAGGACGTGCCCGACTTCGACGTTAGGGAATTCTACGTACAACTGGTTCACGACCTGAAAGAACGTGGTTTCTGATCTCTCAGAACCACGTTCTCTCTCATTGACCTCAACGTTACCACCTTTCAAACCCCCGCTAAAGAATGCCGGACTTGTTACACAAGTCCGGCATTCTTTAAGAGTGAGATTAGAACTTCTTTGCGAAATGCCCTTTGGCTATCAGCTGGACTTGCGTAGCAAGTCCTAGAAGTTCTTCTCACTCAATCCACTTCTCAAATTCCGCAATGGGCACAGGCTTGGAGAACACATAGCCCTGAGCCTTGTCATATCCGTAATCCCGCAGAAACTCAACCTGTTGCTGGGTCTCCACGCCCTCAAAGATAATGTCCTTGCCCGCCGCTCTCACCAGCTGTCCGATCCGGTTGATATACTGCTGTTCCTGCTCCGTCTCATAGTGGTCAATAAAACTCTTGTCAACCTTGACGATATCCACATTGGAGTCTATCAGCATTCCCAGAGAGGAGTAACCGATACCGAAATCGTCCATCGCAATCTTGAGTCCATTCTCCCGCAGCTGCGTCATCTGCTGGATCATGCCCACTTTATTGCCGGAAATACAGCTCTCTGTCACCTCTATCTCAATGTATTCCGGTTCCATCTCATACTCCCGCAGCATTCCCATCACCTTGTCGCAGAAATGCTGGTCCCTGAAATGCACCCGGGAAAAGTTGACGGATATGGGAACCCTTTTCCTGCCCTCTTCCCTCCAGCGGCTCAAGCAGGCCAAAACCTGCCGGAACACACAGAAATCCACATTTACGATATAACCCACTTCCTCCAGCACGGGGATAAACTGATCCGGATATTTCAGACTGCCATCCTTGTTGTGCCATCTGACCAGCGCCTCCGCACCCACTACCTCTCCCGTCCTCATGGAGAACTTGGGCTGCAGATATGCCTCCACATCCCCATTTTCGATGGCGTCGTGAATGCTGGCCACCACCTGGATCTTCTCCGCTCTGGTCTGCCGCAGATGCTCTGTGTACACCATCACATGGTTCAAATAGTCATCCTTTATGACCTTTCTGGCATGGTTGGCGGCATCGATCATCATAAAAATCTCGGTCTCCGGATTGTCTATGTAGTACAGGCCAGCCCGTACCTGCAGATCACCCATGGGATATCTGTGCTGCAGATAGTCAGAAAAACGGCTCACGGAATGTCGTATCTGATTCTCTATTTCCTCCCGGCTGTCGCCAGTGACAAGAATCACAAAGCGATCCGCATACACCCGGCCACAGATACAGCGCTTGGCGTTCATATACCGCAGCCATCTTGCCATATCCTTCAACAGCTGATTTCCCTCATTGTATCCAAAATTCTCATTCAAATAGGCAAAATTACTGATATCCATGTACACCATGGCATAAGTAAGGTTGGGATCACTCTGGTACAGTGCGCGGCGCACCTCCTTCTGAAAAGCGCCATAGTAATACAGGCCTGTCAGTTCATCCCTCCTCAGAGACTCAATATGTTCCTGATTCTGCCGGTTCTGAAAGCGCAGAGCCACAAAAGAACTGATGACCTTGCTGAGCTGAACCAGGGTACTCAGCTCCTCCTCCGAGATCTGTTCTATAACCCGCTGTCTGTTACAGGTCATATAGCCGATGGTCTGTCCGTTGCAGTGCAGCAGCAGATTGATAAAGCTGCCGATATGTCTCTCCCGGAAGAAAGCCATATCCCTCTCCGAATAACCGCGCTCTTCCACATTGCAGGTCAAATTAATGCCATCCTTGTCAAATCCAGAGAAGAAATCGTCCCATATATCAAGGGTGTTGATCTCCTCCGGATTCCGGACAACGCCCTCCTCCCGCCGCCATTTGTTGGACACCATGGTGCTGTTGTCCTGAATAAACTCCGATATCAGCACCTCGTCATAGTCAAAGTACAGCCCTACCTGTTTGACCAGCATGTCCAAGCCGCTGTCCAGATCCATCGTATCCGACAACAGATTCACGGCAAAAGCGATAAAGCGGCTGCCATACTGCAGTGTTTTCTCATCCGCCATCACTTTCATCTTCAGGCTGTCTTCTGTCTGTATCTCCTCGTCGGCCATGCTCTCCTCAAACACAACAAGAGGAATCCGGCATCTCGATCCGTATGCCGCCGCCTTACCGCAGCAGGCAAGCATCAGTCCCAAATCCCGCTCCCCTGCGGGCACATGATACAAGCCCATGGTCACTCTGCACTGCAGCTTTTCCCTTCGGCCAAAATAACTGTTCTGCAGTTTCTCCTGCACCTGACGGCATTGTTCCTCCATCTCACGGGCGTCCTCACACTGCCCAAATGCCATCAGCGTGTCCTTGTCCATCCGGCAGAACACCGCCCTATCCTGCAACTGAAAGCAGCGCCGCAGCAGCACCGCCTGATTCTGCAGCACCGCCATGGCAAAAGCAATACCATATTCCTCTCTCAACTGTGAGATATTGCCGACATGCAATATGACCATATGGTAAGTACTTTGGGATTCCTTCTCCAGCAATTCTCTGATCTGCTCCTTGGCAACAGAAAGAGTACAGAGGTTTATCAGTAAGTCCATACCCTCCTTGGTTCCGTCCCGATTCTCCTGCTGCCCAGCCGGAATTATTTTACTGTCCACTTGTCTATTGTCGCTCATAGCTCTCTCCATTATCCACGTCCTGCGGATAATATTACCTATTTCCAATTATAGTCTCTCATGCATGGATTTGTCAACTAACTGGTCCTATTTTACTATTTTTTTGGTATTATTGCAGTATAAATTTTTTTCAGCAGCAATAATGCTGTGACATTCTGTGTAAAATATGCTAAAATATCCCCATGCACAATACAGGAGGTATCCCATGGCAGGCACAGTAACCCATCTGGTCATTGCAGACCGGCTGTTAGAACACTTACACATACAACACCCCGCATTGTTTTACTGCGGCAATCTGGCCCCCGACGCTATCATGGCCCGGGAGAACTATCAGAGGGAGATGAAAAGACACACCCACTTTAAGGATAATATGCGCCTGAGCGACCTCCGTCTGCCCGAGTGCTACGAGCGCTACCGCCGCACCCTTAAGGCCTTTACAGACCGCTATCTGCGGCCCGACCGCCCGGACTATGAGTTGTACCTGGGCTATGTGACCCATATGCTGGCCGATGAGGTATTTATTCTGACTCTGCGGGATGCTCATGTGAATAGACTGATTGCCTCCGGCAGAGAGCCGAACGATCCGGACTATTTTGCCGCCTTTGGCCGGGATGTGGATCTGAACGACTGGCGGCTGGTGCGGGAGTACACCTTCCGGCACCCCATGCCTGACATTCTGCTGACGGAGCAAGACTATGAGATCACCGACTATATCACCTGCCGCGAGCTGCAAAGCAGCAAAGCCTTTATCATCCACAAGAACTTTCTGACCTCCCACGAGGATTGTGAACCGACCGTTTTTTCCTATGAAGAAAACATGCGGTTTATTGAAGAAGCCTGCCGCTACATCCAGAAGGCGATCAAAGACTGTACCTCATAGTACAGGGCAGGGTTGGCCATACGTATGGAGTCCTCGCTGTGGGCAAAAATCCGCAGAAAGACAAGGATAAGCGTCGCGCAGCAGGCCGCTGTCACCAGTCTCTGCAAATGGTGGCGGTACCGCTCTTCCGCCTGCCTGTCATAGCAGGCCAGTATGACAAGTATGCTGCCGATCATGCCGATCCAGACAAAGTCTCCAAAATATCTGGTCAAAAGCCCTGCCATCTGAGAGTCTGTCACCACCAGAGCCACCATCAGCAGCTGGCAGGCCCACACCATTCTATAGCACCTGATATCTTTAAAAATCCCTCTTTTAAATAGTCCATAAACTCCAAAGCACAGCACCGGAAACAGCCAAAGCACTCCTCCCACCATTTTCTCTGACAAAGTCAGCCCCTGATAGGCCGTCTCCACAGAAAAATCCTGCAGAAACGGAAAAACTGCGCTGATACGGGGCGGCTGTAGCAAATAGGAGAAAATTCCCAGTCCGCATCTCCCCCACACCCAGCCTCTGTGCGTCATATCGTTGGTGGTCAGATTGTAGCTGGCGCCAAAATCCAGCGGGGAACCAAAGCGGAGGGCATTGTAGTACATGACTCCCGCCGCCACGATCACAAACGGCAAACAGAGGGACAGCGTCTGCGCCGCGCTTTCCCTTGTGAACAGCTTTCTCTCCCGGAATACCGCCCTGCCAAACAATATCGGTCCCACGGCCAGAATTAACAGCAGCTGAGGTCTGCACCCGGCAATCAGTGCCAGACAGAGAGCCCCTGCTCCCAGGCGCCAGGTGGCATACCCCTCCGGGCGTTCCGCCGATATCCAAAGGCCCAGCCCCCACACGCCGCAGACGATTCCGGCCAGTATCGGCACCAGGTACAGATCCGGCTTGTAGACCGCATAACCCAGGCCGGAGGCTGCCCCCATGACCACCGACAGCAGCAGATAAACCACATAGGGCGTTCCCGGAAACCATCTGCGTATGATCTGCCACATCAGCCAGGCAATCCCTGCCATCAAAAGCCCACCCAGCAGAAAAATACAGTCCACATGGGGCAGATGCGTGCCGGTCAGCACATAAAAGGGAAGATAGAACAGCAGTACCGGTACTACGCCGAAATACACATAATATCTGCCGTTATAATATGCGTGATCCCACTTGGCCCACCCGTAGTTAAGCCCTGCGGCAGCTCTCGCCGCGGTGTCGTAGGGATTCTCCACCTCCAGGAGTATAGGCTCCTCACCGATATCCACATGCCCCTCCAGCAGCGCCTCCGCCAGCCGATAGTACTGCTGGTGATGCTCCATATACTCCGGCCATGCCAGCGCCCCGGTATTCCACCTGAGCATTCCATGGAAAAACAACATCTGTACGCCTATACACGCCGCTGCGACCAGCCATTGCCGCCTGCGGGTCATATCTGTCCGTATCTCATAGAAACGGCTGCCGGGACGCAGCAGATACAGGCACCACAGGGCGACCGTCAACAGCAGATACCGCCGCCAGGAGAAGAAAAGGGGAACTCTTGCATTCAGCGTCACAGCATCCTGCCGGATACTGTCTCCCTGCATTCCCCGGATCACTACCTTCAGTTTCTGTACATCTCCGCTGAAATGCAGTGCCAGATACTGACTGCGATCCACATCCCCTCTGACGATCCGGACAGGCGCCCACAGATAAGCGGCGTTGGCCTCATCCACCGCCGCCACAGCAATCTCCGCCTGCTGTCCCTCCTCCAGGGAGAAAGCCAGATATGCCACCGGTTTCCCAATCTCTGTGAATTCTGCCACCGCCTCATCGTCGCTTATCTCATAGCGGCCGTCTACGGCGACCATTCCATAGAGGTTGCTTGTGACATTCTCTACCGGCTCACAGAATATGGACCCCCAGTGTTTATAATTCATGACAAATATTTCGCATAACAGCACTGCCAGGGCAATCGCCGCCAAAGCCGCCTTGTCCCCGGCCCTGTTCAGGAATTCTCTGCGTCGATCCGTCTTCTCTTTTTCCACCAGTATACCCCCCAGGCTCCCAGCGTCAGGACAGAGATCAGCTCCGCCGCCCTAAAGTACCAAAGCCCTCTATATCGCAGTTCTATCTGTGTCGTTCCCTCCCGCAGCAGAACCCGCACCACATGATTGTCGCCGGAGGCCACATCCAGCCGCTGTCCCCGCTGATCTCTGGCCTCATATCCGGCGTAATACAGCAGCGGAACCTCCACCCAGTCCCCCTCCTGGACGTCCTCCAGCTGTAGACTGACACGGGTTCCCTGTTTTTCGTATCCCATAAGCCCCGCGGTGCCCCCGGTGACATAGCGCCCCGCCGTCAGGCCGCTCCGGTCCGTGCCCCAGAGAAAATATTCGTTGTCGTATCCGGCAGAGGCATGGACGTCCGCAGCCCGCCCGGGTTTCAGCGTCGGTTCCACCTCCGTGGTATAGGCGGTTCCCCACCGGACAAATGCCAGGCTGCAGACAGCCAGCACCGCACAGGCCGTGGCCGCCCACTCCCGCTTTTCGCGCCGTGCCAGAATACCGGCCGCCACTATACAGAACATGGGGGAGGCCAGACTCAGGAAACGCCAGGGCATACGGACCGTTCCACAGAACGCGTTAATCAGTCTGCTCTGCTGCAGCAGCTGCCAGGGAAACAGGGTGCTTGTCATAAAGAGCAGCACCAGCCCAATGCCTGTTAACAGCCTGTAAAACCTATCTCTATGGCCCTTCTCCTTTTTTCCCAGCACAAAATACGCCGCGCAGAGCGCCAGCGCTCCGGTCACACCCACCCCCAGCGACAGGGACATATTGCCCCGCAGACCATATTCCAGCAGCTGAGAGTAGCCGAAACTGGTGTTGAAGACGTTGAACAGCTCCGTGGGAAAGACGGCGTTCTGATAGAATTCTGTGTTTTCCGGGGTATGCTTGATAGCCAGATCCGCACCCAGATAATAGGTCAGAAAAGCCGCCAGATACCACAGATTCATGAGCAAAGTGAGTATTCCCGCCTTCACAAAGCCCATAAGACACTCCTTTTTCAGGAATTCTTTTATGTACGCTGCAATCACCACAGCTATTGTGATTGCGGCAAAGACTGTGCTGATAATGTGGGATTGAAAAATACCGCTGCAGCCCAGAGCCAGCACCCACCATTTCTTGTATTCTCCCGTCAGCAGCAGATATAAGCCATATATAAGAACAGGGAAAAAAACCATAGCCAGGGCCTCCCCCAGGGCTGCCCGGTAATAGAGATTGATAATTCTCCAGGTGGAAAGCGTGTACAAAATGGAGGCCAGCAGGCCCGCGTAGCGGGAGCGGGTGATTCCCCTGGCGCAGACATACATGATCCACGCTGTCGCACCGTTCACCGCCACCAGAAAAGTATTGTACGCCATCACCGTGGAGGCTCCCAGAAGTCTGAGAAATGCCGGGAAATACAGAAAAAGCTCCGGATAGACGCTGGACGAAATATATCCGTAGCCATTGTTTTGCGTGGGGTGCAATCTCACCGGAAACTGGCCTGACAGCAGTCCGTCCTTGATCCCCTCTATGCGGTATAGATGAAAATTCAAATCATGCCCAGGTCCTATGACACCGACGAAAAGAGGATAACTGGCCAACGCCGTCACCCCCAGCAAAACACAAAACACCAGCGCTCTGGTGCTTTTTTTCTCCCTGCCCCGTATCAGTCCCAGCGCCAACACTGCCGCCGCAAGCCCCAGGCTGAGCAGGAACCAGTCTTTGTATATTGTGCCGCCCCCTGCGGATTGCACCGCCACGGAGTTATAGTTTCCCTCCCGCCAGCCATAGAAAATTATGTTGCTCTCGTCCTTCTCCAGACGTATGCGAAAGGGCTCCGGCGCATTGCCTCCTCCCAGCAGCGTTCCCTCACTGCTGCGAACCGCTACGGAGCCGCTGCCCTGCACCGTCAGCACATACTCTCCCCGCGGCAGGGTCAGATGGGGCGCATAGCTCTGCCAAGCGTCCTCTGCGGCCACATTCTCCGGCGTCAGTTCTATCTGCAGCTGCCGCTGGCCATATGTATTCATCAGCAGCAGTATCAACACCACTGCCGACACAAGCAATGCCGATTTCCATTCTTTCGTCATCTACACTCATCCCCATGTATCGCAGGTATTCCTGCGCCGCCTACAGATTTTCCTTGATTTTGCGGATCATCTCCTCATATTCCGCATCCGTCAGGTACACCTTTCCGGGATTCATCTGGAATACGCCGCCCCACTCGTCGCCGTCCTTATATTTGGGACACAGGTGCATATGCAGATGACAGCCGGTGTCGCCGTAGGCCCCGTAATTCAGCTTGTCCGGGTGAAATGCCTTGTGAATGGCCCCTGCCGCCCGGGCCACATCCTCCATGAACAGGCTCCTCTCCTCCGGGCTGATATCCACGATCTCACTGACATGGTCCCTGTATGCCACAATACATCTGCCCGGCTTGCTCTGCTCCCGAAACAGAATCAGACTGCTTACCTTAAGATCACAGATAAAAATACCGAACTTATCAAGCAGTTCCCCTCTCATACAATAACCGCAATTAGCATCCTTCATAATCATACAATTCCTTTCCCTCGTTACTATAATTTATTTGCGGTAAAATATTTACGGTGATATATTCACGGTGATATATTCACGGTGATATATTCACGACTTCCCCGATTCTGCCGGGGTCTGTATTGACAATCAATTCCTCTGGGAAACCCACCTCTCTGAGCAGTGCGTCCGCCTGAGTAAAATCTCCCACCGATGAGCAAATATGGCTGTCCGTGCCCACAATCACACTGACTCTGTAGCGCATACACGCCTCCAACATAGTGCAGATATTCTCTCTGGCACCCTGTCTGGAGGACAGCGGGTGCAGAGAGGAATTGTTCACCTCCAGCGCCACATGCAGCTGTGCCGCCGCCCTGACCAGCTCCTCATAATCCATGGGATAGCGGGAGTCGTCCGGATGCCCCAGTATCTTTACCAGCGGGTTTTCCATGGCATGTATCGCCGCCTGGGTGTTCTCCCTGGCGGAGCCCGGCGTCACAATCATCGTGTGCATGCTGGCGATACAGTAGTCCATTCTGGACATTGTAAAGTCATCCAGATCCAGATGTCCCTCATAGTCCGTGATATTAACTTCTATCCCGCAGAAAAGCCGCAGGTCTCCATACTCCCTCGGTATGATCTTGTAATTCTGGAAATACAGCGTACTGGGACCACCCGCCACGGCAGGTCCATGCTCGCTCAATCCCAGAAACTTAAGCCCCCGTTCCTTTGCCACCGCAATATTTTCCTGCAGAGTGCTGTACGCATGACCGCTGGCTATGGTATGGGTGTGCATATCCATCACATAGGTCATTCTTTTTTCTCCCTCTTTTCCTTTTTGTCCGGCGTGATTTTCTGACTCGCCAAATCGTCTACCATCTTTTCTATCATCAGTTTCTTAATATACACATCAAAACTGAGCAGACAGATAAAGGAGAATTTCTGCAGAAAATCCCTGTCCTCCTGGGGCGCGTCCTGAAATGTCTGCTGGGCCTTGAGATAATTGCGCCTCACGTCCTCTTTCAGCAGCTCTACCTCCTCCTTTGCCATGCCGAACACCTCCCGGTACACCGCCTCTAAGTCAAATTCCTTTTGTCCCCCGAAATACTTGTCCGTAATGGGTTTCAGCAGAATCTGAATGTCGTTTATGGACATCACGCCCTTGAAATAGTAGATAAAAATAAGCACCAGCACATGCTCCTTGGAATACTTCTTCCGGATTGGCGGCGGCAGCAGATCATTCTTGGCATAGTTGTTAATCATGGTCTTGGTCAACACCTTGTCATCGTCAGGATTGCGTGTGGTGGTCCGCAGCCTGCCGTCCATAAATGTCGTCACCTGGTCCATATACAGATCAATATCAGGAATATCCTCGGGGTGGATATACTCAATCCTGCTCAGACTCTCCAATATACTGTTCAACAGATCCTCCGTATTTATTGTCATCTCTACCTCTTTCCCCACCATGCAATAAATTTATTACTGTTTTTCATTATATAGTATCTAAAACTACATGACAACCTTTTTTATTCAAAAAAGAAATCTTTTCACAGATATTTACTTTAGAACTTTAATATGTTAAAATAGCTTGTGTAAGCCTGCGCCCACTCTGCCAAGGCGGATGGCGACAGAGCAGACGCGGAGCATAGACAGAAAGGCTTGGGGATGACAATGAACAAAAAGATTAAAACGGAGGCCGTGGACAGACTGTTTGACGCAGTTCTCTGTCTGCAGAGCAAGGAAGAATGTTACCTTTTTTTTGAAGATCTTTGCACTGTAAACGAACTTTTATCTCTGTCGCAGCGGTTTGAGGTCGCCTCCATGCTGGACGACCACAAGACCTATCTGGAGATTGCTGAAAAGACGGGCGCTTCCACCGCCACCATCAGCCGGGTAAACCGCTCCCTGAACTATGGCAACGATGGCTACGACATGGTATTTAAGCGAATGAATCCTCCCAAGGACGAATAATCATTGAAAAAGGGCAGACAGCTTTGCGCGTCCGCCCTTTTTTCATGTTTACCTCTACATGCATATCTGTAGTTGGCAAAGCCAACTACTGCTGCGCTTGTGATACTGCACAAATACGTATATGAAACGAAGTTTCATACTTCTACTTACAAATCTGTCTCGTTGCCGCCAAGATTGTCTTCTGCTGTCTGTCCGCTTTCTTCCTGCCAGGCCTGGCTCTCCTCCTGCACCTCACGAAGTGCCTCCTGCAACGCTGCCTTGGCGGAGCGTCTTCCCTCCTTAATGGCTTTCTTAGCGGCGGGATTCTTCCTGCGAGGCGCATCCTGGTTCATATTACATCTGCCCTGGAATATAGCGTTCTCGTCAATCACAATCACGTTGGTGGTAATGTCACCGATCACCTTGGCCGTAACCGTCAACTCCACCTTACCCGGAGCCTGTATGTTGCCCACTACATCTCCGCCGAGGATCGCCTCACCGGCCTCGATGTTGCCGTCTATCCGGGCGCCGGCACCCATGACCAGGGTTCCTGTCACATATACATCCCCCTGAACCTCACCGTCTATCCGGGCGCTCTGGTTTACAATAAAGTCTCCGTTGACTACACATCCCTTGCCCAGAATCGTTGTTATCACTGTTTCTCCTTTTTTTCCTGCCATACTATACTATCCTCCTATTTTTAGTTCCGCAAAAGCCTTACCAGTACCATAGCCGACTCCTGCTGTTTTTGAGAATCGCCGGATTCTCTGTTTTGCAGTTTCCCGCACTCCTTTTTATCCGCTAATATCCATCATCTGCACAGGATTGATATATTCCCCCTCCTGCTGAATCTGGTATCCCAGTCTGGTGTTACCGCTGCTGATATAAAAAAGCGCGCTCTTGGGAACCACAGTGTCACCTACCTTTACCATGCAATCCCCCTTGTTGCGGTAAATGGTCACATAGCCATTGCCATGATCCACCACCACCCGGTTTCCGTACTCTGTGTCCTCCCCCACCTCTGTCACGACTCCGGTGGCAGTAGCCACCACGGCGGTCCCTTCTGTGCCATTTAAAATACATGTGGGTTCTTCATCTGTAATCTCCACAATAGACGCAGAACCAGTCAGCGGAAAATAACTCGGAATACTCTGCTGCTCTATTGTCTCCTTCAGCGCATTCACTTCCTCTGTCTTCTGGTTTACCGTGTCGCTCAACAAATCTATCTTGCTGCCGAGCGCAATAATCTCGCTCTGCATGTCCAGTTTCTCCGACTCGGCCGCAGACAACGCCTCTTGCAGTTCCTCGTTCTCTGCCCGGACCTCTTCGATCCTGCGGCTGGCATTCCCCCATATCTGGGATCGGCACTGTCCCACATACATAACAAGGCCCGCAACAAAACCGATAGCAACACAGGATACCACCACCAGGAACTGTAACACCCAATGTTTCAAGCGCAGGTGCCGCGCTCGCCCGTCCACCGCATCAGAGGTCACAATCACCACATGGTTTGTCTTCCGTTTATGCTTTTTGGTTCTCATCTAAGTTCGTCACCTCCAATTGAACAAGACCTATTTTACCACAGATACTTCATTTCCTCAATAAAAATTAATAATTTTGTAATATTTGACACATTTTTTTGCCTCTAACCCTGTAAAAACAAAAGATTTTCTGTAAAAATCTCATAAAAAGTATTTACATTTTTTATTTCTTGTGTTATCCTTTAATCGTTGTAATTGTGCAACATACATTTTTTTGGAGGTATCTACAATGAACAAAGGTACAGTAAAGTGGTTTAACAACCAAAAGGGCTATGGTTTCATCTCTGATGAGTCCGGCAACGATGTATTCGTACACTACTCTGGATTGAACATGGAAGGTTTCAAGTCTCTCGAAGAGGGCCAGGCTGTAGAGTTCGAGGTTGTAAACGGCGAGAAGGGACCCCAGGCTGTAAACGTAACAAAGTTATAAGAGACACTTATAACATCTATAATCAGTAACACGATGTACCTGTTCTTAATATAATGAATAATTGTTTAATGAATAGCAATATCGTTTTATGGGATTAGAGAGAAGGCTGACAGAATCTGTCAGCCTTTTTCTTTGCATATCTCCAGCACCCTCTCCCAGCTCAGCTCACCCCCAAACAGGTCCAGAGCGCTGCCGATAGTCACATGCAGCCGGTCCTGTCCCAGCCTTTTCAAGAGCCAAAGATCCTCATAGCTATGTACGCCCCCCGCATAAGTGATCGGCTGTTTTCCCCAGCTCCCCAGCAAGGCCGCCAATTCCTGCTCGATGCCGCCGGATTTCCCCTCCACGTCCACCGCATGAACCAGAAACTCACAGCAGTAATCCGCCAGTCTCTCCAGCAGCTGCTCCGTCAACACCTCCTGCGTGGCCTTCTGCCACCTGTCGGTCACGATCCGATATTGCCCTTCCAGCTTTCGGCAGCTCAAATCCAACACCAGTCTTTCCCTTCCCACAAGGCTTTTCAGCTCCTCCAGGCGCTCATAGTCCACTCTGCCGTCATGAAACACATAGGAGGTCACTATTACCTGAGAAGCGCCGGCCTCCAGATATTCCCCGGCGTTTCCTCCATGAATGCCGCCTCCCACCTGCAGTCCGCCCGGATAAGCCCTCAGCGCCGCCAAGGCCTGCTGCCGGGTAGCCTCATAGTACTCGCTGTCTGCCCCGTTCAGCAAAATAATATGCCCGCCCCGTATGCCCGCCTTCCTGTAAAGCCCGGCATAGAAGGCCGCATCCTGCTCTGATACAAAATTTTCCATAGCCTGGTCTCCCTGATCTCTCAGGCTGCCGCCCACGATCTGTTTGACCTTTCCGTTATGAATATCAATACAAGGTCGAAATTCCAAAATTTTCCTCCTTTTTGTATGCCTCAATTCTTTCTTTTTTCGCTCCTTTGTACTATTTTCGGCTCTGTATATTTATTGTCCAGATACACATAATATGTGCAGAGCCAAAAATAATCATTCCGTATGCTGTAATAGAGCAGATACAGGGCTTAAATAAGGAGGAGTTATGATGAAAGAACGAGCTAAAAAATTAATAGTAATGGGTCTGCTGATGGGCTGCATGTGTATGGCCACGGCATGCTCCAACAACCAAAATAGCGGTAACAATTCCAGTGATATGGCCAACAATACAACCGCCGAAAACAATTCCGGCGGCCTTGCCGGTAACAACACTGGCAACAATTCCGGCAGCGGCATCGCCGGAAACAACAACGGCAGCACCAACACTGGCAATACTAATACCGATAATAATGGGATCGGCAACACCAACGCTGGCAATAACAGCACCGACAATAACAACATGGGCAGCAATGCCGCGGACAATTCCACAGTTGGCTCTGGCGTGGACAATAACGACGGTGTAATAGAGGATGATAGGAGCGATGCGGGCAGTGTTATAGGCGATGCGGCCAATGATGCGGATAACGTTGTGGGCGGCATCGTCGGGGACGTGACCGAAGGAGTATCTGACCTTATAGACGATATGACCGGGAACAACACCGGAGATACCTCGGACCCTGCCCTTGGCAATGGTAATACCGACAATACCGGCAACGGTTCCACTACCGGAACGGGCACAACCACTGGTACAGGTACAGCCGCCGGTACAGGCACGGGCAAAACCACCCGTTAATTTACAGCCCATTTTACAAAAGGCCACAGGTATTTTTCTCCTGTGGCCCTTTTGCACTAGTGTACTGACACGTTCATCTTTGAACTAACAGCACACTATATCTGCGCATCGATGACATGGCTCATATTGTACATGCCTGCTGGCTTTCCCGCCAGGAATTTTCCGGCCTGCACCGCTCCCTTGGCAAACACTGCCTTGGAGTAGGCGCTGTGGGAGAAAGTAATCACCTCGTCCTCCCCGGCAAAAATAACGTCGTGGTCGCCCACAATGGTTCCGCCCCTGACGGCGCTGATACCTATCTCCTTCTTGTCACGTCTCTCTCTTCTCTGGCTCCTGTCATAGACATACTCATAGACATTGCCGCATTCCTCGTTGATGGAATCCGCCAGTGCCAGCGCCGTGCCGCTGGGTGCATCCACCTTCAGATTGTGATGTTTTTCCACAATTTCAATATCGTATCCCGCAGGAGCAAGTACCCCTGCCGCCTCTCTCAGCAGTTTCAGCAGCAGATTGATACCCAGCGACATATTGGCCGATTTCAGAATCGCCACCTCCCTGGACGCCTCCTCCACTCTGACCAGCTGCTGCGGACTTAAGCCTGTGGTGCAGAGCACACAGGGGAGCCTGTGAGCCACACAGTAATCCAGCAGTTTATCCACCGCCGAGGCTGCCGAGAAATCAATCAGCGCATCCGCCTCCACATCGCACTCGCTGATATCCGTAAACACCGGATAGGGATTGTGTCCGTCATCCTGTTTGTCAATCCCTGCCACCAGCTCCGCCTCCGGGTCCTGTGCCACTATATTGCTGATTACCTGACCCATCTTTCCGTTACAACCGTGCATAATCAAACGAATCATATTTGTTAATCTCCCTCTACGCCAATATACCATACTCCCGCATGGCTTTCTCCAGCCTGGCCGCATTGGCCTCCTCCATTTCCGTCAGGGGAAGACGCAAAGCTCCGGCTCCCTTGCCCATCAGGTTCAGCGCCTTTTTTACCGGTATAGGATTCACCTCGCAGAACAACGCGCCATACAGGTCCATGGCCTCCAGCTGCATCTGACAACTCCCCGCCAGGTCCCCGGCAAAAAACTTAGCGCAGATCTCATGGGTCTGGCGCGGCGCCACATTTGCAAGCACGGAGATCACGCCCTTGCCGCCAAGGGACAGTATAGGCACGATCTGGTCGTCATTGCCTGAGTATATGTCCACGCTGCCCTTGGCCAACGCCGCCAACTGAGCGATCTGGGAGATATTGCCGCTGGCCTCCTTCACACCCACAATGTTCTTGCAGTCCCGGCACAGACGCACAATGGTCGGAGGCAGAATGTTGCAGCCGGTACGGCTGGGCACATTGTACAGCAGAATGGGCACTTTCACCGAATCCGCCACCTTTTTAAAGTGCGTGTACAGGCCGTTCTGGGTGGCTTTATTATAGTAGGGAGACACCAGCAGCAGACCGTCTGCGCCATACTTTTCCGCCTCCTGGGACAGATACACCGCCGTCTCCGTACAGTTGGAGCCGGTCCCTGCAATCACGGGAACTCTGCCCTTTACCACCTCCACGCAGTGGCGTATCACATCCAAATGCTCCTCATGGCTCATGGTGGACGCCTCCCCGGTGGTGCCGCAGACGATAATGGCATCCGTGCCGCCCTCTATCTGAAACTCCACCAACTCTGTGAACTTCTCATAGTTCACACTCCCGTCCTCGTGCATCGGCGTGACTATCGCCACTCCTGACCCTGTAAAAATCGCCATACTTTCTCCTCCATTCCGCTGCCAAAACAGCACTCCTTGCATGCCCGGACACTTCTCCCGGCCCGTTGTCCGCAAAACAGAAAAAACGCCGACAACCATGCGCCGACGAATCATATCACGAATCCTCTTCCTGATATTATACGATAGCGCCCCATCCAGTTACACAGATGACAGTCATACAGCTATTAACTGCATGCCCAAGACTCCAGTTTACAGCACACCGGCTCTTTCGGCGTATATTCCTTTCCTCCCCTTTCCCCTGTGGCTGTCACATCCGAAGGAGTACTCATAAAATACGCAACCTCTATCTTATTTTCAATATCATAGCATTGACTTGTGGCTTTGTCAATGAGTTTTAGGTCCAAACCTTGAACTTTACCGTTTCGATCTTGGATACCTCATCCGCCAGAATGCAGATTTCATCGCTCAGACTGCTGCCCGTGAGGATCACATCCGTCTCCCGGCGGCTCTCCAGCAGCTCCTTCAAATCCTCCACAGTGATGATCTCTTTCTCCACCAGCCCCAGTACTTCGTCCAGGATCAGCAGGTCGCACTCCGCCACGGACAGGACTTTTTTGGCGTACCCCAGGCCATTGCGGATATTGACACACTCCTCCCTCTTCTTCTCCTCCGACAGCTCCATATAATTCTCGTCCGACTTTTCAAAGTGAAAAAGACGGATCTCCGGTTCCATCCGGCGAATGAAGGCGCTGTCCGCAAGCCCCTTCCCCTTCAGAAACTGTATAATCACCACGGACCGGCCCTCCGCCGCCGCCTGCATGGCTCTGCCCCATGCGGCGGGGGATTTGCCTCTGCCGTCACCTGTATATATGTATATATTTCCTCTATCCATATCAACACCCATGCATATCACAGACCGGTCTGCGATATTACCCAAATAAAAAACTGATCTTCGTGTGTCTCTACTCTGTAGTATAACATCATTTATCACTTTTGGCAACGGGAAGGCGCATCAGACCTACATCGGCTGCTCTTCTTCCGTTTCTATCAGCTCCATCTTACTGACGGACACTTCAAAGGCCACCCTCTTTTCCGCATGCTCCTCGTCCAGCTTTTTCATATATTCCCGGCTCTGTATCCGCCCCCATATGGCGCAGCGCTCTCCCACATGAAAGCTGCTGGCGTAGCGGGCATTTCTCCCCCAGCAGATACAGGGGATATAGTCCGACTTGCCATAGGGACGATTCACGGCCAGCAGCACGTCGGCAATCTCCCTCCCCAGAGGAGTCTTGCGGTAAATAGGTTCCTTGCAAATATAGCCATCCAGATAGATCTGATTGGTCTTGGAGCTCTCCTCGATCTCCTCCACAAAATCGATCTCTCTGGCAAAAACAGACAATACCAGACGGTTTTTGCGCTCCTCATGGCGATTGTAGGAGCGGAACTGACCGTTTACGCAGATATTTTTCCCCTTATAATCCGCGTTCACATCAATCAATCTCTCCGAAACCATCAGCGGAATGATGTCAAAGCTCTCGCTGAGTCTCTGTACCTTAACATCAACCATGTAAAATCCTTCCCCAAAGATCTCATGGCTGTAGGCGAAATCACTGATAATCTCCCCCATTACGGTCACCTGATTGTTTTCAATTACCTTATCTGTCATTCTTTGTTCTCCCTTCTTACACATTAAGAATTTTTCCGGCACGGCCACGCCTGTAATGTAATATATTTATACCGCATTTTGAATCGTTTGAGAAGTCCTTTTCAACGAAAAATTTCGACAATATTTTATTGCACCTGCATTCAATTAGTGATATACTGTAACGGTTTGAGATATGGAATATGGGAGGATTTGTATGAGACAAGAAAGAGAAGACATACGGAACGTGGCCATCATCGCCCATGTAGATCACGGCAAGACCACTTTGGTGGACGAGCTGCTAAAGCAGAGCGGCGTGTTCCGGGCAGGCCAGGAGGTCGCCGAACGGGTCATGGACTCCAACGATATAGAGCGCGAGCGGGGCATTACCATCCTGTCCAAGAACACAGCTGTCACCTATAAGGGCACCAAGATCAATATTATCGACACTCCGGGCCATGCGGACTTTGGCGGCGAGGTAGAGCGAGTGCTGAAAATGGTAAACGGCGTCATCCTGGTGGTGGACGCTTTCGAGGGAGCCATGCCCCAGACCAAGTTTGTGCTGCGCAAGGCGCTGGAGTTAAAACTGCCCGTCATCGTCTGCATCAACAAAATCGACCGGCCCGAGGCAAGACCTGACGAGGTCATCGATGAAGTGCTGGAACTGTTCCTGGAACTGGATGCGGACGACGCCCAGTTGGACTGCCCCTTTGTGTTTGCCTCCGCCAAGTCCGGCATCGCCTCTTTGGACGCGGCGCAGCCCGGTACGGATATGACGCCGCTGTTTGAGACCATTCTGGACTATATTCCCGCCCCCGAGGGCGATCCCGACGCCGGAACTCAGGTGCTGATCAGCACCATCGACTACAACGAGTATGTGGGACGCATCGGCGTGGGCAAGGTGGACAACGGCCGCCTCAGGGTGAATCAGGAGGTGGTGATCGTCAACCACCATGAGCCGGACAAGCAGACCAAAGTCAAAGTCAGCAAGCTCTATGAGTTTGACGGATTGAACAAGGTGGAGGTGAAGGAGGCCGGCATCGGCTCCATCGTTGCCATCTCCGGCATCGCTGACATTCATATCGGAGATACCCTGTGTTCCCCCGAGGCCATAGCGCCCATTCCTTTTCAGAAGATCAGCGAACCCACCATCGCCATGCATTTCATGGTCAACGATTCCCCGCTGGCGGGCCTGGAGGGAAAATTCGTGACCAGCCGCCACATTCGGGACAGGCTGTTCCGCGAGCTGAACACGGATGTGTCCCTGCGGGTGGAGGAGACGGACTCCACGGACGCTTTCAAGGTGTCCGGCCGAGGCGAGCTGCACCTGTCTGTGCTGATTGAGAACATGCGCCGGGAGGGCTTTGAATTCGCTGTCAGCAAGGCGGAGGTACTGTACAAGACCGATGAGGCAGGGCACAAGCTGGAGCCTATGGAGCTGGCCTATATTGACGTGCCAAACGAATATGCCGGAGCGGTCATCGAAAAATTGGGGCAGAGAAAGGGCGAGCTGCGGAACATGGGCTCCATCACCGGCGGCACTTACACCCGGCTGGAGTTCTCCATTCCCTCCAGGGGCCTTATCGGCTACCGCGGCGAATTTCTAACCGACACCAAGGGCAACGGCATTCTGAACACCGTGTTTGACGGTTATGGCCCCTACAAGGGAGACATCGCCTATCGGGGGCAGGGTTCCCTGATCGCCTTTGAGGCAGGGGAATCCATCACCTATGGACTGTACAATGCCCAGGAGAGAGGCACTCTGTTTATCGGCCCCGGAGAAAAGGTATACAGCGGCATGGTGGTGGGCCAGACCGGCAAAAATGAGGATATCGAGATCAATGTCTGCAAGAAAAAGCAGCTGACCAACACCCGCTCCTCCAGCGCTGACGAGGCTCTGCGGCTGACGCCTCCCAAGATCATGAGTCTGGAGCAGGCTCTGGACTTTATCGACACCGACGAGCTGCTGGAGATAACACCCTCGAAACTGCGTATACGAAAAAAGATTCTGGACCCTACACTGCGCAAAAGGGCAAATATAAAAAAATAGAGAGATAGTACAAGGCATTGGAGATTATGTTGCCACAATCTCCAATGCCTTGTTACATTTCCATTATGTTGCAAATTTTTCCGAAAGCATCCCTGACCACTATCTCATGATCGGCATATATGCATAGCCTGTCCTGTGCTCAAATGAGTCAAACACTTCCAACTCCTGCGCCCCGTTATCCGCCATTCTAAAACCGTGGGCAGGCATAAAAAAGTTTCTGATATATGCGAACAACTCCCATATTTCACATGTATCTTTTGCAATAAGCTGTGCCGTCCCCTTGTCCGTATATGCTCTGATATATAACGACGCCGGCATTTTATATACATCTACGCCTTCCGGTTGTTGTTCCGTTATCACTTCCCGCACAAATCCAAAGGCCCTGGCTTTCTCATCGAGCCAGAAATTGACGCTCAAATGAATATCTGTAATGGGCAATACCATTTCCCGGATCGAATTAAATACAGCTTGTTTTTCCTCCTCAGTGATCGTTTCTATTGCGCTGTTAAATCCATCCGCATCCTGATAATCTTTTGCATATATAATTTTTCCCGCAAGAATTGTCTCCGGTTTTTCTATAATCTCAAACTCTGCCCCGCCGATCTTTATCGTTTCAACTACCCTTTCAAACTTGTCGCTTTCTGTAGCTAACAGGGTATCAATCGAAACGTGCAAAAGTTGTCCAAGTATTTTCAAATTATAGACATCGGGCAAGCATTCGCCGTTTTCCCATTTTGAGACCGCCTGTTCCGACACCCCTATTCTAAAGGCAACCTCTTTTTGCGTATAATTCTTTTTCTTGCGAAATAACCTTAACCTTTTTCCAAAATCGACTTGACTAAACATACTACCCTCCATGTAAACTCCCTTCTGCTGCCTTAACGGGCACTCAAAATTTGTTATAAATTGTTTATATAACAAATCCTAATCCTGCGCAATTCTAAGTTTGTTTATCAAAACTTCCATTAACTCAACCAGAGGTTGTATGCAAAGTCATCGATAGCTATGCATTATTCTAAAAGTTTCTAGTCCTCATATCGGAAATAGTCAAAATCTGCGCTCTTGCGGCATCCGCAGCCGCCGTTGTTGGCGTATATGCCCACCAGTGTGCCGGTATGACGCTTGGGATCATCGGGAACGCCCTCGTCGCAGAGGTAGATACAGTTCTCCAGCACTCCCACGCTCTGCCAGTCCCGACCGTCATAGCTGTAATAAAAGCTGCGGGTCAGCTTTTCCACCACAACCTTCAGATAGACGGGAGCCTCCTTAATATCCGGTATCTCCGCCATAAGTTCCTCTCCATGGTTTCGATTGATCACCAACTGAAGTTTTCGGCCTCCCTCCCAGCACAGAGCGCACCGGGCATAGGTGGCTGTACTGTAATAACAGGTCAGCCCCGCCTGCTCCCCGTCATGGTCCGGGTAATATTCCAGCTTGGTTTCCGCTGTGTAGGACAACTCCTGTTCCCGGCGCAGCAGCGTATTCTTGGAACGAATCTCGTTAAGCTGCCCATCTCTGGTCCAGATGCGGAAATACCCGGGCCGCTCCGTCAGGGACCAGGAACCGTTGTCGGGATTGCGCACAAATTCCCACTCGAGATTCAGCTTTTCCCCGTTGAAGTCATCGAACAGATTTCTCTCAAAGACGCACTCCGGCAAATCCGGCGCTGTCTGCTCCAGACTGGGGCCTTTTCCCTCATTGATTGTCAGCCAGCCGTCCTGGGTCCACTGCACCGGGTCCAGAGCGGACTCCCTGCCCACCGTGGTGTAGCGCCCCTCGTTGGGCCTGCCGCAGAGATAGTAGCACCACCACTGCCCGTTTTGATCCTGCACCAGCTTGCCATGACCCGCACGCTGGATGGGAGCCTGGGGATCTGTCTGCCGCATCACGGGATTGTAGGGGGAATTCTCGTAGGGGCCGTACATATTTTTGCTGCGGGCCATATTGATGCCATGCCCATAGCCCGTGCCGCCCTCCGCCACCATGGCGTAATAGTAGCCGTCTTTTTTCAACATGTGAGGACCTTCGGAGCATCGCTCCCCCGTGCCGTCCCAGGCCGTCCGCATCTCTCCCGCCACCTGCAGGCTGTCCCCGGTGAGCGGCACAGTCTGGGCCGCCTTGGCGATAATCATGTACCTGCTGCCATCCTCGTCCACGAAATGCGAGGGATCGATATTGTCCACCTCCAGACAGACGGGCTTGCTGTAGGGCCCCTCCGGCCTGTCTGCCACCATCACCAGCTGCCTGCGCATCACATTGTTGTCCCGCTTTCCGTCCGCATTGAGACGCAATGTGGCAAAGACATAGAATTTTCCGTCCACATAGGAGATATCCGGCGCCCATATTCCATGGGAATCCTTGATATCACTGATATCCAGCCACTCCGGATTGCTGATGGCGTGTCCGATGATATGCCAGTGTACCATATCCCTGGAGTGAGATATGGGAATTGCGGGAAAATACTGAAAACTGGAATTGACCATGTAATAGTCGTCCCCTACCCGAATCACCGACGGATCAGGGAAAAATCCTCTCTGCACCGGGTTGTGATATGTTCTTTGTTCGCTCATAATACTCCCTCTCTTCTTCTATGCTGCACTGCCCTGCTCTCACCGTCAGTCGGGCAGAATACTGTACTGCATCCACTCGTACAGAAGCTTTGTCCCTTCCGTAATCTCTGGCGGCAGCAGTGCTCTGGCCACCAGTTTTAACTCCTCCGATTCCTCGTCAATCCGCTTCAGGTGAGCATAATCGCCGTCTATGCTGACCACCTGATACTGAAATGTGTTCATACTCGGCCCTCCTCCCATGCCCTGCAGCGCAGATACGCCGTCACAAACACCGCCGAGGAGTTCCAGTAAATAGTCATCTCGTTCAGGGAATAGCACTCCTCCCGATCCAGATAGCATTTCATGGGCGGCGTGCCCTTGGGAATCATCCGGATAGCCAGCTCATCCCCCGGCTTGCCGTTGGGGCCTCCAGCCACCCAGCCCGCCATGGGGTCGTCGATACCATCCGCCGCCGTGGTGCGCAGATGGGGATGTCTGTAAGCGTGATCCCCAAAACCCGTCACAAAGCTGTACCCGGTTATATTTTTGCCCAGCAGATAGTCGATCTGGGCCTGAATTACCTCCTCATAGCGGGCGATGCGGGAATCTGTTTCCCCGCTTTGCGCCTGCGCAATCCTACAGGCCAGCGCCAACAAAATGCCTCTGTTTGTAACCACCATATTGCTGCCCCAGCAGAAATCCCCGGCTCCCATAGCCATGCCGAAAGCATTCTGTTCTCCCAGCTCCGCCAGCCGGTCCGCCTCCGCCAGCACCGCCTTGCGAAACCTCTGCAGAATATCCTCCCCCACTGTCTTTTTGACGCTGGCGTCCGTCAGAACCGCCATGGCGGCAAAGCCTGCCACATCCGTCCAGCCAAAATCCGTCACCTCCAGCCCGGTGTCCAGAATCCGGCGCAGTTCATCCTCATACTCTCGGGTATCCTCTCTCAGCCAGGCCGCCAGACACATCATCTCCGCCGCCGCCCACAGGCGTTCGTCCGCATCTGTGGTATCCCTGTAATCCCCGGTATTGCTGCCCTCCGGGTTGGTAAACAACAGCGGCTCCGGGTGCTCCATCAGCCACTTCCAGGCCCGCCTTGCCGCCGCCTCCAGCTGCAGCGAGAACTCTTTCTCCTCCCGCCCAGACGCGGACGACCCCCTATAAACTCTGGCCGCCAGCGCCATGCAGGCACAGAAATCCGCCACTGCCAGAGAGGAGACCGGATAGGCGTAAAAAAGATCCTGATCTTCCTCGGGCATGATGAAATCCGCATGTCTCCAAGCTGTCAGCTTGTGGTACACACCGCCGTCCTCCCGCTGCATTTTCAGCATCCACTCCAACTCGTATCGGCACTCGTTCAACACATCGGGCACTCCGTTACCGCTCTCAGGGATGTTCAGCGGTTCCCTGAAAGCCATGGTATTCAGCCAATAGGCGTACAATAGATGGCCGATGGTAACTGCCGCAGGTGTAATATAACGCCCGTAGTCTCCCGCGTCATGCCAGCCGCCCCGAGCCTCAAAGCTGTGCTCAGGCTCCCCATAAACCTGGCAGTCTGCCATATGACAGGCCGCATGGGTATAGGGTCCTGCATACTTTTCCTCCAAAGCACAGCCACAGCGCTGGAAATACAGAGCCTTGACCATGGCGTTATGTACTCCCGCCAGCACGTCCTTTCCGATCTCGAAGGTATCGCTGCACTCCCCCGCTCCATTCTCCAGATAATACTTTCCCGCTGTCTGTACACTGCCAAAATCCAGGGGATATAAAGTCTCCCCACACAGAGGGTCCTGCACTGCGTCTCCTGCCTGCCCCTGCCAGATTGCCTCACCCGCGGCATTTTTTAACACATAACCGCCCGGCTGAGATGCCACCGCTTTCTTGCTGGCGGCATCCGCCTCATATCCCACCTGATTGACCATAATAGCCATATTGCGATCCTCCTGTTTTTGCATTACATCTTTTTCCCAGTATAGCAAAAAAGTATGTGTTTGGAAAGACTTTCCTATTGCGCCCACCGTAAATTTACGACATGCCCAGCTTGCCGTCGGCGTTATCGCTCCAGCTCCACACTGTGCCGTCCGCGCAGAGCGCAATATGATAGTCTGTCCCCGCAAGAATGTGGACCATCCGAGGCATCTCTCCGTGGTCCTCGCTTACCCACATCGCCAGATCCTCCTCTTTGATCCGGCACTCCGCATACACAAGGTAATTGGGATAGCTCGTCCCTCCGTATGAATAGAGGGGTCCGTCCCATTGATCCAACAGAGGCAGCCTAAAATAGAGCGCCCCTTCCTTTATCCAAAATTCCGCATCCTCCAGCGCGGAGAGCAGCTGCTCCTCTGTATAACGCTCCAAGTGCTCTCTTAGCAGCTCCCCCAATTCCCCAGGGGTGTCTCCCTCGTGATATTCCGCCCATCCCTCCACCTTTTTCTCTTCTTTAAGCCACTTTGCAAACTCGGGCCCCAGATTGAGAATATCTCCCAGCCGCAGACTTCTGCCCGTCTCCAGATCATACACATGATATCGTTTCCACGCCTCGGCAAAGCGCAGCACCTCATCATCATCCAGCAGCAGCTCCTGCCGGACGCACAGATACCGCTCGCTCTGCCAGGTTACTTTGGGCGGGCCAAGCTCCGGCAGCTTGCGCCAGTAGTCTTTATGTCCGAACTCTGTCATAAGCCGATTGGTCGCATCCAGATCCAGACAGGAGAGATTTTCCTGCAAATCCTCCAGTATGGCCCGATTCACAGCCTCCTCCATCTCCCCCAGGCCCCTCACCTGCAGATAGCCATAGGACCCATCCTCTGCCTCTTCCCGGTATACCTCATAGGATACCCGGTTTTGGGACATTTCTGCTTTCCAATCGTATGCAATCTCGACTCTGAAATCATAGGGCATCCACTTATCGGAATACGTCTCTTCCCCCAGCTCCTCCCAGCGCTCCGGCAGAAAAATAAAAAGTCCTACCCGTCCTTCCTTCAGATACATCCCACGGGTTCCTATCTTGTATGGTTTCATGTACCCGAAATAGACATCCTGCTGCCCTCTGTCCCGTATTTTCTGCAAATGCTCCCGTATACTTTGAATCACAAGCTCCGGCTCCGACTGCCATAGGGCATATGCGTCCTGATCCAGTTCATAGTTCCCATTTTCCAGCTCCTGCAGCAAAGTGTCAAAGGAAATCCTGACTCCATTGCCGGGAATGGGCGCGGCCGGACAGGCATTGTCGTCCTGGACCGACAGCAAATAGCCTGTCTTCTCATCATAAGCCTTGTAGTTCAAACACTGGAAGTTCATCACTATAGGCTCAAAAATCCTGCCCTCTTCCGTGTCGTACCAGAAACAGACAGATAAAATATCCTCGTCCGCATAGAATACCCTATATCCCGCGTAGCTGCTGCCCATGCACTCTTTTTCCAATAGGGTATTCAGGAACTTCGCCCCGCATAGAATGTCTTCTTCGCCCTTTAAGACGATCTGCGGATAGGAAACACCGCTCTCCGTCTCCTGTTCGCCGATTTCATAAATAGCGTTTTCCGTCTCCACCGGCTCATCCTCGGAGATGATTTTTCCCACAACAAGCCGGCCGGACAGGCTTTCGCCCTCCGATTCCGTTACCTCCTGTATGTCCGTGGTCCCGTCCTGCTCCTTCACCTCTCCGTCCATACCAGAAAGGGCTTTCTGGCTTGTACAGCCCGTCAGGATACATATTATAAAAAGAAGGAAAATGTCTTTCCCCAACTGTCTAAAATTCTTAGTAAAAAGCGCCATACTAATCCCCATGCATATCTGTAGTTGGCTTTGCCAACTACCACTGTGTCTGCGATATTGCTCAAATAGAAACTTGAAAGATCTTTGATTTTCAATCCATTTCAAATAATCTATAATCTCCAAATTACAATTTACCAATTGGCTAAATTTGTAGATTATTCCTGTTTGTTTTCATCAAAAAACTTCACATAGAAGTATTTGTTTAATTTAGGGTTATTTTTATTCTTTCTAACAAATTCTAATTCAAATCCAAGTTTTTCATAAAACCTTGGAGCCTGAAATTCATTGGTACAAAGATTCATATTGTTAAATCCGTATTTTTTATAATATTCTTCCACAGTATTGATCAGCTGTGTCCCTATATTTTTCCCTCTGTGATTTTCCATTACAACTAACTCGTCAATATACACCTCCGAATAACAGGTAAAGCCTGTTATAGCTCCAATAATCTCATCATTTTCTTTTGCAAAAAAACTAAATGGCGTATGGTTATAGACAACTCCATTTTTCGTTTCATATCTCTCCAGCTCTTCATCAATTAATTTTTCTAGTTCCTCATTAGATTCCATCTTTTCAATAACCATATGAATTCCTCCTACCATATTCCCTTTTCTATGTTCACTCTATGGCCTGCCTGTTCACGCGCTCCACGAAAGCCTCGACTTTTTCCATATCCGGCTCATCCGGCAGGATACTCTGTCTGGTGGCGATCTCCAACCTGTTCTCATATTCCGCCAAAATCTCATAGAATCCCTTGGAAAATGTGCCATCCTCCTGCATATATCCTCCGCTGCGGATCTTCGTGAGCAGTTCCAGATCGTCCCTCCGATGGGTGATAATCTTTCCCTTTTCCAATATGTCAACAGCCATCATAAACAGACGGATCAGGTGCATGGCATGTTTATTTAAGTGATTATCGTCCTTTTTGCGGTTGCGCTTGCCGATCTTGTCATAATCCCTGACCACCGAGTTCATGGCGGACCACATATTTTCATAGTCCCGCAGGGGCATATGCTTGTAATTAGCGTCCACAAAGATCTCCGTCTCCATCTCCGGGTTCACAGCCCTGTCAATATACAGGCGGATATTCCCCCGCTCGGAATGCGCGTATTTCCGCTCAAAGTCATCCAGGGCATTCTGGACGGAGCGCAGGATATGCTGCTCCCGCTCCTTTTGGGACATGGAATCCCTGGCGATCGCATTCTGCAGCCGCCGCAGCTGGGCTCCGGCATAACCGCCAAAGGACCTGGCCGCGCGCTTGGAGAGGAACAGGCCGCTGTTGTCTATCAGTTCCTGCCCCAGAGGGGACTTGATCACATACTGGTCCTCGTCCAGCCCCAGAATCTCGCAGGTGTTGGGATTACAGTCCAGCAGGAGCTTTATGATCTTTTTGAAAGAATAGATTACCGTGTCCGTCTCCCCATCCTCATACTGCTCAAACTCCGTCAGTCCCAGCAGATCCGAGGGCAGCGGCAGGGTTACGCCCCGAAAGTCAATGTCGCTGTTTTCATTGTTGGTGCCATAGGCATGGCTGCCCCCCAGCCCCAGCAGCATGATCCGATCTCCCAGACGGGGATTGGTCCGCAAAAAATCATAGGTTTTTGATTGCATCAACGCCTTAAAATCCATGGTAAATTCTCCTAATATATAAGCCCTATTTTAAGTTCCGCATGTTCCTATGTTCTCTGCAAACCCACAGAAAACATGCTGTCTATTGCTCTGAGAGGACGCTCTCACTTATGTCTTGGACGGGCATTCTTCACGATGCCTCTCTGTATATAGGAAAAGCATAACACCCCCCTTTCAAAAAGGCAATAGCGGACAAATCAAAAATCCCGGTTTCTCATGCATATGCACATGAGAAACCGGGACGCTATTCACTTCTTTCACAGTTTGAATTTTCCAACCTCTGCCGCAAGCCGGTCCGCAACCTCCTTGTTGCCCTTCGCCTCATCATTGATGTTCCCCATACTGCATGTAAGGTCGGTGGATACCGTTGTGACATTCACAACGCCCTTGGCACATTCCTCTACCGCGATATTGACGGATTCCACCGCCTCCTTAATATTGGTGATATTATTGCGAAGTTCCTGGCTCTCCTGGGCAAATTCATTCAGTACCTTGCTCAGATGACCCACATCATTCTGATAGTCGCGGCTGTTCTGTAGCAGCATCTCATAACCGGCCATAGCCGTTTCGTTCATAAAACGGATCATGCTCTCCGCCTCTTCCGCCAGTTCATTTACAGCCGCAACCACCTCCAGACTCACCCGCTGGATCTCCTCGGCGGCCTTGGCCGAATTGGACGCTAGGGAACCAATCTCCCCGGCCACCACGGCAAAACCTCTTCCCGCCTCTCCCGCTCTCGCCGCCTCAATATTGGCGTTCAGCGCCAGCAGGCTTGTCTGGTCGGTGATATTGATGATCTCTCCCGTCAGGGCCTCAATCTGTCTCACCGCCCTGGAACGTTCGATCTTCTCGTTTACAGCCAAGGACATCTCTTCGGCCTGTCTTCCTGCATCCGTCCGGTCAGTCTCCGCCCTGTTATAGATCTCCTGTACCTTCTTCGCTGTACTGCTGGATGCGGCGCTCTCCTCCGCTGCCTTGCCCGCAATGGATATCACCGTGGTGTCAATTTCCGTCACCGATTCATTCACCTGCCACAGCGAGGCGCTGGTCTCCTCCATAGCCGCGCTCATCTCTTCCATCGTGGACGACACATCGGCGATGCTGTCCCTCGCCTGAACCAGACTTTCCACAACATTTTCCGCAGACACGCCCAGTTGCCCTGAGTCGGCGGATATCTGCAGCATGATCCCATGCATATATTCCAGAAGGGCATTCACATTGTCCGCAATCAACTCCAGTTCGTCCCCGGAACGGATATCCAATTTCTGGGTCAGATCACCTTCGTTATGTACCAGATCATAAATCTTCTCGTCAACCTTTCGCAGTCTCCGCATAATCTTGCCCGCAATCAGATTCAGTATCACGATCGCCAGCACAAACAGCAGGACGCTGATTTGCAGCGTGCTTCTGACGGCAGCGCCCATTCTATCCACCACATAGGAGGCTTCATAGTCGCAGCCTAGAATACCCACAATCTCTCCGGCGCTGTCATAGATTGGCAGATAGGCCGAGATCAGATTGCCGTCACTGGTCCTGTCGATATAGTCCTGCACATAGGGACTGCCTGCAAAAGTATCGGCAAATTCACTGTATGGCATTCCGGCCGGAGTCCCCGGTAAATTCTGGGAGTCGGTGGTATCCGTGTCAACACCGTAAAACATACCGCCGTTTCCATCGGTATACAGTGTATAGAGATAAGCGATACCGCATATCTCCTGCAGCTTGCGAAGTCTGGTGAGCAGCTCCTCGTACTCCTGGCTGCCCTCGGAGCCATCCCTGATCTCCCGGATCAGATCTCCGTCTATACTGGAACCGGCGATATTGGCCGCCATCTCCGCCTGCTGTACACCCATGGCAATCATGCCTGTCTCAATCCTCTGATAGGCATTCCATCCGAGGAGCGAGCATATGGCCAGCGCCAACACCCCTGCCGGAATCAGGATCTGATACCGAATACTTAATTTTCTGACTTTTAGTTTCATCTGCGCTCCCCCATCTACCTGCTCAGGCAGCCTTATATATCCGATGATCTCCACCTGTGCAACAGTATAAATATAATACAGCATCAGGAAATATTTTTAAAGATTTTTCACCTATATGGATGAAATATTGCTCTGTAAATATCTCTTTCGTCAAATATCGCTCGCCCATTTGTGCCTGGGACAGGCATTCTTTTTCATAGCCGCCCGCAGCTCCACATAGCAGCCGCAAGTGCGACACATGCCCTCCATCAGCAGGTCGCAGTTCTTGCAGACCGCCAGCCGCTCCTCATACAAGTCCTCCGACGCTTTCAGCTCCGGCTCAATGTTCGCTATATACTCCTGCAGGTTTTTGAAATATTCCTCCTGACCGATCATATCTCTGGTCAGACACTTCCTGCAATATCTCAGTGTTTGGGGTTCCGTCATCTCATGATACCTCTCTGTGTATAGGAAAAGCATAACATTCTCATTTCAAAAAAGCAATAGCGGGAAAGTCTGTTTCATGACTTTCCCGCTATCCTGTAGTCAGCGTGCGTTAGAGGATTCGAACCCCCGACCTTTTGGTCCGTAGCCAAACGCTCTATCCAGCTGAGCTAAACGCACATTTGTTGCAGGCCATCCCTGCAACAGTACATATTTTACTAAGTTCTACTTTAAATGTCAATAGCTTTTTTGAATTTTTTTGGTCTCCTCGTTCAGGTTTTCCACAATGCCAGTCACCTCGGATACCATTCGGCTGTTCATCTCACAGGCGTCATAGGTCTCGCTGGAGTGTGCCGACACTTCCTCCGTTATGGCTGAGATCGTCTGAATGCTCTCCATAATACCGGCATTGGCGGTCTCCAGATCAGTAACCGTCTCCCTCATGGCGCTGGTCTGCTGCCCAATGTCTTCCGTCATCCCTGCAATTTTCTCAAAGCTCCCCAAGACCTCCTTGGCCGTCACCGCATGGGACTTGTTGCTGTTGGTCACCAGGTCAATGGCTGCGGATACCTCCTTAAGCTCCGCGTTGATATTCTGAATCAGCTCCGTGATGCTGACGGTTGCGGATTTGGTCTGATTGGCAAGGGTGGAAATCTCGCCCGCCACCACTGCAAAACCACGGCCCGCATCTTCGGCTCTGGCCGCCTCAATACTGGCGTTCAGGGACAACAGACTAGTCTGATCTGTAATGCCAGTAATCATCTCGATAATAGTGTTCATCTTCTCGGTCTGTAGGCTCAGGCTCTCCATTCTGCTGATTACGGTGTCATTGGCCTCTATAGATCTCTGTACCTGCTCCGCCATGACGTCAATATTTTTCTGGCCATCCTGGATCAATCCCGCCGCGTCGTCCACACCCCGGTCTATGCTCTCCGCATTCTCTTTCACCCTTGCAATATAATTTTGAATCTCCTCCGTGCGCACCATCTGCTGCTGCACGGAATCGGCCGTCTCCGTACTGCCCTGAGTCACTTCCTTCATGGAGTCCTGAATCTGAATCACCGACTGATCCAGCTGCCCCATCTTCACTGTCACCTGTTCGATCCCCTGGCCGATTTGCTCTGCCAACTGCAGGGTATTGTTCAGCATCTGTGTGGACTTATCCTTCTCCAAATTCAGATTGTTCAGCTTATTTTTGTTTAGTTTGTTCAGACATACGGTAGTTGCCACACAGTACGCCGCAATCAGAATAATGCTGATTGCCCTGATCTCCACATCCGCAACCTGCTCTTTGGCATATCCCACCGTCAACGCCACATACGCAATGTCCAGTGTATTGAGCAGAGACAGAATTCCACAGTAAAGAACACTGAAACGCACATTGGAATACAGAATCATAACCACAAACATCGGAACAGCGTACACAAAATTGGTAATACTGTTGGCCGTGAATATGGCGAACACGTACAGCGCGCCGTAACACACACCTATCACATACATGATGAATCCGCTGTTCGGATCCTTTTTGTACAACAGCCACTCCACAACGACCGGCACAATACACAATGCCCCAAAAACACATATGTAGCCCACTGTCCTGGCACCCTTGACCAATTCTACCATATAAGCGAGGGCAAGCACTACGCCGATAATCGTATGGCACAAGATGGCCGCTCTGTTGATATACGCTTTTTCCGATAGTTTCATATCTTTCCTCCTGATGTTCTCCGCATTTCTCCTATTTAGAAAGCCGCGGGAATCTGATACTTCTGCATTATAACATATTTTATTCAAAAAGGGTAGAATAAAAAAGATTTTTTGTGTTCATTTTGAGAGAATGTGCTATAATAGTTAGGGCGTTTTAAAACTGACGCCGCATCGCAGAAAAAAGGAGGCACTTATGCTGCAGTTAGAAAATCTCTCCTTCCAGGTGACGGATGCGTCTGACTCCCAGAAGGAGATTATCAAAAATCTAAATCTAACCATAGATAATCATCGCTTTATCGTAATCACCGGCCCCAACGGCGGCGGCAAGTCCACTCTGGCCAAACTGATCATGGGCATTGAGAAACCCACGGAGGGCAGAATTCTCTTTAACGGTCAGGATATCACGGAGCTGTCCGTCACCGAGCGGGCGAGGTGTGGTATCAGCTTTGCCTTTCAGCAGCCGGTGCGTTTCAAGGGGATCAAGGTCAAGGATCTGATCACCCTTGCCGCCGGAGACGCCATCTCCACCGCCGGGGCATGCGAATATCTGTCCAAGGTAGGGCTTTGCGCCCGGGATTACATAAACCGGGACGTGGACACCAGCTTATCCGGAGGGGAGCTAAAACGTATTGAGATCGCCACTGTTCTCGCCCGGAACACTCCCCTGTCCGTATTTGACGAGCCGGAGGCAGGCATCGACCTGTGGAGTTTCAACAATCTAATCAAGGTCTTCGAGGAACTGCACGACACCGACGACCACCGCTCTCTGATTATCATTTCCCATCAGGAGCGGATTTTGAATATCGCGGATGAGATCGTAGTGATCGCTGACGGTCAGGTAAAGGCCCAGGGCCGCAGAGAAAATATTCTGCCGGAGCTGCTGCAGGATACGGGCAGCTGCCGTTTTTATCAGGAAGTACAGGAATAGGAGGCTGGGCATATGGATGCAATACAGAAAGAATTGTTAGAGCAGGTGGCGGGACTGCACGAAATGCCCGCCGGAGCCTATAATATCCGTGCCAACGGCGAGGCTGTGGCGAGAAACACCACCGCCCATATCGATATTGTCACAAAGACGGACAAATCCGGCATTGATATCGTGATTAAGCCCGGCACAAAAAAAGAGAGCGTACACATTCCCGTAGTGTTGAGCCAGAGCGGATTGACCGAGATGGTCTACAACGATTTCCATGTGGGAGACGACTGCGACGTGACCATTGTGGCAGGCTGCGGCATCCACAACAGCGGCGATCAAATGTCCAAACATGACGGCATCCACACCTTTTACATCGGCAAGAATTCCCATGTGAAGTATGTGGAAAAGCACTATGGCTCCGGTGAGGGCACCGGGGAGAGAATCATGAATCCCGAGACCGTGGTAATACTGGGGGAAAACAGCTTTATGGAACTGGAGACCGTACAGATCCGCGGCGTGGACTCCACCAAACGCTCCACCAGGGCCACCCTGGCCGACGGGGCCAAAATCATCGTCACCGAAAAACTGATGACCCACGGAAAACAGTATGCGGAGACTTCCTTTGACGTGGACTTAAACGGGGAAGGTTCCAGTGCCAATGTGATCTCCCGGGCAGTGGCAAGGGACGATTCCCGCCAGCTGTTCCTGGCTAAAATCAACGGCAACAACCGCTGCGCCGGACACTCTGAATGCGACGCCATCATCATGGACAACGCCAAGATCAGCGCCATCCCGGAGATCACGGCCAACCATCTGGATGCGGAGCTGATTCACGAGGCTGCCATCGGCAAGATTGCCGGAGACCAGATCGTCAAGCTGATGACTCTGGGATTGACCGAGGCGGAGGCCGAGGCACAGATTGTCAACGGATTTCTGAAGTAGTCAAATGCGGTATCTCCCTTAATTCGGGAGATACCGCACTCTACACAACCCTTATTCTCTCTTCCCTCGCAAACACCGATTCATACCGCGCCAGCCCAAATCTTTGGACAAAAAGTTCACATTTGCACAGGAACAAATAATATGGGTTAAGCCCCTCGCCGTATAAGCTTTCAAAATTTCCCTGGCCCTTTGAGATAATCACATCTGCGGAAAACAACACTCTCTTTGCCTCCTCGCTCAGCCTTTTTATCACCGTGCCAGGCGCGGCGTTACCATTGCCGATGCAGGGCACAATATCCGTCAGCCCCACCTCCCTGGCATCCTCCATGGTTGCATCATTGATTACATCCTCTCCCCTGACAATGGCTGTAATCCGCAGTCTGGGAAACTCCTCCCGAATGTGCCGTATAAACACCTTGTCCAACACGATCTCGCCGCAGTTGTCCGTCAGATACACCAATTCCCTGGCCTGTTCCAAATCCCGCCGAAACTGCAGGTACTCTTCGTCGGAAACGCACTCATGCTTTGCCTTTTCCAGCAGTTTTTCAAAGGTCTGTTCGTCCACATGCTCCACGGCCGAAAAATCGATGTAGTTCGCCGCGCAGACATACTTGATACACTCCTTGAAAGGGTCCCCGGCACTCTGTATCTGCCGCTCTATCCCGCTCTCCATATCCAGCAGCAGCTGATTGTACCGCCGCTTTTGCTCCGCGAAATCTTCCGCCGCTCCCCAAAACTCCTCATACAGCAGATTGATTTGCTCCGCAATCCAAGGAGCCGACTGCGTCTGTCCATGGCGGTAAAAAATTTCCAGTATCCTGTGCATATACTCGCTTTTTCTTGTTTCATCCGAATACTGCCTGATCAATTTTTCCTGCTTTGATATGATACAGGATACACACATGGAGCTGGCATTCATATCTTTTTCACCTTACCTTTTCATCATCTGGGGCATCACCATAAACAGCATCACAAGCGCCGCTACCGTAAAATAGAACAGCTTTTGATACAGTCCCTCCCGGGCCGGCTCCTGCAGCCTCTGCAGTTCCGCCTTCCCCCGATTGGCAAGCTGCTGTGTCTCCCAATATTGCTTTGCATACCTGAAGATTTCGTCTGCGCCCATATCGCTCTTGTAGATGGCACAGTTTCCTCCATCCAGAAAAGAGAGAGAACGCACCCAGCCATTCTTGGGGTCCGACACCCAGCCGCCATTTACGTTCGCCAGCGCGTCAAACGAAAAGACCTCTATCATGCCTCTCTCGTCCGCCAAAAAGTGCCTGGTGACGGTGAAATCCCTGTTTTTAATAAGCGGCTCCTCCAGAAAATATTCCCGACAAAACTGGGTCAAAACCCGCTTTCTATCCCCCCATTTGGAAAAGCGGGCCATATTATCCGCTATGGGCCGTACAGCGATCAAAAGATACAGCATAAATGCCAGGGCAATAAAAATCGGAAATATCACCCGAAACACAAACTCGTTCGCTATGCTGCTCGTCCAGACGCCAAAACACAGCATCGGTATCCAATAGGCCAGCGCGCCCCTCACCCGGGCATTCTGGAGCAATACCGCATACAGCAGAAAACTTGCCGTGGGACTTTTGCCCTCCCGATAGGAAAAACGGGAAATTCTGACGCTGAATATCTGCGTCAGACCAGCCAGCAAAAACAGTCCCATTTTAAATGCCAGTGCCGCCACCCCATATAAAAACAGATACAAAAACAGATTATATCCAAGTCCTGCTACCAGTCTGCCTGCAAGCACGGGCAGATCCACTCCCCCAATCAGTCCGGCGCCGCCCACGACCACCAGCAAAAACACCATGAGGAAATCCAGACTGTAGGAAAAAATCCATTGGACAACTCTGAGTCGGTTTTCCCTCCTTCTTTGCCAGAGCCGCCAGGTCAAACACCACAGAAGGGCAAACAAGCCTGCAAGCCCCAGCAGCTCCGCCCACAGCCTGGGAGATACGTTTTCCGTCCATACCCTCTCCAGACCGGTGTTTGCAGGTATCTGCAGGAAAAAGGAAAACATAGCTGCCCCCATCACCGTGATTGCCCCCGGCAGGAGCATAATCATCACGGTTTCCCCCGGACTCTTTTTCTTCACCAATGCATACAGATCCATCAGATAGAGGGCGATATTGAGGTACATCAGTATCATTACCATCAAAAACGCTGAGTTGCTTACGTCCCCCTTCGCAGATATTTCAATTAGTTCCTGAAATATTGTCACCAGCCGCATATTATCCCCCTGTAATATTCTCTTTACCGGAAAAACGCCTCCACATCCGTGGCGTAGCACCATTTTGCAGATGTAAACTTGCCGAAAATATATTTGTTGGAGGCGGACTCGCACATAGTGTAGAGTTTGCCGTCCACGATCACGATCTCCTCGGACATGGGAGCGATGACCCCGTCAACCAGCAGAGCAGCGCTATCCAGCGCGTACAAGGGCAGTTCCATGCCCAGCAGCGCAATATCTCCCTGCAGCTGCAGTCTGTCTTCCTCATACTGATAGATATGGGACTGTGCCGTGCCCCAGGAGGTGGATACATAGATTTTGCCTCCGTCAAAACACATGCCCTGGGCCAGATCCGGCAGAGTGTAGACCTTTACCGGCGTGGTCTCAATACCGTACTGTGCCTGTCCGTCCAGCCTGTATTCCACCGCCAGAGCCTGCTGATAGTCCCCTGCCAGCGTGGTGAACTTGTGGCTCTCCGGGGTCTGGTAGTTGGGATTGCGGTAAAATTCCCCCGTCACCAGACGGTCGCCGTCCACCGTGACAAAGGCCGGGCCGATATAATCCGTATCCGACACCGCCGTGTCAAAGGTTCCTATGGCTGCCACGCTGTCTCCGTCCGCCGCGTCATAGATGCTCTGGCGAGAAAAAACCAACAGTCTGCGTCTCTCTCCGTCTGCCACATAGACATAATCGCCGTATACTGCAATGCCACCCGCATGACCCGTGTAGTCAGAGCCGTCCGGCAGCGCCATGCGAACAGTTTTATCGGGCTTTCTCGCCTCCGGGGCAATAATATAGATCGGGGAGGCGATATTGTCCTTCTGATAGCCGTTTACCAGAAAACGCCCGCTCTGTCCATCATAGGTAATCCCCTGGGCCACAAAGCCCCTGCCGCAGTCCGGAATCAGAAAGCCTCGCTCCGACGCCTTATAATAACCGCTCACCGGTATACGGAAATACAGCCTTGCCCCCAGCAGCACCAATGCCACCAGAATCGCCAACACACCCAGCACCCACAACAGATAACTCCACCAGGGATGCCTTATCTTTGTTCTCTTTTCCTTATTCATCATATCTGCTCTCCTATTTTTACCTACTCAAAAATCTCATGCGCCGCCCTGTGATTCCAGCTCGTACCGCATTATAGTCCCTCCTGACATGCTACTCGCACAATGCCACCAGTTCTGTAAAGAACTCCTCGTTATCCCAAATCAACCACCGCTTAAATGCCGTAAACGCCGACCGTGCGCTGAGTTCCCGCTGAATAAGCACATATAAATCCTGCTTATCCTCGCCGCTTGCCTCCAGATAATCCCTGACATATCCCTTAAACTGCGCCAACTCTTTTCTCAGACTCTCCCGCAGATGCGCAGATTCCACTTTTTTCTGCGGCGTCCTTCCATAATAGATTTCCTCTAAGAGCGCAACAGTATGTAACGTTTCCACACTGTTGTCTCGGGCAGCAAAGCAGAATCTCTCACCTGTTCCCCAGTGTCCTTCTTTATAAAAACGAATCATTTGATCCAC
This sequence comes from Lachnospiraceae bacterium, assembly GCA_014804645.1. GTDB lineage: Bacteria > Bacillota > Clostridia > Lachnospirales > Lachnospiraceae > Acetatifactor. Next base: position 11,363 of record JAAUZI010000013.1, on the reverse strand, counting down.
TTCCACCTGTGTGCAGTCTAGTATCGGCTCATGTCTTTTCTTCTTAGTACTGTTACAATGGACACACGCCAGAAAAAGGTCATTCCAATCGTATCGGAGTTCCTGATTCCCTTCGGCTGACACCAAATGTTCTACCACATATGCTGTCACGTCCGTACTCTCACACAGATAGCATTTTTTATAAAACATCTCCTGCAGTGCGTCATTTACCTCCGGCGTGTTGTATGTGCCACTCTTTTTTCGTCTCTCCTTGTCCAGAGACTGTATGGCCGCCCGGGCCTTCTCTGTCTCTCTTCTCTGAAATCTAACCATTCCGTTTCCTTCTGTCCTCAATCTCTTCAAATGCCGCCTTTGCCTCTCCCGACAACTGTCTGGAAAGTCCTGACAGCTCTGCTCGCAGTCCAGCTCTCTCGGCCCGCTCCTCGTCAGAGAGATTCCTCAAAAATGCCAGTTTCTCATAACGTGCAATCTTTTTCCTGATCTCCTCCGAGTAGGACTGCCCATCAAAGTATCCCTCCACTATACTCTCCGCAGAATATGAGGACATATCTTCCAGCGCAATATTTTTCTCCAGGTCATAGACCAGCGCATTGGATACAGAACTCAAGATATAGGGGGAATGGGTCGATACAATAAACTGTATCCTTGGAAAAAACGTTGTCAAAAAAGGCAGTATCCTGCGCTGCAATTCAATGTGCAGATGAGTCTCCAGCTCATCGATCAACACGATACCCTCCTTGTCATAACAACTCAGCGCACCCTTTTTCAGCCAGTCCTGGTCCATTCGCAGCATTAAATCCGACACGATCTGAACAATTGCGGAATACCCATCCGACAACTGATGAAAGGTATATTTTTTCTGCGGGCTTTCCACAATCCAAAAGCAATATTCTCTGTAGTCATATTCCAGGCGAATATCTTTCCCGTCCAGCAAAATCCGCAGGGCATCCTCAAACCTCGCAAACCATCTCTGAATCACTTTAACCGAGTCCTCATCCCCGGCATTATTGGCATAAGCCTGCTGCGTTTTCAAATGCACCATATATTTCAGCAGCAACGTCCCCGGATTCTCCTCCATACCATAATGCGCCTTTAACCGCACATCCTCAACACCATCGACCGCATCAAAAAGAACCCTCCTCTCCGCAGGGTAGTAGCCAATGATAAATTCTCCATCCGCCAAAAGTCGTCCTATCTCTGCGGTCGAATTCAAAGCTGCATTAATCCCATTTAGGGCAAACCAATACGACATCACTCTGTAGTATTGTCCTCCCCTGTTCACCTCATGCTGCGAGATCTCAAGCTCACCGGGCATCCCCTGTATCTCTGTCCAAAAATAATGTTCATCCTCCGCTTTCCCTTCCCAGTGAGCCAGAAAACTTAGGAATCCCTCCAACGCCAAAAGCAGGGTAGTCTTGCCTGAACCGTTCTTACCTGTCAGTATGAGATTCTGTCTGCCATGGGAAGACAAGGATATCTTCAGATTAGATAGATGCAGGAGCTGCCGGATCTGAATTTCTGTGATAAAATGTTCCATATGCATACACTCCATTATTCTGCTGTAAAAATCCATCACATATATTATATGTGATGGATTCACAAAATACAATACCCGATTTGTCCGCCCCCAGCGCGTCACAGGTGCGGAGTATCGTGCCCAGGTTGCCCTTGTTACCCGGCCGTTCAAACAGCACCATACTCAATTTTACAGAAGAGCCTGAAACTCTTCTTTTTATAGAATGTCAGAGGGGCGAGATAATCGCCCCTTTATTGCTTACATTTCCACCAGTTGACAATCATGCTTTTTAAAGAAATCTACTCTCGGTTCCAGATACTTGGGTTTATGACTCTCCAGGTCTGCAATATAAAAAGAAACCGGCTCAAATATATTACTCCAATCCCACAATTCTTCTCCCAAATTTAGATACTCTCTAAACATTTCACATCCTTCCGGTGCAATTGGATGAATTAGTATTGCCATAACCTTACAGGCATATAGGCAATCAATAACAAGCTGTTTTCTGAATTCTGCATTATTCGTGGCATCTGCAATCTTTACATTGTTTACCCAATGCTTGTTTACCCCCCGGATAAAGTCATCCAAAACATAAGAGATACGATGAAACTCATGGTTATACATATAACGCTCATAATCAAGAACAGCTCTCTCTGTCATAAGCCTTATATGTTCACTCACATCGCCCTTAGGGATTTTTCCGTCACAATTATTCTGAATAGCATAGAAACAGGTCCGGATTAGCCGGTTAAACACATTGGTTATTAAATTACCATCTTTCAGAACCATATCTACACCAACCCTGTCTTCCTCTTTCATAAATACCTGCGGTTTAAAACCTACACTTTTGGAAGACAGACCCAAACTCATAAAATGCATTCTCAACTGATCCTTAGTGTAATAATTAAGCAATTCATCTGCCATAGGAGGCTTTAATTCGGAACTGCTGCTGGCTTTTGTATCCATATACAACAAATGCCTGTTGGCTATGATATGAGACAAGTATACTGTCTCCATATCCGGTACTTCCCCTTTGGGAACCTGTAACCCTGTAAATAACCCCGTCTGAGCGATAGCATAGAAATAAATGTTATCTTCTCCAATAAACTGATAAACTTTAGATTCCTCATCATACCACCACTTGGATAAGTCGGTTTCTTTTCCCTGCTCTTTCAAATATGCTAAAGTAAAGGAAATCGGCGCCCATAGCGATTCCGGCCATACCCAAAAAGTGAGGTCTTTTAATCCTTCACACTCCGGAAATGGCACACCCCATTCCACATTACCGGACAGCCGAAAGGGAACCAGTGTCTTTCCGGAAGTATAATGAATGTTGCTGGCCTCCAATACATTTTTAGCCTTGTCACGGTCATCCAGATTTTCAAATTCAAACACAATAGATGGTTTCTTTTCCTCATCGGTTAATTTATGAGGGGGCAGCTTGGCTGCCAATTCTGCCAGATCGCCTATATACTTTCTTGGTACATATATTAAGGGCTTTTTCAAAAATTCTTCTACGGTTTCTAACTGATACTTACGCGTATTTGTATTTTTTCGTAAGAACTCATTATATTCCTTTACTGCAGAAATACAGTATTCCAGATCGAAATACCAGTTTTCCACATCTCTGAGGACAGGTTTTTTATTTGATAAGCAACTGACGGGACCAACCAGTTCCGAAGGTAAAAACTGATGTCCTAATGAACACTCATCGGCATATGCTCTTTCCGAAGTGCATCCCGGTATAGGACATTTCCCTGTTACTTGTCTTCCGTTTAAAAACATCTTTTTTTCTTCATCATAAAACTGAGGCATGGACATTTTCTTAATATATCCATTTTTGTATAAAGTATGAAACACTTTCGCTGATACCTGTCTGTGGATCGAACCTGCTTCTCCCAGAGCCGATGCTCCAAAAAAATCTAAACTGATACCATAGTTTTCCAGGGTTTTCTTCTGATTCTCATGGTTAACACGTACATAATCTTCCAAAGTACCTTCATACCCTGCTTCCTGCAGCTTGCGATAGCTTTCCATGATAGGAGAACCATAACAATCTGTTCCCGAAAGAAAGATAACATTGTCTTTTCCGATTCGATCTCTTAAAAATCGCGCAAAAATATCTGCATGTATAAACATACCTCCTACATGTCCAAAATGTAAATTTTTATTTCCATAGGGCATACCTGCCGTAATAATTGCCCGCTTAGGAAATGTCGGGCGTTCATTTGAAGTTAACCGCTTACATATCATATTATTTTGTTCCTTTCTGTTATTTGTTTTGGCGTTTACTATAGTTATCACTTGCTTCCCTTTTTGTTGGGGAAGCTCTGACTGTTCCGGCATAGTATAGCTCCTTTCCAAAATAAAAACGGTCAAAAACTCGTATCGAGCTTTCGACCGTTTGGTTCAGATTAACTAGAGAAAGATACTTGTTATGAACACAGCCCAAAAAGCCCGTTGTCAATTTTGACAATAAGCTGCTGTTGCTGGTTCATTTTGTTCATGGTAATTGAAAATTTGATCATGGGCTTATCTTTCCTTTATTTTGTGTAATTTTAACAGTATATATTTTAGTTGTCAATATAAATATTGATTTTCTTATTTTTTCCTTTATCAGGGTTCGCAATACCCTGTGGGCATTTGACAAGGTAAAGTTTTGGATAAAATTTACATACATTACATCACAGCCACAATGCTTCACTCAAGATTTTCTGTGCTCTGACATCTTCAATACATACCATTTTCACCAGCAGCCATGCTCTTTCTTCTTCTGTCATTTCAGTAATTTTTTCCGCAGTTTGAGAGCCTTGTAAATTATGAATAATATTGTCCAGACATTCTTCTTTATATTTTGCAGAATTCATTGCTTCCTTCCATGCCTGTCGTTTCTTTTCAAGCATTTCAAGCAATGGTATTTTTGCTGTTTTCCCATCAATGATCATCTTGATCTCATCAAGAGAAAACCCCAGTGCCTTTAATTCTAACAGCGCGTTTAACTGCTGTATCTGTTCTGCCGAATAGTAACGATATCCATTCTCAGCATCTACTTTTACTGGCTTAATAATTCCTTTCTTTTCATATAAACGTATTGCCTTTCTGGAGATTCCAAAAAAGTCTGCAATTTCTCCAATTAACATGAGCTCATCTTTCATAATCATTCTCCATTTCATATTATTAAATATCCGGCTGTTCTTCCAATGTATTATTAATCCTTTTTATACAGACCGCATTTGNTTTCAGGTTGTTTAAACAAGTAATGAGCATGAATATTCCTGCTANAACAGANCCTCTAATCTGGAAACAGTAAACNACATCCGAAAATGCCATTTTNCCATTATAAATAAGTCTGTANCCTATGAGCAGAATAATNAGGTATCCTCCAATTCCAAACAAACGCATACACGCGTCGCTTAAAGNATTTCNTACATGAATTTTCATATTGACTTTCATTAGTTTTCGACTGCTCTCATTACAGTTTTTCATCATTAATTTTCCGGCATCATACAACAAAATCGTGTCTGCATCTGTAATTAATGGCTGGATAGCAGAAGTATTTTCCGACATAGCATTTTGAGATTTTTCTTTCAGTTTTGGAATAGCCTTAAGCACTATCTTATAATTAATAAATAACTGTGGAAGAATCAATATCCATGTTACGCCAAATAAAAGCAGGCTGCTTCTAAAAATCAAAAATGAGGACAACATTGTATTTATGATAGCAACTATAAGATGGGGAATATTCATCGGACCATTCATCATTGTAATAGCCGCTTGTATATCACTATTTAATTTTGTAATCCATTCACCGCTAAAATGGGAATTTACCCGTTTAAAGGGTAAACTCAAAATTTTTTCCAGCAGCATTTTCTGAAGCCATACCTCTGTTTTAGCAGAAAATGCCGCATATTTACTCCATATAGTTCCATTATAAATAAATAGCATTGCACATATCAAGCCATATATTACACATATTCTTAGCAAGGAAACAGAATTATCTGTTTCCAGGCAGAGAAAAATCGATTTCATCAGATTAGCCAGCATCCAGGTCCTAACAGCATCAAAAGGAGCTCTGAGCAGCAGTAAAAATATGAATTTGCGCTGAATACCCATTCTCTTGATTAATCTGCCTAAGTCACTCATGAATCAGCTGCCCTCCCTTCATGCGATAAATAGTATAACTGCTGTCTAAAGTATCTTGATGATGTGTAACGTGGATCACCGTCTTGCCTTTCATCAGTTTATGCATAGCGCTCAAAACCGAATGTCCGGTATCTTTATCCAGGGCGGAGACCGGTTCATCCAGCAGAATGATTGGAGCATTCTTACAAAGAGCCCGGGCTATTTGAATTCGCTGTGCCTGCCCGCCGGATACTTGATTACCCCTCTCACCCACGTTAGTGTCCAACCCATTTGGAAGATTTTCAATCCATTTCGCGAGACTTGTATTTTTACAGGCAGCCCATACTATTTCTTCTGAAATATCATGGCCACAGGTAATATTATCCCTTATAGACAGAGGAAAAAGGCTGTTATTCTGCATAACGAGAGCTACCTGTTCTCTGATTTTACCTGGAAAACATTCACCTGCTATAACTGCTTTTCCACAATCAGGTTCATAAAGTCCGGCGATTATATTTAATATAGTGCTTTTCCCGCATCCGCTATCTCCGATAATTCCGATGTGTTCGCCATAGTTCACTCTGAGCGACAGATTCTTTAGCACCGTATTACCCTCATATGAAAACGAAATGTTGTCTAAATAAACTGCGTATTGATACATATTTATGGTCACACTCCCTCATACTTTTCTTAACACAAGTTTTTCTTCCAATTTGTCAACAGATGCACCAAATCGCCGGAAGTTGGCATAAATGCCGGGCATATTCTGTAAAAAGCCGGAAACATTTCCCGACAGATTGATAAATATATAAAAAGTTCCTGTGCTGATTTCTCCATTTATCACCATAGCTCCGCCAAATCCAAGCAATAGTAAAAGTGGTACAAATGAAAGTACGCCTGAAAGTGACATGAGTCTGGCGTAAATCCGTTCTTTCCTGACATTTGCATTCTCCCATTCTAAAAGATTTTCCCACATAGTACTTTTAATCAGCCTGTATGAATCGTAAACTTGAATAATAGGAAATAATTCCAGAATCATATCCGCTAAGCCATTGATTTTTTTCTTGCTGTTTAGGCACTGCTGCGTATAATTTTTAATGACTTTACTGGAAAAGGAACAATAAATAATCAGTGGAATTACCGGAAATATAGAAAGTATAGCCAATTTAATATTTTGACAAAATAAAAATACTACGGTGACAGCAAACGTACCAAATTGCTTCATTAGGGAAAAGAGGTTCTGATTCAAATAGTCAGAGACATCTTTTAACTCATTTTGCATAGCAGATTGTTCTTCTCCAACATTCAGTTTTGAAAGTATTTGAAAGTCACTTTGTAAATAATATCTAACATATCCCATTCGCATTTCATGTGCAAAAATTTCGCAAGTATAAGATGATAAATATTCACTTATCGTATGTAAGAGAATAACAACTATTCCGGTTATAAAAAGAGTAGAAATCATGTGTGAGCTATTCTCAAAATTGAAAAAGGCTGCATCTCCAAAGATGTCCAACGTTTTTGCTAAAAATTTGTTCCAACATAAATTAGAAATAATAGATAGGAAGGTGAACAGAATCGCTATCATAAAAAGGAATTTGTGCAATTTAATAAGCTGTTTCAAAATTTTCAAAATACCCCTCCTGTATACAGTTTAAGTATTTGTCAAAATTTTCTTTAGGTATAATGTAAACTATGTCCTAAGGGCAAGGTCAAGCATATATGGCAAAAAAAGATAATAGAAAGGTTGCTTTTATAAATATTACCGTAACTCCAAAGAATCTTCCGAAATCTATCCGTAGAAAATAGTCTGCATAAATGTTTTGTGTTATTATGATTTATGTGATTTTGTTTACCTTAAAAAGTATCAAATAACAATCGGGATTTATGTAGGAGGCAAGACATGAAACTTGTGGTTATAACTGGAACATGCGGGGCTGGTAAATCAACGATAAAGGACGAAATAGAAAGGCGCCTCAACCCATGCCAATATGTCTGTATAGATACAGATGAAGTGGGAATTAACTGGTGGGATTATGCGGGAACTGATTATGAACATAGATATAGTGATGACTGTCTAAAAGAAGCTGTACGCCGGGCTGACGGAAGGGATTTGGTGTTTGCCGGCTGTCTGAATCCTCAGGATTATTTTGGAAAACATACGATTCCCGAAATCATTGAATCGACATACTTTATTGTATTGTGTCCGGCCGACGAGAAGATTGAACAACGGCTTCGTGTCAGACCGAAAGAACGAGGATTTGATTCTGATGAGGCTATACGGCCACAGATTGAATATAATCAATGGTTTCGGAAAAATAAGGGAAAGGTACCGCTATTCATTGATAACAGTGATATGACTGTTGAAGAAACGGCAGAAAGGATTATGTCCTTTATCGCAGGCTTGCCTAAATAATTGAATATATGTATTGCGCAAGTGCCTGAAAATGCTGGATTTTCGGGCACTTTTCAATAATCCCTCTGTTCGTATTGGATATTTTATTCCTCCGTAATGGAATTTATAAATATAGAATTGAACTTTTCGAGCTGATCATAGATGATTCCGTGGCCGCTGTCAGGTAAGGTTATGAGCTTAGAACCGCAGATATACTTGTGCTGTATCTCGGCAAGCTCCCTGGAAACAATAACATCTTTATCACCGTGGATTATATATGTGGGAACTTGAACAAAGCGAAAAGTATCCTGAACATTTTCGTCGCGCAGAGCAATACCGCATTTAATTGTTCCGATTCCTGATGCAGACAGGGCGATGTCTCTGAACCACGCAACAACTGCGTCTGTGTGTGTGCATGCAAAAAGTTGTTGGCTGAAATTCTGGCAGAGCTGGGGCCGGTCAGTTTTGGCAAGGTTTATCAGATCATTTACCTCCTGTACGGTTTTTCCGTATGGGAAATCGGGACGACGTGTAAAGCTTGGAGCAGCTGCGGAAAGCAAGATCAGCCTGCATACACCGAATCCATTGTAACGCTCCATATATCTTAAGGCGATTGCGCCTCCCATTGAAAAACCAACCAAAATAAATCTTCTGAGACAAAGCTGGCGGATTACTTGAAATATATCAGCCGCCATTTGATCATAAGAGTATCCGCATACAGGGGTATCCGACTTGCCAAATCCCCGCAAATCCACCGCAACAACACGATATCCGCAGTCAGTGAGCAGATTGATCTGATATTCAAAGATCAGATGGGATAACGGCCAGCCATGAATGAGAAAAATAGTCTCTTTTTCCTGCGGATTATAGTCGTAAACAGCAATTTTGGTTCCGTCATTTGATGTAATACAATACATAGGCTCCTCCGTGACGGGAGTTTTCATTATTGTATGCGGTTAGATTAGAAAACGTTAATTAGGATGCATTTCTTTTTTGTGTATGCTATGATATGTTTATTATATGATTTTCTACTGGAACAATCCAATTCATTCCCATGCTGATTATATTGGGGATAACCGTTATCTGTAAAGGTAGACAAAAGTTCCTTATGGCACAGGAAAGTGATGTGACATATTTTCTGACGCAGAATTTCTCGAGGAGATTGAAACAACAGAAAAATCTCATATATTTGTAAAAAACATAAAATTTTTGAAAATATTTTGTGGAAAGTATTCAGAGGGTATGGGTTTGTTATGAATTTTGAGCAGTATGTACTAGTGGGCAGCTCGGTGCGTTCCTACCTTCCCTGGCTGAAAGATACCGGGAGATTATGCGTCACTTTCGAGGATGGGATGCTATTGTGGCAACAGTGACAATGCTTCGAGTACTATACAATCTAAAAATATTGATAATTATATAATATATTTCAGCAAATTGCGATATTTTGAAATACTATATACTGTATGCTGTTTTCGAATAAAAGATAATCATGACGCAAAAACGACAATTAATAATATGATGGTAAAGATGAAAATGAGAGGCAATTATTTTAAGGTGGTATATTGGATATTTGCATTTGCATTTATCATGGCAGGCTGTTCTGACCGATATATAGAGGAAAAGATTTCTGTGGAAATTGTGGAAGATGTGAAGGAAGAACCGGAAGAAGAAAAAGTGGATCAGATGGAATCGGAGCTGAGCAGTGCCATTTCGGAGGCGGAAGCGGAAGAAGATACTATGAATGAAATTACGGAACCGGAGATTATAGAGGCGGACTGGTCAGAATATTTTGATGGGTTAAATGGGGCAGCAGTCGTGTATGATGCATCGAACAGGCAGTATACAATGTATCATAGTGAGCTTGCTATGACAAGAAGATCACCATGCTCCACATTTAAGATTATTTCTTCTCTGATTGCCCTAGAAAATGGAATTATTGTGCCGGAAGATTCTACCAGAATATGGAGTGGTGAAGTATTCTGGAATGAAGACTGGAATAAAGATATTGATTTTACGGATGCGTTTCATGCTTCTTGTGTATGGTATTACAGAGAAGTTATAGATGATATTGGAAGAACCAGAATGCAGGAGGAACTGGATAAACTTCAGTATGGTAATTGTGATATCTCTGACTGGGAGGGAAGGTTGAATACCAACAATAATAATCGGGCTTTGACAGGCTTTTGGATTGAATCCTCCTTAATGATCTCACCAAAGGAACAGGTGGAGGTAATGGAGCGTATTTTTGGTGATAGCTCAAACTATTCGGAAAAAACATTAAATGAATTGAAGCAGGTCATGTTGGTGTCAGAACAGAAGGGAACAGATCTTTTCCTATACGGTAAAACAGGTATGGGAAAAGTGGATGGGAATGTGGTCGATGCATGGTTTACGGGATTTGCAGAAAGCGCTGAGGGAAAAATATATTATTGTGTTTATCTTGGAAGAACAGACGATAAGAATGTATCCAGTTCTCTGGCAAAGGATATAGCAATCCGCCTTACGTCAGACATTCTCTTGGAAGAATGAAAAATGGAGATGGATTTATTTTGAAGAAAAATACGGGAAAAGGAGTTGTCATGAGTAAAACTGAAATTACAAGACGATATATATTATTTGTTATAAGCCTGTTTTTTGCAGCGTTAGGCGTTGCTTTTACGAAGCATGGAGAATTAGGGGTATCGCCCATTTCCTCTGTGGCAAATGTTATGAGCTATAGATTTTCTTCGATTTCTTTAGGAACATGGCTTATCATTTGGAATTGTGTTTTGATAGTCGGACAGATTTTCATACTTCGAAGGAAATTTCAGTACATACAATTGTTGCAAATTCCGCTTTCTTTTTTGTTTGGCTGGTTTACTGATTTGGGGATGTGGATTGTGTCATTCATTCCTATAAATTCATATCCGATGCGTATAGTAATGGTATTGGTCGGAATTGTCATCCTTGGTTTTGGTGTTTCACTTTCCGTGATAGCAAATGTAATAATGAATTCAGGCGAAGCTTTTGTAAAAGCGGTTTCGGATATGCTCCACAAGGAATTTGGAAATGTAAAAATTGCGTTTGATGTTTTCTGTGTTATTATTTCTCTCGTGTTGTCTCTTATCTTTTTTGATTTTACAATTGTGGGAACAAGAGAGGGGACGATTATGTCTGCCTTGTTGACCGGTATGGTTGTTAAGTTCTTCTGCCGTAAGATGAAGGAACCGATTAATGACGTTTTACGTGGATAAATTAACGTTTAGCGAGGGAAGGGGACTGAGTCATTTCAACTTTCTGTGGCGATAGCGCCTTTCGGGATTTTGGGAACCCGGCTGTCACAAATGCCTA